>JAERTE010000084.1 GCA_016845145.1 Rhodospirillaceae bacterium
GTCCATTGGCGCGTCACCCATCATGGTGCCGTCAGGATCAGGGGGAGCCATGGGACCGGGCTCACCGTCCATTGGCGCGTCACCCATCATGGTGCCGTCAGGATCAGGGGGAGCCATGGGACCGGGCTCACCGTCCATTGGTGCGTCACCCGGCGGCGGCATGAAGTCACCGTCCGGATAGGTGCCGGGATCACCGGGGACGAAGCCATCGGGCATGGGCGGTCCAAAGGCCTCTCCCATCTCGTGCGGACCACAGCCGCAGTCGTCCATGGTGTCGGCCATCATGTCGAACATGTCGGCCATTTCCGGCGGCACGTCCATGGCCGGAGGCATCATCATGTTGGCGGCGTCCTGAAAACAGGCGGCCATGTCGGCGGGGCCGGCGTCCTGGGGCATGCCCATCAGGGCCGGGCCGGCAACTTCGGCGAAGGCGTCAGCGGCGGCTTCGAACATGTCCGGGCTCATGCCGGGAATATCGGCGTTGGCGCAATGATCGGTCATGGTGGACATAAAGACGTCACCGGCGGCGGCCATGTCGCCGCCATCGCTCATGGCATTGGCGAAGGCCTGCATGCCGTCCTCCATGGCGTCCATAAAACTGGCGCCACCGTCGGTCATGAGAGCATCAACGAATTCTCCAGGAGCCTGCGGCGGGTCCTTTGGAAACATATAATCAGCCATAGTGTGTGGGTCCCTATCTAGTAACAGTTTTCATCCGTGCCGCGTCTTGCGGCGCGCTTACGTTTGGAGATGAACGCACGACGTCAGCGCTCATTCCTCTTTCCATCTTGCATTCATCCAAAGTAATGGATCACATGCTCTCTAGTGCCAAATATCCCCATTTGGGGACGTCTTGTGTCTGTAAAGCCCCCTACCTATGTACCACCCTGTAGTACGGTTTCATGAGGTTGGCGCGGACGGTCGCGCCCGTTTCGCCATATCCAGCGTCCGCCCTATCGTCCGCAACACCATTAACCGTCCGCAAGGTGGCGTCGCCGAGAACATTGGTTTCGTTGCCATTCGGCGGTGTCGCAGACGATGCAGACGGAGCGGACGGTTGTGCCCAGCCATAATCCGGGCTGGCGATCCGACGGGTTTGCGCGGGGTTCGTTGAACTGTGCCGTCGCGCAGGTCTGTTGGCGGACGCCAGCGTCGCCATCGATGGCTCCAAGTTCAAGGCAGTGAATAACCGCGACAACAATTTCACCCGCGCCAAGATGCAGCGCCGCCTGAGCCAAATCGAAGAGAGCATCGCGTGCTACCTGCATCAGATGGACAGCGCTGACCGACAGGAACCATCACCCGCCATCGACAGCAAGGTCGAGCTCCTGAGCGAGAAGATCGCCAAGTTGAACCTCCATATCCAAGGTTCAGAATGCGACGAAATCCCTGATTAAACCTGGACCTCTATTTGGGGGTCACCTCAAACTCTTTTCCTTGGGCGGCAAAATCAAAGCATGGATGAGTGCAATTGGGTAAAGGAGAAAACTGTAGATACCCCATCCATACACTTGAGAGGACAAGGCAAATTCTCCTTTTGGGACCGCTATATGCCCCTTGCACTTAACAATGACAAAAGGCGCGAGATACACTACCAACAAGAAATGCAAAGAAAATGCTATTAGGATCACAATACCAATCAATGGCACGTAGCTGTTCTGCACTACATAATCACCATTTACTTCGATATTCCCAAAAAGGCCTCCATAAATAGATGCAATAGCTGACAATAGCATTTTCGCCGCAAATATTAACGCTCCGCTTACTACAAATAGCAAGTAGTAAGGCTTAATTTCAGTGTTATTCAGATTGTAGATGTAATTATCCAAGTAATTTAGCGTAAACCCCTCTTTGTCTTCATCATAGAAGAGTTCCAATATTAAGTCCCAAAAATCACTTTTCACGCTGATGCCTCAGATAACTATCTAAACTTGAATTCTCCCGTTTCCCACTGAACATGTGATTATTTGCAGCGGCAAGACGTCTTAGCAGTCCCCATTTGGGGACATCTCAGTATTCTGAACCGACATTCCCCAGATAACTCCTAATTTCAGCCCCGATGATAGGTGAGCGGGCTCCAAAATGGAGTCATAAAACGCGTTTCTGCCTGTTGGACCGGACTTTCGACCACCGGACGGCCTTTGGCACGCTGTTTCGGTCGGATTCAACCTCATTCGGACACACTGGCCCCTTCGTCATCTTGCTCTTTTCTCCGTTCAAGCCCTCGCCAGGACCGGTCTTCGCAGTTGGTCAATCAGCCGCAGGATCTTTCGGAACAAATCACGGGGCACGGCGACCTCCGCCATCTGGAAGGTGACGTACCGGCCATGAGCGACCACCTTGGCCCCGATCTTGACCAGCTTCTCCCGGATCGTCGTCAACGACCAGTGCTCCACTTCTTTGGGCAACGCCAGCGTCCGCATGAAGTTGGCCAGGTTATACGCCAGGGCGTGAAGCTGTAGACGAACCGCGTTGTTGCGGAACTTGCGGCATGACAGCCGGGTCCACTTGATGGCGTTCTTGCCCTCCTTGATCCACTGCTCGGCTGTGCCTCGCTGATTGTAGAAGATGACAACCCGTTCGGCGGGACGGCTCAGGTTGGTGACGATGAAGCCGACGCGGGGATACAGTTCGCCGGGGTGCCATTCGACCTTGGCGACCACGCGGCGTTTCTTATCCCACGATCCGGCACGGTAGCTGAAGCTGGCATGGAACCGCTGGACACGTTTGGGCGGACGACCGACCGGACGGCGGAGCAAATGGGCGATGTGCTCCTGCAGGACCTTGTTGGCCTTGATGCGGATCGCATAGAGAATGCTCTCGGCTTCGAGGTATTCGTAGAGGTCCGGCGAGGCAAACGCCGCGTCGCCCCGGAAGTAGAGCCGGATCTTCCGTTTCTTGTATCGCTTGACCACTGGTTCCAAGACATCCCGCCAGCCTTCGGCACTATGCACGTTGCCGGGACGCAGCGAACACCGTTCGAGGGCACCTAAGTGGTTGAACAGGAACAGCGGGTGGTAGCAGGTGCAACCGAAATGGCCATTGTAGGCCGTGCCTTCCTGCTCGCCATGGGTTGGGCTGACGCTGGAATCCAGGTCGAGGATCATATCCTTTGGTGGGTGCCGTTCGTGAACCTGGTTGATCCATGCTCCGGACAAATCGGCAAGGACGGCGATGTTGTCATCGCTGGCCAGGAACTCGGTCTCGAACCGCCCCATCTGGCTGGCGGATGCTGCCTGCTTGGCGACGGCATGACCACCAACGATCCATCGCATGGCTGGATCACGTCCGAGCCGGTCGGCGTCGTTCACGTCCTCATAGCCGCCGAGGTGCCCGAAGGTCGATTGGCGAAACAGGCCGGTCATGCCGTGTTGACCGTTCTTGCCGGTTCGGGGGTCGATCAGGCGGAGACCGGCGACACGTTGGAAATTAGTGGCAGCGGCTACGGCGTTGCCGGATAGCCAAGGGCGGAAGTATAATGGCGGAAAGCTTTTTTAGCATATAACTGTTAAGTGCCCATCGACTTGGCCGTCAACCCGATAGCCGTGGCCTTGATCACCGCCTGCGTGCGGTTCGAAACATTGAGCGCCTTCAACACTGCCGTCACATGCAGCTTCACCGTGCCTTCAGCGAGATCCAGCGTGCGCGCGATTTGCCTGTTGGAGTAGCCCTTTGCCATCAGGTCGAGCACATCGCACTGGCGTGGCGTCAGGGGCCCTTTGCCATTTTCGCCGCCGCGTCGGTCCGAGCCACCGTCGGCGCCGCCAAGCAGATTAGTCGGAAGATAGACCCCACCGGAAATTACCAGGTTAAGCGCGCTGAGAACAATATTACTGTCGAGGGTCTTAGGCACATAGCCCGATGCACCGCAATCCATGGCGCGCCTGATCTCGTTGCCGCCCTCTATGGCCGAGACAATGACCACCGGTACGTCGCCAATCTCCTCGCAAAGCGCCTTCAGGCCCTTGAATTCGTCGAGTCCCGGCATCGCTAGGTCGACAAGCGCCATGCCGAATTTGGCTTCATCGCTGATGCGCTTGCGGGCCTCGTTGTAGCTGCCGGCTTCGATGACCTCCACGCTGTCGTCGAGGCCAAGAAGGATATGCTTCATTCCCTCCCGGAAGAGAGCAAGATCATCAGCGAGTAGGACCCTTAGCGTTTTGGCTTGCGGCAATCGAGCCTCCTTGTGTGCGGTCCGGTTGACCATTGACCAACCGTCCGATTTGGGCAGGTGCGCAACACGATTCGCAGCGAAGCGCGCCTAAATCCACATGACGGAGCTAAATTCATATTTCAAGTGATGTCAGACCTTTGAGGCCAATACATCCGACCGAAAGGACGAAGAGCTGACCTTTATTCATATCCTACAATTCATATTTGTGGCTCAGAAAAATATCCCCATATGGGGACTGATTAATCGTCTTGCCGCTGCATATAATCACTTTTCCCGCACACATCGGTAGGCTTTCCCGATGTGTGTCTCCTGCCGAAGGGGCTGGCCGTCATAAGGTCAGTCCCTTTTTTTGGTCATTGGAATTATGGCTACTCGGTATCGGTCGAGAAATTATACCCGCGGCTGATGACCGTGGTAATCAGCCGCGGTTTTCTTGGGTTAAGACAACAAGCGTCTGACAGTAGCGACGACTGTTTTAATGTCGGCCTTGCCCGAAGCATCGTCTTTGGCCTCCTTCAGCATTCGGGTGGTCAACTACTTCGCAGCCGATGAGAGCACCGGCCAATATGAAACCAGAAGTGCACGAATGCCGGTGGCTGTTTTCTTTGGAGACTTTACTGCCGATAATCGGGCGCAAGGTTGTCCCTATTTAGGGATGATGCCGGCGATTAGCGTTTGGTACGCATTTAATCATCAGGATTGGAGATGATAGGAAGCGATCTCATGCCCCATATTCTCTTTGTCGACGACGAAGTTCAGATCCTCAATAGCATCAAGCGTTCGCTGACCCGTTTTTCCGAAGAGTGGGATTTGAGTTTCGCAAAAAGCGGCGAACAGGCCCTGGGCCTCATGATGCAAGATACCGTCGATGTGGTGGTTACCGACATGAAAATGCCGGGCATGAGCGGTTCAGACCTGATAATGGAAGTGCGGGAAGAACACCCTGATACGGTTCCGGTTGTTTTAAGTGGGCATAGCTCGGATGAAGAGATTTTGGAATTGGCGAAATGGAACATTCCCTTCTTCGACAAACCCTTTAAGGCGCCTGATCTTGTTCGCGCTCTCTCTCGTATTTTGGCTTCGAAACTTCATGACGTTGAGGCCCTGACGAAACGAGAATTGGATGATGAATCCGCTGAGGTTCTGCTGTTGTTGACGCAAAAACTCGTTGAGCTTGGCGCCCTCAGCGTAAAGGAACTACCAGAAAATACGCGGCGCCAAATCATCGAACGGGCTCAACCGACCCTTGCTCAAATCGTCAAAGAGACGAATCTGGATTTCGATCAATGGTTTCGGAGCGATACCCAAAAAGATTATTAACGAGGCTTGCGGCAAAAGGGAAACAAGCGTTGGTGAGGTGGTCCCACATGTTTGGACAGTCTGGCGGCGAAGCTAAGGTGTATTCCGCATCAACAGAGTTCAAATTATATCGGCTTTCATTCATTTGCGTTTGAGGGCGTCGTTAACGTAACAATAAACTTTTCTCTTTGGGTGTTTCTTTGAGGGATTAGGAATGACCTCAAGGATGAAGCGTTCGTGTCCTGCCCCAGCGATGCCGAGATACGGCACAGACCTTCATCAATACCTTTGGGCCACGGAGCCTGTCTCTGACCGGGGCTCGGGCTCATCTCGATTGTTTTGCATCGGTTTTCCAAGCGGTTCTTCGTTGGCATTAGCTGAACCCGTGGGTCCCCAAATGGGGATATTAAGTCCTTGAGAGCACGTGCTTTCCTGCCTTTTTGGAACGAAAACTAAGTGAAAGATGTCCTAGGCAGTGGTGCGTGAGATCGTATTTCCGCCCCCGGAAAACTCTGGGAGCGCTACAGCACCCATGGTGGTTGTCGCGGCAGCTGCGGCTCCCACCGTTAAGATTGACGGTGGGAGTTGGCTCATGCATGCCGACTTCTTCCGCTCAGGTCCGGACCTGCTGATCATCGGCGAGAACGGCGAGCAAGTGCTGGTGCGCGGTTATTTCACCCTCGCCAATCCGCCCGCGCTGGTCAGCGAGGGGGGCCTCAGCCTTTCCGGCAAGATAGTTGGCCACCTTGCCGGCCCCGTCGCTCCAGGACAGTACGCCCAGACCGGAGACGGAGGCTTGACCGATCCCATCGGTCAGATCACCACCCTTACAGGCGTCGTTGAAATCGTACGCGTCGACGGTGTCCGGGAGACCGTGACCGAGGGCGGGTCGGTTTATCAGGGCGATGTGGTGATTACAGGCGAAGACGGCGCCATCGAAATTGAATTCGCCGACCAATCCATGTTCAGCCTCGGCGGCGACGGCCGAATGGTCCTCGACGAGATGATCTACGACCCGGCCGAGCAGAAAGGTTCCATGGGCCTAGGCGTGGTCTCCGGGACCTTCTCGTTTATTAGCGGCCAGATCGCCAAGACCTCGCCCGACGCGATGACCCTGGAAACCCCGGTGGCGACCATCGGCATCCGCGGCACCACCATCGCTGGGTCCGTCGGTGGCGAAGGGACGGAAAACTCCATCTCCCTGCTTGCCGATGCCGACGGCCATGTGGGTGAGGCGGTTATCAGCAACGCCGCCGGCACGGTTGTCATCAGTCAGGCCGGCGCCACTGTGACTATGACCAGCTTAAATCAGGCGCCGCCGCCGCCGGTGATCAGAAGCCCCGAGGAAATCGCCAACACCTACGGCAATGTGGTCACCAACCTGCCGTCACCTCCGGCAGAGGACAATGAGCCCACCCCGACGGAGGTTGATCTCTTCCCCCAAGAGGTCCAGCAACTCAACGAAATGATGCAGGACCTGTCCGAGGCCATCAAGAAGCGAGTGGAGCAGCAGTACAGGCATGCTCAACAGGAGATGGAAGCGCATAAGGTCATCCAGCATCTGCTCCGTGAGCCCCACATCACCGAGGAGTTCATCGGGAATATCAGGCAAGAGATCGTCGCACAGGTCAATCCGGGCCTGTCGCTCGCCGTCAGCGCCTTCAGCGACACGATCTCCACCATTACAGTCGCGAGTTCTGTGGCAGCGGCGGCGGAAGCCGAGGCGGCCACTCAATCCGCCGCCATTCAGGCCTCCGCAACAAGCAGTCTCGGCGCATCGGATACGGGCCTGACCATCACCCAGGCCACGGCCGTCGCCAACGTCATCATTTCCCCTCTAAACGCGCTCAACGCCGCCGCCGCCATTTCCGCCGCCGCTTCGGTCATGGCCAAGGTCAATCAGGCCGCCGCCCTGCTCGCATCGACCGGCGAGGTCATTCCGGAGAACCTGATCACAGCTCTCGACATGGGGGCCCATTTAACCAACGCGGCGAACAATGTCCGCACCATCATCGACGCGGCCATCGCCGCTGCGCCACAGATTATCGCCGATTCCGTTACCGCGGCCAAGGCCGAGGGCTACAACAGCGCTCTTTCCACGGCGGCGTCGGCCACGGGCGGCCACATCAACAGCAAACTCGCCGCTGGCACGTCCGGGCTCACCTATTCCAGTCTCGGCATCATCTTCAATGAAGTGAAAAGTGCAACGGCGGAGCTGAAAAGCCTGTTGAGCCAGGATACGACGCCGGGGGCCTTCAAAAACGCCGTTTCGAAGACTTTCGAGGGGGCGGAACAGGCGATCACCTCTGCTGAAGAATCGTCTATCGCCGCCCACGAAACCATCAACGCAACCGACCCGGCCGTTGTCGTTGCTAAGGCCGAGACGGCGACCGCCAAGGCCAACCTGACCCAGACCCACCTGAAGAGCGCCAGCGAGGCGTTGACGGCCTATCAGCTGACTGCGCCCGTCGACGCTTCCGCCTTCGAGACCCTGAAGGCCCTGTCGGAAAAGGTCACAAATTCGGAAAAGGCCTCTGTGCAGGCGGCGCAGAGTATTGGTTCGGCGCAACAGTTCCGCGAGGCCGCCAACGACTATCGCGACGGTGACGCCGCCCGCGCCGTTGCTGCGGCCCAGGCCGCCCGTGACGCGGCGGCGGCCACGGCGGCGACGGAAATGGGGCAGGTCGATACAGCCGCCGATGCCGTTCTCGCCGCCCGTTCCGTACTGGTCAACAGACTGGTGGACCAGGCGGTCGCCGTGGCTAAGCACAAGGCGCTTGTAGAATCCGGCAGCGAATTAACGGTACTGGTCGACAAGGCGGCGAGCAGCGTCGCCGCCGCCCAGGCCGACTACGACGCGGCGGTGGCGAAAAAAGCGGCCAATGCGGATAATCTTACTGGAGAGCTGCTGAAGACGTTCAACACCCTGCAGGACCAACTGATCGCGAATGCCAAGACGGAGCTGGATTTCCAGACCGGCCTGAAGACCCTGTTCAGCGACGCCCGTACCGGCGTTCAAACCCGTATCGATGGGGCGGCGGCCCTGGTCAGCAAGGAAGAAGGTGAGGCCGCGTCCGCGCAATCCGACGTCGATGCCGCGACCACCGTCTATGAACGGGAGTTGAGCGAGGCCCTGATCGCCAACAAGGCCCTGACCGCCGCCGAGCTGGACCTGGCCAAGGCCGAGGGCTATCTGATCTTGGCGAAATCCGCCGCCCAGGCGGAAGCGCAGGTGATTTTCGACAATCTGGTGGCCGAGATTGAACAGGCGACGGATACGGTCGCGGCCCAGGCGGCCATCGCCCAGCAGGCGACGGACAATGCCCAGCTTTACGCCCGCGAAGGCTACGACCCGGAGACCGGGGTCCGTTACGCGCAGAAAGATCTGGCCGAAAGTTACGCCAGAACCGCCGGCGGTTCCGCGCAGGAAGATACGGTGCGGTTGGCAGGCGCGCTAGAAGACGGCGATACCATCACCGTCGAGGTCAACGGCAAGTCCCTGGCCTATACGGTTAGCCGTTCGGCCATTGACGCGGCGATCACCGCCAACAGCGATTCCGGCGGGACCCTCATATCGGACCTTGAGGCCCTGGAAATTCTGCTGGTCGAGGCCATCAACGCCGATGACGATCTTAGCGAAATCGTCGAGGCGATCCAGGAACACGAGACCGGCGAGTATGGTGTTTTCAAATTGCGCGCCCTGGCCCGGCCTGGTGAATTCACCCTGAATGTCACCAACAGCAACGGCGGTGTGCTCGAAGACAACACCGTTTCCTTCTCCACCACCACGGCCAGTTCCTCTGGCGCTCAACAGGCGGCGTACGCCGCCTTGCAGACGGCCCAGGCGGTGTACAAAAACCTGGTTCATCTGGCGAAAAACCCAGACCTCAGCAGTAATCCAGACGCCATCGCCGCCCGCGCCGACAAGCTGGCTTCCATTTCCGCGTCAATAGAGGCGGCGAAAAAATCGGTGGCCCTGACTAACGCCGCGGCGAAGACCGCCTGGGCTGCGTCCGATTTGGCAGACATCATCAACCTGACGCCCCATCCCGCCGACGCAGCGAAGAGCATCTTGGCGACCCAGGTTCATATGGAAAGCCGGGCGAAGAAAGCAGAACAACAAGAAGCGGCGGCAGCGAAGCTGGCCGCCAATAAATCCGCCGAGGCGGAAATCCAGAAGACCGCCGCTGAATTCAACAACCTGAAGACCGCCGCCGACGCTGCCGAAAGCATCGTCACCTCGCTGATCAACATCAACGGTCTGGTCACGGCCAGCGCCGGTGAATCCGAGGGTAAGATCGTGTTGACCTCCAACATCACCGGGATGGCCCTGGACGTGACCGTCTCGGCGACAGGCGATGCGAAGGCGGGGCTGACCAATTTCTCCGATAGCACGGCGACGACAGCCCAAGTTGATGTGTTGACCATCGCCGGTTCGCCATCGTCCGGGGCCTCGTTTGGCCTTTCATACTCGGCCAAGCAAATTGACACAGTCACCATTAGCGGTTCGCCTGAGGCGGGGGACGTTTATTCAGTCATCGTCAACGGCAAAACCTACAGCTATGCCTCCACAGGAGCGGAAACCGGGATTGCCTCGATCCGTGACGGTCTGGTCAGCGCCATTGCAAACGACACAGCTGTCGATGTGGCCGCCTCGGAACTTGAAAACGAGATCACGCTGACAGCGAAAACCTCGGGTGTGGCCTTCACCGCCTCGGCGGCGGCGTCCAATGTCTCCGGCGGAACAGCGGATAACTTCGCCCAGGCCCGCACCAGTTCCCTCAATATCGCTGAGACCTCTCTGACCTTCACCGTGCCGGAGACGGGCGGCGATCTCTCCGCTTCCCGAAACGCACTAGTGACCGCCATCAATCAGAGTGCCTCACTAGCAGGAGCCCGTGGCACGGCGTCGAAGGCGGCGGATGACGCCGCCGCCGCGAAAGTGCTCGCCGAACAGGCCGAAGCCAATAACGACGCCGCGGCGGCGCGGGCAGCGGCGGCCCTTGCCGAGGCGGCGGCGATGAAGGCCCAGGCCGCCTCGACGGCGGCGACGACGGCTTCCAACAATGCCCAGGCCCTTGCTGACTCGGCGACCTCCGCGGCGAGCGGCAGCAGGGCGGCTTCCCGGGTCGCCGAGCAGGCATCCCTTGCGGCGGCCAGCACCAATGAGGGCGCCACCGCCGCGCTCAATGCCTCCCTCAAAGCCGCCGCCGCCGCAACCAGCGCCCGGGCGGCGTCGGATTTGCAGAACGCCCAGGACGAGGCGACGGAATTTGCCGCTACGGCGGCGGCGGAGGCCAAGGCGGCGGAAGATGCGGCCCGCGCCGATGCCAAAGCCGCGGCCGAGCAAGCGGTTGTCGACAGGGCGGCGGCGGAAGCCCTTGCGGCAATCCAGGCCAAGGCGTTCTCGGAAACCGCGGTGGAACAGAAAGCCATCGCCCAAAGTCTGTCGGAACAAGCGGCCGTGGCGGCCAAGAACGTGGACGTTACCCTGGCGGAAAATCTCGCGATCAAGTCCCGGGCGGCGGCGGACGCCTCACAGGCCGCCGCCAATGCCGCCATTGATGTGGCCCTTGGCAAGGGAGCCGAGGCTCTGGCGTTCGCCCGCATCGCCCTCAGCGTCGCCACCGACGCCAAGGGGTTCTCCGGAGCCGCCGACGCGGCGGCGGAAATCGCTGCCAACTCCGCTCAGGCGGTGGCGGACTGGACCAGCGGCGACGCTTCTTCGGGCCGGGTGGTCGCGGCCAAGGCCGCCGTTGCCGCCTCCGCCACCGCGGACAGCACGGCCACCGCCGCCGCCTCCGCCGCCTCCGACCTGTCCAAGGCTATAGAAGCCACCGTGGCGCCCAATGTGGCCAAGGCGGCGGCGGAAGCCGCCGTTGCTTCCCGCACCAGCTCTCTGGCCAAGGTCATCGCCAAGCGGGCCGCCGCTGACGACGGCGACGACACCAGCAACAGTCAGATCGAACTGGTCTGGGATTCTGCCGTCAGTCAGGCCCGGCGGGCGCTGGCCGACGCCAACCTGGCTTTGTCCGACGCGACCTCCGCCGCGGAAACCGCCGCCGCCGCCCTGGCGGTGGCGCAAACCCGTGCCGACACGGCGGCCGCCGCGGCGGCCCAGGCGGCTGCGGCCTCGGCTGCCGCGGCTGAGGCCTCGGGATACGCGTCGTCCTTTGAAATCGGCGCCCAGACGGCGGCCCAGTCCCTGGCCGACGCCCGCCTGGCCGATTTCGACGCGGTGGTTACCGCCAAGCTGGCCCTGGCCGTCGCCGATGCGGAAACCGCCAGTGAACAAGCGGCGTTGACGAAGACCATCGCCGATGCCTTTGTCGCCAATGCGGCGTCAGGGGTCTACACCCTGGACGATGCGACGGCCGCCGAAACCGCCGCCGCCGCCGCCGCCGCCAGCGCCCGCAAAAGCTTGTTCGATGCGGTTGACGCCCTCGGCATCACGCTTTCGGACGCGACCAGCGTTTCCGAAGCGGCGAGCAAGATCAAGGCGGCCCTGGATACCGCCGAGGCCCTCGACGATATCAACCTGAACACCATGAGCGTGCCGCCGACGGCGGCCCTTATCACGGCGCAGAATACGGCGGACACGTCGCAGAACGCCCTGGTGTCCTCCATCAAGGCGGATCTCAATTCCCTGTCCCAGGCGATCGCCAACGCCGATGCCAGCGCCGCCAAGTCGGCGGCCCAGCAGGATGTGGCCGAGGCTGCCGTCAACGACGCTGCTCGCCTTGAGGCCTTACAGAAGACTGCGGCGGAATCCGACCTCAATGCCCTGCAGGCGGAAACCCAGGCGCAAGCCAACAAGGCCCTGGCGTCGAAGGCCGCCGCCCTTTCCGACGCCGCCATCGCCAGCGCCCGTTCGACGGATGCCCAGGCGGCTCTCGACGCCTCCAACGCGGCGCAGGCCTCGGCGGTCCGGGCCGCCCAGGCGGTGATCGACGCCACGGCCAGCGTTGACGCCGCGGCCAAGGCGCAGGCGACGGCCCTGGCCGAGGCCAATGACGCCAAGGCGGCCCTGGCGGCGGCTGCCGGCGCGGCTTCCATCGATCCGGGGACGTATCAGACCATCAACCAGGCCAACACGCAGGCGCAGATCGCCCTGAAGGCGGCCAACGACGCCCTGGCCGACGCCCAGGCGGCGCTGACGGCGACGGACAACGCCTCCAACGCCGCCGCGGCGGACGCGGCGACGGCGGCGACGGCGATTACAACGGCGGGCATTTCCGTGGCGACCGTCGCCGCCGCGCAAGCCGCCGCGACGGCGGCCAATGCGGTTGCGGCGACGGCGAGCACGGCGGCCGATCTGGCCGTGGCCGCCGCCGCGTCCGCCACCACCCTCGATTACGAAAGCGACGGTGTCACCGCCGTCGATTTTTCCGCTCTCACCATCGCTCAGGTGCGGGCCAAGGTTTCGGCGGCTACCGTCAGCGCCGCCGACGCTAAGACCGCCGCCTCGGACGCCAAGGCGGCGGCCAAGCTGGCCAACGACCAGCTGGCCAATGCCCCTGACGCCACCGAGGCCCGTCAGAACGCACAGAAAGCGGCGGACGGGGCCCAGGCCTCGGTCCTGCTCGGGGCCAAGGACAAGGCCGCCGCCGCCGCCGCCGCCGTTCAGGCGCAGGCGGTCATCGCCGCGCAGGAAACCCTGAAGGCGGAAGGGGCGCTGGCCAAGGCACTGGTCTCCATCAAGGCCGACAATGTGGCCACGGAGGCTTCCGAATCGGCTGTTGATTCCGCGGCTCATGTGGAGACCGTGACCGTCGCCGATTCCGTCGATTCCGGCGATGTCTATTCGGTCACGGTAAACGGCAGCACGGCCACGTACACGGTGCAAGCCGGCGATTCCCTGCAAGCCGTCCGTGACGGCCTGATCGCCGCCATCAACGCCGATTCCGGCACTTCCGCCGCCGTCAGCGCCAGTGCGGCGGGGGACGGCGTTTTCACGCTGAGCGGCAAAGTCCAGGGCGTGGCTCTGGACATCACCTCAGCGGTCAACGACACCAACAACGACGGCAACGACTCCATCAGCGACGTCACCAACAGCCAGCCCGGCTTTATCGCGGCAACAACGCAAACCGCCCTCGCCGCCGCCAAGGCGGCGGCGTCCGATGCGGTTGCGGCGCTCAACGCCAACGATACGGCGGCGGCCAACCTCGCCGGCGAGGCCGCCCTCGGGGCCTTGAAGAACGCCGCCGCCATCATGGGCCTCGGCGGCGACAGCGCCGCCTCCATCACCGCCGCTATCAAGGCCGCGGCGAGCACCGCCGCCG
>JAERTE010000085.1 GCA_016845145.1 Rhodospirillaceae bacterium
ACCGTGCAGGTCAATTGGTATTATGACGTGGAAGATGACACGATGGAGGAACTCGGCGAAGAGTTCGCCGAGGATTTAAAGGCCGCCAATTTCAATATGATGCCAGTTGACGGTTAGTTCCCTTTTGTCCGCTCAGGGTCATCAGCACGCCTCCTGCACCGATGACAAAGTGGTCCGGAGTCGAAGGCCGAGCAGTCATTCGACCACAAAAGACCGATAGCCGATAAATTCACGACCGCTTAGCTTTCAGGTCGTGACGGAAAACCTCGCCAGCGAGATAGGCTCTTCAGTGCCAAAAGCCGTCATGCCATTTCGTAAGGTCATTTTCTTACGAACAGAAACAGAAGAGCCCGAGTATTCAGTTCACATGCTCGGCAAGAAAGGCATCAATATCATTTTCAGCCCCAAAGGCTCGCTGTCGCATCGGACCTAGTGGTTTTTCCAAGCGCTACGGGGTCGAGGTTGTCATAGTCGAAATTGTGATGAACACCCGGATATGTCTTGATTCGCATAGGCATGCTATTTGATATTTTCTTGAAAAATTCACAGTACGTGGAAGGGAGGCGCCATCACAGCATTTCGGACATCTGAGCCTATTATCTAACGAAGGATTTGGTGAAATGGCCTCGGCTGGCTCGGGTTTCCTCCTCTTGTTCTCTGGACCATTCCAGACGTTCGGCTATATCCACGACTTCAATCCGTTCATGAATAGCTCGTGTTGCTCGTCAGAAATATCCACCAAATGCTTCCTTTCTGGAAACCCGCCTGATTCGATATCCGTGCGGAATTCCTCGAACGCTGAGATGCGTTCTTGCTGCAACCGCTCCTTTTCCGCCAGGAAATTGCGATATGCCTTCGCATGGCGCGGCATGTGCCCCGGGTTGTTCCCCAAAATATCGCGGGCAAAAAGAAATTGCATGTCGCAGCCTGAACCGGCACCGACAGAGATCGTCAACATCGACGTCCGCTTTGTGATTTCCGAAGCGACTTTGTCCGGGATGACCTCTACCTCGATGCCGAAAGCACCCGCGTCTTCATAGCGTTTGACATCGTCGCATATTTTGATTGCTTGTTCGGCTGTTTTCCCGACGGCCCGAAAGCCTCCTGTCCAGGTCCGCCAAGACGGCACCAGCCCAACATGACCGATAACAGGAATACCTTCGCGTGCCATTTCTCGGACGACGTCAATGCTCATTGGGCAATAAACGGACTCAGCCCCGTGTGCCATCGCCTCGAAAGCCCCTTTGATCGCATCCGCGGCCGTCGCGAATTCGCCGTATTTTAAGCCAAACCGAAAATGCGTGTTGGGGGCGAAGGAGGGAAAATCTCGTGTCGTAGGGTTGAAGGCCGTTCCAACCATATCGATGCCGGCCGCTTCCGCTGCGACGGCCTCATCATGATTATCCACCCGGATAAGTGAGTACTGCCGCTTACCCTTGCCATCGAGAAAATCCTTAACCGTCAACCCTGCCATCATACCCCCCTTAAGTTTTAAAACTGCCAAACGTTTATATGTTGTCGCGCCGCTTGGGTCCGAAGGTGTGTCGCCTCACCAGCAGCATCTTGTCGTGCCCCGATCAATATTGACAAATTGTCCCATGACATATTGGTCGGCTATCTAGATCAATGCTGTCAAAATTCCGGAGCGGGAAATACTTCCGGGAAGTGCTCGACCCTGCCAATTGATGGCGTCATGAGAAATGTCGAGTCCGATCCCGAGTGTCGCAATCCGTTCTTCAATGGCCTCGGTGCCAATCTTTATCGCGACACGGCCGTCTCCTGAAACAACTCAAATGTCTTGCGCACACCCTCCGGCAGGGTTGTTCTTTGCCATGGGCCGATGATTTCGACCAGCGGGCTGTTGTCGAGTCCGTCCGTGGGCGATGGCCGCTCTTCGGTCGCTGGCCTAATCCCCGCATTGGGGGCAACTTTTTGGATGGCGCCGATCACCAGATCCGTGGATTCGATTTCCGTCGTTAAATCGGATACGACCGCGCCTTCCCAATTCGCCGAGATGCATCGGATAAAAATATCCGCGACCTCTCCGGCATATTGGAAACAGCTGCGCGTAGAGAATGGCATGTCATAGGAATCGCCATATGCGGCAGCCCGGATTGCGGTTGTAATAGCGGAAGTTTCGCCCTCGTCTCGGCCAACCCCGTAGACGATGTGAGGCCTGAGACCGAGACTAGGCACGCCGTAATCCTCCCAATAGATACGTGCGATCTCTTCGTCGGTCTTTTTGAATACGCCATATAGGTTTGCCGGTGCATTGGCGGGACCACGCGGTTTTGCGGCTATGGAGCTGGTGTAGATGACGCGACCAATCCCACTGTTCCGAGCCGCCTCCAATACATTGATTTGTCCCTCAATATTCACTCGAGCGCCAAGAGCAGGGTTTTCCCTGCAGCCGGGAATTTGTAGGGCGGCGAGGTGAATAATTGCGGACGGCTGCGCCTCGTCGACCACGGCTTGCAACGCGCCGCCGTCTGTTACGTCGCATGGTCGCCACTGAATTCTTGCTTGCTCCGCTTTCGGCAATAGCGGATCGAGCCGACGATGATCGGAAGTCAAATCAGAGGCCGTCACTTGGCAGCCTCGCTTCACCAGTTCCGCAACGATCCACGAGCCGAGGAAGCCGGTCGCTCCAGTGATTAGGACCGAATCAACATCAGCGCTCATTCGGATGTCTCCCGTGCCAGGCGGGTGTCACGCCGCCGGTTCAATAGCCATCTCACCAATGGCCAAGCGAGGATCGCGAAAGTCAAAACGAACAATGTCAATGAGATCGGCCTTTGGAAGAAGGCAAAAAAGTCACCTCGCGTGATTAGCAAGCCTTGTCGCAGGGAATTCTCGATCATCTGGCTGAGCACCATGCCGATGACCAACGGCGCTAATGGAAAGCCGTTTTTCCGCAACAGAAACCCACCAACGCCCGCAATGAACGCTGACAAAAGATCAATTGGATTGCCTCGGATACCATATGCACCAATCAGCGCAATCACGACGACCATGGTCATCAAGACGGGCTCGGGCACCCGAAGCACACGGGTAAACGCCTGTGCACCTATAGCACCGACCACGAACATCGTGATGTTGACGGCTATAAGGATCAAGAAGATCGCATAGACCAGATCCAGGTTTTCGGTAAACAAACGCGGTCCCGGTGTTATGCCATGCACAATGAAGGTGCCAAGCATGACCGCCGTAACCGGATCGCCGGGAATGCCAAGCGCAAGGGTTGGTACCATGGCACTGCCGGTGACCGCATTGTTGGCGCTTTCCGCAGCAACCAGTCCGTCGGGTTCGCCGCTGCCCAATTTTTCTTTATTTGGTGAACTGCGTTTGGTTTCCGAATAGCTGATAAAAGCCGCAGTCGCGGCACCGGTGCCTGGAAGCGCCCCAACAAATGAGCCGATGGCACAGGATTTAAACAAAATCCCGAGGCGGTTTTTCCACTCCACCAATTTCGGCATTTTAAAACCGACCCCATGGACGATTTGCGGTTTAGCCACATGGGTCTCAGATGCCCGCACGAACATTTCTGACAACGCGAACAAGCCAACGATCGTCGGGATCAGGGATATCCCGGCGGCCAATTCGAAGTTATCGAAAGTGAAACGTGGATCGCCGGTGACGTGATCAACGCCAACGGTCGCTAAGAAGAGCCCAATCATACCAGAGAGCAGGCCCTTAATCATGGCGCCGCGCGAGACATTGGCGATACAAGTCAGGGCGAAAACGCCCAGCGCAAAATATTCAATCGCCGTAAAATTGAGAGAGAAAGCCGCCAATTCAGGTGCGGCGACGATCAACACCACAACGGAGAAGAGGCCGCCGATCAAAGATGCCGTCGTGGCCCAGCCAATGGCCACGTCAGCGTCTCCGCGCTGTGCCATGGGAAAGCCATCTAGCGCCGTCGCCGCTGCCTGCGGCGTTCCCGGTGTATTGATGACAATGGCTGAGATGGAGCCGCCATAAACGGAGCCACAATAAATTCCGAGCATAAGAGCAAGCGCCGGAATTTGTCCCATCGTAAACGTGAACGGCAACACCATGGTGATCCCGATCACGGAGCCTAGTCCGGGTAGAACACCGACGATGACGCCCAGTAGAGTCCCCACCAGTATGGAGACGATAGCCGGAACCGTCAGAATGTGCTCAAGGCCTAAATTAAATGCTTCCATATTCAGTCCAGTCCTGCCGAGTTAAAAGGCATCGAACCAAGGCGATGACGGCAAAATGATCATGAACAGCTTCTCAAACACATACCAAGCTGTCACCGGGTAGACCGCTGTCATGACGGAAATCACCACGAGATTGCGGTAATTCAGCAGCCATGGCAGCGAGAATACGAAAACAATTGTCGATAGGAGAAATCCGGCCGCAGTGATGGAGTAAATGTAAACGCCGGTCAGGCCCAGCGTTCCCAGAACAAAAAAGCTTTGGCGCATCGTGGCAGGGGCGAATTTTTCTTTTCGACCTTCCCACATAACACCAGCAGACAACACGAACATCAAAACAAGGAGAAAGCGCGGGAAGAAAACCGGGCCTTTTCCAGCCGTCAGTATCGAGAGCTGATAAGCCTCATCAAAGGTGTGGTAGAAAAGGAATCCGGTCAGCAAAAATACCATGCCGCCGATAATTGTCGCCCATGAAACCCGCGTCATGGCAGGTCACTCCAAATAAAAAAGGGAGAGGCCGAAGCCTCTCCCGAGAGTATCAACGACTACTTCTTTATCAAGCCGGCCTTGCGCAGCAGCTTTTCATTGCCGACAAAGTTGTCCTTAACGAAGGCCTCGTAAGCGTTGCCGCCCAGGTAGGTCACTGGCATGCGCAGTTGCGCCATGCGCTTGGTGAAGCCCTCGGAGTTCATGCCGGCCTCACAAGCCTTCTCAAGCTTGGAACGTGCGACGGCGGGAATGCCCTTCGGCGCGACCAAGCCACCCCAAATCGGAACATGCAGATCAAAGCCCTGCTCTTTTGCGGTGGCGAGATCCTTCGCGGTCGAGACGCGCTCGTTCATCAAAACCGCAACCGACTTCACCTGATCGGCGTTTTTGGTCAGGAACGAGATATGCGCGACAAACATATCGACCGTTCCGTCCAACATCGCCTTGAACGTCGGGGCGGAGCCTTTGAACGGAATGTATTGGAATTTGATTCCTGACGTTTCTTCGATACCCAATCCACCGATGTGGGTTACCGCGCCAACAGCTTGGATGCCGAAATTCAGCTTGCCGGGATTGGCCTTTCCGTAGTCGACAATATCCTTGAGGCTATTGAACTTGGAATCCTTGCGAACCACCAAAACCGATGGGGCCGAATAGGCTTGGCAGACGTAGTCAAACGACGCCGGGTCATACGGTAGTTTGCGCAAATGCGGCTGCGTGGTCATCGGACCAACCGGCATCATGCCAACCGTGTAGCCATCGGGCTTGGCCCGAGCTGTTTCCGCCGCACCGATGGTGCCGCCCGCGCCTGCTGTATTTTTCACGACAATGGTGCCGCCCAGCGCCTTGGCCATCGGACCTGCCAATGTGCGTGTCGTGATATCGGTGCCACCGCCTGCGCCGAACGGAACGATGATCGTGACGGGTTTGTCGGGAAATGCCTGGGCGCCGGAACTTAGGGCCAGGGCGAATGCGCCTGCCAATACGGGCAATGCAAATTTCTGCCTAGTCATATGATTCTTCCTCTCTGTTTATCTGGCTGATGGCGAATTCCCCCTAGCCAGATTTTTTCAAATAGTTGTTGAAGCATGACCAAGGTACGGTTTTTGGAATTAAATTCCAATTACTTTTTGAAATTGAATTCCAATAAATGTATTGTCTCGGTCAATCTGGTCCCGCTGCATAGAGAAAAGGCCCTGCAAAATGTCGAGAAAAACTCTTCTGTCCGAAAGTGAAATTGCTCAATACCACGATGAAGGGTTGGTTGTTCCCGACTATCGTCTACCCGACGATATTCTGGCAAATATGGCTTCGGCAGTGGATCAACTTATCAACGATCATCCCAATCTGAGACCGGAAGAGCTGTCCGGTCCCCACAATCCATCCGGACAATCCGCGAAATTGATGGGGAACGTCAACTTCCTGGAATTTTGCCAGTTTCCGGAGATTTTGGATATGGTTGAACAATTGATCGGGCCGAATCTTATTCTTTGGGGAAGCATGCTGTTTGCCAAGCCGCCGAAGGACGGCATGGCCGTTCCGTGGCATCAGGATGGCAAATATTGGCCGATCGAGCCTCTCGCGACTGTCACCGTTCGAGTTGCATTCGACGGATCTGATGTTGAAAACGGCTGTATGCGATACATCCCAGGCTCACATAAATCACAGCAACTCGAGCGTCACGATGTCGCTCCGCGTGAAGATTTTGCCATCAAACAAGAAATGACCGACATCGATGAAAGTTCGGCACGAGACGTGATTCTCGAGCCGGGGCAGATATCCCTGCACGACGTGTACACCGTGCACGGCTCCAATCATAACCGATCTGGAAAGCGTCGTGCCGATTACGCGATCCGATATATGCCCGCATCCTCGCTATATGACCGCCGCCCGGACCACCCGGCAACCGTTTACGCCAACAAGATGTCGCCAAACATGAACTATCCAAGCCGGCCCTTGTGGCTGGTTCGCGGTAGTGACCAGACAAAAAACGATTTCGAAATCGGCCACGGTCCGTCGGAATCCTGATCGATCAATTTTCCATCGGTTTTATTCATAAGAACAACAAGAGAAACAAATGCCCAAAACAAACGAACTCGTTGTCGATACTCTTCTCGAAGCAGGCGTGAACCGCTTTTTTACGCTTCCCGGACTTGGCGTGACCTGGTCCCTCCCCGCCTTTCACGAACGCAAGGATGAGCTGAACCTCGTTCTAACCCGAAATGAGTGGATTGCATCCGTGATGGCGCAGGCGACTGGCCGGCTAACTGGGCGTCCAGCGGTTCTGATGGGGCAAGGGCCGTGGATCACTACCATTGGCGGCGTCGGCATTCTTGAGGCGCACTTCGCTGGATCGCCGATGATCGTCCTGACGGAAACATCATGCTATGACGGTTACGGCCAGATGGGTGTTTATCAAACCATGACCGGTGATTATGGCGGTGCCGATGCCATGGCATCTTTGAAACCGATCACCAAATATTGCACCTATGCGACAACGCCTGAAGAGGCCGTCTACGGTGTTCAAATGGCGGCCAAGCATGCGACGTTGCCGCGCCAAGGCCCGGCAGCGGTGATCATGAAAACCCCAATCATCCGCCAGGAGGTCGAAGAACCGATCAAACCAGCCCTTTACCCGACAGAAGGTTATCTGCGCTATACACCGGCGCGTCCGGATCAGGCTGCGGTTGACGAATTGGCTCGCATGCTGAATGCAGCCAAACGACCAATTATTGTCGCCGGAAATGGCGTTCTCGGCGCGAATGCGGGCCCAGCCCTCCAAGCCTTAGCCGAAAAATCCGGTATTGCGGTGGCGACGAGTTACAACGCCAAAGGTGTCATCGTCGAAACCTCCGACATAGCCGTCGGCATGTTGGGTACGTGGGGGGTTTCGACAGCCAATCGAGCCTTGGCGGAAGCTGACTTCGTTTTGATGCTTGGCGCCAGCATGGGCCCCGACTACACCCGCTTCCGTGACCCCGACATGGTCCGTCCGGGAGATCAAAAACTGGTTCAGGTCGATATCGACCCACGTAATGCCGGGTGGGTGTACCCCGTTGACATGGCCATAACCGGGGACGTTGCCGACGTCATCGATATGTTGGAGAAAATCGGGCTGTCCAGCGATCAGCGCGACCAGCGTATTGGCGCCGTCAATGAGGTAAAAGAACGCACCGGCTATAACACATTGCCCCGGCCTAGCGCCAAACAAGGCACAGTCCACCACGCTGATATGGTGGCCGGGATTCAAAGCTTCCTGGGAAAAGATGACTTGCTGGCGCTCGATGCCGGCGCCAACCGCATCTGGTCGACATTCGGCCTGCGCATGCCTCATCCGCAGCAACTATTTGTTCCGGGTGGTACCGGCATTATGGGGTGGGGGCCGCCTGCAGCATTGGCGGCCAAACTGGTCCATCCTGAGAAACGTGTCACCTGCCTGGCGGGCGATGGCGGATTTATGATGACCGTTCAGGTGATCACCACAGCCGTGCAGCAAAACGCCGATGTCGTATACCTTGTCAGCAACAATTCCGGGCTCGGCATGGTCCGTGACAACCTCGGTGAAAACCGGATTGCCGTCGACTTCGAAGAAATCGATTTTGCCAAGGTCGCTGAAGGCCTTGGTGGGAAAGGCATGCAAGTTCACCATCCCGATGAAATTCCGGCCGCTCTTGAAGAAGCGCATAAGATGGGTGGCCCAGTCGTTATCGATGCAAAAGTTGATCCCGACGCCAGTCACCATGAGGCAACAGACAATGAACCGCTTTAGAAACAGGGTTGCGCTTATTACCGCCGCCGGCAGTGGTGTCGGGCGTGGCGCTGCCATGCGCCTGGCCAAAGAGGGTGCCGCCGTCACGATTTGGGATCGAGATGCCGACGCCCTGGCCGAGGCGCAATCCGAAGCAAAGGACCGCAATGTCGATATAGCGGTTAAGGCGATGGATATGACCGACAGTGCGGCTATTGCTAAAGCGGTCGACGAGCAGATTGAAGCGGACGGGCGCGTTGACGTGCTGGTCAACAACATCGGCGGTTCGTTGCATACGCCGTTTCGATTCCTCGAACAGACCGATGATCACTGGGATTTGGTGATGCATGTCAATGTCACCGCCTGCATTCAGGTTACCCGCGCCGTCTTGCCACACATGGTCGAGGCCGGTTATGGCCGCATCATTAATATGGGCTCGAAAGCGGGGCGTTATGGCAGCTTGTTCGCCGGCGCCAACTATGTCGCGGCTAAGGGTGCCATGCAGGCATTTACCATGCAGATCGCCCAAGAATTCGGGCCGGCAGGGGTTACCTGCAATACATTGTGTCCGGGGGCTATCTTGACGCCGAGGGTGCGCGGCTTGCTTGCCGAGCGACAAACCGAAGAAGAACGCGAGAAGGTGTTGCAATCCATTCCGGTGCGCCGCCATGGCGAGGTGGAAGATGTAGCTGCAGCGATTGCGTACCTAGCCTCCGAGGAAGCTGGATTCGTTAACGGTGCGTCGCTTGATCTCAACGGCGGCCAGTCGATGGCGATATAGTTTGAGCTAAAGCATTCCTCTAGCAACGTGTTCAATCTGACGGGCCACACCCAATATGCGGGGGCCTAGATCTTTTTCGATGCGTTCTTCTGTGATGATTGATCGCATCCCGCCAACATTGATCGCGTAGGCAGGGAACCCGTCGGCACGTCGGATCACGGCACCCGCGGAATTGGCCTCGGGTATCCAATCCCCAATCGTAACGGAAAAACCCCTCTCAGCCGCAAGCTTGATGGCCTTTTTCATACTTCGCTCAACCTTCGGCCAATCTTTGCCAAATTCTTCTGCCAACAAGGGCATTAACTTTTCGCGATCAGCATCCGGCAACGCAGCCAAGTACGCCCGCCCCATACCCGTCGTAGGTATTGGAATCCTAGAACCAACGCCGAGGCGAATAGCCATGGACGCTGGCGTCCGACAGGCTTCAATATAGATAATTTCGGTGCCATCCGGCGCCCCCAAATAGATTGAGGCATCGGCATAGTCCGCCAATTCCTGCATATAAGGTCGGGCGATGTCCCGGATTTCTAATTGCGCCATGACATCGTATCCGAGCGTCAGAACATTGGGGCCCAGATGATACCTGCCGGAATCCTCAATGTATCTGAGATACCCAAGTTCCATCAGAGTGAAAGTAATCCGCGATACCGTTGCCTTGGCCAAGCCGACTCGCTCAGCAATTTCAGCATTGCCAAGCGGTCGGTTATCCGGTCCGAACGAACGCAGCACGGCCAAGCCCCGCGCTAACGCGGTCATGAACCGGTAGTCTTTTTCTCCTTCAGACGGAGCCGGCTTTTCTTTTCTGCGGCGCACGACGGTTTTCTCCTGAGGCAAAATTGAACTGAGGCTGACCATGTTTACCACATGGTTCAGATACTGCGACGGAAATTCAAAAGAACAAAGTTATTTTTTGAAATTGAATTCCAAATTATTATCTTGCAATATAATTCTGGTTATTTGTCCATCACGGGAATCTGAGAAGGGAAATATCGAATGAGCTGGACACATCGTGATCGAGTGCTTGCTGCCCTCAACCATGAAGAAGCTGATCGGGTTCCCATCGATTTGGGCGGATGTTTCTCAACGGGGCTTTTCTTTACGTCTTACGGCCCTTTGATGGAATTTCTGGAACTGCCATACGAGAAGAAGTCATTGCCACGCCCGCGACGAACCGCTGTTCTAGACCCCATATTGCTTGAGCGATTCGATATCGACACCCGGTTTGCCGGTCTCGGAGCTTATGAAGGTGATCAGCACGAGATCGATGAAGATACTTTTCTAGATGAATGGGGTGTCACCTGGAAGAAAGTTGGTGATGGTCCCTATATGGATGAGGGCGGGCCCTTTACGGACCGCCCAGCCAATCTTCAAGACCTTGAAGATTTCGCTTGGCCTGATGCCAGCAACCCAGGTTATTTCCGTGGCCTTTCGCAACGGGTCACGGAACTTCGAAAAGACGACCATTGTGTCATTTTGAATCTGCGTTATGGGATCGTCCACCAGGGCATGTTCCTGCGCGGGTTTGCCCAGTGGTTGAAGGATTTATACAAGAACCGGGAATTCATGTGCGTGATGATGGACGCCATCGCCGATTACTGGACCCAACTCGCCGAAAACGCCCTGGCCGAGGTCAACGACGATGTTGATGTTATTTATGTCGGTGATGACCTTGCCATGCAGCAAGCCCCCCTGTTCTCTCCCGATATCTACCGTGAACTGATCAAGCCACGCCACCAGCGCATGCTGGCGCCAATAAGGGAACGCGGAATCAAGATTGTTTATCATAGTTGTGGGGCGGTGGCACCGATGATCAATGACCTCATCGATATTGGTGTCGATGCCGTCAACCCCGTGCAGACCAGCGCCAACGGGATGGACCCTACCTACCTCAAGGAAGAATTTGGCGATCGCATCAGCTTTTGGGGCGGCATCGATACCCATAGTGTGCTGCCGTTCGGCACACCGGACGAGGTCCGCGCGGAGGTTCAGCGCATGGTGTCGATTATGGGGAAGGGGGGCGGCTATGTCCTCAACAGTGTCCATAATCTGCAACCCGATGTTCCGCCGGCGAATATTGTCGCCATGTTCGACGAAGCGCGCACCTTTAAACCATAACCCACGTTTTTCCACCCGATCGGGTGGAGATCAAAGCCAGCAGGGAGAATCAAATGTCCATCCAGGAAATTTACGATGCGGTCATGGATTACGAGGAGGAGGATGTCGCTGAGTTGGTGCAGGCGGAGGTCGATGCCGGCACTGATATTGAAGAAATCCTCAACCAAGGCCTGATTAATGCGCTTGACGTGATTGGCGAGAAATTCAGTGCCGGCACCTTGTTCGTGCCGGAAATGCTGTTGGCCGCCGAAGCAGTGCAGGCGGGCTTGGAAATTATCCGGCCGTTGTTGGTCGATACCGATGCCAAGTCAGCCGGCACAGTCATCCTTGGCACCGTGAAGGGCGACCTGCACGATATCGGCAAGAATTTGGTCGGCATGATGTTCGAGGGGGCCGGATTCAAACTGATTGATCTCGGCACCGACGTGGGCGCGGAGCAGTTTATCACCGCCGCGCAGGAGAATGACGCCGATATCGTCGCTTTGTCCGGATTATTAACCACGTCGATGCCTGAGATGGAAAGGGCCGTGGCCGCGATCCGAGAGGCCAATGAGAACCGCAACCTGAACGTCAAAACCATGGTCGGCGGACCACCGGTCAATGCCGAATTCGCGACCAAAATTGGCGCCGACGGTTACAGCATTGACGCACCGACAGCGGTCGCCGACGCGCGCACGTTCATGGCCGCCGGAATTTGAACGCAATCCAGACAGTGGATTTAGTATGAGGAGGAACTGTCATGAACGGCGCGCCCAGCGAACCTTCGACCTTGGTCATATGCTGCGGCGCGATCGCCAACGAGATTGTTTCCATCGTCCGTGAGAACGGATGGGAGAATATCAAGATCGAGTGCTTGCCTGCCAAGCTGCACAATGAACCCGATGCCTTGCCCGAAAAGGTACGTGCGAAAATCCGAGCGGGTCGCCAACGTGGCGACGAAGTAGTGGTTTTGTATAGCGACTGCGGCACCGGCGGTGGCATGGAGCGCGTTCTGCGCGAGGAAGGCGTTGAGAATATCGGTGGTTCTCACTGCTACGAGATATTCACCGGAGCGGAACAGTTCGCGCAATTAATGCGAGACGAGCCAGGTACATTTTTCGTCACCGATTTTCTGGCCCGGCACTTCGAGAAACTGGTCTTCAAGGGATTGGGCCTCGACCGTTTCCCGAAGCTTAGGAACACCTACCTCGGCCACTACCGGAAAATGGTCTACTTGGTTCAGCAAGACAACCCAGAAACCCTGAAGCGGGCGAGAGCGGCGGCAGCCAGTGTAGGTCTCGAGTTAGAGATTCGACCCACGGGGTTCGGTGGCTACCGGAAATTTCTCAAGACCCGTTGAAATCGGATCGACTGATTTTGTGACCGCTTAACATTGACCAAAGTTTGGTCGAAATGGGAACCGTGGTCGTCAACAAACCGCTTCATGTAGTCCCGAAGACCGCAGTCTCCGACGGAAAGTATGAAGTGATGAGTAATGCCGAACTAATGCCTCTTTCGTGGAAACGGTAGGTCGATGTTAAAAGCTATCTATACCAACGGCGCGACTCTACCAGCAAAGACGAAAAGAAATAGGATGACGTACTTGTAGCCGCGAATAGGGGAATGTCCGCCTTGGGTCTTGGCCGTGTAAGAACGTTTTGGCTGATCTTGCGAGGTGACGGATTGTCGGTCGGTCGGGGCTTCGGCGTTGATTTTGTGACTTCGGCCTGAGAACGGCGCATTTTTCGTCTATGGGGGTTTTG
>JAERTE010000086.1 GCA_016845145.1 Rhodospirillaceae bacterium
CTTCATCCTTGCGGGTGTACTTTACGATTGGCGAGGCCGGGTCGGTTTGCAGCCAGTCCGCCAGCCTGTGGATCGCCGACCCGGTGTCCAACCCGTCGTTCCTGCCGGCAAAGGCGTAGATTCGCCAGCGACCGTCGGCCTCGGCGGCATGGCCGAGCTGCATCTGCATGGCATCCGAGACGCGCACGACTGGCGCCGAGTGGAACCGCCGGCCGATCTCCTGGCGGGTGGCCAGGGCCTGATGCGTTGAGGGACCGATGAGAACCGATTGGTCGTATTTCACTGCAAGCCCGCCGGTGAATTCCAGGTTTTCCTTGAACTGCCTGACGATGCGCGGCTCATCGTCGCTGTCGAGTTCGGACTGACCTGGAGGGGCCGACATAATGCGCGCCCATTCGTGGTCGGTCTCTACGAGACGCTTGGCCTCGACCCAGCGCTCGGCTGAGTAGCTGTGCAGAAGGCTCGCATCCGAGCGCCCCTGGAACACATGCGCCAGCTTCCAACCAAGGTTGAAGGTATCCTGCATGGAAACATTCATGCCTTGCCCGGCTTTCGGGCTATGGGTGTGGCAGGCGTCTCCGGCGGTAAAGATACGCGGGTTCCGTGTTGCCATCTCGCCTTCGGGCACGTCGTCGAACCGGTCGGTCATGCGGTGGCCGATTTCATAAATCGACCACCAGACGATCTCCTTCACGTAGATCGTGTAGGGCCGCATGATCCGATTCGCCGCCGCGATCATGTCGTCCTGGGTGAAGTTGCGGTTGGCGACACGTTCATCTGCGTTGAGTTTGTCCAATTCCACATACATGCGGAACAGGTAGCCGCCCTCGCGCGGCAAGATCAGGATGTTGCCCTCAGTCTGGGATGCGACGAGGCATTTCTGACGCACGTCCGGAAAATCGGTGTTGGCGAGGATGTCCATCACGCCCCAGGCCTGGTGCGCAGCGTCGCCATGCAGTTCGCCGCCGATGGCTTTGCGCACGTTCGAGCGTGCGCCGTCGCAACCGACCACGTAGTTGGCCCGCACGCTTGTTGTTTCGCCCCAGTTCACGCCGGTGTTTTCAAGCGTCACGGTGACAGGGTGGTCATCGGTCGTGGTGTCGAGCTCCAGATCGCGGAGAGACCAGTTGTAGTCGGGCTCCAACCGCGAGGGGGAGTTCCGCATCACGTCGAGGAACAATTCATGCACCCGCGCCTGGTTAATTAGGACATGCGGCATCTCCGAGGAATCATCGGCCACATCTTGCACTCGGCCGATGCGTTTGATATGCGCCGGGTTTGCCGGGTCGGGCATCCAGAAACTGGTCTGGTTCACCCAGCAACTTTCGCGCTTGACCGTGTCTGCGAAACCGAAGGCCTGAAACATCTCCATGGTGCGCGTGTTGATGCCGTCGGCTTTACCCTTCTCAATGTTGCACGGGCTACTTTCCACGATCATTGTGTCGATCTCGGGGAACTGCGACAGCTGCGCGGCCAGGCACAGGCCCGCCGGACCGGTGCCGGCGATCAATACGTCCACTTGGTCGGGTAACGGTGCATGCTGGCTCCGGTCGCGGCGGTTCTCAGCCGCACTTTTGATATCAGGGTTCCCCCCGCGAAACCCATCCGCATAATATTGCATCCCTCATTCTCCCTCAGTGCCGGCAAGCCATCATTGTGATCTCAAAATTAATATGCTTACTTATCATATTGACGCATCCTTGCGTGTCAACGAAAAAGTAAGTATACATTTTATATTCCGTTAATATATTGTTTTTCAACAATTATACGAAATCAAATTTCAACTTTATGGGTGGATACGATGCGGACAAAAGACACGACTTTGTTTCAAATGCCCGGCCATCTGATCCGACGGCTACAACAGATATCCAACCAGGTCTTCCTGAATCACATGGAGGAAGCCGGTTTCGATCTCACGTCGGTCCAGTTCGCGACCCTGCAGGCGCTGCACTCCAATCCCGGCATCGAACAGGCCCAAGTGGCGGCTATGATCGCCTATGACCGTGCGACCATTGGCGGCGTAATCGATCGGCTGGAACAGAAGGGATATGTCTCCCGTGTGGTCAGCTCCCGTGATCGCCGAGCCCGCGAAGTGAGTTTGACCAGAGAAGGCCAACGGATTTTTGAAGCCGTTCGGCCCTTAATAGAGCAACTGCAAACTGACATTCTGGAGGGCCTTGACGATACCGAACGGCAGCAGTTTTCAAGGCTCGCTCAAAAGGTCATCGATAAGCGGCTGTCGAAGCTGGGAGGAAACAGGAAGAAGGGTCCGTGAATTTCATCATCGCAACAGCCGATTACAAAGCGGTGGGATACTGTTTCTTCGGCTGTACCGGCCTCGCAAACGAGTGTCGAAGGTCGTGAGAAACCAGAACCGCGGACACCAGAACGGGCTGTCGGCAAGCAAGCCTGCCGTCGGCCGATTCCCAGTTCTGGTCGCCAGCAGGTGAATCCGTTGGCTGTCCGTCCTGAGAGCGTTCGAAGAAAGCTACTTAGGATCTTGCCAACTCAAAGGCATTCAGCCATCAGGGCTTGATCTGCCGGGCAATGGAAAGTGGTTCCGCAAATGGCTATTCTCGCCCCTAAAGCCTTCCGCCGATGTCCGACCGGTGCTGGAGGCTAAGCCGTCGTGAATTATGCAGCAACCGACTTTTCTGAGATTCATGTCGGCACCACCTTCAACTCCGGACCCAAATTCCGCCAACCGTTGAGGCGTGCTGTTGACCCTAACCGGCTATTCAGCCTCTAGGCTGGCGTGTCCGCTTGCGGATCACTTTCCCGACATTCTCGCTGCCTCAGCGACACAGCCCCTTGGTGCCAGGAGCAGAAGATGCTCAATTTGGCACAGGCACGTCCACGTTCATCAGTGGCGCGTATTGTTGAGCACCGAAAATGTCCGGATCGCCGGCACTGCCGCTTGGGCGTTCGCGGTAAATGGTAAACTTAATCGCATACGCCGGATCGAACTCAACGAAATCCGAGATACGTTCATCTTCAATTCCATACAGCGCGGAAACGGTTTCGCGGGTTATGGCACCACTGTTTCGAACGAGGTCATATTCGGCCTCGTTTCGAAAAATGATATCGAACGTAATTTTATCGACACCGGCATTCTTCGAACGGATGGTTTTGGCGATATCAATCAGCTTTTTCGTCGGCATGCGGCCCTCCAAGGCTTAAACGCCAGCTTCCGTCATATAGCGCGGAAACAGCTCAAGTTCATCATCGACCGCCACCGTATGGTTGAGGGTCCAGGTGTAAGCGGGACTGGCACGCAACACCTCATCGAAAATAAAGGACACAGACCCGGCCGTCCCTTTGACATCGGGAAGGCGCGCATAGAACATTTGGCGGGTCCCGGTCATGCAGACTTCCTCCGCCATTTCGGCGGTGGGCGCCACGGCTTGCACCACGACACACAATTCGTGACTAGCGGTGTTCCGGACCGGCTCCAAATCGCCCATGACCCCGTTTTTGCCGAAAACGTTGTAGTGAAGTTCGTAGCCCTCATCGCCGAACCGGTCGCGAACCTGGGTTTTTGCCCACTCAATGACTTCATCGACGTGTTCCAACGTATAGGGATCGCGGATCGCCGCGATACCAACGTAGCGCTCGCCAATCTTTCCCGCACCTTCCAGCTTGACCCGAATTTCCTCGGCCGGGACGAACTCGGCGCCGGTGATCCGCGTGGTTTTTTCGGATATCTGCTCATAGCTGCAGTGGGTCATATCGAGCAAACCGCCGGCAACGTATTCATGATAGGGATTGGAACGCTCATACATGGCGTGGCCGGCAACGCTCGCCACCGTGCAACGTTGCGCCGGACTCATCGCGGTCACAAGCACCTCGCCGCTGCCGTTGACCTCGCCCAAAATGGTCTCTTTCCCACCATAGGGCTCGGCGCAAAACGATGCGCATTCCATAACCTTGCCAAGATAGTAGCTCTCGGATACGCCGTGACCGCGCTGCATGGCGGCGGCAGCGAACACCGCGCTGTCGGAACTGCGGCCGCCGATGATGACATCGGCACCCTGGTTGAGCAGCTCAATAAACGGTGCCGCGCCAGCCATGGCGACGATGCGGCTGGTGGCGTCGAGTTCCTGTTCCGTGAGTTCCGGTCGGTTGTCGAGACCGAGAATAGGGCTTCCGCCAGCCATCTTTGCACGCAAATAGTCATGTTCGACTTCGGAATAGAAATACCCAACTTTGAAACTCGGCAGCGCATGCTTTACCGCCAGGGCTTTGATCATATCAACGTAGAGGTCGACCCGGCTATTGGTGCCGGTGTCCCCGGCCGAGCCAATGATCATCGGCGCGCCAATTTTGCGCGATGCCAACAGCATTTCTTCCAAATCGTGTTCCTGCCATTGACGGGGGCTGGTTGATGTGTCGGTGCCAAGCGGAACAGGACCAACATCATCACTGCCAGAATCGGCAGCGATGAAATCGGGTTTCTCGTCAACGCCAAGATGGAAACTTCCCGTCTTCAGCGGTGCAAAGCCCAAGTGTCCATTGGGGCAGATAATCCGGGTTGAACCCATTTACCACAAATCTCCCTTATGCTGCGCCTTGAGCAGCCGTTATATAAATGATCAATCCCGTTACCCAATGCATTCACCATGCCAGCCCGCAGGCCTGGAATAATCTTCAATAAAAACAGTGGGTTGCGGAAAGGCCTGTGTGCTGAAAGAGGGAGACACCTCAATAAATCCGCATTCACGCGTGATTTACACGCACGAAAACGAGATCAACCGATAATTTCGAGTTTCTTCATCTGATGGCGCAATGCATGGCGCGATATACCCAGTGCTTCGGCAGTCAGCGAAACGCCGCCGTGGGCGGCCAAGGCTCTCTCGATCAATCGGCGTTGAAAAGCTTGCGTGGCAGCATGGAAATCCAATATCCCGGCTCCCGGCGCGACGCCAAATTCAGCGGTGGGCTGATCGTCGGCATCGAAGCTTCCGCCTCCCTCGACTTCACGCATGATCCTGGGTGGAATGTGCGCGACCAAAACTTCGCGGTCATCCTCCAAGATAAAAATCCGCTCCAACAGGTTTTCCAATTCGCGCACGTTGCCGGGCCAATGGTAGGTCAAGAAGATGTCTCGCACCGCCGGTTCCATGGATCGGATCGTGCGCCCGTAGCGGGCGCTGAACTTGCGCATGAAGTACTCGGACAGGACAAGCACATCGGCGCCTCGCTCGCGGAGCGGCGGCACATTGATCGCCACGACTTGCAAACGGTAATAGAGATCATCGCGGAAACGCCCGGCCTTGACCTCGCCGGACAAAATCCGGTTGGTTGCAGCGATGAAACGCACATCGACCTTTTGCGAACGGACCGCACCGACGCGTCGGAATTCCTGAGTATCAAGCAAGCTCAGCAACTTTGCCTGCAAGACGGGTTCGAGTTCCCGGATTTCATCAAGAAAAATTGTGCCCTCATTGGCGGCTTCCACCAAGCCGGCCTTTTTCGCCAGAGCCCCCGTGAACGCACCTTTTTCAAAACCGAACAGTTCGCTCTCCATTAGGTTCGCGGGTATGGCGGCGCAATTGACATCGATGAACTCAGCCTTCGCTCGGTCACTCTCCTCATGCAGCATCCGGGCCACCAGCCCCTTGCCGGTACCGGTTTCGCCGTAGATGAGGACCGTACGGGTAGGGCTTTTCGCCACCCGGGATATGAGCCGCCGGGTTTCCACCATGCTCGTATGTTCGCCGACGATTTCACCCTGATAAGCCATGCCCCGCTCCTCCAATGCTCCCGCTTTTAAAAGGCGTAGGTTCGCCAATGCTCAACGCAAGGATTACCGGGACAAAAGTAGAGCTTGCGTGACTTACACGCAAATAGCGTGGTGGAAATGGTCAGTGATCCATTCTCCTCTCCGTGACGGCACAAAGCGGATTGATTGTCACTGACGTGAGATGCCAGGAGATGCGCTATGTTTTCGGGTGTACACGTCTCGCTCCGCATTGAGTTCAGCCAGTGATTAATCCGTTCTAGCCGTCCCTTGGATTTCGACGAATTGTCGTCCTGATTGGATCGGGTTTGATCGGCTTTCAATTCCGGATCCAGGAAATGATTAGTGCGCGCGATACCGGCTTGTTCAAGGCTATCGACAAATACCCTATCGCTTGCCAACTCTATGGCAGCCATATTTCCGGCAGCGTCTGCGAGCAACAACGAACCGCCGCCGACATGCGGTTGCGACTTTATGAACGCTAACGCTTCGGCGACTGTTCCGACCCTGATCAAAATTTCGTTCATCAACAAATAACGTAGCCACCCGACAACTGGTCTTTTCCAGCCGATGCGTGTATCCGCCAACGCCAAACCGTCTGAATTCATGCCGCTGGAGAAGGCACCCGGGCTGCCCAAGCTGCCGATGCTCAAAACGCGCCGCCCGCCCCAACTTGGGTCGCTTTCCAGAAAAACACGCTGCAAGGCAACGTGCTCACCCCTGTAGTCACGGTTCTTTGCCAGCACCGGGCCATCGTCGTGCGTATCACAAGCCAAGACGCTGCAACCGTCTTCCTCCGTGGAGACAAGCTCTTCACCATCTTCGATGGTACTCAAATGCAGATAGGCGAACAGGTCGCCGACCTTGAGGCCGAACCCTTCGGCAATGCCGCGGATTTGCTCCAATTGGCCCGGAGCATGGGCTGCCGTGAACGCCCATTGCGCCGACAAGAAGTCGCTAGCATGGTCCAATGCCGGCCGCGCCTCGGCAACTCGGTTCACGACCGCGTTAAATACCGCCGGGCCGGTTGCTCGGTCGAGGGCCGCTTGCTGGTAACCGCGCTCATACGGGGCCCCGCTAAGAGCCAGCGGCCGAGCGACAGATGCACCGGAAATCATTGGGCCAAGTGGCAGGCGACGCTGTGCCGGTCCGCCAGCGCGCGGTGCATGGGTTTTTGTTCGCGGCATTGGGGTTGAGCCAATGGGCACCGGGTGTGGAATTTGCATCCCGACGGCGGATCGATAGGCGAAGGCAGATCGCCACTCAGCCGCACCCGGTCAGTCTTTACCGTTGCATCGATCCGTGGCACGGCGCTCAGCAAAGCTTGTGTATACGGATGCAGCGGTGTTTCCAATACGGCTTGCACAGGCCCCGTTTCGACGATCCCTCCCAAATACATCACTGCCAATCGGTCACTGACATATCCGATGACCGAGATATCGTGAGAGATGAAAAGATAGGTCAGCCCAAGCTCGCGCTTCAACTCATCAAGCAGTTCGATAATCTGCGCCTGGATTGATACATCAAGGGCGCTGACCGGCTCGTCGCAGACGATGAACTCAGGGTTCAGGGCCAAGGCCCTAGCTACACCGATCCGTTGACGCTGGCCGCCGGAGAATTGGTGCGGATAGCGGGTCATGTGATCCGCTTTGAGGCCGCAGTTTTCAAGCAGTTGCGCCACACGCCCGCGCAACTCGCCGCCCTTGGCCATGCCTTGTAGGCGCAATGCCGTGCCGATGATCTCGAGTACCGTCTTGCGTGGATTCAGTGACGCGTAAGGGTCTTGGAAGATGATCTGCATGCGCTGGCGCATCGCCTTGAGCGCGGTTTCATCTAACGCCGTCACATCCGTGCCGTCAAAATCGACGCGGCCCGCCGTTGGTTCATGCAAACGTAAAATGGCGCGGCCCAGGGTCGACTTTCCGCAACCCGACTCACCGATCAACCCAAGTGTTTCACCGCGATCAATGAATAAGTCGACACCATCGACAGCCTGGACCAAAGACCCCGGATTGCCGGTCATCCGGCCCCATAGTCCACGGCGGCTGTCATAATGTTTGACCAACCCCTCGACTTCGAGAAGAGGCTTATCCGAACGAGCGTTCATGATGGCGCCTCCGCATCAAGCAAACGGCACCTCACGTCATGACCGGCGATCTTCGTCCGCATACTCTGGGCGCTATCGCAGTCGCCATCCGCAAACGTGCAGCGGCTTTGGAAACGGCACCCGGTCGGCAGGTCAATCAGTTCCGGGACCTGGCCGTCGATTGGGCAGATGCGTTCGTCCAAATGGGAGAGCTTGGGGATGGAATTCAACAACCCTTGCGTATAGGGATGGGACGGATTGCCGATCACCTCGCTTGTCGGACCGCTTTCCACCACTTGGCCGGCATACATGACGGCAACCCGATCACAATATTCAGCGACAACGCCCAAGTCATGGGTGATCAGCACGACACTCATGCCGAGTTCACCTCGGATATCGGCGATCAACTCCAATACCTGCGCCTGGATGGTAACGTCGAGCGCCGTTGTCGGCTCATCCGCAATCAAAACTTTCGGGCGGCAAGCCAGCGCGATGGCGATCATCATGCGCTGGCGCATGCCACCGGAGAACTGGTGCGGATATTCGTCCAGGCGGGTCTCGGCCGAGGGAATGCCGACAAGGCGCATGATCTCAATCGCCTGCTCCCGCGCTGCGCCTCGGCTGTGCTTGGCCCCGGCTGGCAGATCTTCGCCATGCGCCAATATCACTTCCATGATCTGGGCTCCGACGGTCAATGCAGGGTTTAAGGCCGTCAGGGCATCCTGCATGGTCATGGCGATGTCCTTGCCGCGCAAGGAGCGATAGGCACGCCTGTCGAGGCCGACCAATTCACGTCCAGAGAATTTCACCGAGCCACCGTCGATCCACCCCGGTTGATGAATAAGCCCCATGACGCTGGCAAACGTGACGCTCTTGCCCGAACCCGACTCGCCAACAACGCCCAGACACTCGCCTTTCCCCAACGACAAGCTGACACCGTCGACGGCCGTAACGATGCCGTAACGCGTTGCGAAGCGCGTTATCAAGTCACGTATCTCAAGGATGGGTTGGGTGTTGTCCATAACTGTTAATCAATCGTGGAATTTCGGGTCGAAGGCATCGCGCAGGCCTTGACCTGCAACGTTGATTGCCAAGACCAACAACAAAATAGCAAAGCCGGGGAAAGTACTAACCCACCAGGCCTCCAACATGAATGAGCGGCCATCGGCGACCATTGAGCCCCAACTGGCCGTCGGCGGTTGAATGCCGAGTCCCAGGAACGACAAGCTCGCTTCCAGGATAATCACATGCGCCATGCGGATAGTCGCCACGACAATGACGGGTGAGAGGATATTGGGCAAGATTTCGCGCAGCATGATGTGGCGCCTCGACCCTCCCAAGGCGCGTGCCGCTTCCACGTATTCCACCTCGCGGGCCGCCAGGGTCTCGCCGCGCACCACGCGGCAGGGCATGACCCACTCCTTGTAGACCAGGGCCAGAAGAATGTTCTGCAACCCCGGCCCCATCATGGCGATCAAGGCGATGGCGAAAATCAGGTAAGGGAATCCGAGCAAGATATCGACGACGCGGGAGATCACAACGTCGGTCCACCCGCGAAGGTATCCGGCGGCGAGACCAGCGAGGATACCGATGCCGGTCGCCACGAAGATGACGAACGCGCCGATAAATATGGAAACCCGCGCACCAAAAATGATCCGCGAAAAAATATCCCGGCCGAGCGCATCGCACCCAAGTACGAACGTCCAATCTCCACCTGCCATCCACGCCGGCGGCTGCAGGCGGCGGAACAGGTCGGTCTCGTTGGGGTCGTGCGGTGCGATCAAGGGTGCGCCGACTGCCAGGACAATGAATACCAGCACGGTCACGGTCGATGCCGTCGATAGGCGGCTGGAAAAAAACAGCCGCATGTTGCGCTGGAGGGGCGAGTCGTCGGCATGCCCGCGCCCGATCACTCTGGCCAGGGCGCCGCTCACAGTCGCACCCGAGGGTTCAGGATGGTGTAAAGGATATCCGCCAGGAAATTCAGCGTTACGTAAGTTGTCGCATAAATCAAGACGGCGGCTTGAACCAGGGGATAGTTGCGCAGGAAAATGCTCTCGACGACGAGTCGCCCCAATCCCGGCCAGCCGAACACGGTTTCGACGATCATATTGCCGCCAAGTAGCGAGCCCGTCTGCAATGCCGCCACGGTCACGGTCGGGATCAAGGCGTTCTTCAAGGCGTGGCGGAGCAAAATCCGCGCCCGGCTCAATCCCTTGGCCTCGGCGAAGGTCATATAATCTTGGCTCAAGACTTCAAGCATGGACGTACGGGTCACGCGAGTGAGAATCGCCGCCATGGGAAGCCCGAGCACGATGGATGGCATGATCAAGTGCTTGAATGCATTTGCGAAAGCATCGAAGCGCCCGTGAAGCAAGCTATCGATCAACAGCATGTGGGTGATCGGCGGCACCTCGAATTCATAACCTACTCTCCCGGAAACCGGCAACAGGTGTAGATGAACCGAAAATAACATCAGCAAAAGGATGCCGAACCAGAACCCCGGTAACGATACGCCGAACAGTGATCCCACGGTCGCCAATCGGTCGAAGATGGTGTTCTTCTTGACGGCTGCGATCACGCCCAGCGGAATTGAAGTGAACAGAGCCAACAGAAGAGCCATCAGGCTCAATTCGATGGTGGCTGGTAGGCGCTCGGCAATAACATCGATTACCGGCCTGCGATGATAGAAGCTTAGCCCGAAATCGCCACTGGCGGCGTTTTTTAGGAAAACGAAAAACCGTTCAATCGGTGGGCGGTCGAGACCCATGTCGCGTCGCAGTTCGGCTTCCTGCTCCGGTGTGACGTGGCTGTCGCCTATCATGATCTCGACCGGATCACCGGGGGTCAGCGCCATCATGAAAAACACGATGACAGTGACTCCCAGCAAAACCGGTATGAGCTGCGCGAGGCGTTCGATGAACTTGCCGAAATTCATCTGTTATTTCCTCGCGCGTTTATTACACCTCCGCCTGGACTACTTTACGCAGGCGTCGTGCAGGTTGATGCGACCGTCTGAACTGGGCCGGAACCCCGTCAAACGCTTCGACACGCCGTAGAGATCTTTCGTCACCCAAAGATAGGCATAGGGTGCGTCATTTGCGGCCATGGCTTCGGCCTTCGAATACATGGCGGCACGTTTAGCGGTATCGGTCTCTGTGCCTGCGGCGTCCAAGATAGCATCGAACTCGGCATTGGCATAACCGGCGGAGTTGCCGCGGTCATTAGTGCGGTGCGTGGGCACCATGATGCCCACGGGGTCGAGGGTTCCATTGCCCCAGGACGTGATCCACATGTCGCCGGTTTTCGGCTTGCCTTTGGTGCGCCATTTTTTGCGCAACTGGCCCACTTCACCAACCTGCACCTTGGCGCGGATGCCGGACTTGGTCAGCAGAGACGCGATGGCTTCGGCGATCTCTTTTAGTTCGCCTTTCACATCGAAAGTAACATCAATGCCGTTCGCATGGCCGGCGGCGGCCAACAAGGATTTGGCTTTTGCCGGGTCATAGGCGAGGGACGGCAGGTTGGCGCTCTTGCCGAAAGCATCAGGAGACAAAAGGCCATCAATTGCTGAGCCGTTGCCGCCCATGATACGGTCGATGATCAGTTTCTTGTCAATGGCGTGGCTCACTGCTTGACGCACCCGCTTGTCCTTGAACGGACCGGATTGGTTGTTCAAGGCAATGAAGTAGCTACGTGTACCATTTGCTGTGACGACATCGGTATTGGGATTGTTCTTCACTTGGTTGACGGAGTGAGCGGGCAGATCGTTGATCAGATCCACGTCACCAGCCAAAAGCGCTGCAACCCGTGAAGCATTCTCCGGAATAATCTTGAAAATCACGCGCTCGGAACAGGCTTTGGCATGCGGCTTCAAATCCATCGAGCCACCGTAGTAGCCGTCAAACCGTTCCATGATGACGGAATCGCCTTTGCGCCATGCCGCCAGTTTGAACGGACCTGAGCCCATTACTTTAGTGGCGAGGCCGTCCTTGCCTTGCGCTTCGGTGAATTTCTTTGAAACGATTTCATGCAGCGTCAGGAATGCTGGAAATTGCGGCCACGGCGTTTTCAGTTTGATCCGGGCGGTTCGAGCATCGACGACCTCGACGCCAGTTACGGGTCCTACCAAGCTCTTACGCGGACTGGTTTTGCCTCCGACAGCGCCATCATTGGTTAAGCGGTCGAATGTGAATTTCACATCTTCGGCTGTGATCGGCGAGCCATCATGGAACTTGGCACCAGCCTGCAATTTCACTTCGTAGGTGGTGGGGTCGATGACCTTCAGGTGCTCGGCCATCTGCGGCACGACCTTCATGCCGGGTGCGCGGGTAACCAGACCATCATACATGTTGCGAATAATGGTTTGGGTCGTTCGATTGCGGTGATTGTGCGGGTCCAGGGTTAGGGCATCGGTCGTATAGCCGACGCGGATTTCCCCGGCTTGGGTGGCGACTGGTACGGCAAGAGCCGCTACAGCCATCAAAGACGTAATACGTTTCATCATTGGAATTTCTCCCTGTCAGTGGAGGCAGCTATATGCTGCGTGTAATTGTACGCCCTCATCAACGCAACAACCGTGCCACACGACTAGAACGCAACGCAACGGCCGTTAACCGCATAGGATTTGCAGGCTTTTCGATATCTTCTCTGTTTCAAATGGGATCGGACGGCTTGCGCCGCGCGTGATAATTGCACGACGGCGCGTGATATATGCGCAAGAGGTGTCGCTTCATTTTAGCGGAATCATCGTCATGCCGGCACCAAGTATTAGATTAAACCAGCATCGCCTCAACTACAGCCGTCACTGGGGTTGCGCTTCGCGGCGATCACATTAAGTCCGGGTTGGGTCACCTCCGGTCTTTCGTCTGCCGAAATCTTGATGTCCGGTTTCTGTTCAGTTTGCCGACATTTGCCGCCAGCACAGTGAATGACGCCTTCTGGCTAGTTGCAGTCCAAAGGCCATTAACCAATCTTCGTCCGCATCTAAGGCAAAATCAGTCGTTATGCACGGGCTCGGATGCTCCTCCTTAAACGCTCCGGTGGAGCGATTAAGGGAGGTTGTCCTCCGAACCAAAGTTCTTCTTCGGAGACCGGCAGGTCTCCAGGGAAGGAGGGAGTGTCCACGTCTTAAGTGCGGCTCAAATAGAGACGCGGATGGCCGGGTCACGCCCGGCCATGACGACGTTGGAGGGGGGCTCTGGCTAATAGTCCGCGACCTTCAGACAATAAGGAATGGTCTGGAGGTCAATTATTCGCAGGTTTTATCGAAATAGGAAAATATTGATTTTTACGAATTTATTACTATATTGTGCATGCGGCATCCGCACGGATGGATGCGGGCGCGCTATTGGACATTCAAATATGTTTTTGGCCGGAGCTGATGCTTGCGGGTTCGCAAGGGGGTTGGTTTTGGCTGTCACATCACCGTCATTCCCGCGAAGGCGGGAACGACGGGGCGGGGTGATGCTGGTGAATTGGGTTCGTTCCGTCACTTTTTTTGTTTTCGGTTTGGAATCAATGGGTTCTGCGCACCGTTTTGGCCCAAACTATTCACCGCCATCCCAACCCACTCGTGCATCCCCGGCGCGCGCGGGAGAAAATTGGGTTCGTTCCGTCGGTTTTTGGGCGCGCCCCACCTCGGCGTTGGTTGGATTAAACCAAACCCACGACGTTGCCGTGATTCAGCACCGAAAGCCGTTGGATCGATTTTTCGGCGATCATATCGGCGCTGCCGGCGTCGTATTTCTTATAATGCGGCGTCTCGCGGTGGTGGTCCAAGGACCCGGCGGATTTATAGACTTCGAAGAAATGAAACGTATCGGCGTCGTCTTCCGCTTGGATGACGTGGAATTCCTGGCAATCGGGCTCGTCGCGCACGGCGGCGGCGGCGTTCTCTAGGATCAGCGGTTTAAACGCCTCGACGTTGCCGGGTTTCAGTTTGACGGTGACAAAAATGGCGAAATGGCTCACGGGTAGTCTCCCTGTTTTGGCGTCGGTTATTGATTCACCCCCCTTAGTAGCCGGATTTGCGCCAAGCCAAAAGACCCCCTAAATTACGCGCCACGTGATCAGCAAGAAATCATCGGGAAGGGACACCCCATGGCCGCGACAAGAACCATTATCCGTACCGCCGACGTGTGCGATGATCACCCCGAGGCGCGCGTTTGTGAACTGCAATTCCGTGATTTTGCGGCGCGCGAGGATTTCCATGGCGAGGCGGTGACCTTCGCCACGTTTGAAGACAACAAGGGCGTGCGCGATATCTTAGTACAGGGCGGCGACGGCAAGGTTCTGGTGGTTGACGGGCGCGGCTCCATGCGCCGCGCCTTGTGCGGCGGCAACATTGCAGCACTTGCGCTTGAGCACGGCTGGGCCGGGTTGATTTTCAACGGCGCCATCCGCGACAGCCACGAATTCACCGACTTGGATTTCGGCGTCAAAGCGGTGGGCGCCACCGCCATGCGTCCGCGCACCGACGATATCGGCCGGCAAGGAGAGGTGCTCAATATGGGCGGCATCGTCATTCGTCCGAAAGAGTATGTCTATGCCGATCGTGACGCGGTGGTCGTTCTCGCCAAACCGGTTCACGGGTGAGGGATAAATAACCATGAGCAACATTGAGGCCATTGGCGGATTTCAAGATTTTGAGTGCCTGCACGAATTCGTAAAGGTCGCGAAAGAGAAGTTGTCCGTTGAAACCTGGGACTACCTTATGGGGGGTGCCGATACGGAAACGACGCTGAAGCGTAATCGACAGGCTTTGGACAGGGTTGGGTTCCGGCCACGTGTATTGAATGACGTCGAGCACATCGATTGCCGCACAACGCTCATCGGCCAGGAATTGAAACTTCCTATCGTGCTGGCACCCATCGGCTCGTTGCAGGACTTCGTCCCCGAAGGCGCTGTGGCGTCAACGCTGGCCGCCGCCGATGCCGGTGTTCTGCATATGTTGAGTTCGCGCTCAGCCCCGGGTTTCGAAGAGGTTGCGGATGTCGTCGATTATCCGAAGATTTTCCAACTTTATGTGCGCGGCGATCCCGATTGGGTGGATGATCACGCCAAGCGTGCCGTCGATGCCGGTTACGTTGGGTTCGCGTTGACCGTTGACCTCGATTATTATGGACGGCGTGAGCGCGATTTGGCGAAACGCCACCGGGTGACGTCGCGCCTCACGCCGCAAGCTTTTGAATGGCAATATCGATTCAATTGGGATGACATCAAACGCATCCGCGACAAGATCGACATTCCGTTGATATTGAAAGGCATTGCCACGGCGGAGGACGCTACGCTGTGCGTCGAACATGGCATTGATGTTGTGTATGTCTCCAACCACGGTGGCCGGCAGTTGGACCATGGCCGTGGCGGGCTTGATGTATTGCCCGAGGTCGTTCAGGCGGTGGATGGCAAGGCGGAAATTATCGTCGATGGTGGTTTCATGCGTGGCTCGGACGTGGTCAAGGCCATGGCTTTGGGGGCCGATGCCGTGGGTCTGGGCCGGCTGCAGGGCATGGCACTCGGCGCCAACGGCCGCGACGGTGTCGTACGTATGCTGGAACTGCTGGAGACCGAGATCAGAATCTGTCTCGCACTCCTGGGCGTGACCTCATTCGACCAATTGGACGAAAGCTATCTGCATGCGGTCGCACCGGTGGAACTGCCGGGACCTTTAAGCGCATTTCCGCTGTTGTTCGAGGATTACCTGAACGACAGCTAAGTCACTCGCCGTCGCGCAGATACTTGTAGACCAACGTGAAGTCCGAGTCCGGCAGGGCCTCGTTGGTTTCATTCCAAATGCCGCCAACGGTATCGGCCACCCGCGTCGGCGTGCCTGCGGCTTTGGCGTTTTCCAAAAACAGGTTCACATCCTTGGTCAGCAGCGCCGTGGCAAACCCGGCGTCGAAGGTTTCGGTCAAAACACGGTTCGGGAACTTATCTGACGTGGCGGTATTTTGGCCTGTGGACACGTTAACGACGTCGAGCATCGTCTTCATGTCCAGCCCTTGGGAAAGCCCGTAAAGAACGGCTTCCGTGGTTGCCGTCATAGCGGTGCCGGAAAGGAAGTTATTGAGAATTTTCACGGCCTGCCCTTGGCCCGGCTCATCACCCACATGGAACGGGTTCTTGGCAAAGGCATAGAGGATATCGTCGTGGGCATCCTTGGTGGCTTTGTCGCCCGCCATCATAATGGTGATCGTGCCGGCCTTGGCGCCGGCCTGTCCGCCCGAGACCGGGGCATCCATGTACGTGATACCGGCGGCCTTGCACCGAGCCGCGGCTTCGCGCGCGGCTGCCGGTCCGATGGTCGAGAGATCTATGATCACGCCCACCCGGCGATCGCCGACGGCGACGATTTCGTCGACCACCGAAAGCGATACCTTGCCGTCGGGGACGGACAAAAAGATGGTGTCGCAGCTTCTCGCCAGGGTCGCCGTGTCGCCGATAATGTTCGTGTTCTCTGGTGCACGTTCTTGCGTGCCGGCTTTGTCGTAGACACTTAAATCGAAACCACCTTTGGCAACGTTTTCAGCCATGGGGCCACCCATCTGGCCAAGGCCGATGAATCCTAGTTTTTCCGGTTTCATGATTGCTCCTGGTCCATGGTTGAGGGGTCGATGTCCATTTCGGCAAGGGCTTCGCGCGCTACGCGGAAAGCTTCGATGGCAGCGGGAACACCGCAATATATCGATATCTGGATAAGAATTTCGCGCAGTTCCTTGAGACTGAGACCGTTGTTGATCGCGCCTTTGAAATGCAGTTTGAATTCATGCTGGCGGTTGAGTGCGGCCAGCATGCCGAGATTGAGGATCGAGCGGTCGCGCTTTTCCAACAGGCCCCGCCCCCAACTGCCACCCCAGGCATACTCTGTGACCATCTGCTGAAAATCCCGGTTGAAGTCATCGGCGCCGGCGAGAGCCTTGTTAACATATTCCTCACCCAATACTTCCGTGCGGCACTTCAGCCCAGCCTCAAACTGCTCTTTCGACATCCTATCCTCCTTGATGGCGATAATGTTATGACAGGGGGGATATAAGCGCTTCTGCGTATTGAAAAAAAGTGCAAAGATATTATCTGCTACGATGTATTGATCTCTGATGAGGCATTGGGGGGGGATCATTTGGTTTTTGAGAATTGACAGGCTGCGGTGGGATATCTACCGTGCGAGTTGCCGTTCATAAAAAAAGTAAGGAACGGTGTTAATACAGGGAGGATACGTGGCGACTCTTCTAGAGATCGACCGCCTGAAAACACAGTTTTTTACCTCGGCTGGCGTCGTAAAGGCGGTCGATGGTGTTTCTTATACCGTGGATGAAGGCGAAACCGTGGCTGTGGTGGGTGAATCCGGCTGTGGAAAATCCGTAACGGCAATGTCTATTCTGCGGCTCATTCCTTGGCCGCCGGGCAAGATTGTCGACGGCGAAATCCGTTTTGCCGGTCGCGACTTGGTGCAGTTGTCTGAAGACGAGATGCGCGATGTTCGCGGCAAAGACATCTCAATGATCTTCCAGGAGCCGATGACGTCTCTCAACCCGGTACTGACTATCGGCTTGCAGCTGACGGAAACCATGCTAACGCACACCGACGCTACGGAAGAGGATGCGCAAAAGCGCGCCGTCGAACTGCTGGGTATGGTTGGTATTTCCGAGCCTGACCGGCGTTTGGCCCAATATCCGCACCACCTTTCCGGTGGCATGCGTCAACGCGTGATGATCGCCATGGCCTTGGCCTGTGAGCCGAAGCTGATTATCGCCGATGAGCCGACGACGGCGCTGGATGTGACAATCCAGGCGCAGATCTTGGAATTGATGAAGAACCTGACGCGCGATCTGGGCGTGGCCATGATCGTCATCACCCACAACCTGGGCGTTGTTGCAAGGTATGCGGACCGGGTGAATGTAATGTATGCGGGCAAGATCATTGAAAGCGGCACGGCCGCTGATATCTACTACCGACCGCACCATCCGTATACGCTGGCTTTGCTTAAGTCGGTACCGCGAATGGATCAGCCCCGTCAGGCCAAACTTGATCCGGTTGAGGGGCAGCCGCCGGATTTGACCATGTTGGACGAAGGTTGTGCCTTCCGCCCGCGTTGCCGCTTCGCGACCGAAGAATGCGCAAAGAGTTTCCCTGATTTGGAGGCTGTTGCTGACGGGCATTCCACGGCGTGCTTCCACAAAGAACAAGTTGTTGCTGCCATGAAGGAGGCATCATGACTGCGCCTAACGATGCCCCCCAAGAGGCAGCTGTACGCGATGATTCCCAGTTTCGCGGAACGCATACGAACGAGTTACTGGTTGATGTCCGCGATTTGAAAATGCACTTCCCGGTGACGGAGGGCGTGTTCGTGCAGCGGGTCGTCGCTTCGGTGAAAGCCGTTGACGGCCTGAATTTCCAGATCATGAAGGGCGAAACACTGGGGCTGGTGGGTGAATCCGGTTGCGGCAAAACGACGACGGGCCGTTGCATTCTGCAGCTTGAAGACCCGACCGCCGGTGAGATCATTTACAATGGTGTCGATATCAACGGTCTTGATGACAAGGCGATGATCGACTACCGCAAGAAAATCCAGGTGATTTTCCAAGACCCGTTCAGCTCGCTCAACCCGCGCATGAAGGTTGGTGAGATTCTCACCGAGCCCATGCGGGTTCACAACATCATTGAGAACGAGGATGATCGCCGCCAACGCGCCGTGGAATTGCTGACGACTTGCGGCCTGAAAGCAAATTTCTACGATCGTTATCCGCATGAAATGTCGGGTGGTCAGCGCCAGCGTGTCGGTATTGCCCGTGCTCTGGCCATGGACCCCGAATTCATCATATGCGATGAGGCGGTGTCGGCGCTGGACGTGTCAATCCAGGCACAGGTGATCAACCTGCTTGAAGATTTGCGCGAGCAGTTCGGCTTGACCTATCTGTTTATTTCGCACGATTTGAGTGTTGTGCGTCATATTTGCCATCGTGTTGCGGTGATGTATTTGGGCCATATGGTCGAACTCGCTGATTGTGACGAGTTGTTCGACAACCCGTTGCATCCCTATACCCAGGCCTTGTTGGAAGCGGTGCCGATCCCTGATCCGGATTTGGAAAACGCACGCGAACACAAGATCATCAAGGGTGAGATTCCGAGCCCCATGTCTCCGCCGTCCGGCTGCGTGTTCCATCCGCGCTGTCCCAAGGCTGTCGCATCGTGCTCGAAAGAGTTTCCCGATTTTCGGGAAGTCAAACCAGGCCATTGGGTGGCCTGTACGGAAGTGTAATCGTCCCTTGGCAGGGGCGTTACATATAAATGGAACTGGGAGGTTCCGTATTTCACTGGGAAGGAGACCGAGATGAAATATCTATCAGCCAAACTGGCGATTTCCGCCGTAGTCGGGGCCGGTGTGGCCCTGAGCGGAGCCCTCGCCGAAGCCGCGCCTAAGCAGGGCGGTACGTTGAATTACGTCGTGGGATCGAAAATTCCTTCTTACGACGGTCACAAAGAAACCACCTTCGGCATGATCCACCCGATCCGGCCGTTCTACTCGACCCTGATCCGCGTTAATCCGAACAACCCGGCATCCCCGACGGATTTCGTCTGTGATGTTTGCGAAGGTAGCGTGCCGAAGGGCGAAGAAGGTGGCACCAAGTTCACCTTCAAGATCCGCAAGGACGTGAAGTTCCACGACGGCACGCCGATGACGGCGCACGACGTGAAAGCCACCATGGACAAGGTCGTGTTCCCGCCGGAAGGCATCCCGAGTGCGCGTAAAGCGTTCTTCCGGGCCGTCGAATCCATTACGGCTGACAACGATTACCAGGTGACCTTCAAGTTGAAGTTCCCGACCGGTACCTTTATTCCGGCGTTGGCCCTGCCGTTTAACTTCATCTACGCGAAGAAGGATTTGGATGCCCACGGTTACACATGGCACCAGAAAAACATCAACGGCACCGGTGCGTTCAAGTTCGTGCAGCACCAAAAAGGTGCCTTCGTGGAAGGTGTCCGCAATCCGGATTATCATCACGCTGGGAAGCCGTACCTGGATGGCATCAAAGCGATTTCCGCTCCCAAGTTGGCGGTTCGCGTGCAAGCCATTCGCGGTGACCGCGCTTCCATTGAATTCCGCGGATTCCCGCCGAAGCACCGTGACGATCTCGTCAAGGCGCTGGGCAAGAAGATCACCGTCCAAGAAAGCGATTGGAACTGCGTGTTGATGTTCACGCCGAACCACAAGCGCAAGCCGTTTGACGACGTCCGCGTGCGTAAAGCCTTGACCTATGGTGTTGATCGCTGGGGTGGCTCCAAGTACTTGAGCCGTATCGCCATCGTGAAAACCGTTGGCGGTATCGTGTTCCCGAACCATCCGTTCGCGGCAACCGAAAAAGAGCTGCTTCCGCTCGCCGGTTACGGCAAGGACGTGGCTGCCAACCAAGCCATGGCCAAGAAGTTGTTGAAGGAAGCCGGTGTTCCAAACCTGGCGTTTGAGTTCAACAACCGCGGTGTCGATCAGCCGTATAAGGTTGTGGGAACCTGGGCCATCGATCAGTGGCGTAAGGTTGGCATGAAGGTGAAACAGCGCGTTCAGCCTTCGCCGCCGTTCTATGCCACACTGCGCAAGAAGAAAGATTTCGATGTATCCATCGACTTCAACTGCCAGTCGGTTATCAATCCGATCGCGGACATCACTAAGTTCCTGTCCACGGCCGGCAACAACTACACGCAAGGTGGCGACGCCAAGGCTGATGCCATCTATGCCAAGTTGGAAAAAGAAGGTGATCCGAAAGTACAGCGCGCCTTGATCCGCCAATACGAAAAGCGGGTCCTGGACGACGCAGCCGTCGCCTTCATTTCGCTCTGGTGGTACAAGATCAACCCGCACCGTTCCTATGTTAAGGGTTGGAAAATTGCGCCTAGCCACTACCTGAACCAGCATCTGGATAATATCTGGCTGGACAAGTAAGGCTCTGAGCATCACTTGAACGGGAACCGCCCGTCACCCCATTAAGGGTGACGGGCGGAATTCTCGAAATTTCGAACGCGTCTGGTTGCACAATTCATGTCGAAATATATCGCGAAACGTCTTTTGATGATGATCCCGACCCTGATTGGGGCGGCGGTCCTCGTTTTTTTCCTTTTACGTTTGGTTCCTGGGGATGTCTGCGAACTGCGCCTTGCGGGAACCGGGCTTTATGCCGATCCGGCTGAGATCGCGCTCTGTCAGAAGAACCTTGGGCTCGATCAGCCAATGTGGAAGCAGTTCGTTGATTTCCTGTGGGGTTACGTCGTTTTTGACCTCGGCGATTCCATGTGGACCGGTTTCCCGGTGGTCCATGAGATCGCATTGCGGTTTGAACTGTCGCTGCAAGTTGCCATTATGGCGACGTTCGTGGCCGTTATTATTGCGATTCCGCTTGGCGTCATTTCCGCCGTAAAGCAAAACACCTGGATCGATTATGTGGTCCGCTGGTTCTCGATTGCCGGTATTGCGATGCCGTCATTCTGGCTCGGGATATTGATTATCTTAGGCCTATTGATCGGCACCCAACATTTCTTCGGTGAACCCTGGATGCCACCCATCTCCTACACGCCTATTTGGGTGGACCCGATGGAAAATCTGGCCCAATTGATCTGGCCGGCAGTAGCCACGGGATACCGCTATTCTGCTGTGGCCACGCGTATGACGCGCTCGGCGCTGCTGGAAGTGTTGCGTGAAGACTATGTGCGCACGGCGCGGGCAAAAGGTTTGATCGAAAAAGTAATCATCAATCGCCACGCTTTGAAAAACGCACTCCTGCCCGTGGTCACCATTATCGCTATTGAATTTGCCTTCCTTATGGGTGGATTGGTGGTGACCGAGCAGGTCTTTAATTTGAACGGGCTGGGTAAACTTTTTGTTGAGTCCGTCGGCAATCAGGATTTCAACATGACCCAGCAATTGGTCATGTTGGTGGTGGTGATCTTCGTGTTTACCAACCTGTTTATCGATGTTCTCTATGCGTGGCTCGATCCGCGTATCCGGTATAGCTAAGGACGTGACGCCATGACGACAGTAAGCGAAATTGAAGTCGAAGCTGATTTTGAAGAGCTATCCGATAAGAAGACCTGGGGCCAAGTCGCTTCCGAGATGTTGCGCAAGCAGCCGCTGGGCGTGGCCGGTGGCGGCATCGTTATCTTGATGATTTTGATGGGTATCTTCGCGGAATTCCTCACGGTCTACGACCCGGAGGTTAATTCACTTGAGCATATGCTGGCGCCGCCGGATGATCAATTCTGGCTGGGAGCCGACCAGTTTGGCCGCGATCTTCTGACCCGGATTATCTACGGTGCCCGCACGGCGTTATTCGTCGGCTTTACCTGCGCCTTCATCGGCTCAACACTTGGTCTCGTACTTGGTGTGGCCAGTGCGTATTTCGGCGGCATGTTCGACCTCGTCGTGCAGCGTATCGTTGATGTGATCATGGCTTTCCCATTGATCATTCTGGCGCTGGCCGTTGTCGCGACGCTCGGGCCGGGTACGCAGAACGTGATTATCGCCATCACCATCCCGTTCGTGCCGCAATGCGCCCGGGTGGTGCGTTCGAACGCCTTGGCGATCCGAGAGATACCTTACGTGGATGCGGCGCGTGCCTTGGGCTTCTCCAACATGCGGATCATCATGCGCCACATGGTGCCGAACGTCATGGCGCCCTATTTGATCATGCTGACATCGTTTCTTGGGCAGGCCATTTTGTTGGAGGCTTCTCTTTCGTATCTCGGTATGGGCGTGCAGGAGCCGACACCGGCTTGGGGCCTGATGCTGCAAGGCGGTGCGGAGGAGTTCGCGGAATCAGCGCCTTGGGTGGCTATTTGGCCGGGGGTCGCGATTTCGTTGGCGGTGTTTGGTTTCAATCTGTTCGGTGACTCTGTGCGCGATACGCTCGATCCGAAGCTGCGTTCGCGCTAGGCCGCACATCAAATTTCAACTGTGCGGCCCCCGGCCCTAGCGGTCGGGGGCCGAGCCGTTTGTGGGAGATGATAGTTGTATTTCGACTGGCGGCTTTGGGCATTTACCGAAGGAGCGCGCGGGCGAATTGCGGGCACAGTGACGCTGGGCTTGCTTGCGGCGATTGTCGGCATCGTACGTTTGGCTTTGCTGGGATGGTTGCTGGCGGCAGTGTTTGGTGGCCAGACGATTGACGAACTGCTGCTGCCGATTGTAGGCGTTGGCGTGGCGATGGTGTTGCGCGGGGTTATCGAACATGCCCGCACCATGGTCTCTCATCATACGGCGGCCCATGTGCAGCAAAGGTTGCGCCGGAGAATCTACGACAAGGTTGTCGAGTTGGGCCCCCAACACTTCGGGCAACGGCGCACGGGCGACGTGATTGTCTCGTTGGTGGATGGCGTCGAGCAATTGGAGACCTATTTCGGCCAATATCTGCCGACCTTGTTTGTGGCCGCATTGACACCCTTGCTCATCGCCGGTTTTGCATTGTTTCTCGATGCCTATATTGCTGTCGCGCTGTTGATCGCCGCTTTGGCGACATTGTTCGCCCCCATGGTGTTTCATCGACTCGACCATCGCAACAGCATGGCACGATCCAAGGCCTACAAGGCCTTCGCAGCCGATTTTCTTGATTCCCTGCAAGGGCTTGCGACGCTCAAGGCATTCGGCCAATCTAAGGCACGCTTGGCGCTTTTAGATGAGCGGGCGCATGAATTGTTCCGCTCCACCATGTGGGTGCTGGCGACCAACGCGTTGTCGCGGGGCATTACCGATGCGGGTATCGCCATTGGTGCTGCTGTTGCGTTGGGTGTCGGGGCATGGCGCGTGACAACTGGCGATGCCAGTCTGCAAACGCTACTCATTATTTTGATGATGGGAACTGAAGCGTTCCGTCCTCTGCGAGACTTGCGGGCACTGCTGCACAACGGCATGGTCGGACAATCGGCGGCCATATCGATCTTTTCGATCTTGGACCAAAAGCCGGTCGTTCAAGATATGACCGGCGCAGCGGTCGAACCGCCCAAACCTTCGTTGGCGTTTGAAAACGTGGTGTTTTGCTATCCTGGTTCGGACGAGCCGGCGCATCGAGGCCTGAGCTTTCGAGTTGAGGTTGGCGAGCGTATCGGCATAGTTGGAGCCAGCGGATCGGGTAAATCGACCATATTGAAACTGCTCCAGCGGCTCTACGACCCCGGCGAGGGTGCGGTACGGATCGGCGGGATCGATGCCCGGGAGTTGGACCTGCAGACATTGCGTGCCCAAATGGCGGTGGTCAGTCAGGACACGCATTTGTTCCATGGCACCGTTGCCGAGAATCTCGCTTTTGGGCGGCCCGGCGCCAGCGCTGATGACATGCGCCGTGCGGCTGAATCCGCCAATGCCGATGAATTTATCCGGCGTTTACCGCAAGGCTACGATACCGTGATCGGCGAACGCGGTGTCAAACTTTCCGGTGGCCAACGCCAACGCATTGCCATCGCCCGGGCATTGCTTCGCGACGCGCCGATCCTGATTCTCGATGAGGCGCTTTCCGCCGTCGATGCTGAAAACGAATGGGTGATCCAAGAGGCGCTGAACCGTTTGATGCAGGGGCGCACGACCCTGATTTTTGCACACCGGCTTTCGAGCATCATCGATTGCGACCGTATTATGGTGATGCAAGAGGGCGCCGTAATGGATACCGGTAGCCATGCCGATCTTATGGCGCGCCCTGGCGTGTACCAGGACCTCATGTCGGCGCAGGCAGCAACAAAAGGTGCGCGTCAGCAAGACGCCATCGTTCGTACCGATGTCATTCTCGATGCGTCCTCCGAATCTTCCGAAGTCGAGACCCCGGATGAGGGAATCATTCAGGCGGAAGGCCTGACGTGGTGGCAGGCGTTCAAGGTGATGTTCGCCGAAGTGCGGCCATGGAAAGGAAAACTCTGGCTGACACTGTTTTGTGGCGTCACCAGGGTCATGGCTTTTATTGGAGTCGGGGTTGCAGGCGCGCTGGCCGTGGCCGCGGTGAAAACCGGAGAGCCATACATGCCTTACCTTTATGGGTTGGCGGTGCTGGCACCCGTGGCGGGGCTGTTTCATTGGCTCGAATCGTGGATCGCACATGACATGGCGTTTCGCATGCTGACCGTGATGCGTATCGAGTTGTTCCGCAAGATCGACGCCTTGGCGCCGGCTTACCTGACCCGTCGTCGTTCGGGTGATTTGGTCGCCATGGCGACGCAAGATGTGGAAATGGTCGAGTATTTTTTCGCCCATACCTTGGCGCCCGCGTTCATCGCTTTGTTGGTCCCCGCATTGGTATTGATCGCACTGATGCAATCCCATCCGTTGATCGCGCTTTCGTTGTTGCCATTTCTGCTTTTCGTTGCCATCAGCCCTTTCTTGATGCGCGGACGAGTGGATCGATTGGGATCGCGCACGCGCGAGGCCCTGGGCGAATTGAATGCTCATGCCGTGGACACCGTGCAGGGTTTAGCCGAGATTGCCGCTTTCCAACAAGAGGTTCAACGCGGTGAGGAGTTCCACGCCAAAGTGGGCGAGTACTTGAGAATCAGGGTGCCGTTTTTCCGTGATTTGAGCCTGCAGCACGCAGCCCTCGAGGTGGCGACCGGGTTGGGTGGGTTGGCGGTCGTTATGGCAGGCGCCATGTTGGTGCAGGACCACGCGATTGAGCCCAATCTTTTGCCGATGCTGACCATTCTGTCTATGGCGGCATTTTTGCCGGTTTCCGAGATCGCTCATGTGGGGCGGCAACTGGCTGACACGTTGGGGGCCGCCCGGCGCCTGCACGCGGTCGATACGGAGCCGGTGCCGGTGCGCGACGGAGTTGGAACCGAGGTGCCAAGCGGCGCCGCGGGTTTGACGTTGGAGAACGTCGACTTCAAATATGACAGTCGCCCCGAAAAGGCGATTGATGGTATTTCCATGGACATCCCGGCGGGGACCACGTTGGCGCTGGTTGGTCCGTCCGGTGCCGGCAAAACAACCTTGGCAAACTTGCTGCTTCGGTTTTGGGATCCGGTGTCGGGCGCCATTCGGCTGGCTGGTCACGACCTCAGGGATTTCAATCTCGACGATATGCGCGCGCGCTTCGCCTTGGTGGCGCAGGACACCTATCTGTTCAATGATACGCTCGGCGCCAACATTCGATTGGCCAGGCCTGATGCTTCTGACGCGGACTTGGCGCAAGCCATTGAGCACGCCGCATTGGCGGACTTTATCCGGCAACTTCCAGAAGGCCTGGAGACGCAAGTGGGTGAGCGCGGTGTGCGTTTGTCGGGTGGTCAACGCCAGCGCGTGGCCATCGCCAGGGCGTTTTTGAAAGATGCACCGGTGCTGATTTTGGATGAAGCCACATCGCATCTCGACGCCCTGAGCGAACAAGCAGTCCGCGCTGCGTTGAAAGCATTGATGCAAGATCGCACCACGGTCATTATTGCGCATCGGCTATCGACTGTGCGCGATGCCGATATCATCGCGGTGATTGATCACGGACGCCTGGCGGAAACCGGAAGCCATGATGAATTGATCGCTAAAGATGGGCTTTACGCCCACTTAGTGCACAGACAGTTGGCCGGCGTGGCGGCTGAATAAATGGGGGAAGACCAATGACCAAACGCGTTGCCTTGATGGGTATGCATCTTGAGGCCAACAGTTTCGCGCCGACATCGACCGAGCAAGACTTCCGTACGTTGTGCTACATGGTCGGCGACGAAATGCTCGCTGATATTGCTAAGGATAACCCGAGCCAGCCGGCTGAGATCACCGCCTTCCACGACGAGATGAACGAACTGGGCATCGACTGGGAACCCGTGCCGATCTTGATCACCGGCGCTGAGCCCGGCGGTCCGGTGGATGAAGATTTCTTCCAACGCACGAAGGCCGAAATGGAGCAGCGCCTCAAAAATGCGGGGCAACTGGATGGTGTTTTTTGTTCGTTGCATGGTGCCATGACGTCGACCGGTGGCGACGACCCGGATGGTGAATTGCTGGAAATGGTGCGACGTATCGTTGGGCCGGATGTGCCCATCCTCTCGACCCTCGACCTGCACGCCAATATATCCGAGCGCATGGTCGAGATGGCGGATGTGCTGGTTTCCTACATCACCAATCCGCATGTCGACCAAGCTGAACGGGCTCAAGAATCGGCCGGCCTGATGTGTGAGATCTGGGATGGGATGAAACCCGAGGTCGCGTTCATTCGCCTGCCGTTGGTGTCGCCCTCAGTTGTGTTGTTGAGCGCCGAGGGCCCTTACGCTGATCTGATCAACTATGGTCAGAAAATGCAGACGGATATCATTGCCAATGTCTCAGTGGTTGCCGGGTTCGTCTATTCCAATACGCCCATGAACGGCATTGCGGTGATCGTCACTGCGCGGGGCGACAAGGAAGCGGCACGGACATTGGCCGCTGATATTGCGGAGCGGGGATGGGCCGACCGGAGGCGCTTTCGCAAGGATCTGACTTCGCTCGATGATGCCGTTGCCATGATGAAGGCAAATGGCGAAGACGCATCGCGTCCTGCGCAGATTTTCGCTGATGTCGCCGACAATCCCGGCGGCGGCGGTCGCGGCAACACGACTTACGTGCTCAAGGCCTTGGTCGAGGCCGGTGTATCTGATTGCCTGTTTGGTGTCTTCCATGATCCGGCGCTCGTCCGTGTCGCCCAGGCTGCGGGCGAGGGGGCTAGCTTCGATGCCGTGTTCAATGCCGAGACCGCAAGCGAGTTCTCTGAACGTTTCGCGGCACCCGTTCAGGTTTTGGGACTGCACGACGGAAAGATGGTCGGCACGCTGGGTATCTGGGCCGGGCGAAGTATCGATGTGGGCGCCACGGCGCTCTTGCAGGTAGGCGGTGTCAAGTTGGTGGTGATTACCAATCGCAAGCAATGCGCCGATCCGGTGTTCTTCCAAGAATTCGGTTTGGACATGGCTATGGCGCGAAGCGTCGTAGTCAAATCGCGCGGCCATTTCCGCGCCGGTTTCGCACCTTACTTCGATAACGCCCATACATTGGAAATCGACGTGCCCGGTCTGACCTCGCCAGTGCTGAAGAACTTCAATTTCGACCGTTTGCCGCGCCCGGTTTATTCCTTGGATGAAAACGCCACTTGGGACGGCCCGCCGTGGTTGGAAGAACAGCGGAGACAATGAAATGAGCGCAAAAGGTCCTTTCCGTAGTTGGTTGTTCGCCCCCGGCAACCACGAACGCCGGGTGGAGAAAGCGTTGGGTTTGGACGCCGATGCTGTGATCCTGGACTTGGAAGATGCTGTTGCGATCGCCGAGAAACCGGCAACGCGGGCCATGGTCGTTGACGCTATGCAAGGACCGCGTTCCGGTCTTGGGTATATCCGGGTCAACGCCTACGACACGGATTTCTGCTACAGCGACATTTGCGCTGTCGTGCATGCGGGTGTTGATGGAATTGTGTTGCCGAAACTGGAGAGCGCTGACCAAATCAAGAGCGTCGATTGGCTGGTCAGCCAGCTTGAACGCGATGCGGGGTTGCCTATTGGCGCTCTGGACATCATGCCGATCATCGAGACAGGCCTGGGCGTTGCCAATGTACGCTCGATCGCCGAGGCCGGCACGCGGGTCCGCCGGTTGAGCTTCGGTGGCGGGGATTATTCGAAAGACATGGCTATGAACTGGACGCGTGGTGAAGCCGAAATGGCGCATGCGCGCGCCGAAATTGCGCTGGCCAGCCGTGCGAGCGGCCTGGAGGCCCCCATCGATACGGTTTGGATCCATATCGGCGAGCTCGATGCCTGCCGGGCCTCAACCGAGACCGTTTGCGATATGGGCTATCAAGGTAAGCTCTGCATCCACCCCGAGCAGGTCGGCGTCGTGAATGACGTGTTCACGCCCACGGCCGAAGCCGTCGCGTTCGCCGAAAAAGTTGTCGCCGCGTTCGAGGAAGCGGAGGCGGCGGGATTGGCGTCAATCCAGGTCGACGGTTACTTCGTCGATTACCCGATTGTCGATCAGGCCCAGCGTACGCTTGATCTGATCCGGAATATCAACGCTAAGGCAACCTGAACACTTACCAACCGCCGGACCCTCCACCGGACCCAGAGTCGTCCCCATCATTGCCCGGATTGCCGCCGTCGCTATCGCCCTGCATTTCGCGGTCTTGACGTTGCTTGCTGGTGTCGCCTGCGGCGCGTCGTCGCCTTCGCCGTCGGATATTCACAAACACCAGGAAAACAGCACCCGCTGCCAATGAGAAGAACAAGATAGAACCAGCGTCTAGCTCGTCTCCCGTTCCCCTATTCTCCAACCCGACAACAATCATTCGCACGCCGTCCAAAATCCCCAGTTCGAACCGACCGGCGCGGAAATGCGGCACGATTGTTCCATCAATGATCTCAGTTACCTTGGCGTCAGTAAGTGATGCACGCAAACCCTCGCCAAGATGGACGCGCACTTTGCGTTCCGCCGGAGAGACTACGAACAAGCCGTTCCGTGCCTCGGCGCTGACATCCATATTCCACAAACGGCCAATTTCACGGGCGGCGTTTTCGATATCATTTCCGCGAAGCGAGGCCAGCGTTACCACGAAAATTAAATTGGAGGTCTTTGTCTCATGGTCAGACAGAAGCTTCTGGAGTTCTGAAACCGTCCCAGGCGTGATGATGTTGGCTTCGTCCGTGACGCGCCCTGCGCTACGCGGCCAGTCGGAATCATTCGCCCAAGCGATTGTGGCGGCATGCGTAACAAGCAAGGCCAATACTGCAATGCATCGGGCGCGAAGTATCTTCATTCGATAATTCACTAAACTCCCAAATACAGCCCGCCGTTGACGTGCATGGTCTGGCCGGTGATGTAGTCGGCTTCGGGGAGGCACAGATAGTGGATCATGCCGGCGATTTCATTGACGTCTCCAAACCGATCAATGGCCGGTTTCTGGACCAGCGGCGGGCGAGCGCCTGCCGATGCCGGACGCTCTGTATCGATGTGCCCAGGCGAGACGACGTTGCAGGTGATGCCGTGTGGTGCCAGTTCCACCGCCAAGGCACGTGTCAGCCCGACCAGCCCGGCCTTGGCCGTCACCGCGTGCGCCCGGTTGGCGGTGCCGATATAGGTGGATATGCCGCCCAGCGTAATAATCCGTCCCCAACCCTTAGCTTTCATATGGGTTGCGCCTGCGCGGGCGCAAAGAAAGGTCCCATCGAGTGGCACAGCCAAAGTCTGGTGCCATTCATCCAGCGTGATTTCCTGGAACGGTTTTTGCGCCCGGATCGATGCGTTGCAGACCAAAATGTCGATGCCGCCGAAGGCCTTCACTGCGGCATCAATAAGGCCGTTAGCGCCGTCCTCGGTGGTGATATCGGCGATGTGCGCTACAGCACGGCCACCTGCCTCAAAAATTTCGTGCGCCACGGCGTCGGCGGCTTCGCGATCCTGCACGGCGTTGACGACGACAGAGACGCCGTACTCCGCCAGCCGTTTGGCCGTGGCCCGTCCGATGTTGCGGGCCGATCCCGTTACGACGGCAACTCTGCCTTCCAATGGGGTTTCGCTATCGGTCATGTGTTCAGTTGCCTTTGAATTCTGGTTTGCGTTTGGAAACGAAGGCGCCGACGCCTTCGGCGAAATCGTCGGTCGTGGCGCATTCAGCGAAACCTTGGGTTTCCGCGTCTAACTGTGTCGACAGTGTGTTGTTGAGCGATTGGTTCAAAAGCGCCTTGGTATTGGCGTAAGCCCGAGCCGGGCCGGCGGTTAGCCGCGCAGCCAGCTTATCGACCTCGGCGTCCAACTCATCGCCCGCGACCACGCGGTTGACCAAGCCCCAACGTTCCGCCGTGGCAGCGTCGAAACGGTCTCCCAAAAGCGCGATTTCCATAGCGCGTTTCATACCCGTGGCGCGCGGCAGGAAAAACGTCGATCCGCCGTCAGGACTGGTACCCAGATGGCAATAGGCGAGCGTGAAAAACGCATCCTCGCTGGCCAGCACCAAATCGCAGGTGAGCATAACGCTAACCCCGGCACCTGCTGCCGCTCCCCGCACCTTGCCGATGATCGGTTGCGGCATTTCGCGCATGTTGGTGGTGGCTACATGGAAGGTGTTGATCAAGTTTTCGAAATAGTGTCGACGTGCGGTGCGATCGGGGGTTTCGTCCAACTTCTCGCCAAAGGTCTTGATGTCGCCGCCGGCCATGAAATGGTTGCCGGCACCGCTCAACACCATGCAGCGAATGGATTGGTCGGCCCGGATCGCGCCGGTGATGGCGCCCAGCGCATCGGCCAGATCTTCATCAAGCGCATTCAGGGAATCGGGCCGGTTGAAGACCACATTGGCGACGCCGTCCTGAACCTCGACCAGCATACTGTCGTTGGGGGATGTGATCGTCATGTGGCTGTCTCCTCTTTTGGCAGCGTCAGGGCTCCCGCCTCAAGCAAGGCATCGATGTCTTGTTCGGACTTTCCCATGGCGCTGAGAATATTGCGTCCATGTTGGCCCAGGTCCGCCGGCGGCAATTCGCTTGAGCCAGCATCGTCGGGGAACATGCCGGGGATGGTTGGAAACGGCAAGCTGCCGATTCCGGAAAATTCGACCATTGGTGCCATATTGGTCTCGACGACGTGTTCATCTTCGAGCCAGTCGCCGAAGCCGTATATTCTGTCGGCCAGGATGTCGTGTTCACGGAACATTTTCACCCAATCCGCGGACGGGCGTTTTTTGAATTGGGCGGCGATGACCGGACCCAGCGTGTCCATGTGCTCGGCGCGGGTTTCGAAATTGGCGTAACGAGGATCGTCAACCAATTCCGGTACACCCAGGCATTCGCAGATGGATTTGAACTGCTGCTCTTTTACGAGAGCCAGTCCAACGTAGCCATCTGCCGTTTCGTACGATCCGGCCGGCGCATTGAGCAAGCGAGGCGTGCCACCCTCTAGGTGATATTCGATGATCTTCGGCGCGAGGAAGGCCCCCAGCGTTTGTGACAGGTTCGCGTCGATAAGCAGTCCTTCTTTCTCATCATCGCGCCCGGCCAGTGCAGCGGCAGCGGCCTGGAAGGCATAGACGCCCGTGGTGGTGTCGGGGATCAGGGTGCCGACCCTGTGCGGTGCGCCATCAGATCCAAGGTTGACCGAACATAAGCCCGAGAAAGATTGGATGACGGTATCCGACCCTGGCCGGTCGGCGTAGGGGCCGGTTTGGCCGAAACCGCTGACCGCGACGTAGATAATCTTGGGGTTGACCGCTTTCACGGCTTCATAGCCTACGCCTAAGCGCTTGGCGACGCCGGGGCGGAAGCTCTCAACCATGACATCTGCGTTTCGGGCCATTTCCAGCACCAGTTCGCGCGACTCGTCCTTTTTCAGGTTCAGGCAAATACTGTGCTTGGCGCGGTTGGCAACGATGGACAACGCCGTGTGGTCACCGAATCTCGTGCCGATATGGCGCACCCAATCGCCTTCCGGCGGTTCCACCTTAGTGACGTCGGCACCATACATGGCAAACAGGCCGGCGCAGTATGGACCGGCAAAACCCTGAGAAATGTCGAGGACTTTCAGGCCCTTATAGGGCGCGCGATAGCTCATGCAATATCCGGGGCCGTGGCGCCCCCCTCCCTGACGCCACGGATGTGGCGATGATCTTGATGTCGCCCCGGCGTTTAGCTGCCGGGCTTCGAGTTCCAGTATTCTATATTCAGGTCGCGAATCAAGTCATCGTGTCGATATTGCATGCACCAGCGAAGCCCCCCATACGAATGGCGTGACGCTGCGGTTTCACAGTGGCGGAGTTCGGCGCGTGCTTGCTTCAGTGCAGGGGCTCCATCGGATTGTCCGAATTCGTCCTTCACGGCACGCTCCCATGCGTGAGCGACGACACTGGTATCCGGTATTCCGGTCGTCGGCAACCTGTTGACGAACTGGGCCAACGTCCTCACCGTGCGCGCGCGCGGCGCGGCATCGACGATCTCTGCACCTTGCTTACGGCGCCACTGCGTGACGTAAGCGATTTCTTTTTCCGATAGCGGCTCGGGATCGTATCGCACCGGTTCGGGCAACAGTGCGGCTGCAGGGCTGATACGCAACGCGACTTCCATTTTCGCTCCGCCGAAGAGATCAAGGAGATGTTTCTCATCAATCATGGCGGTCACGGCCATGAAATCGCGGCTGGAGACGAACTCGAGTGCCGGTGTCGCGCCAATGACGCGTTCACGGCCTTGCGCGCGGATAACCAGCTGGAAATCGCTCAAGGCCGCCGCTTTGTATGGGGTGCCACGCCGAGGGATTGCGCGTTCGCGCTGAAGGCAATAGCTCGATAGTTCTGCCGTGCATCGGCCATCGCTACAAACGAAAGGAACGCCGGCATCACTGGGCAGGACGGCAATGATCTGTGGCGCGGCTTGGGCGGGTATCGACAGGACAGATACAAGCAATCCCGCAGCCATACAGGGTATCGGAAAACAGCGCATGGGCATCACCTCGCAAATTATGACAGCCCGCGCCGACCCACCGCCGCGGGCTCGTAATACGATTGTAACCGATTTCCCGATTTTCAGCTACCGTGACGTTGTCAACCTACTAGCCGACGATCATGCCTGGGTTCATGATGCCGTTAGGATCAAGGCGCTGCTTGGCGGCCGTATAGGCATCGGCGAACAAATCCGGTCGCTGTTGGTCATACCAGGGGCGGTGTAGACGGCCGACGGCGTGATGGTGGGTGACCGTTCCACCGAGCTCATTGACGATATCACCGGCGCGCTTTCTGATCTCGGCATGCTGGTCCAGCATCGAATCCCAGCGACCGAGTCCGCGCCAAGTGAAGTAAGGCGCAGGGCCGTCCGGGTAAATATGGGTAAATCGGCAGGTGACATAGGCTTTGCCGCCGGTAACGTCGCGAACGGCGGCTTCCGTTTCAGCCACCACCTTGGCGTGGAATTCGGGCAGCCGGTCCCAGGTGATGGCGGTCTCGAAGGTCTCGCCCAGGATGGCGCGCGGCGTCATGAAATCGCGATGGAATGGCAGGCGGATGAAATAGTTGCGGTACTTACCCGCCGCACCACCGCGCCGGGCCGTCTCATCAGCCTCGGGGATCGGATGGCCACCGTGGTCGGCGCAGCACTCAAGCGCCAACGTCAACCAGTGGTCAACTGGATGGTGAGCGGACTCGAATGACAACGCCAGCATGCTTTGGGTGCCGTCGCCTGCACCTGCCACCTGCGTTTCGGTTTCGTCGACGACACGGCAGTTGGCAGGATGCAACCCGGCTTGTGAAATTGTTCGCACGGCCTCTGCCGCGGTGTAGAAGTCATCGAATAACACCGATGCCGATGCTCGATGCGTGGGTCGGCGATGCACCCGCGTCCAGGCTTCAGTAATGATGCCGAGTGACCCCTCAGAGCCGAGAATCATGCGGTCCGGGCTCGGTCCGGCGCCGGACCCCGGCAGGCGGCGGCTTTCGATGACGCCCTCCGGCGTCACGGTGCGGATGTTCTCGACCATGTCATCGATATGAGTGTAAACGGTGGCGAAGTGGCCGCTTGAGCGTGTTGCGATCCAGCCTCCGAACGTGGAGAGAGCGTATGACTGCATGTAGTGGCGCATGGTCAGGCCGTGAGGTTTCAACTGCGCTTCCAGATCAAGCCCCTTGATGCCGCCCTGAATGCGAGCCGCCAATGAAGTTTCGTCGATCTCGACAACCTTGTTGAAGTTGGCCATATCGAGGCTCAGCGAGCCTTTATATCCATCCTTCGGCGGCTCTACACCGTCAACGACACTGGTACCGCCACCGAAAGGCGTCAGCGCAATGCTTTCGTCGCCGCACCAGTCCATCAGCGCGTGGATGTCGTTTTCAGTGTTGGGGTAGGCAACAACATCGGGTGGGTTGGTGAAATCCCGCTGGAAGGCGCGGATCGAGTCTCTCAACGAAGTGCCGTAGCTGTGAAAAGCGCGGTCGTACAACTCGGTCGAGCAAATCGAGCTCAAAGACCCAGGCGGCGTGACGCGCGGTTTGCGCAATTCGATCTCGTCAAGCGTCGGTGCTGGCCGTGGTTCGAACTGATCAACTCCGAAATAGGGCCCCCATTTCGCTTCCAGTTCTTGGTTTTCCTCAGCCGTCAGTATTTCGTCTTCGTAGCCCCAACCGTAAATCTTCCGTCGCCGCATGATGCGCTCCCATGATTTGGTCAAATCGAACGCGGCCATTGTTGATAATTAAAACTATCCCTACAAACGACTAATTTTGACCCTAAGGATAAATTTTAATTAGCCTTAAATCATGCTACACACAGAAAATGCATCGTCGTTTACCCCCGCTCAGCCGTATTCGCTTGTTTGAGGCCGCCGCCAGGCATGGCAGTTTTGCGCGCGCGGCGGCTGAATTGAACATTACGCCCGCCGCTGTGAGCCAGGGCATACGGGCGCTGGAAGACTATCTCGGGAAGCCGATGTTCGAACGCGGCGCGCGTCAGGTCGAATTGACGCAAGCCGGTCGGGCCTATCAGGCTCGCTTGGGGCCGGCCCTGGATGAAATATCCTTGGCAACACTTGAAGTCTTCGGTGACGAGGGCGGTGGCGCCAACATTGTCGTTGGAGCATTTGGCGGCGTATTGCAGCGTTGGTTGTTGCCGCTTTGGGCGGAAGCGCAACCGGATGCGCCGCAACTCGCAGTTCGGCTTTTGTCAATTTTGGGGGAGGTCGATTTTAGTGCCGGTGAGATTGATGCCACGGTACGGACAAACGGCCGGCCATCATCCGATCTGTGCTGCGAGCGCCTGATCGAAGCGGATTTGTTTCCGGTTGCCAGTGCCGGGTTTATCGAGCGCCACGGCATGCCGCAATCCGTTTCGGACTTGATTGCGATGCCGCTGCTGCACTCCGATTCCCGCCCTGCGGATTGGCGTCATTGGCTTTCGGCGGCGGGCGTCGGCGGACCATTTCCCGAGCCGGCCCAAGACTGTCGGTTCGATTCCATGGGCACGCTCACCGATGCGGCAATTGCCGGCATGGGCGTTGCCATTGGAATCGGGTGTTTAATGACCCGCGAACTGGACAATGGTGATCTCAGGCGGGTGTTGCCGGAAATCTCCGAGCAAACCTGCCATTTCGACCTTATCTATCCTGCGGATCGATTGGGCCGTCCGGCGTTTCGGGAGTTTCGGGATTTATTGATCGGGCATTGCTCGGATGGTGCTTAATCCTGTGGCCAATCGAATAGGCCCTTGCCGGTGGGTGCGGAATGAATGATGGAATCATCCGACAATTGGGGATGTAGCGAAGCCATGTCTGCGGCATCCAATTCAGCAAGCTTCTGAGTCAACCCGATAAACCGGTCTCGCTCAATGGGGGCAATCACTCCATCTGTCAATTCATCGAACTTGCCGACGTAGTCGTTCCAGCCCCAAGGCCTTGCGCCGTTGGGATGTGCATCGGCGACCGCCTTATCGGCGCCAATCACCTGACCGTCGGTCATGAAAATCTCCAACTTGCCGCCGAACGCGCGCTCTGCCGGGTCGTCGGCATGATAGCGTGCGGTCCAGTCCGGGTCCTCGAGGGTTTCGATTTTGTGCCAGAGTTCTACCGTCTCTGGCCTGCTGGCGCGTTCCGGCGTGTAGCTGCGTTCATGATGCCAAGCACCGTCTTCCAGCGCCACGGCGAGAATATACATGATCGAATGATCCAGCGTTTCGCGGCTGGCCTTGGGGTCGAGCTTTTGCGGGTCGTTCGCGCCGGTGCCGATAACGTAGTGGGTATGGTGCGAGGAGTGCAGGCGCACCTTTTCAACACGCCTTAAGTCCACTTGTGAGCCCAGTTCGATCGCGAGATCAATCAAGGCCTGCGCCTGGTATTCGGCGGAGTGCGCCTTGGTATAGGTTTCCAGAATGCCTTGCGGCGCTTCGCCGGGCTCGGGCAACGCGACGGTGTAGGTCCCTTTCGGCCCATCCAGCATCCATGCGATGACGGAATCCGCACCTTCATAAACCGGATTGGGTGCACCTTCGCCGCGCATGGCGCGGTCGACAGCCTCAATGGCGGTCTTGCCCGAATACCCTGGCACGTACGCCTTCCAAGACGTTATCCCACCCTTGCGCGATTGCCGGGTTGAGAAACCTAAGTGCACAGCTTGATTAACAGCATGATAGACGGTCTCTGTCGGTAGATTCAAAAGCGCGCCGATCCCAGCAACGCTGGCTGGCAACAAGTGCGCGACGTGGTCTTTCTTGTGGGCATGCAGCGAGATCGCCTTTACCAAGGCCACATGCACTTCATACGCCACGGCGGCGGCGCGCAGTAAATCTTGGCCGCTGCGCCCGGTCTGTTGCGCAACGGCGATAATCGGCGCAAGGCTGTCACCCGGGTGCGCATAGTCGGCGGCCAGAAAGGTGTCGTGGTAATCCAATTCGCGCACGGCAGTTGCGTTGGCCCAAGCTGCCCATTCGGCATGCACACGGGTATCAGCCGAGAGCCCATAGAGCGTCGCGCCACCATCGCGAGGATGACAAAGCGACATGGCGCGGGCGGAGGCGACAGGGCCGCGATTGATAGAGGCGAGTGCCACGGCTGCATTATCGACGATGCGGCACGCGACCATCTCGGCGACCGCGTCAGTTACTGGCGGGTTGGATGTGGCAAAGGCGGCGATCGCCCAGGCCAGTTCGTCTTCGCGGGCGTGTGTCTCGGTCGACGGCCAGACGCGGACGTGATGGTCTTTCATGTCAGCCTTCTTCGGGGTTGTGGCCGGTGTGTTGCGGCACGACGGTCTTGGCAACGCTTTCGTCCAATGCCTCGACGTCGTGATAACCAATCAACGCGTAGCTTTCCTCGCGGGTCAGCATCCGGTCCTCAAAACCCGCAGTTCCGTCCTCGGCCTTGATGTGGGCGTAGAGATCGCGAAGCGCATATCCCACCACACGCATGGACGTTGCTGGCCAGATGACGATGTCGTAGCCGAAATCCTGGAACTGCTCGGCGGTGAAGTGCGGTGTCTTGCCGAATTCGGTCATGTTGGCCATGCGCGGGCCTTCGACCTCATCAGCGAAGCGACGGAATTCCGCCTCCGTCGGCAGGCCGTCCGGGAACACCACATCCGCACCGGCCGCTTTGTAGGCCTTGGCGCGGTCAATAGCGCCTTCCAGCCCTTCCACGGCGGCGGCATCGGTGCGGGCGATAACCACTAGATGCGAAGATGCCTTCTTCGCTGCGGCAATCTTGGCGGAAGCTTCGTCGATGCTGACCAGGCGTTTGTCATTCAAATGCCCGCATTTCTTGGGCAATAGTTGGTCTTCGATGTGAACGGCGGCGGCGCCCGCCATTTCCAGTTCCTGTACGGTGCGCATGGCATTCAGTGTGCCGCCGTAGCCGACATCGCCGTCGACGATCAACGGCAGGTCAGTGGCGCGCGCGATCTGACGGACGATAAAGCAAAGTTCTTCAAGGCTCATGATGCCGAGATCGGGTAGACCCAGTGTCGAGGTAACACCACCGCCGGAGATATAAATTGCTTCGAAGCCCTGTTCTTTGGCTAGCAGTCCCGCCATGGCATTGTGAGCACCGGGGGTGCGCAGGATTTCAGGGCGCGCAAGAAGTTCGCGCAAGCGTTGGCCCGCCGGTTTGGGGTTCCGGCTGCCGCCTTCTAGCCACGTCATGGGAGATCCTTTCTAAACTTACTTTCGCGTCCAGCCGCCAGATTCACTCAAGAACCAGGTGCCGGCAGGAGAGTTATTGAAAATTTGCTGGGCATAAACACGGCCCACCTGACCGACGCTGACGCCCTGTGCGGCGGCGCGCTGCTCGTAGATGGTGCGGCGCTGGCCATTGATGCCGTCGACCTTACCTTGCATGCCGGCCCCGCGCGCACGCGCAAAGCCATCAAAGGCTTCTCCGATGGCGCCGGAGGCACGCAGATCATTGAGCGACTGGGCATTCGCCGGAGCATCCGCGATGATCAACAACACAGCGAGCGCGGCGGTGGCTAAGAACTGCGGGGTCATTTTCGTCAAATGCCACATATCAGAAAATCTCCGGATTGGTCTTGATATCTTTCTTGGCTGCATCTTCCAGTTTAAGCCGGATTTCTGCATCCAGTTTGATGTTCAGGTTGATGGTGATGGGTTTTTCGGGCGCCGCCACTTCAACGCGCGGTGAGCACGCGGCGAGTGCGATAGCGGACACAAGGACGAGACCCGAAAAGGACGGTAAGGATCGCAACACGGTGATGCACCTCATTTCCTGGAAACTCCACCAAGCGTAGCGCGCAGTGCATTCTGGGACAAGCGATAGCCGTCTAACGCAATGGCCAGCAGCTTGTCCAAGTTGGTCTCAAGGTTGACGTTGAGATGTATCTCCCGGCCGTTTTTGACTGCCGGGTTGTGCCCTTCGGTCGACAGCCGAACGATATCGCTGCCGTCTTCCAGGCGATTGATGGTGAGGGATAGTTTCTTGTAGCGGAAATCCCGGAGCACATTCAACACCAGCTCCACTTGCGCACCGCCGCTGGCAAGTGCTTGGCTTGCCGCTTCGGAGCGGATGCGCAGAACACCGGGGCCCGCAGTTTTGAGTTCTCCATTTCGTACAAACACGTTCTCGCGATTGATATGAATAGGTAACCGGCCACTCAATTTGCCCTCGGCGCTGACGCCTTCGACGGCGATCAAATCCATCAGCGTCTTTAAGTCGACGCCGATGAGGTCAAGATCAATGTCGTGGTCGTCCAAGTTGGCATCGATGCGGGTCGGTCGCAGCGAAACGGTGCCGCCGGCAACGCCGACATGCGCGACTTTGATGGCCAATCTGGGTAGTGGCCCCGCCGGACTGGTTTCGATACGATAGGTGAAAGAGGGGGCCAGGAGTTCTGCACCGGCAACGATGCGCCCGGCATTCAAGGTCTGGTCGCCATGGGTCAACGGCGGCATCAATTGTGAGAGGTCGAGACGACCCGTTATCCCTTCAATGCGGGTATCACCCTTGTGGATACTGAGATTTTCGAGAGATGCGTGAGCAGTGCCGCTCAACTCACCCTTGTTGAATCGAATATCGGCACCGCCTGCTAGTGCTCCTGTGGCGCTGTCCACCAAGTTCAGTAAAGGAGTGATTTTAGCAGGAGTCAGGCCGCCTTCACTGAACTGTAGCGGCGGTACGGAAACGCGCGCGCGCAGGTCCGATCCTGCTACTTCGTATCGGCCTTCGGACTTCAGCCGAATTGAATTGTTTTGCGTGAAATCAGCCGTGAAATCGACGGCGTTTTCGTCGCCTCTGACAGAGAACGTCGCGCCAAGCGGCATAAACGACGGTTGCAACGCGATATGGCGCAATGAATCGATGTCGCCTCTGGCTTCAAACGCACCGGTCTTCCAATCACCGTCGATTGTTAGCGGCCCCACCGCAAATTCCCGCCCATCTGCGCTCAGTTCTGCACCGTTTGATTTCAACGAAACGGTGATAGGGCCACTGGGATTGAGCGGCGCGATAGAGAGGTCTCCATCGAACCCACGCACCGCTATTCCCTGTCCGTGATATCCGAAGTTTTCAAGGTTGATCCTTGCCCTGCCGTCAACGCCGCTTGATCCCCAGTTCACGTCAGCGATTGCAGATAGAGTTCCGTCCAGCGTTCCCGGGAAGTCGATCAAGCGGCTTAAGTGTTTCGGTTGCAGGTGTTGTTGGTCGAACTTTAGCTTGTCCAAATTCACTGCGGCCTGACCGACGCCTGTTGCCAATTTGTGATCAATGACGCCGACAACGCGAAGGCGACCGTTCAAAGCTCGAGCCCCGAGTGTGGCGGTGATGTCATCGAAGTCGAGCAACTGCACAGACCCATTAATGTTTATGGTCGGGTGGTCTCGGGCTCCGGGACCCGGCTCCAAATCGCCGGACACCCGTGAATTTGCGTTGATTGATGAGCCGGTTTTGAACACAACGCCCTGCACGCGCAGGTTTCGCAGTCGTTCTTGCCGATCGGCCGTGTCCGCGTCCATGTATGCATCGCGGAGGTTCCAAGAGCACTTTTCCTTCGCGCTCTGGCATTTGATCTCCAGTTCTGCTGCGCCTTTGCTAAGGCGCAGACTTGGCCAGTTGGCTGATGCATCGGCGATCGATGCAGTAAGGTCGGCGTCCAATATGCCACCATTCCAACCAATAGAGCCCGTGGCCTGAAGGCGCGCGCTCAAAGTTCGGTCAACATCGGCGGCCAATGGGCTCAGGCGCGATAGTTGGACGCCGTTGTTGCCCAGGGTGACGCTCGACAAGCGCCAATCCGCCCCGCCAATATCGCCGTACAGATCATAATGCGCATTGAGGTCGAGTTTGATTCCATTGTCTGCGGCTGAAACCTGCATCGCAAAGTTGGCTTTTCCGGGAAGAAGATTGCCTTCGCCGCTTGCCGAAAAGGGAAGGAATAGGGGGCTTTCGGCATTATCGATTATTTGAGCATGGTTCAACACGATGCGAATACTGTCGCTTGTCGATATGACAGTGGCACCGAAGCGGACATCAGGCCTTGCTGGTCCAGCTTGACCGTGAATTCTTGCGTCCGTCAGGGTTATTGATGGCAAGGACGGTATAGCCGTGGAAGAGCCAGACTGCGGCGCGACTGCTGCAATCGCTTGAAGCCGGCCCAAGGCGCCTGTTTGCGGAGAAGAAACCTCCACTTCTAGTTCCTGTACGTGAACTTTGACCGTATCGAACCGTCCTTCAAACAGCCGCCTAAGATCGAATTGTGCGACGATTTTCGCGGCATTGAGGTCGGGTCCCAGACGAGCGGGAGCCAATTCAATCCGGTCGAATTCCAGTTGTGCGATGGTGATAGTGGATTTGTCGAACCCTCGCGCCGCCAACTCTCGTTGCAACGCCCAAGACGCGATCTCTATCCGCCATAGCCAGCCGGTAAGGATGACTGCCGCCAAGAGCGCCAGCACGGAGGCGAACAGAGGCCAACGGCGGCGTGGCGGTTGCGGTGCGATTTCGTTCATGGATAGGGCTTCGTTGTTGCGGCTTTGTCGTCACGGCTGGGGTCCACTATAACAGGGCAGAAGAGTTGAGGGAGGACTCCGTATGACCCGTATCGCTATTCTGGACGATTATGCCAACACCGCCTGGGACGCTGCCGACTGGTCGACGATCAAAGGGGCTGAATTCAAGCTGTTTAACGAGCATCTCGGTCACGATGAAGATACGGTCGCTAGCGCGTTACAGCCGTTTGACGTGTTGGTGGCGATGCGCGAGCGCACACCGTTTCCGGCATCGCTATTGGCCAAATTGCCGAACCTGAAGCTGCTGGTCACCACCGGTATGCGCAACTTGGCGATCGATATGCAGGCGGGCAGAGAGCAAGGTGTCGATATATGCGGCACCGACATGCTTCCCTATCCGGCCTTTGAGCATACCTGGGCGCTGATCATGGCGTTGGCCAAGAAAATCCCGCTGGAAGATCGCACCATGAAGTCAGGCGGTTGGCAAAAAGGCACCGGTGTCGGGCTCAATGGTAAGACGCTTGGTATCGTTGGGCTCGGTAAACTGGGAGCGCAGGTGGCGCGGGTCGGCAATGCGTTTGAGATGGATGTCATTGCCTGGAGCCAGAACCTGACCCAGGAGCGTTGCGACCAGGTCGGGGGCGTCACCCGGGTGGAGAAGGACGAGTTGTTCCGACGCGCTGACGTGATTTCCGTGCAGATGATTCTGAGCGATCGTTCGCGCGGTCTGGTTGGTGCACATGAGATCGGCCTGATGAAATCCAGCGCCTATCTGGTCAATACGTCGCGCGGCCCGATTGTCGACGAAACTGCGTTGCTGGAGGCCTTACAAAGCGAGCGTATTGCCGGCGCCGGGATTGATGTCTACGACGTCGAGCCGCTGCCCGCAGACCATCCTTACCGGAAGCTCGACAATGCCGTACTCACCGGCCATACGGGCTACGTCATCGCCGAGCTATACGAAATGGTTTACGGCCAAGCCATTGAGAACATCAAAACCTGGATGGAGGGCGCGCCAACGCGTCTCCTCAACGCGGAATAGGAAACGGACATGTCTGATTTGATCGTTGTCGGGCGCAAAGGCACCATTGCGACTGTCATTCTCAACAACCCTGAGCGCCGCAACGCGCTCAGCCGTGAGGCCTGGGCTGTGCTTGCGGACCGCATGGCGGAGATTTCCGCCGACCCGACACTGCGCTGTGTGGTGGTTCGGGGTGCGGGCGATAAAGCGTTCGCCGCAGGGGCTGATATTGCCGAGTTCAAGGCGGAACGTTCCAACTCAGGGCAAGCCGCAGCCTATGGCGCGGATACGGCCCGCGCTTTGGATGCGCTGATCAATTGTCCGCATCCGACCATCGCCATGATCCAAGGCGCATGTACGGGCGGCGGTTTGGAAATTGCGTGCTGTTGCGATATCAGAATTTGCAACGAGTCGGCGCGCTTCGGCGTGCCGATCAACCGCATCGGCCACCCTTTTGCGTACCCGGAGTTGGCGCCAGTGCTGCAGGTGGCCGGTCGAGCAGCGGTACTGGAACTGTTACTCGAAGGGCGTATCGTCGATGCCGAATGGGCGCGCCTGCGGGGGCTCGTCACGCGTGTCGTTGCCGACTATGAGATCGACGAGGAAGTCGCCAACACTGCAGCCCACCTGGCGGAGGTGGCGCCGTTGTCTATCCGCGGCACCAAAAAATTCGTCAACCGCTTGACCCTCAATCCCGAGCCCCTAAGTGATGAAGAGGTGGCGGAAAGTTACGCGGCTTGTGATTCCGATGATTATGCTGAGGGCGTCACCGCTTTTTTGGCCAAGCGTAAACCGGTGTTCCGAGGGCAGTAATGAAAAAGAAGGAGCGTTTATCATGAGCCATACCGATACCCTGAGAAAATTGCTGACCGAGCCCGGTATCATTCCGATGCCCGGCGTGTTCGACGCTGTTTCAGTCCGGTTAGCAGAGCAGGCCGGGTTCAAGGCCGCCTTTATGA
>JAERTE010000087.1 GCA_016845145.1 Rhodospirillaceae bacterium
GGTCGACTTCCTGTGCCGCGCTTCGATCGGGTTCCGGGCTGATCAGTGTTGCCGCCATACCCACCAGCATCAGCGCTGCCATCACGGCATAAGCCCAGAACCACCCGGCCCAGTGTGCCACGAGCAGGGCACCGCCACCCGACACCATCATGGCGATGCGGTAGCCGAACACGAACGTAGCCGCGCCTGCGCCCAATTGTTCTTCATCCAGACTTTCGACCCGGTAGGCGTCGGCAACGATATCCTGTGTGGCGGACGCAAATGCCAGGGCCATAGCCCAGGCTGCTGTCAGCCAGAGATTGGCTGCCGGATCACTCGCGCCCAAACCCACCATGCACCCGGCCACCAGAATTTGTGACGCCAACAGCCAGCCGCGGCGTTGACCCAATAACGTGGTTAGGCCCGGAATGGGCAGGCGATCCACCAGGGGCGACCACAGGAACTTGATGGAGTATGCGGTTGATGCCCACACGAACAGTCCGATGGCTGTTTTGCTGACCCCGGCGTCACTCAGCCACGCGGACAGGGTGGCATAAACCAGCGCCAGCGGAAGGCCGCTTGCAAAGCCGAAGACGGTGATAACCGCCACCCGGCGCTCCAGATAGATGGAGAGGGAATGAGACCAGTCACGCATGGCCGGAGTTTAACCGACCCTGCGCGCACTGACCCGCATTGTTTTGGACGCAGCTTTAAGCCGCATTCTCCGCCGCTGCTTTAAGCAGCGTTTTCGGCCCGTGACGCCCGCTTGCGCTCGTGCGGGTCGAGATGGCGTTTGCGAAGGCGGATGTTTTCCGGCGTTACCTCGACCAACTCATCATCGCCGATATAGGCCAGCGCCTGTTCCAGCGAGAACCGGCGGGGCGTCGTTAGGCGGATGTTTTCGTCCGTGCCCGCCGCGCGGATGTTGGTGAGCTGTTTTGCCTTCATGGGGTTCACTTCGAGGTCACCGGAGCGGCTGTTCTCGCCGATGATCATGCCCTCGTAGACTTTAATGCCGGAGCCCACAAACAGCACGCCGCGATCTTCCAGATTCCAGAGCGCATAGCCGACCGTCTTGCCGGGCGCGTTGGAGATCAGCACGCCGGTGCGGCGCCCTGTAATCGGACCTTTGTAGGCCGTATAGCCGTGGAACATGCGGTTCATGATGCCGGTGCCACGGGTCTCGGTCAGGAACTGGCCGTGGTAGCCGATCAGGCCGCGTGACGGTGCATGGAAGACGATCCGCGTCTTGCCGCCGCCACCGGGGCGCATCTCGGTCATTTCGGCCTTGCGCTCACTCATGCTTTCGACAACGACGCCGGCGTATTCTTCGTCCACGTCGACCACGGCTTCCTCGACCGGTTCTTCCCGCTCACCCGTATCGGGATTGTTGCGATAAAGGACGCGGGGGCGCGAGATGGAAAGCTCAAAGCCTTCGCGGCGCATCTGTTCGATCAGGACACCAAGCTGCAACTCGCCACGACCGGCCACTTCAAAGGCGTCCTTGTCTTCGGTCTCGGTAATGCGAATGGCCACGTTGCCTTCGGACTCACGCAACAGGCGATCACGAATAACGCGGGATGTGACCTTGGAGCCTTCGGTCCCGGCAAGGGGTGAGTTGTTGATGGCAAACGTCATGGCCAGCGTGGGCGGATCAATGGGCGGGGCAGGGATCGGCGTCTCGATGGACGGATCACCCAAGGTGTCAGAAACCGTCGCCGTGGACAGGCCCGCGATGGCAACCAGATCGCCCGCGTTGGCCTCTTCCACCGGCACACGCTCGAGCCCGCGGAACGCCAGCAATTTGGTAATACGCCCGTTCTCAACCACGCTGCCGTCCTGGGCAATGGCTTTCAGCGGTGTGTTGACCTTCACCGTACCGGTATGAATGCGGCCAGTCAGGATACGGCCCAGGTAGGGATCGGCTTCCAGCAGCGTCGCGATCATGGAAAACGCGCCGCTTTTTTCGGCGACCGGCGGTTGCACGTGTTTCATGACGACCTCGAACAGGGCCTCCATGTTGTCGCATTCCCCGTCCGGCTCCTCTGCTGCCCAGCCGTTCTTGGCGGATGCAAAGATCGTGGGGAAATCAAGCTGCTCGTCATTGGCCTCCAGCGCGGAGAACAGATCAAACACCTCGTCCTGAACCTCGTAGGGTCGCGCGTCAGGCTTATCGACCTTGTTGATCACCAGAACGGGCTTGAGGCCGATCTGCAATGCCTTGGTGGTCACGAACTTGGTCTGCGGCATGGGGCCTTCGGCGGCATCCACCAACAGAAGCACGCCATCCACCATGCTCAGGATGCGCTCGACCTCACCACCGAAGTCGGCATGGCCCGGGGTATCAACAATGTTGATCCGCACATCGTTCCATTCAACGGACGTACATTTCGCCAGAATCGTGATGCCACGCTCACGTTCCAGGTCGTTGCTGTCCATGGCACGTTCGGCGACCTGCTGGTTGGCGCGAAAGGCACCGCTCTGGGCCAGTAGCTGGTCCACCAAAGTGGTCTTACCGTGATCAACGTGCGCGATGATCGCGATGTTACGCAGTTCTGTCATGATGTATCCATTGCCCTTGGGGCGCGTTTAGCTGCCCCTCAGGGGCGCGAGTTACAGGTTGATATGGAGCTTGTGCTCAATCAGCGAGCCCAGAGGTTCGCTTGGCCGGGCCCCCATATGACTGATAACCTCCGCCGCTGCAACCCCGCCGATGCGTGCAGCGTCGTGCAGGTCCAGATGATGGGTGATAGCGTAGAGGAATCCGGCCGCATAGGCATCGCCCGCGCCGGTCGTATCGACGACCTGTTCCACCGGAGCGGCGTCCACCACGTGAACCTCATCACCGGACACCACGACCGAGCCCTTCGGGCCGCGGGTGAGGGCTGCGATCTCGCAATGGCCGCGTACATACTGAAGCGCATCGTCGAAGTCATCCACTTCGTAGAGCGACATGATTTCCTCTTCGTTGGCGAACAGGATATCAA
>JAERTE010000088.1 GCA_016845145.1 Rhodospirillaceae bacterium
TTCGTGACCCGCGGCCCCGGCGCCACCAATGCCAGCGCAGGCGTGCATATCGCCCAGCAGGATTCAACACCCATGATCCTGTTCATCGGACAGGTCGCCCGCGATCAGGTGGATCGGGAAGCCTTCCAGGAAATCGATTACCGCCGCATGTTCGGCCAGTTGGCCAAGTGGGTAGCCCAGATCGACGACGCGGCCCGCATCCCCGAATATGTTTCACGCGCCTATCACACGGCGACCACGGGGCGACCGGGACCGGTCGTGCTGGCCCTGCCGGAAGACATGCTGCGTGAAATCGCTGATGTAGCCGACGTGCCGCGCTTCACCCCCATCGAGGCGGCACCGTCCACACCGGATATGGAGACGTTCACCGACCTGCTTAGCCGTGCGGAACGACCGCTGGCCATCGTCGGCGGTGGCGGTTGGGACAAGGATGCCTGCGACGACCTGCAACGCTTTGCCGAAAGCTGGAATATCCCGGTAACCGCTTCGTTCCGCGCACAGGACCGGATGGACAACAACCACCCGAACTATGCCGGTGACGTGGGCATTGGCATCAATCCCAAGCTCGCCGAACGGGTCCGGGACTCAGACCTGATCATCAGCATCGGTGCCCGCCTGGGCGAAATGACCACATCCAACTACACACTGATCAAACCGCCGGTGGCGGATCAGAAGCTGGTTCACATCTATCCCTGCGGCGAGGAACTGGGCCGGGTTTATCAGCCCACACTGGGCATCAATGCGGGCATGAAGTCGTTCCTGAGCGTCGCAGCGAACCAGAACGCACGGCCCGGCAACTGGGCAGAATGGACGTCCGGTGCCCGGACGGATTTTGAGGACTGGACCGGAACCCCGGCACCCGTTCCCGGCGATGCCCACATGGGCGAGGTCGTGGTCTGGCTGCGCGAGAACGCACCCCGCGACACCATCATCTGTAACGGTGCGGGTAACTTTTCATCGTGGATGCACCGGTTTTACCGCTACGCCCCTTACCGGACGCAGTTGGCACCCACCAGCGGCTCCATGGGGTATGGCGCGCCAGCCGCCGTGGCAGCAAAGATCATGCACGCGGACCGCACCGTTGTGGCGATTGCCGGTGATGGCGATTTCATGATGCACGGTCAGGAACTGGCCACCGCCATGCAATACGGTGCCAACATCATCGTCCTTCTGGTCAACAACGGCATGTACGGCACCATCCGCATGCATCAGGAACGGGAATACCCAACCCGCATTTCCGGCACCGAACTGATCAATCCGGACTTCGCCGCGCTGGCCAAGGCCTATGGTGCTCATGGTGAGACGATCACCCGCACGGATGAATTCGCGGCTGCATTCGAGAGAGCTTCGGCATCCGGCAAACCCGCCCTGATTGAAATCAAGGTGGACCCGGAAGCGATTACCCCCGTTGCATCGCTGAGCGCTATTCGGGAAGCGGCCCAGAAACGCCAGCAGGGCTAAGGGAGCAGCAACCTGGCACCCCGGCTTAAATCCGAACTATGGGTCAAGGCACTGGTGCGTCGGATGGACGTGGACCTGATGACGGCCATGATCATCCGGTCGGGTGATCCTGAAGCCGGTGCGATCTATCTGAAAGTCAATTATCTGGACGGCAACTGCCGGGTGCTCAACCGCACCTATGGCGAAGCCGGTGAGCAGGTGTGGTCCAGCGCCACCGGCGACGCGCCTGTGGAAGAGGCCCGCGCCGATGAATACCTGCAACGCCAGTTCAATTTCGATTCCGATTGCTGGGTCGTGGAGATCGAGGACCCGAACGGAAAGTTCTCACCCGACGATCTGGTCGTCTAGGCTTTCGGCATAAAGCGTAGGCGTAAGACCGCGACCGCGGTCCGGCACTAATGTGCCGCCCCCGCGGAGCCACGGCTGGAACAGCCGTTGGCGCGAGCGATAAACTACGCTGTGCGCTTGATCAGGTGCACACCAAAGGCCGTAACGACAGGTCCACTGACCTCGTCAACATCGAGCGCAAAGGCTGCGTCTTCGAATTCCTTGACCATCATGCCACGGCCAAAGGAGCCCAGGTCACCGCCGCTGCGACCGGACGGGCAGGATGAATGTTCAGCCGCCAGATCGGCGAACTCGGCACCACCGTCGATTTCCGCGATGATGGCTTCGATTTCCTTGGTGGCGTCTTCCTGCGACACGGAATCGGTGGGGCGCAGGATGTGGGATGCAACAATGGTATCGGACATGTGTGTTCTCCTGAATAAAGTTGGGGAGTGTCATACTGGTCCGCTCGCCCGGATGCAAGCGAGCAACTGTCGCACCCCTATAAAGGCCGGACTGCAGGCTTCATGCGTTCGATGAGACGCAAAACGCTTTACGGCCACGCATGAAAGAGTGAACTGGGTTTGAGCCGCTCCACAGCGGTAAGCAGCCGAACGCAGGAAGGCCGACAATGGTCCGCATCTAGCCAGAAGCGGTCATTCGTCGATCACGACGACCAACTTGCCCACGAAGTCTTTCTTCCCGAATGCCTCTTGCGCACGGCCCAAATCAGCCAGTGGAAACGATCCTGCGAGAAGAGGCTTGATCGCACCCGAAAGGGCGTAATCACGGACCGATGCAAAATCGGTACGGGTGCCCTGTGTAGCGCCGTGGATTTCGATGTTCTTGAGGTAAACCCGACGCATGTCGAGTTCAACGATGGGCCCACCCATCGCACCGCATGTGGCATATCGGCCACCCGGCCTTAAGACCTCAATCAGGTCGGGTAGCATGGGTCCGGCTACCGTATCGATAACGACATCAATATTTGCGCCGCCTGTAATCCCGGCCACGGCTTCGACCAGATTACCGTTACCACGAGTAACTGTGTCTTCAGCACCGATTGCACGTACCGCGTCTTCCTTGCCGGCACCGACAACTCCGAATGGGATAGCACCTCTCGCCCTGCAAAGCTGGATGACGCCAGAGCCGACCCCTCCTGATGCACCGGTGACCAAAACTCTGTCACCCTCGCCAACACGCGCTCTGCGGAGCATGTGTTCGCCCGTAATGTAGGCGCAGCAGAACGTGGCCAGTTCAGCATCGCTCAAGTCAGAATCTATCACGTGGGCGTTGTCGGCTGGGACGGCAACGTACTCAGCAAAGCCACCCGACCTTCCAGAGCCGATGTAGTCATGGCTTGGAACATCGTCTCCTTCACCGGCGTATATGCCAAAATCGACCATGACCCGCTCTCCCAAACGAGACGACTCAATACCATCACCGCATGTGGCAATGGTACCCACGATGTCTGCGCCCTGTATAAGGGGAAACTGCAACGGGCTATCGCCAAAGGAGGTCACTTCGTCTGGATCGTCGGAGGTGCCGTAAGCGCCCTCGCGCACCCAAATGTCAGTATTGTTGATGCCGCAAGCACCAACCTTGATCAGTACTTCGCCGGGTTCGACCTGAGGGATCGGATAGTTATCGTCGAGCACCAACTTGTCAGGTCCACCGTGCCCCGTCAGTAGCATAGCTCTCATCGTATCCGGCATCATCTTGTTCCCCTCGGCATCCGCATCATGCGACCAAACATCTTACGGTATCAGTGTCTCAGAGCAAATCGAACCTCCCAAGTAGGTAGTCACACCAAATGTCCGATACGGGTCGAGGCTGTGTGAAAACGTGATGCGTGATATAATTCTGCCATGGTGTTAGCGGGAGGGTTTGATGAAGCGTTTTGTTGAAGGTGAAGACCGTAGCCAGAGCACATTGTTTCCCGAACGACTTGATGACTACGTTGG
>JAERTE010000089.1 GCA_016845145.1 Rhodospirillaceae bacterium
ACAAGGTGGATTTAATGACGGCGGCTTCAACGATGGTGGCTTCGGCGACCAACAAGGCGGATTCAATGACGGTGGTCAACAAGGTGGCTTTAACGATGGCGGTCAACAAGGCGGATTCAATGACGGTGGTCAACAAGGTGGCTTTAACGATGGCGGCTTCAATGACGGCGGCTACCAGGGCGGTAATAATGATGGTGGCTATACTCCTCCTCCAGAAGATGATGGCACTCCTCCACCAGAGGATGACGATGATTACTATACCCCACCACCACCAACAATTTCTGTAGCTGATAGCAGTGCAGATGAAGGTAATACAATTACGTTTACAGTAACATTGAGTTCGGCTGCACCAGCAGGTGGTGTAACTGTTGATTATGCAACTACCAATGGAACAGCATTAGCAGGTGACTACACTTCTGTAACTAATACATTAACCATCGCTCAAGGAGCAACAACAGGTAATATTACAGTTGCAACTACAGAAGACTCGTCAATTGAAAGCAATGAAACAATAACGCTAACATTAACTAATCCAACCAACGCAACCATTTTGGATGGCACAGCAACGGGTACGATTATTGATGATGATGCAGCGGTTAATTCTATTGAAGGCGATAATACTGACGAAACTATTACTGGCACAAGTGGTAATGACGTAATTCGTCCAAACGGAGGATTAGACGTAGTTACTGGTGGAGATGGTAATGATACATTTGTTATTATTGGTACAACAACAGCTAATCAATATTCAGCTGGAGATATTCCATCAGTACTAGCCGGTGTTATTACAGATGCTAATTCTATTAATAACCTTTCTACTACAGAAATAGTAGCAGGCGAATCTATTGATGGTGGTGCGGGCACTAATACATTGCACGTTTACGGTACGGTAGATTTATCTAGTATTACTTTAACTAATATTGATGAGGTTATTGTTCATTCTGATGTGACATTTGGTGAGGGTCAATTAACAACAATGGGTGTTACGACCATGACCGGTGATGGTGGTAGTGCTGTTAGAATTGCAAACGATGGATCCAATTCAGACGATTTAACTGGTGTTAGCATGAGTAATATTGGTAGTTTTGATTTGGCTAGCGGTGTAGCTGCAACCATGAATCAGTCTAATGTAGATGCAATTTCAACCTTTGCTAATAAAGGTGCATTAAGTGGCTCAAGCCTAAGTTTTGCTGGTAAGAATGTTTATGGTGGTGGTACGGTTGCAGGGCAGGATTCCGCCACTTGGAAAGCGGCGGCTGTTACTGGAGGCGGTGTTGATTTAGCAGTAGCTATTAGTGGTATGCAAACGTTTATTGGTACTACAGTAGCGTCATTTGCATATGATGGTGATAATCATACATATAAAGGACCTGGTTATGGTGGTGATAATAATTATGCAGCATCACTTAATTATAATTTGCAAAATTTAGGTATTGCACCAGTAGATGTAAGCCAGTTAAACGAAAGTAATCTAAATTTATTAACTGGCGATTTAACAAAAGCCCAAATACTTGCAGGTGGTGAAGGCATGGAATTTGTGTATGGTGGTAATTTAGGAGATACTATTACTACAGGTGATTATGAGAAAGATGATCCGAGTAATCCGGGTAATCCAGTTGCAGCAAGCTATCGTTTAAATTTTGTAGCTGCTCGAGATGGAGATGATAATGTTACTGGTGGTGATGGCACAGAATTTATTGCTGCAGGCGCAGGTAATGATACGATTAATGCAGGTGCAGGACAAGATTTTGTAACCACTAATGATATGAGTTTTATAAACGCAGGGTTTAGTAAGCTAGATAATAGTACAGCTGGTAATGACATAATTAACCTGGGTGATGGTGATGACTTTGTTGTTGTTGGTTCAAACTTGCAAGCTGCAGACAATATTGATGGTGGTGATGGTACGGACCGAGTTGTTTTTGATGGAGACTATGGTGGTGCTAATGCTGTAACTTTTGGCGCAGATACATTAAAAAATGTTGAATATTTTATTTTTGAAGAAAATAACACTAATGACTACAATTTAACGTTACACAATAACACGTTTTCAGGTGCAACTGCAACGATACAAGCTGGTGGTTTCAGTTCAGGAAATGTATTGACACTCGATGCTTCTGCAGAAACTTCAGCAGCAATTACTATCAGCTCAGGTGCAGGAGCGGATACTATTATTGGCGGTCAAGGCAATGATGTAATTATTGGCGGTCAAGGTAACGATACTATTACTGGCGGACTAGGAAGAGATTATTTAGTTGGCGGTGTAAACCAATCAGGAGCAAAAGGTGTTGGAGATAATATATTTAAATACACAAGCTCTAGCGATAGTGCGTATGGATTAGGTTCTTCAAGTAGTTGGGATGTTATATATGGATTTGGCGGAAGTACAGGCGGAGATAATATAGATCTGTCAGGTGTTACATTTACTAACAATGGCGGCGTACCAAAAAATATTACCGGGATTTTTGATAAGGGTGATTCTCTTAATTTAGATAGTTTAACAACAGCAGATTTCTTTGACAATACTGGAACTGATTATTCTGTTGCTGTTGGTAGTGATGGATCAGATGCGGCAGTGTTTGTGGATACTAATAATAATGGCGATTTAGACGGAACAGATGTTGCTATATTGATTGGCGGAAGAGCTAATGCAGATACAATTATGCAAACTGCTGATTACACTTTTGCTTGATTAATATTAAGTTTATAGACTAATTTGTGCGTGATACTTTACGTCTATTTTTAACCCGGTCAACACTGGCTTTTGAGTTGGTGTTGAGCACGGTTTTTATCAATCTTTTGGCGCTTGCTGTGCCTTTATTTGTGATTCAGGTATTGAATCGCTATGTGTCTTATGGTGTTGATGAGACTTTAATGACACTAACCATTGGTGCAGTGGTTGCAGTACTATTCGAGCAAACGTTTAGGCGTATTCGTTTACGCTTGGCAGAGAGTATTAATCAACAAAGAGAAGAGACAATCAATCAACAATCGTTTGGTGCTATTTTGCGTGCTAAATTCTCAGTGATGATGAATATTCCTAGTAGCGTTAAAACTGAGATGGTGCGTGGTATGGATATGGTGCGTACATCTAGTAGTGCCGGTAATATTGTTACTTTGTTAGATGCGCCATTTTCTGTGTTGTTCTTATTGGCTATATATCTTGTTAGTCCGGTTTTATCCTTAGTGGTGTTAGTTGCTATTGCAGTTTCTATATTGATCGCTATTAGCGGTAAAGATAATTTAGAAGAGCAAACCAAAGTGTTGCAGGGTTATAGTGTTGATAGTAACGGTATGTTGATTGATGCAGTAGACAGTGCTGATACCTTGCGTGTGTTTAATGGTGTGGGGCGATTAGCTGATAAGTGGAATGAG
>JAERTE010000090.1 GCA_016845145.1 Rhodospirillaceae bacterium
GAACAAGGGACGTGATGATGCCACGTTGCGGTTTATCCATGAAGATGACCGCGAGTTGACGCTGGCGCGATTGGCATTGGTTCAATCGGTGGCAACGGTGATCGCATCGGGATTGCGGGTATTTGGCGTTGAGCCTGTAGAGGAATTGCGGTGATCGATTCCGCGCGGCAATTGCGGCGCGCGCTCCGTGCACTCGCTAAGCAATGCCCGCACATGGCTGGAGCCATCGAAGACCAAGGCTTTCCTGAACCGCGTGATCGGGAACCCGGATTCGCGACACTGCTAAACATCATTATTTGTCAGCAAGTGTCGAAAGAGGCCGGGGCCGCAATCTGGGGCAAACTGGAAAAGCGGCTTGGCGAAGTCTCGCCGGACAAAGTGCGCCGTACCCGAGAGACAACATTGCGCGCTTGTGGGTTGTCACGGCCCAAAGTGCGCTATGCCAAGGCACTGGCCCAAGAGATCACATCCGGCGCGCTGGATCTCGATAATATCACCGAAAAAAGCGATGAAGAGATCATGGAGGCCTTAACTTCCGTAATCGGTATCGGGGTTTGGACAGCCGAAATCTACATGATGTTCGGCCTTGGTCGCCCGGACATTATGCCCGGTGGCGATCTTGCCTTGGCTGTGGCGGCGGGAAAGTTGATCGGGCTTAAGGAAAGACCGTCACCGAAGGAATTGGTGGAAATCGCCGAGCGCTGGCGGCCCCATCGGACGGCGGCTGCAATCATGCTATGGCATATCTATCGGCGCGCACCGATTGGTGATTAAGCGATTAGCCGTTTAAATTCTTGTCCGATTCGGTTAAGTTTAACGCTCAGTTTTATGCCGCAATCCCTGGGGAGGGGTGCATGATGAGAGTGAAACTAGGCCTTGTCGCTTTTGCGATGGTGGGCACTTTGATGATGTCTTCCGCTTTCGCAGAGGAGAAAAAACCCGTCGTGCCACCGAAGGCTGATGATTCCATCGAAGGCCTCAACCGAATTACTTCCGGTTTCAATCGGGTGGTGCGCGGCGCATTGATCGACCCGCTTGTCGATGGTTATCAAACGGTGACTCCACAGTTTCTGCAAGATGCGTTGGGAAATGCGGCGTCCAATCTCAATGAACCTGTTACAGCCGTCAGCAGTTTCCTTCAGGGAGACTCCGAAAATGCCGAGGCAGCGACCAAACGCTTTTTCATCAATTCAACGCTCGGTATTGGCGGTCTTGAGGACAAGGCAGCCGAGATGGGTTATGAGTCGCGTCAGGAAGACTTGGGTCAAGCTGCGGGTTACCACGGCACAGAAGGCGGCACGCATATTGTTTTACCGTTGTTGGGACCCAGCAATACCCGCGACCTTATGGGCGACGTTCTAACCGGATTGGCGAGCCCGGTGCCGTTGGTCGGCAAGATCGCCCAACAAGGCGTAACCTATTCCCAGAACCAAGATGAAATCAAAGGTGTGAGTGAAAAAGCGCTCGATCCTTATGTCGTTGAACGTGACGCTTACGAGCAACATCGGCAGTTCTTGATCTCCAATGGTGATCTGCCAACAATAAACAGCACGGATTTGGACGTCGCAGACTTCAAGTAAGGCTGTGGCGCTCTAACAATAAACGGCGGCTCGAATGGCCGCCGTTTATGTTTGTATCTGGTTTAAGCGAAGTCAGCGGCAGGTCGCAGTGGCATCAAAATCAATTTGGCGCTGATACCAGCCGGGATGTACCGCGATCCCCAATTTTCCAGTCGGATTGCGCGCTGCCTTGACGCGGAATGACGCAAGTTGGCCTTCGGCAAGCCGCATGCGGCGCTTGGAAATCATGCTGCCTTTGCCGGCGCGAATGCGATAAATCGCGAAAATGCTCGGCTTGGGCCATGACTGACCCGTGTTTTTAACTTTGAAAACGGTACTGCCATTTTGGCAGTCGGTGCTGATCTGAAGGCGTAAAGCGGTGCCGGCTGCCAATGCCGTCTGATCAGCATGAGCCGGTAATGACGCGATGGTGAGAGCAGATGTTACGATCATCGCGGCAAAGCCCGAAAGGTTGACGGCTATGTATTTCCCGGGAGTCCATGGCATTTTTCTTCCCCTATTCTAAGGCGTGCCTTAACGAATTTTGCAGTCCCTTCGGGGACCTGTTCACACGTTAGAATACGGGAGAAGGGGTTAATAAAACGCCAATGAAGGCGGAGCTACAGGGTATTTTTGATGTTGCGATCCGTCTGTTGACGCAGCCGCTCCATCAACGTCGTTAAGACTGTGCGGATGACCACATCTGTTTTGCCAAGAAGCTTGGAAAAGGCAGCCTTGGGGATGACCACGAGGCGAGTTTTCCCGATCGCCATGGCAGTCGCCATGCGTGGCGAAGAATCAATAAGCGCCATTTCACCGAACATTTCACCTGCTTTGATCGACGCCAACATCAGTGACGACCCGTGCCCGGACCCTTTGGTGATTTCGACCATGCCCGACTCGACGATATATGCCGATGTCCCTGGGTCGCCTTCGGCAAATACGGTTTCGCCGGGGTTGTAGTCTTTGATCTCGAGTTTGTCATCGGCCATTTCTGCGTTTGCCCGTATCAGATGTTGGATAGGCGGCTGTGTCCTGCCGCCGGTATTCTACTGTAAGCCATCCAGAGTTTCAGTGCTCTAAATTTTTGTATGGAATGTCCAATCCCGAGTGGGTGCTTGCGCGTCGGTGTCCAGTGTTTTCTCAACGCCACGGTAGGGGCGCCTGAATGATCGCGTCGTCAATATGTGCCATAAACGCAATTTCTTGGACTGATTGAGTTGTGCGTAATCCAATTCCCGGTATCCATAAAATCGCTGTAGCAGCAGAATAATTTTCTGGATTGAAGGCAACCAACTGTCATCGAAAACGATGACGCCACCTTTCTCCAGCATCTGGTTGTATAGGTACATCTCATAGGCAAGGTGATCGAAGGTTTTCCAACCATCGACAAAAATAAAATCGAATCGTTCTCCCGCCAGAAATTTTTCGGCCAGCACCTTTGTACTGTTGGCCCGGATCAGTGTGTGATGATCGCGGGCTCCGTAGGTCTCCAAGAGACTGATGCCGCGTTGAACCGTTTCATCATCGTCGACACAAATCGACGTTACGCTACCGCCGCGCTGCGCGATCGCCGCGCACATATAGAGGGCGGAACTTCCTGTGTGAAAACCTGTTTCCAGGCAGCGCGTGTACCCGCCTTGCTGAATAGCGGCATAGATCAGATCCCCTTCATCAGGTGGGCAATAGGGCAGCCCTGGCACCGATGCCGCATCAATGGCCGCGCGAATAGGGCTTGTGTCCGGCAGTGGTTGGTAGCGCAACGTGCTTTTGATAACGCGACGGAGGGTTTTGAACATGCAATACGGTTTCGCGTTGTTTCGGGTTTCACAGATGATCTCGAGATTGCCTCTTACGGCAACCCTTGTATTTTACAGATCGACGCCCGGAGACAAAACGCAATTCCTGGCGGCCAGAAATGTGAGGTATCGTGAATGTCTGGAGAAGTGCCGTTCGTTAGAAAGATGGAGTTTGAGTACGGTGTTGTCGACCGCGTATCGCCGTTGATTCGACGCGTGATCGCACGAAACCCGACCCCGTTCACCTTTCATGGTACCGGCACGTACATTGTTGGCGAGGGTGAGGTTGCGGTGATTGATCCCGGCCCATTGATTGATGAGCACGTGGATGCCTTGCTGCAGGCTGTTGGGTCCGAAACCGTGACCCACATTCTTATCACCCACACACACAATGATCATTCGCCGGCGGCTGAACCGTTCAAACAGGCGACCGGTGCGCCCACGTACGGCTTTGGCCCGCACGGACCGGGACGCAGTTGGCAAGGCGTGGACATTGGCGAATCATATGGTGGAGATCGGGAATTTGTGCCCGATCATTTGGTTGCGGATGGTGACATCATCGCCGGTCAAGATTGGACATTCGAGGCGATTCATACGCCAGGACATATTGCGAATCATCTCTGTTTCGCCATGCGCGAGGAAAATACGCTGTTTTCAGGTGATCAGGTTATGGGATGGTCGACGACGATTGTTTCTCCGCCGGATGGCGACATGCTCGATTACATGCAATCGCTTGAACGCTTGCTGACGCGTGAAGAAAGCGTTTTCTGGCCGACGCATGGCCCCGCGATCACCGATCCGCGCACCCACGTGGAAGCGCTGATTGCGCACCGCATTCAACGTGAGCACGATATCGGTGAGGTGATGGGGCAGGGCTTGAGCAAAATTCCGGATATTGTCGCCCGGCTCTATGCGGATGTTCCTGTTCATCTGCATGGCGCTGCGGGCCGTACGGTACTTTCCCATTTGGTCCATATGATCCAGACTGGCCGTGCCTCGTGTGAAGGTTTGCCGACAACGGAATCCAGCTTTGCGCTGACGAATTAACGGACTTATGAGGGATTGATGACTGAGCAACAAGCGCCTGCCAAGCAATCCGTTGAAGCCAAACCGGCTGCGACGATCATATTGTTGCGAGACGGCGGGCAGGGGTTAGAGGTTCTGATGCTGGAAAAGGCGTCGGGTAAGCATTTTGCTGCCGGCGCACTGGTATTTCCAGGCGGCAAGGTCGCGCCCGAGGATATTGCATATGCGCAATCCAAGGACATCGCGGACGAGCCGTTCGCGGCCTTGAAGATAGCCGCCGTGCGCGAGATGTACGAAGAGTGCGCCATCATGCTGGCGCGTCAACCGGGTGGCGCACGGGTGATGGATGCAGCTGAGGTCGCCCAGTGTCAGGCCAGCCACGGCGAGGCGGAAATCTTGGAGATAGTAACGTCACTATCGTTGGAACTGGCGACCGATCAATTGGTTCGTTTCGCCCATTGGATCACGCCGCCTTACCGGCCCAAACGGTTCGATACGCACTTTTTCATCGCGCCTGCACCGGCAGGCCAAATGGAAGCGGATGTCGACGGCTACGAGATCGTGGATGCCAACTGGCGCCGGCCGGCGGATTTGCTTGAAGACGTGCACGAAGGCCGGGTGAAACTGGTGTTGCCCACCATGATGAACATCATCAAGCTTTCACGCAGAAGCAACGTGGCCGAGGCCTTGGAAGTCGCTGACGAAGAGGCGGTGGTGCCGGTCACGCCGAAGCGGGTCAAAACCGAGGACGGTGAAGAATTGCATATCCCCGACGAGGCCGGATACGGCATGACCACCATCCCGGCGGAATTTCTGCGTTCGGCATAGTTGGTGTGTGGAGGAGAAATGGTGCCGCCACCAGGATTCGAACCCGGGACCTACGGTTTACAAAACCGTTGCTCTACCAACTGAGCTATAGCGGCATTCCATGCGACGACGTTATACACTCAAGATTGGCGAGGGCAAGGGTTGTGGTGAGTGTTAACGAACCCATTCATAAAGCGTGATCCCAACGGCGTTGGCAAGATTGAGGCTTTCGACCCGCTCGGATAGTGGAATCTTCACCAACATATCGCAGGTCTCGCGTGTCAGCCGCCGCAGGCCCCGGCCTTCGGCGCCAAAGACGAAGGCCGTACGGCCATCAAGCCGGGCCTCGGCCAATGTCGCCTCGGCGTACCCATCCAGACCGACGCACCAAAAACCGGCCTCTTTCAGTGTCTCCAGGGTTCGTGCCAAATTGGTGATTCGCACAATTGGAACATGTTCCAGCGCGCCGGATGCGGCTTTCGCCATGACGCCGGTTTCCGGTGGGGCGTTGCGATCTTGGAGAATCAGGCACGAAACCCCAAATGCAGCCGCCGAGCGTAACACCGCACCAATATTTCTGGGGTCGTTAGCTTGATCGAGAATCGCGATGCAGGCCTTTTCATCGGCGGGGATCAGATCCAATACATCTTCGATGTACATATCCGCTAATGGCACGGTCCGCACCGCAATGCCTTGGTGCACGGCATCGTCCGGCAACCGTTCGTCCAATTCGGCACGTTTGACCGTTTTGACGTCAAAGCCCCCTAATTCGTCCGCATGGGACTGAACGAATCCGTCAGTCGCCAGCACCTCGAAAATACGCCGCTTGTCGTTTTGCAAGACAGCGAGGGCGGCGTGGGTGCCGAAAATCCAATACCCCTCGCCCGATCCACCACCAGTTCGGCCACTCGAAACGCGCCGTGAGCCCGACTTTCGGTGGGGCTCGCCATGGGATTTATCGGGGCCGGAGCGGCGGCCGCGCGAGTGTGGTGATTTACGCTTGGTCATGGTGGCGTTTACCACGCTGGGCGCCGATTGTCTGCACGCGTTTTACCGTCGCATAGCGACGATGTCCGGTGCCGAAGTTTCTCTGGTATTTTTGACGTTGACAAGCCGCTGTAAATTCTCATATTTCGGGGCTTCCGACACATGTTCGGTCGGCTTTATTCGGAAGCTTTGAAGGAGGGGTGCCCGAGTGGCTAAAGGGGACGGGCTGTAAACCCGTTGGCGTACGCCTACGTTGGTTCGAATCCAACTCCCTCCACCATCCCTGCCGAATGAAGACGATGACATGTATTCGGGGCAAGGCGGACGGTCCCAAGGAAGTAAGTTTTGGGGGCGTGCTTTGGCGGGTGTAGCTCAATGGTAGAGCGCCAGCCTTCCAAGCTGGACACGTGGGTTCGATTCCCATCACCCGCTCCAACCGCCGGACTGTGTGTATAGGCGAAACACTTTGGATGGAAAGTAAGACGGACCATGGCCAAGGAAAAATTTGAGCGTACGAAGCCGCACTGCAACATCGGGACTGTTGGTCACGTTGACCATGGTAAGACGACGTTGACGGCTGCGATCACGAAGGTTTTGGCGGAAGCTGGCGGGGCTGAGTTTTCGGCTTAC
>JAERTE010000091.1 GCA_016845145.1 Rhodospirillaceae bacterium
GATTTCCTCGATCACTTCGGCCTGGAAGATATCCGCGACTTGCCGGGCATCAAGGAACTCAAGGCCGCTGGTTTGCTGGAATCGGGCCCCGCCATCAGCGCCTATACCGCATTCGGTGAATTGGCTGACGGAAATGGCCAGCGCGAAGAAGCCGAAGAGCCCTCGCTATTACCCGACATGCCGGCTGAGGACGCCAGCGAAGACGCCGAGCCGCTTGACCCCGAAGGATAAGGCCTAAAGCCAGTCGCGCAGCACGTCTGCGAACAATGCCGGATCTACGTTGCCGCCGGAACAGATGGCGACCGTGGTTTTGCCCCGGCAATCAATGACACCGCTAAGCGCCGCCGCCAAGCCCGCCGCGCCGCCGGGCTCCACAACCAGTTTCAGCCGCAAGAATGCCTGCGCCATGGCGGATCGAACCTGATCGTCGGTGACCGCCAAACCGCCTGCCAGAAAATCCTGGCCAATGGCAAAGGTGAAGTCTCCTGGGCTTTTCGGCAGTAAGGCATCACAAATCGTCGCGCCCGCATCGGGGTCATTGCCAGTGATGGCACCGGCTTTGAGCGAACGTCCCATGCTGTCATAGCCGTCGGGTTCGGCGGCATAAACGTCGGCGTTGGGGTAGGCGGACTTGATCGCGATGGCGACGCCGCTGGCCAATCCGCCGCCGCCGACCGGGCACACGACCTGGTCCAAGTCGCCATCCAATTGTTCAGTGATCTCCAGCCCCGCCGTGCCTTGTCCGGCGATGATGCGGGGATCGTCGTAGGGTTTGACCAGCGTCGCACCACGTTCCTCGGCAATAGTCGCGCCGATTTCCTCGCGGTTTTCCGTATATCGGTCATAGAGCACCACCTCGGCGCCATAGCCGCGCGTGTTCTCTACCTTCAGAGGCGGTGCATCCTCCGGCATAACGATGACGGCAGGCATGCCCAGCAGTTCCGCCGCATGGGCAACGCCCTGTGCATGGTTGCCGGATGAAAACGCAACAACACCGCTTTTGTGTTCATTTTCAGGGATTTGCACCAAAGTGTTGTAAGCCCCCCGGAACTTAAACGCCCCGGTGCGCTGCAATGGTTCGGCTTTCACCAACAGCCGGCCGCCGACCATCTCGTTCAGGTGCGGCGATTCCAACAGCGGCGTGCGCACGGCAAGGCCGGAAATGCGCTCTGCAGCGGCGCGGATATCGTCAATGGTGGGTACGATCAACTCGGGCGAGGATGTCATTCAAGGGCTCCGGGACTTGTGGTTCGGTGAGCATCGGCGCATGGCCCATGCCGGGGACGGTGACAGGAACGAGATCGGGCAGCGCGTCTTGCATGCGCTTCAGCGTCTCTGCGGACAGAATATCCGAGAGCTCACCGCGCACGACCATCACCGGTACACGCTTGAGCGCGCGGAACATCGGCCACAGATCGACCGAGCCGCGCTGGCTTTCCAACGGTTTGGCGATAGCCGGGTCCCAATCGTGAACGACGGTACCATCCGGCCGCTCAATGGCGGTGCGCCGCGCCGCGCGCAGCCATGCTTCGTCGGTCATGCCGGGCATATCGGGAAAGCACGACTTCAAGAAATCTGCGGCACCTTTCCAATCCGCGAACACCTGATCGGCGCGGTGCACGTAATCGACAATCGCATCCAGGCCGTCTTCATCGATATCAGGCCCGACATCGTTGATCAGCGTACCGGCGATGGATGTCGGCATGGCGGCCGCCATGGCCATGGCCATGATCCCGCCCATGGACGTGCCGATCACAAACACCCGGTGCAGATTCAGCGCCGCCAGCATGTGCTTCACGTCGTTCACATAGGTAGCAGGGTGGTAGTTGCGCCAGTCGGGATCGCGCGCCGATTTGCCGCGCCCTCGGATATCGGGGCAGATGACGCGGCGCGTACTCATCAAACTGAGCGCCACGGCATGAAAATCGCGGCAGTTCCGGGTCAAACCCGGCAGGCAGATCACCGGTGTAGCGCCGTCTTGTTTCGGCCTATAGTCGCGGTAGTACAGTTGCAACCCATCCTGGGCGGAATAAAAGTGTTCGCTGAATTCGGGGGCGTCGCTCACGTTTGAAACCTCTGTCGTCAAGACCAACCCAAAGGGCGCGCATTGTTTGCACGCCGGATAGGCACCGTCAACGCAGAGGCGACGTTTAGTCGGCGGGCGGCTGCATCAGGTCGCGCTGCGACAAAACACCAAGCACGTTTCCACTATCATCCACCACCGGCATGTGGCGGAAATTACCGATCGTCATGCGTTCCAGCGCCTCTTCGGGAGTCGCATTGGGGCTGATGGTTTCAGGGTCACCGGTCATGACGTCTTCGATATTGGTTTGGTCTGGATTGCGTCGCGTGGCGACAAAAATCCGGAGCGCATCACGTTCCGTGAAGATTCCCTGCAATTTGTCGTCCTTCATCACCACGACCGAGCCGGTGCCGTGCTCAACCATGTAGCGGCCGGCTTCGCGGATGGAGCAATCGCCCGGCAATTGGGCGAGGTCTTGTTCGGCGATGATATCGGGAATGATTTTAAGGGTCATTTTCGTACTCTCCTGTCGAAACTCTGCGCCTAAGCTGCCATATTCAACCGCAACCGACATTGCCTTAAATCAAGAAAGTTCCCGAACATGACAACGCCGATCGACTTGCTGCTCTATGGCCGCATGACCACACCTTGGGTCGCGTGGATGAGCGAACAATTAGGTGCAGCCTTTCACGTCACGCATTGGTCTGAAGACGACGCACCGGAAGCGTTGGAAGAGCTGGCACCTAAGGCGGAAATCATCGTCGGCGGGCGTTTCCCGGCCGACACGTTTCCAGCCGTGCCGGACCTGAAGCTCTGGCATATCCCGTTTACCGGTTTCGATTGGCTAAAGCCCGACGCGCTGCCAACGGGATGCAGGGTCTGCAATACCTTCGAGCACGAGATCGCCATCGCCGAATACACCATGGCCGCCATGCTGGAAATCGAAATGGGACTAGGCGCCGTCTCGGCGCGCTTTAAGAGCAAGGGTTGGGAAAACCGCGCGCCTGGCACCGGAGAGGACAGGGGAGAACTTTTCGAAAAAACGTTGGGCATTGTCGGCTATGGCCATATTGGCCGCGAGACCGCTAAGCGCGCGAAGGCCTTTGGTATGCGGGTACTGGCCGCTTCCAGACGTGCGCCGGCTCCCGACATGCCGCAGCCCGACGCCTTTACCACCATGGACGGCCTGGACGCCATGCTGGGCGAAAGCGATTATGTGCTGGTGACTCTACCGTTGTCGGGCGAGACACGGGGCCTTTTCGATAGTGGGCGATTGGCGGCGATGAAACCCGACGGCGTCGTGATCAACGTCGGGCGCGGCAAGGTGATAGACGAGGCGGCGCTTTACGAAGCGCTCCGGGACAAAACCATCGGCGGCGCGGTCATCGATGTCTGGTACCAATACCCAACCCCCGACGATCCCGACCCGACTCCGTCGAAATTCCCGTTCGAAGACTTGGACAACGTCATCATGACCCCACACATGAGCGCGCTCACACACCCCATGCGCACGCGGCGCTGGCAATTCGTGGCGGATAACCTGAAGCGTTATGGACGTGGAGAGGAATTGGAGAACGTTTGTGTGACGGTATGAAGGTTTACCGGTTCTGTCCCGAGTGCGATATTGCGCCTCATTAGTAGAATGTTTTTGGGGAAAACACCTATGTTTTTTCGTTCGATCATGGGGTTGCGACTGGTATTGGCAGCGGCATTGCTCTCCCTAGGGGCATGTCAAACGACAAATAATCCATCAAAAACCTCTTCCACGCCAACGACAACGGAAGCGCATGGGACTCTGATTGCCACTTATGCCTGTCCACTAAAGAAGAAAAAAGCTGGGGATCAGATGGTTATTGAGGTCTACGATGGTGCAAAAGCGATACTCAGGATCGAAGGTGTTGTCGTCGCTGGCCAGAGAAACCCAGAACTTCCATATACTTACGTAGCCGACGATAGCGAATACCAGTTCACCCCTGGCAACAGCGATGTCGAACAAATTGGCGACATCAGCCTGACAAAACACGCAAAACGGGCTCTCTTCAAAAAACCCTACCGGTTTTTCGACTGCAATGGGTAAGTGGCGGCACGACCGCGATCAATTCTCCGAAATATGCAGATCGTCCGCCAACCCGAGCGCCACTTCGGTCTCGGCCAGCCGCACCCTATAGACCTGTAGGTTCTCCAGTACGCGCTGCACATAGTTGCGGGTCTCAAGGAAGGGGATCATTTCGACCCAATCGATGGCGTCAACGTCTGCGTTGCGCGGATCGCCATGCGCCTTGATCCAGCGCTTCACCCGGTGCGGACCGGCATTGTAGGCCGATAATGCCAATACGGCGGAACCTTTGTAATCCTGCATCAGCCCACCCAGATAACTCTGGCCCAGCGTCATGTTGTATTTCGGATCGGTCATCAGCTTGACGCGTGAGTAGCGCATCTTCAAACCCTTGGAAACGATACGCGCCGTGGGCGGAATGATCTGCATCAGGCCGCGCGCGTTGGCGTGGCTTTTGGCGCCGATGCGAAAGGCGCTTTCCTGGCGGATCACGGCAAGCGTCAGCGGTGTTTCCGGCGCCGGCGCCTTGGCGGTTTTGGGCAGCGGCGGCGGATCGAGGACCGGATAACCGGCCACCGGCATCGGTTGACCAACGCGGTTGGCGCGTTTGGCAACCAGGATTCCTAGGTCGGGCCGTTCAGTTTCGCGTGCCAGTTTGGCCGTCATGGCGCGCCAGGCCGGCGTATCGGAAACCTCGAACAGCTTGAGCACGAAGGGCTTGATGGCGTCATTGGCACCGACATCATGCAGAATGCGCGCAACTTGCGTCAGTTCATGTGCTTCGAAGGCAGCCGTTTCCGCCGGGTCTGCGCTTGTAGCGATGGACGCAGGCAACTCCAGGCTGCGTCCCGGGCGCAGCCGTGCAAATGCAAGTTGACCATAATAGGTGAGGGGGTTGACCGCGGCATTGCGATACCAATTGACGGCAGCTTCGTCGTCGCCCTTAGCCTCAAGCGCGCGACCGGCCCAATAGGCCGCGCGGGCCAGGCTGATCGGATATTCGACAGCGCCGTGCATGGCCTGGAAATGCGATTTCGCGACTTCAAAATCCTTCAGAAACCTGAGCGAAATCCAGCCCGCCAGCCATTCGGCGTCGGCATAGGCCGCGCCACCGGGTTCAAGCCCATGCGATTTAGCCATCTCATAGGCCTCGGAGATATGCCCCTTGCGTAGAACCTTTCTTGCCAGCGAGGCTTTCTCGCGCCACCAGAGCTCTGGCCGCGGCAAGGCCTCCGGTAAACCTTTCAGAAGATCGACAGCGTTTTCCTTGCCCTTACGCCGACGCCAGCGCAGCCGCTCGTATTTGAGGCCTAGATTGTCTTTCAGGTTGGCCGGTACCTTGGAGATCAGAAAGTCGACGTTGCCGCGCCGGCGGCGCAATGAATAGCGCGCCTGCGCCAGTTTCTGCCAATCCTTTGGCACTTTGTAGAGATGCCTGCGCGCCGCACTGGTCTTGCCATCCCATAGCAGGCGGTCCATGCGCTCGATGTGGTCTTGCCGGGTGAGATGGCGTTTGAAACGCCGATAGAGCGCTTTTTCATCCGCCTTGGTAAAGTTGCCGTCGATCCAGGCGCGGCGTATCAACCGTCTGCCTTTTTCAACCTCTCCAGCCGCCACATGCGCAGCACCCAAACGCATGGCACCGGCGGCACTGACCGCTCCGCGCAGGGCAAACCAAACAAGCGTTTCGTCACGACCGAAATCGAAGGGCATCACGCGTTCCGCCTGGCGCAGCAGTCGATGGCGGTAGGGCCAGTCCGGGCTTTCAGCCAGGAACTGATCAATATCGGCGAAGGTAGTACCTTTCGCGCCTGCCGTCAGACGGCGCCATTGCAACAGCTTAGCGGCCAACGGATGCGTAACGCGATTGGCGAATTTTCGGGATGTCTCCCAACGTGACAGCTTAGCCGCTTTGAGTGCATTGCGCGTCCACAGCGCGTCGGCATCGCTCAACGGCTCCGCCCATGCACTTCCAGCAAGCACGACGCCAGCCAAGGCGGGAACAATCAGACGCCGCAATCGCGATCCTATCACCTTGGGGACCTCCTCGTCACCACATTGGCTGCATACAAGGTTAGCGCTTGGGAGTCTGGCACCGCAAGATGAATATGCCGTTAGCGAAGAAGCAGATTTTGGCAGCACTCTCCTGGAATGGGTGCCAATCAATTGTTTTTGAAAGATTTTTTATTGACGCGGAAACACAAAACCGAAGACAATTCCAACAAAAGAACGTGAAAAGGGAGGTTTCCGGCCTTGCTGAAACCGGCAGGGTAATTGGCGAAACAGCTGAAGGAGATCAAGCCGTGACCTTATCGAGGCAACTTAAGGGTTATCGTCTGACGACCGCTGATATTCTCTACTGGCGGCCGGACCACCCAAGCCTGCTGCAAAGTTTCATCTGGCAGGAACTGGACTTAGCGCCAAAGTTTCCAATGCTGTCGAAGTTCCTGGACTTCTGGCAATCCAACTTGGACGGTCGCCTACACGAAGTGCGCGTGGCCAGCGCTGAGTTGATAAAACCGGCGGAATTCCGGTTCGTCGACGAGCAGATCAACTTGCACTAATGCAGGCCTGGGGGTATGGTCCGGCTCTCAATTTCTGGGCATATCGAAGAGTTGGAGAGAAACCATGTTCAAGGGGTCGCTACCCGCCTTGATTACGCCGTTCTCGGGCGGCGAGGTGGATGAAGAGAGCTTCCGCGCATTTGTCGAATGGCAAATCGAAGAAGGCTCGGATGGTCTGGTGCCGTGTGGCACCACGGGCGAATCGCCAACGTTGAGCCACGACGAACACAAACGCGTCACCGAGATCTGCCTTGATCAAGCGAAAGGCCGTGTGCCCGTGGTTGCGGGTGCGGGTTCCAACTCCACGTCCGAAGCCGTTGAATTGACCCAGCACGCCAAAGACGCTGGCGCCGATGCGGCATTGGTGGTCACACCCTATTACAACAAGCCAACCCAGGCCGGCATGTACGCACACTTCAAGGCCGTGGCCGATGTCGGTATTCCGATACTGATCTATAACATTCCGGGCCGCTCCATTATCGACATGAGCGTCGACACCATGGCCGAACTGGCAAAGCTGCCGACCATCGTCGGCGTCAAGGATGCCACAGCCGCACTGGATCGGCCGCAACTCACCAAAGCCGCCATGAACGGCGCTGAGTTCTGCCAGCTTTCGGGAGAAGACGGTACCGCCGTGCCGTTTTTGGCCGCCGGCGGCGTTGGCTGCATCTCGGTGACAGCCAATATCGCACCACGCATGTGTTCCGACATGCAGCGCGCTTGGCGCGAGGGTGATCTGGAAACTTGCATGAGCCTGCAGGACCGCCTGACGCCGGTGCATGCGGCAATGTTCTGCGAAGCCAGCCCTGGGCCGGTAAAGTATGCCGCCGAGCTGTTGGGCAAATGCCGTTCCGAAGCGCGCCTGCCGATTGTAGAAATCGCCGACAGCTCCAAAGACCAAGTGCACAAAGCGCTTGTGGGCGCCGGCCTGTTGAACTGATAGCCTGTTGAACCGTTAGATAGGCGCGCCGGAAAGGCGTAATGTCATGGCCGCCAAAAAGAAAAAGAAAGACAAAAACACCGGCAACGTCGCGGCCCAGAACCGCCGTGCGCGCCATGATTATCATATCGCGGAGACCATCGAGGCGGGCTTGATGCTGTTGGGCTCCGAGGTCAAGTCGCTACGCAACGGCCAGGCCAGCATTGGCGAGGCCTATGCCACCGAAGAGCACGGTGAGCTGTGGCTGATCAACGCGTACATCCCTGAATATTCGGGCGCGTCGGCCTTCGGCCATGAGCCGCGCAGCAAACGAAAACTCCTTGTGCACCGGCGCGAGATGGGAAAGCTGCAAGCAGCCGTACAGCGCAAGGGCATGACGCTGGTACCGATGAAAATTTATTTCAACGAGCGCGGCATCGCGAAAATCCTGCTCGGCCTGGGCGAGGGCAAAAAGCATCACGACAAACGCCAATCCACCAAGGAACGCGACTGGAGCCGGCAAAAGGCCAGGCTGATGCGCGATAAAGGGTAGAAGCGAGGGCCTTCAATAGATCAATCGCCTCAATGCTGCTTTTTTCGCCGAACGCGTTCATATGACGTTGAAATCGATCTCCGGCGTCACAACTCAGATGCATGTTCAGTACCGAACCTGTCCATACTGCGATGTCGACAACAGTTCGCCGCATGTTCAACCGCCGCACGATTCTGCGGGTTTTACTGGCCTTTTCCATGGTTTGGCTGGTTGGTAGAACCGTTTTAAGCACTGACAATCTGCTAGCGGCTGACGGTGGCGATAGCCGAGACATCGTCGTCGTGGTCCATGGCTTGGGGCGTTCCAAGGTTGCCATGTGGCTGCTGGCCAGCAGGCTTGAGAGTGCTGGTTACCGGGTAGCGCGCGTCGGGTATCGGTCCTTGCAGAACACGCCCGAGCAAATTTTGGATGACATCAGCAACCAGATTGCTGAATGCTGCATCGGCAAATCGCCAAAATTGCATTTTGTCGGCCACTCTCTGGGGGGGCTGCTGATCCGCGCCTATCTGACCACCAACGACATCGCCAATCTGGGGAATGTGGTGCTGATCGGTACACCCAACGCCGGCACCGAAATCGTCGACAATCTGCGCCACAATTGGTGGTTCAAGGTGCTAGGACCGATGGCCAACGCTTTGGGCACGGATGCGGCGAGTTTCCCCAATTCCATCGGCCCGCCCGATTATCCGGTTGGCGTTATCGCCGGAAAACGCGGCGGCACCGCCAACGACAAACTGCTGCCCGGAGAAGATGACGGTCTTGTTTCCATCGAATCGACGAAGATTGATGGCATGGCGGACTTCGTCGTCGTGGAAACCGGGCACTCATCCATGCGTTACGACAAAGGTGTCTTTCACCACACACTGGCGTTCCTGAAAAATAGCCATTTCGCGCAACCCTAAGAGCTTTTCTCAAGCGATTATTCTGTCATACAATAGCGTTCAGGCAGGCAGAACACCCCCGGGACAAGGGTTGAGGAGAGCCAATGAGACGCGCACTGCAGCTGACGCTGCTGTCGATCTTTCTGACGTCGGCGTTGGTCGGCAGCATTATCGGCTGGGTATCGGTCGACCGTATTACCGAAGATTTGATTGAGCGCGAGCTCCGCACCGCGCACGCGGCGATCACGGCGAAGTTCAAAATGTTCGACGTGCTGCTGCGGCGCGAAGAAGAGGTCATGGATAAGCGCATGGCCGAAGCCTTGCCAATCGTTGCCGCGCGCCTGCTTGCATCACCCGAGACCATTTCGAAAATCCCACTAGAGAGTTTACAGGCTCTGTCAAAGGAAGTTGGGGTCGACAACGTTTACGTCATCGACAGAAACACCGTCATCATCGCCACCGATTTCGAGCCAGACCGTGGGTTTGAGTTGGGTAAAATTTCGGACGGTTTTCGGAAATTTCTGCAAGGCATGATCGGCAGTGGCAAGTTCATCCCCGATCGGATCAATATGTCGAGCAAGACCGGCATATTGACCAAATACGGTTACTACAGCCCCAAGGACAGCGATTACATTGCCGAGGTTTCAATCCGGGTCCGGGATTTTCTGGCCAAAGAACGCTCTTCAGAGTTTGTCGACTTTCTTTTCAAATCGTTTTTCAATGACCTCGTCCACACGCAAGAGTTCTTGAGCAGTCTGGACATCCACATGGTAAACGGCGTGGCGCGCTTCTCACTTTTCGACCGAAATGCCAACTTGCCCGAGGACGTTGCGAAAGCGCTTTACGATCAAGATCGGATCACCGAAAAAACCGGCAATTCTTGGACTGTTTTCAGTAAGCTGACACCAGTTGAAACGCGACTTTCGACAGCGGAATTCCTCGCCATTACCACAAAATTCGAATTCTCGGATCTGGCACAACGGGTTCAGTATGTGATCGTCTTGCTGGTTGGTATGATGATTTTGGCGTCAGCGTTCGCTTATGTCATCGCCATACGGCTCGCGACCCGTTACGTCATTGACCGGGTCGAAAAGGTGCGCGAAGGCGTGGCATTGATCGCTGATGGCGAGTATTCCCGCGAGTTGGTGATCGGCGGCCAAGATGAGATCAACGACATCGTTGACGACATCAATGGTATGCGTGTGCGCATCGAAGAGGATATTGAGCAACGCGAGCGCTCAACCCATGAACTCGAAGTCGCGATTTCGGACGCCACCGAGGCCCGCTCCATCGCCGAACAACAGGCTGAAGAATTGGCCGGCTTAGCGGAGGAGCAACTGGCGCTCCGCATCCGCGCCGAGCAAGCGGAACAAGCCAAGTCCGAGTTTTTGGCCACCATGAGCCATGAAATCCGCACCCCCATGACCGCAATCTTAGGGATGGCCGACCTGTTGGCCGACAGCAAACTCTCAGATACGCAGAATGCGCAAGCCGACGCCATTCGAAGTTCGGGCGATGCGTTGTTGCAGATCATCAACGATATCCTCGACCAATCGAAGCTGGAAGCAGGCAAGCTCGAAATCGAAGAGATCGATTTTCATCTGTCGTCGGTCATCGAAGAAGTGGCAGAGCAGTTCTCGCTGCGCGCGGAAACCGAAAACGTCACACTGTCGGCAACCGTCGCCTCCAGCCTACCGGACGGCATCCACGCCGACCCCGTCCGTACCCGGCAGATATTGGTGAATTTCATTTCCAACGCCATCAAATTCGCCAATGAGGGGACTGTCACCATTGATGTCTCGTCCGAGCGAGAGGAGGGCGGCGCAGAGATGATTCGGTTCGCCGTCTCGGATACCGGCATCGGTATTTCCGAAGAAGCCATGAGCCGATTGTTCCAGCGTTTTGAGCAAGCCGATAAATCCACAACGCGAAAATTTGGCGGGTCAGGTCTTGGACTTTCCATTTCCAAGCGCCTGGCCGGACTGATGGGCGGTACCGTCGGCGCAGAAAGTGTTGAAGGCGAGGGCAGTACGTTCTGGTTCACGTTACCGTTAAAGCCAGCGAAAAAACCCGTAAGCCGCACGAGCCGTCGGACACGGCTGGATATCAAAACAACGCGGCCGCTGAACGTACTGGTGGCCGAAGATAATTCCATCAATCAGGCCTTGATTGCCGCGGTACTCGGCAAGGTCGGACATCGTCCAACGTTTGCAAGTGACGGCGCCGAAGCAGTTCAAATGTTCAATGACGGTGAGGCATTTGATCTGATTCTCATGGATATTCGCATGCCCAACATGGATGGGCCGTCTGCCACGCAGGTTATCCGGGCATCGGGCGAGCGTGGCGCCAGCATTCCAATCGTTGCGTTGACTGCCGATGCGGTGTCGGAAAACGTCAAAACCTTCCTGGAGGTCGGCATGGACGACGTGGCCACCAAACCCATCGACCTAGTAGCACTGAGCGCAAGTATCGACAAAGTGATGGGCGAGAACCTGCACGAGACCATCGAAACCACGGAAACGGTTGCCGAACCAGCGCCCCAACAGGACGCATCGGATGAGGACAACGAGGGCCTCTCAGATCTTCTGAGCCAGATGCAGGAAATCAGTTGAAATAGAGCCGTCTAAACCACCCGCCGCTCTCTCAACACCGCAATCTCATCCGCGCCGTACCCAAGTTCCCTCAGCACTTGGTCCGTGTGCTCGCCCAGTTGCGGCGCGCGGTGACGGATTTCTCCCGGTGTCGCGCTCATGCGTACAGGCGTCGAGGCCAACGGCATCGCACCGGGCACACCAGGATAATCGGATTGCGTCAACATGCCGGATTCCATGACGTGCGCATCGTTGAGGGTTTCTTGCGGCGAAAACACCGACGCGGCCGGAATGCGTGCCGCGGCCAATTTTTCCAAAGCCTCCGCCGTCGTGCGCCTGGTGCACCAGTTTTGCATACGACCGCTGATTTCTACCGCGTTCTCGCCCCGGCTGATATCGTCTTTGAATCGTGGGTCGGTCAGCCAATGATCTTCGTCGCCGCCATCTTCACGCATGAGATCGACCCAGCGTTCGAAATGCAGTTGCCCGGCTGACGTCACGAAGATGCGCCCGTCAGATGTTTCAAACGTATCGGATGGCGCCGCCATCTGTCCCCGGTTGCCAGTCGCAACACGATCAGAATGCAACACCTTTTGTTCAATCAATGCCGAGTTTGTCACGGTCAGAGCCGTCGCCAATAGAGCGCCTTGCACCTCCTGGCCCGCACCGGTGTTGTTGCGATGGATCAGGGCGGCAAGGGTGCCGAACGCGGCATTGGAGGCAGTGCCATAATCGACCCAAGGCGAATAGGATTTGACGGGGTGGTCACCGTCACCACTAAGATACATGTTGCCGCACATAGCCTGAGCAACGGAATCGAGACCAACGCGCTCCGCATAAGGGCCCGCAGCGCCAAACGCCGTCGCTGTGGTCAGGATGATATCGGACTTAATGGACTTCAGCGTCTCATAGTCGAGACCCAGCTGTTTCAAGGCCGGCGGCGGCATATTCGCCATGACGATATCGGCCGTGGCGATGAGCTTTTCCTGAATTTTCCGGCCTTCAGGCTTCAGCGGGTTGAGGGTCATACCGCGCTTGCCTCTGTTGCAATGTAGAAATAGCGCTCCCGCGCCATCGTGTTCGCTGACCGGATAGATATCGCGGTCTTCGCCGCCATCGACTTTTTCGATCCGGATCACTTCTGCGCCCAAATCAGCCAGCATGGCCGCACACCAGGGACCGGCAATAAACCGCCCGAAATCCAAAACCCGGACACCATCCAGCACGCTTGTCATGTTACTTTTTCCTTTGAGGTCATGAGATTAATTTGCCGGCTCGAGGGTGAACCCTTCATCGTCAGATGATCGTGCACGCGAGCTCGAAATGCGGAACATACGTCCATCCCGCCAGCTTTCCAACTGGTCGCGATAATGGCGCGAAAGGGGATTGCCTGATTGTCCTGTCGCCAGTGCGTATCGAGACTTCTTCAAGTCTTTCAAGTCATAGACGGCACGATACCCGGCACCGTGCACATGGCTGAATGGCGCCGCCTGATTGTTCAGCCGCATGGCTCCTCGGTTGACGGTCGCATTTCCACCATCGGACTCGATCTCCAGGTTGACGAGCCGGTCGATCAGCGGGATTTGGCCAAGCACCGGATTGGGGAAGCGTGCGCGATGCGCCGCACCCCAGCGCCAATCTGACATATCCTTACCGAATTTGCTGGAAAGCCGTTTCAGTGCGTTGTTGAGTGACTTTGCCAATATCTCAGCGCAAGCCTCTTCAGCATCTTCGGTGCGCACGTCGTCACACCAATGCTGACGGCGGGTCAAAATTGATCTCACCAAAAGCGCCCGGCCACCCAGGAACGACGACGTCAACTCACCCAAGTCGTCGGCATACAGAGCGCGGTTGAGTTCCAGCAACCAAGACATAAAAATCAACGGCTCGGATTTGCCGCGCGCCATGACTCCGTTCCATTTGCCAAGTAACGCCACGGCTTTCTTTTCCTCCACTGTCTCTGCCTGGACCTCAAGCATCAACGGCAAGAGGTCTCTCGCGAGCGTCGAGCGCACGTCGCGCTGAATACGCTCCTGACCAATGGCGGAACGGGACTCATCGTCACCGAGCATTTCTTGAATGCGCTGGGCACGGTAGGGTGCGGCCCAATCGTAACCTAGAAAATGCCTGAAATCCGGCGCGACTATGCGATTATTGGCATTGACGATGATACCGTCCGTCGGCTTGTAGAGCTTCGGCAGCTCCGCAAACGGCACAATACCGAGCCAGTCCGTGTCACCGGTCCAGCCCGCAGTCGGTACGTAACCTTCTCCCTGGCCGCGCTGAGGCAGGGCTCCGGCCGTCAGGAAGCCGAGATTTCCGTCTGTATCGGCATAAGCGAAATTTTGCTGCGGGCCTTGGAATTTGGCGAGCGCCCGGTTGAAGTCGATCCAGTTTTCAGCGCGGTTGAGTTCGTAAAATGCCGCTGCGGAGATATCGCCCGGTTGCAGATAGGTGGCGGCCAGTGCCACTGTATGGTCATCATCGATGACTGCCTTGATGCCGGGGCGCAAGTCGGAAATTATCGGCCCGTGCCGAGTCTTGCGAACGGGCAGGGGAACAGAGGCGGCATCCTTAATCTTGATCACCTCGTCGCGAACAATGAATGGCGTCGGACCATCGGGGGTCAGGTAAGCGCCGCCATCCCCATCAACGGTTTTCTCGACAAACAGATCGGCGATATCGGATTGCGTCGATGTAATACCCCAAGCGATCCGATCATTGTGCCCGAGGATATGGAACGGCACGCCTGGTACGGTGGCACCCGTGAGTTTTAGCCCAGGACTATCGATGCGCGCTAAATACCACAGTACCGGCGCAGTGAATCCAAGGTGCGGATCGTTTGCCAACAAGGCGTTACCTGTATCGGACTTGTCCGGCGCCAAAACCCATACATTGGATGCACCTTGCGGCGAACCCATGGGCATTCCAAAGAGCCAAGCAGGCAAGTTCTGGAGACCCGCGAACACTGTTGTCTCCACTGCGGCGATGGTAACCGGCGCGTCAGCGGGGTATGCGGGCCAAAGCTCCGCAACTTTTTCCGGCCCAATGCGCTTGGCGATCTGTGCCCGCAATGCTTCGCCGCGCCAGTTTCCCCCCAGCCGGAGCGCCATGATCTTGCCCCAAAGCAGCGAGTCGGCGGGCTTCCAGGATTCCGGCTGGTAGCGCAATAGTGCCAGTTCCAGCGTTCGGATCCCCAAATCTGTATCCAGCCAATGATTGACGCCCTTTGCGTAGGCCTCAAGCGCCCCATGCACGGGCGCCGGCAAGTCTTTAACTTGGCGTTCCGCCAACTCGTAGAGCCCAAGCGTGCGCATCCATTTGTCGCTCGGCAGGGCTGCCCCACCCAGAATCTCCGCTAAACGCCCAGCTCCGAACCGCCGCATCATCTCCATTTGCCAAAAGCGATCTTGGGCGTGCACATAGCCGAGTGCAAAGTAAGCATCGGAATCGGTCTCGGCCACGATGTGCGCTACACCATTCTCGTCACGCCTGATTTTGACGGGCTTTTCCACACCGGGCGCCGCCAACTTGTTGTCGACGAAAGGCAGCATCAACGGCAGTGAGGTTGCCAGCCAAGCCGCACCACCGGCCATGGCCGACACGACCACAAGAATCACCACGATCATGATGCGTTTAATCATCGGGCCAGATTAAGCCGATAAAGGGCCTAGCTGGCAAGGGGGGCGGCGAGCAAGCGCCTGCTGGTTTGCCCAGACACGCGCACTTGGCTATAAGCAGCCTATGCAACAACATACCCTAGAAGTCCCGTTACCGGGCGACGATAAATCCCAGACGCGGCGACTGGCCTATACTGAATTTGGTGATTCGAGCAATCCGAACGTGCTTGTCTGTGTACACGGCGTTTCACGCCTTGGGCGAGATTTCGACGTCATTGCCGAAAACCTGTCCGACACCTACCGCGTTGTCTGCCCAGACATGGCCGGACGCGGCGACAGCGATTGGCTGGAAAACGCGGAAAACTATAGCTACCCGCTATATCTTGCGGACATCGCCGCATTGTTGGAACGCATCGGTGCCGACAAGGTGCATTGGATCGGCACTTCCATGGGAGGCCTGATCGGCATGATGCTGGCCGCTCAAAAAGACAATCCGATTTCGCGCTTGGTGATCAACGATATCGGGGCCGTGGTTCCGGCGGCATCCATGAAGCGCATCGGGACCTACCTGGGCACGGAGCGCACGTTCGCCGACACCAAAGAAGGGGAGGCGTACCTGCGCGATGTGCATGCGTCGTTCGGTCCACTCAACGATTCGGAGTGGGCGCATCTGGCAAAGTACGGCCTTCGACCCGTTGGCGATGGTAGTGAGCGGGTTCGCCTACACTATGACCCTAAAATCGCCGCGCCGTTCAAGGCCGGCTCCGATGAAGATATTGTTCTTTGGAAACTCTGGGACCGAATCACGTGCCCGGTTCTGGTGTTACATGGCGCAGAATCCGATCTCTTGCTTTCGGATACCGCAGCCGAGATGGCGACGCGCGGCCCGAAAGCCGATGTCCGCACGCTCGAAGGCATCGGGCACGCGCCGGCACTCATGGCGGACGATCAAATAGCCATGGTCCGAAGTTGGTTGTTGGAGAAATAAAGTTTCGGGCAACTCAGGCCTTGAAAGATGTATGTCGTTAGTTATATGATATGCGAACAAGGACCTAAACAGTGTCCCTGATACCGAAATCGGAGAGCCCGAGATGTCGCAAGCCTTAGCCACTACCGATAGCCACGACCTGACGACGACACACCCAGGTAAGGACCTGGAGGATTTCGTTACATTTTTTGTCGACGATCAAATGTTCGGTATTCCGGTCCTGAAGGTGCAGGACATCTTGACTCCGGAGCACATCGCCTCAATCCCTCTGGCGCCGGCTGAGGTTCGCGGTTCCATCAACTTGCGGGGCCGCATCGTCACGGTAATTGACGTGCGTGTGCGCCTCGGCTTGAAACCAAAGAAGAAAAAATCCACTGAAACGACCGGCACTGGAAAGGGCATGGGTGTTACGGTGGAGCATGGCCACGACCTGTATACGCTTCTCGTCGATCGCATCGGCGATGTCATGGGTTTGGCCAACGATTTATTTGAGAAAAACCCCGCCACGCTAGATCTCAAGTGGCGCGAGTTCTCCATGGGCGTCTACCGCCTGGAGAAAAACCTTCTTGTGGTGTTGGACATCGAGCGCCTGCTCAATCTGCCGCGCGCTGACGGTCGCGATTAACGATCAGCCGCTTTTCAACAACTTCGCCGCATCCACTGCGTGGTAGGTCAAAATACCGTCCGCGCCCGCGCGCTTGAAACCGGTCAGCATCTCCAGCACGGTCTTGTCATAATCGATCCAACCTTGATCGCCGGCACCGCGCAGCATGGCATATTCACCAGACACGTTGTAGGCAAAGGTCGGCATGCCGAAGCTCTGCTTCACACGCTGGACCACATCCAAATACGGCAGGCCCGGCTTGACCATCACCATGTCGGCGCCCTCGGAGATATCCATCGCCACTTCGCGCAGCGCCTCGTCGGTATTGCCCGGATCCATTTGGTAGGTCTTCTTGTCACCCTTGAGCGCTCCCGTCGCGCCCACCGCATCACGAAACGGCCCATAGAACGCCGACGCATACTTAGCCGCGTAGGACATCACCGCAACATCTTGAAACCCTTTGCCGTCAAGTGCCGAACGGATCGCCGCGACACGGCCATCCATCATGTCGGAAGGCGCCATAATGTCGCAGCCGGCTTCGGCCTGCACCAATGCCTGCTGGCTCAGTATTTCCACGGTTTCGTCGTTGAGAATGATGCCGTCTGCGACGAGACCATCGTGGCCGTCCGAGTTGTACGGGTCGAGCGCCACATCACAAAGCACGCCCACATCGATTCCACTATCGCGAACCGCGCGGGTCGCGCGACAGACGAGATTTTCCGGATTTAGCGCCTCGCGTCCATCCGGTGTTTTCAGGTCCGGATCGGTATAGGGGAACAGCGCCACCACCGGTATTCCCAAGTCCACGGCGCCACCAACGGCATCGGCCACCAGGTCCACAGACAATCGATCCACACCGGGCATGGAAGGAATGGGCTGGCGTTGATTTTCGCCGTCGACGACGAATATCGGCCAGATCAGATCATCCACGGAGAGTTGGTTTTCTTGTACCAGACGGCGTAGCCACGGCGTGCGGCGGTTGCGCCGCATGCGCGTAGCGGGAAATCGGGTAGGGGGCAATTGATCAGTCATGCAGCGACTTTAAGCCTTTTCCAGCGCCTGATCCAGATCGGCGATGATATCGTCGATATGTTCAATGCCAATGGAAAGCCGCACATAACCGGGCGTAACGCCGGCCTGAGATTGTTCTTCGGCAGACAACTGGGAATGCGTCGTGGTCGCCGGATGGATCGCCAGCGAGCGCGCATCACCAATATTGGCGACATGGTAAAACAACTCCAGCGCATCAATGAAGGAGCGCCCGGCCTCGCGTCCGCCGGTCAACTCGAAACCCACCAACGCACCGTGGCCGCCGTTCAGATAAGCGTCGCGCCGACGCGCCAACTCACCGTCCTGACAGCTTGGATGAATCACAGACGATACCTTGGGGTGGTTTAGCAAGTGCGCAGCAACCTTGGCAGCGTTTTCGCAGTGACGCTCCATGCGCAGCGGCAGGGTTTCCATGCCCTGCAAGAACTGAAAGGCGTTAAACGGGCTCATGGCCGCACCTAGGTCACGCAATAAAATCACCCGCGCGCGGATGATATAGGCGATGGGCCCCAGGGGCTTCACCGCTTCGGTCCACACAGCACCGTGATAACTTGGGTCCGGCTGGTTGAGCGTCGGGAAACGGTCACCTTGTGCTTCCCAATCGAAGTTACCGCCATCGACGATCATACCGCCGATGGACGTGCCGTGGCCGCCGATGTATTTGGTTGTCGAATACATGACGATGGCTGCGCCATGATCGAGTGGCTTGCAGAGCAGCGGTGCCGCCGTATTGTCGACGATCAACGGCACACCGATTTCACGCCCAATGTCCGCAACTTCCTTGATGGGAAATACGTTGAGCTTCGGGTTCGGCAAGGTCTCGGCGTAGTAGCAACGTGTGTTTTCGTCGGTGGCGCGGCGGAAATTCTCCGGGTCACTCGGGTCGACGAAACGGCACTCGATACCCATATCCTTGAACGTGTTGGCAAACAAGTTCCAGGTGCCGCCGTAGATATCGGTGGAGCACACGAAGTTGTCGCCGGCACGGCACAGGTTCAGAATTGAATAGGTAGATGCCGCCTGGCCCGACGCTACAGCCAGCGCCGCAACGCCACCCTCCAGCGTGGCGATACGCTGTTCCAGCACATCGCAAGTGGGGTTCATGATCCGTGTGTAGATATTGCCGAGTTCCTTCAGCGCGAACAGGTTCTCAGCATGCTCCGAACTGTCGAACTGGTACGACGTGGTCTGGTGGATCGGTACGGCGACTGAGTTGCCCGAGGCATCCTTGCGATGCCCAGCATGAAGAACGATGGTTTCCGGGTTGGACGTGTTGGCGGTCATGAGTACTTCCCCTGAGACAACGTAAAATGGACCGCAAATCTGCCGGGATGTCTCGGAAAGTCAATCTCAGGATGCCTTCGCGATCGAATTCATTTAGGCTGCACTCATGGACAGATATCTTCTCTACTTCGCCGACCCCATGTGTTCGTGGTGCTGGGGGTTTGCGCCTGTAACGGCGGAGATCGAGAAGGCCTACGGCGAAACGTTGCCGATCAAGTTGTTCATGGGCGGGCTCAGGCCGGGCAATACCAAGCCCATGGATGATCGTGCCAAGGCCGAAATCCGCGAGCATTGGGAGCACGTGAACGAAATGTCGGGCCAGCCGTTCGACTTCGGTTTCTTCGAGCGCGAGGGATGGACCTACGACACCGATCCTGCCAGCCGGGCACTCGTCGCCGCCCGGCGCTTGGACGAAAAATGCGCTTTGGCATTTCTGCGCGCCTTGCATGAAGCCTTTTACACCCAGAACCGCGATGTCACCGAAATAGATGAACTGGTCGCCATAGCGGCTGAGTTCGGCCTCGATGCCGAAGCGTTCCGCACCTCCTTCGAAGACACAGAGACGACACAGGAAACCCATGCCGACTACTGGTATGCACAAAACGCCGGTATCCGAGGTTTCCCTGCCCTGATTGCGGTTAAGGATGAAAAAGCCACCGCCGTCACATTCGGTTATCAAGGCTGGGATGCCATCAAGCCGGGTTTGGCTGAATGGATGGCGGCATGAACGAGCTCACGGCGGAGACCCGGTTTTCGGGGCTTGCCGAGGGTTACGACCGGCACCGTCCGTCTTACCCGGATGCACTGTGGCAACATGCGGTGTCAGCCGTCAAAAGCGACGTACCGCATCTGGCCTTGGACATTGGCGCCGGTACGGGGATTTCCACCCGGCAACTGGCAACGGCGTTGACGAACGATTGGCAAGTAATCGGCGTCGAGCCCAATGCGGATATGCGGACGCAGGCTGAGGCCAGGGAATCTGCAGGTTCACGTATCAGCTACATCGACCGTCAAGCCGAAGCGCTTGGGTTTGATGGCGCGAGCGCCGGCGTGGTAACGGTGGCACAAGCCATCCATTGGTTCGACAAGCCAACCTTTTATGCCAGCATCGGCGAGGTGCTGGCGCCAGGCGGTGCATTGGCCATTCTCTACAATGACCGCGACGTGGAAGGCGATGGCCTGTTGGGTGCATTCGAAGATTTGATGGAGCGCGAAATGCCCGGCTACGACCGCAACTATCGACGCAGGCGAAATGTCACTGGCCAGGACGACGAACTGGCAGCATTGAAGTGGGTCGGAGACGTAACTTCGTATCGCGCGTACCGAGATGAATTACTAACCCCGCAAGCCTTTGCCGGCCTGATGCTGTCGCGCTCCAAACTGAAGCCCTTCGTTGACAAGCTCGGACGCGTGATGGCGGAACAGATATTGATCGATCTGGCCATAAGCTATACCGATCAAGCGAATCTCATTTCAATGGGCTACACGTCACGGGTTCACATCGCAGCGCGGAATGGCGTCTTATGATCGACAGCATTTACAAGGATAACTTACCGGCTGGCACCCGCTCGCGCATGGTCGATAACGGCAACGGTCTCGACATGCATGTGTTGCAGGCAGGGAAGGCGGGTAATCCCGTTTTGCTGATGCTGCACGGTTTCCCCGAACTGGCTTACAGCTGGCGTAAGGTCATGCCCATGTTGGTCGATGCCGGTTACCACGTGATCGCGCCTGACCAACGCGGCTATGGCCTGACCACCGGTTGGGATGGCGACTACGACGGTGATCTCGGCCAGTTCCGGTTTCTCAATCTGGTGCGCGATACATTGGGGCTGCTGGCGGCGCTGGACATCGACCACGTAGATGCGGTGGTCGGGCACGATTTCGGCTCCTTCGCCGCCGCAAATTGCGCGTTGATCAGGCCCGATGTGTTCCGGGCCGTCGCATTGATGAGCGCGCCGTTCGCCGGACCGCCGCCACTAAAATCGGATGCGCCTGTTGTTGATATCGACGCCGACTTGGCGAACCTGGAGCGCCCGCGTAAACACTATCATCGCTACTACTCAACGCGCGAAGCCAACGCCAACATGTGGCGTTGCGGACAAGGCGTGCATGACTTCATGCGCGCCTACTACCACTACAAAAGCGCAGATTGGGCCGGCAACAGGCCCTACGAACTGGCGTCCTGGAGCGCCGGTGAGTTGGCCAAACTGCCGACATACTATGTCATGGAGTTGGACCAGGGCATGGCCGAAACCGCCGCCGCCGAAATGCCGACGTCCGAAGAAATCACCGCATGCACATGGTTGCCCGATAATGAACTCCGGGTCTACTCCGACACCTTCGCGAACACGGGTTTTCAAGGGGGGCTGAATTGGTACCGGGGTCGCTTCGTCGAGGCTTTCACGCGCGAGCAGCAAGTCTTCGCCGGCCGTGCCATCGATGTACCGGCATGTTTTATTTCCGGCACAAGCGATTGGGGCGTCTACCAGAACCCCGGCGCGCTCAAAGCCATGCAAACGACTGCGTGTTCGGACTTTCGCGCTTGCCACCTGATCGAAGGCGCAGGGCATTGGGTACAGCAAGAACAACCTCATGAGGTCGCTCGATTGTTATTGGCGTTTCTGTCTGAAATCTGAATACTGATGCCATGATGAAACGGCGAACCTTCATGGCCTCCGCAGCCGCAGCGATGATCGCGCGGCCAAGGCTGGCGCCCGCCGCAGGCGCAAAGATCACCAAACCGATTCCCAAAACCGGCGAGCGCATCGGCGTCATTGGCATGGGGTCTTCCATCACTTTTAACGTCGGTGACGATGCGCAAGCCCGTGCATCAAGGACCGAGGTGCTGCGGGCTTTTTTCGACGCCGGCGGCGGTATGATCGATTCGTCGCCCATGTACGGCTCATCCGAAGAGGTGATCGGCCACGGGCTCGGGCAATTGAAGCCCGGCAACAAATTGTTTTCCGCCACCAAGGTCTGGACCTCGTCACGGGATGAAGGACGCGAACAATTCGACGACTCCCGCCGGTTGTGGGGGCTCGGCAAGCTCGATCTCTATCAGATTCACAACCTCGTCGGCTGGCGAGGCCACATGGAGACACTGCAAGAGATGAAGGCGGCAGGGCTGATCCGCTACATCGGGATCACCACGTCGCACGGACGACGGCACGGTGATCTGGAAAATATCCTGAAGTCCCAACCCTTGGACTTTGTGCAGCTCAGTTACAATGCCGGCAACCGCGATGCCGAGAACCGTTTGTTACCGGCTGCCGCTGACAATGGCTTGGCCGTCATCGCCAATCGGCCGTTTCAGCGCGCCTGGCTGCTCGACAAAGTATCATCCAGCCCGCTGCCTTCATGGGCGTCGGAGATCGGTTGCAAGGGCTGGCCGCAATTGCTTCTCAAATTCGCCGTCTCACACCCGGCAATCACGTGCGCCATTCCGGCCACCAGCCAAGTGACGCACATGGTGGAAAACATGAAAGCCGGCGAGGGCACGTTGCCGGACGCCGGTTTGCGCAAGCGTATTGCTGCCGTCGTCGACGATATCTAACGCCGACGTATATGCCGGAAATCCTCACTTATTCACTTTCCGATTTTATCCTGTTCTCAGCGGGGACCTACGCGCGTCTTTTCGAACGCTACAATGATGCCATAGCACCCTTGCCATGGATCGGGATGGTCGCCGGACTCGCTCTCATATCTCTAACTTGGCGTGGGCATAGTCGTTGGGTGGCGCTATTGTTGGCGGCCGGATGGATCTGGACCGGTTGGGCCTTTCATATCGAGCGCTACGCGCAGCTCAATTGGGCCGCAACCTATTTCGGTTGGGCATTCATCGCGCAAGGTGTCGCCATGGCACTAACGGCCCGCAACGCCGCCGGCAGTTCAAATCTCGTATTGTTGGCCTTGGCCGTGATCGTCCATCCCTTGATCCAGATCGCAACCGGGCACGCTTGGCCCGCAACCGGACTTTTCGGCACTGCGCCCGACCCAACCGCCGTTGCAACATTGGGCGCCGTTTTTATGTGGCGAGGCTGGCGGCGCTGGAGCCTAGCCACAATACCGGCTGTCTGGTGTCTGTTATCGGTCGCGACCGCATTCGGGCTCAATCGTCCGGCGCTTGCCATGACCGCAGGCACGGGGTTATTGATCTGGTTCGCAATGATAATTTGGAAACGCCATGATTGACTTCTATTTCGCGCCCACGCCAAACGGCTGGAAAGTCGCCATCATGCTCGAAG
>JAERTE010000092.1 GCA_016845145.1 Rhodospirillaceae bacterium
GGAACCATCTGCGCCGGGTGCGCGCCCGGTGTCATTGCCGGCGTGTCCACGGCCACTTTGGCGGCGGAAATCGGGATATCCAGGTGTACGGGGCCCGGCCGGCCCGTAGTGGCGATGGTGATGGCCTTGTCGATAATCACGTCCACAGCATCCGCATCCACGGTGATGGAGGCCTTGGTAATGGGCGCAAGAACGGCTGTATGGTCGAACACCTGATGGGTGAAGCGATGCGCATCGGCGGCATCGACGCAGCCGGTCAGGAAGATCAGCGGCACTTGGTCTTGCCAAGCGTTGGTCACCGTATTGATGGCGTTGACGACGCCGGGGCCAACGGTTGCCAGCAAAATGCCCGGCGCGCCGTTGGCATGATGGGTGCCTTCGGCCATGAAGCCGCCGTTGTTCTCATGCTTGACCAGATGAAAGTCTATGCCTGCATCTTTCAAGGCATTCATCATGGTCAGCACTTCGCCGCCGGGAATGCCGAAGGCGTGGCGACAGCCCGCTAAATGCAGGCGTCGGGCGATAACGTCAGCGGCATTGGTCATGCTCTAGCGTCCCATCTGGTAGAATTCGTCGTTGGGGCGCATGGACGTCATATTGGCCAGACGGTTGCTCATGCCGAAGAACGCGGTGATGGCGCCGATGTCCCATATGTCATCATCGCTGAAGCCGTGTCCGCGGAGCGTCTCGAAGTCCGCATCGCCGACCTCTTCCGCACGCTGCGATACTTTCATGGCATAATCCAGCATGGCTGTCTGTTTGGCCGTGATGTCGGCCTTACGGTAGTTGATGGCCACCTGGTCGGCGATCAGCGGATTTTTGGCGCGGATGCGCAAGATCGCGCCGTGCGCCACCACGCAATACTGACACGCGTTGGCATTGGATGTGGCGACGACGATCATTTCGCGCTCGGCCTTGGTCAGCCCCTCATCTTTCTCCATTAAGGCGTCGTGGTAGGCGAAGAACGCCCGACATTCGTCGGGCCTGTAGGCCAACGTCAGGAACACGTTGGGGACGAACCCGGCTTTCTCCTGCACCGCCAGAATTTTGTCGCGGATGTCATCGGGGAGGTCTTTGAGCTCCGGGACCGGAAACCGGCTAATAGCTTGTTCACTCATGTTTTCACCTCAGTTTTTGCCCTCTTCGGCAAGTTTCGAATAACCGTCACGGGTTTGCGGCACTTTCATGCCGAGAATTTTCGATGCCACCAGATTGCGCAACACCTGCGCCGTGCCGCCGCCGATGGTGAACATACGTGCATCGCGGTACATGCGTTCCAAGGGTAGGTTTCGCGAATAGCCCGCCGCGCCGAACACCTGCAATGCATCGCTGGTCGCCTTGATCGCCATGTCGGCGGTGAACACCTTGGCCTGCGCGGCCAACAGCATATCCGGGAAACCGCTGTCCGTGCTCTCGGCACTGGCGGCGGCGCGGTAGACCATATTCTGTGCCGCCGATATCTGGATCGACATATCGGCCAGGATCCATTGCAGACCTTGAAACTCGGCGATGGGCCGCCCGAATTGATGACGGGTGCGCGAATACTCCAGCGCTTCGTCAAAAGCGCCGCCGGCAATGCCGAGCGCCACGGTGGCGGCGCCGACCCGCTGCGTGTTATAGGCGTTCATCAGTCCGGCAAAACCACGCTTCATGCCTTCCGGCGGCACCACCATCATGGATTCGTGCACTTCCATATCCTGGAACAGAATCTCGCATTCGGGAATGCCGCGCAGCCCCATGGCAGGTTCACGTCGACCGATGACCAAACCGGGTGTCTGGTCGCGCACGGCGATGAAGCCCCCGATACCTTGCTCTTCGCCGGCCTCATCGAAGACACGCGCGAAAATCAGATGCAGGCGCGACACGCCGCCGCCGGTGATCCAGTGTTTGACGCCGTTGACGATGTAAGTGTCGCCCTTTTTGTCGGCGCGCGTGGACATTTCGGTCGCGGCGCTGCCGGCATTGGGTTCAGTGATGCAGATGGCCGGTTTGTCGCCGTCCAACACCAGCCCGGCGGCCAGTTGTTTTTGCTCTTCCGAGCCGTATTTCATGATTGCCCCGATGGCGCCCATGTTGCCTTCGACCACGATCCGGCCCGTGACGCCGCAGACTTTGGCCATCTCTTCGACGACCGTAACCACGTCCAGATAGCTTGCACCTTGGCCGCCGTATTCTTTTGGGATCGTCATGCCCATGAATCCCGCGTCTTTTAAGATGGCCACGTTGTGCCAGGGGTATTCCTCGGTGCGGTCGACATCGGCGGCGTTGGGGGCGATTTTGTCGCGCGCTAAGCGGCGGGCGGCGTCCTGGATGGCGCGTTGGTCTTGGGTGAGTTCGTACATGCTCGTGGTCTCCGTCAAATTAGGCCGTCATGTCGCAAGGACTGGCGCTCGGTCGCATCAAGGCCGAGGATCTCCTCAAGTACTTCGTCAGTATCGGCGCCCATGGTCGGTGGCGCGTTGCGATACGTCACGGGCGTCGCCGAAAGTTTCAAGGGATTGCCCAGCAAGTCGACGCTGCCGCTGCCGGCGAGTGCGTGCGGCATCGAAATACGCATGCCCCGGTGCAGGATATGCGGGTCCTTGAAGGTTTGTTCCAGGTTGTTGACGGCCCCCGAGGGGACGCCGATGGCCGATAGTCCATCGATCCATGCTGCGCTCGTCTTGGTGATGGTCAGCGCGTGGATAGCTTCCGCCAGGGCGTCGCGGTTGTGCAGGCGTTGTTCGTTGGTGTTGAATCGCGGATCGTTGGCCAACTCGGTATTTCCGGCAAATTCGCAAAACCGTGCAAATTGCCGGTCATTGCCGACCGCCAAAATGAAATAGCCATCCGATGTGGGGAACACTTGATAGGGCACGATATTGGGGTGTGCATTGCCGCGCCGGATGGGTACCTGGCCGGAAAGAAAATAGTTGGTGGCCTCATTGACCAGCCAGGCCACTTGTGTGTCCAAAAGCGCCACGTCGATCATCTGCCCTTCGCCGGTTTTATCGCGGTGACGCAGAGCCGCCAAAACGCCGGTGGTGGCGTACATGCCGCACATGACATCCGCAATGCCGACGCCGGCCTTCACTGGTTCGCCATCGGGCTCGCCGGTCAGGCTCATGATGCCGCCCTGGCCCTGTGCCAAAAAGTCGTAGCCGGCGCGCGGCGCGTAGGGGCCGGTCTGGCCGAACCCGGTAATGGCGCAATAGATCAAGGCCGGGAATTCGTCTTTCAGGTCGTCGTAGCCGAGTCCGTATTTCTCCAGCCCGCCGACTTTGAAATTATGCACCAAGATATCGCAATGCCTGAGTAGGCGCTTCAATAGCGCAACGCCTTCAGGCTTTGCCATGTCCACGGTGACGGAGCGTTTGTTGCGGTTGGCCGACAGGTAGTAGGCGCTTTCGCGCGTGTCGTTGCCATCGCTGTCTTTTACATAGGGCGGACCCCATTTTCGGGTGTCGTCCCCGGCGCCCGGGCGCTCGACCTTGATCACGTCGGCGCCGAGATCGCCCAGCAACTGCGTGCAGGTGGGCCCGGCGAGGATGCGGGTCAAATCGAGAATGCGTAGGCCCTGCAAAGGGCCTGTCGAAGGGCGGGCAATGCGGTCGTCGGTCATCTGGGCTGATCTCCTGAGCGCGGTCATCCTAGCGACCGTCAAATCATAAGAAAAACGAATAATACTGAAGAATAAATCAAGAATAACTCATGATGTAGATTGCTCTTTTCCGAGCTGAAAAAGTTCCTGGAACAAGGCGTTGATGAGGTCCGATTTGGCACTGTCTATGTGTTCCACGAGGCCGATGGCGCGTGATAACGGTGGATCGCCGAACGGCAGCGCGCGGACGCCAGGAGGGAAATCCGGCGCCATGTGGCGGCGCGGCACCACCGAGACGCCGAGCCCGTGCGCAACCAATTCACTGATCGCTTCGAGCGAATCGATCTCCATGTCCGCGGGCCGCAAGATGCCGCGGTCGCGCAAGTGCAAGTCGATCATCTGCCCGGCCC
>JAERTE010000093.1 GCA_016845145.1 Rhodospirillaceae bacterium
GTCGTTGTGAGTCTGAAAGCCCTCGCGCCCGAGGCCATGGGACACCACCATCGGATCACCGACTTTGTACCCCAAAGCTTTTGCAACATCCGACCCGACAACGGTGTCAAAAAGATCTTCGAACGGCTTGCCCGAACTGAAGGTGAGATTGCGTTTGCGGCCAAAGCGGTAGTGGCGGAAATAATCGGTGGTGGTGCCAAGCACCCTGAAGCCGCGATGCGAGTCACCGAGTGACAGCGGAACGGCCCAAGCCACCTCGGGCCGGCTTGAGATGTAGCGGTAGCTTTTCCAAGAAATCTCGTTGGTGGCGTTGCCGATACGGAAAACCGAATACAGGAGCAATTGGATCGAACCGCTGCGTGCGCCGACAATCAGGTCCGTTCCTGAAATGGTATTGGCGAAGCTCGCTTTGGCTTCATTTCGCACCTTTTCGACGCCGAGGACGAGCATCATGCTGACGGCCAATGCGAAAAGCGTCAGCCCAGCCGTCAGCCGCCGATTGAAAAGGCTTTTGAGAGCCAGCGAGAGAATCGGCCAACGGTTCATGCCGCCCCGCTTTCAACATCCGGCCCACCGGCCTCCTGACCAGCCGCGCGGTTGAATTCCGAGAGTGCAACGGCCCGGTCAAACCGGCCTTCCAAGCGCCGGTCATGGCTGACGAACAGCAAGGTCGAGCGGCTTTGCTCAATTTCGCTGAACAGGAGTTGCAGAAACGATTCCTGCACGTCTGCATCCAAAGAAGATGTCGGCTCGTCAGCAATGATCAATTCCGGCGCCCCAACCAATGCCCTGGCTGCGGCAACGCGCTGTTGTTGGCCGACGCTCAAATTCGATACGGGCCTACGCTGAAAACCCGAACCAACCATGCCGACTTCACTCAGCAACCGGATTGCAGATGAATAGAGGTCGCCATCCGCCGCCACCGCCCGCTCACGCCGCCGGGGCGAAAATCGGCACGGCAGCAGAACATTTTCCACCACGGAAAGGTACGGCACCAAATTGAACATTTGAAAAATCAGGCCGATATGATCGGCACGAAAACCATCTCGCCCTCTATTGGACAAGGCGGCAATGTTTTCACCGAGCACTTCCACGCCGCCGCGTTCGGGCGTGGCAACACCGGCCAACACATTCAAAAGCGTCGTCTTACCGCTACCGCTCGGCCCATGGATGAAAACCCGTTCTCCGGGCTGAACGTCGAACGCGGGGATATCCAGCGTTAGGTGATCATGCCCGCGCCAACGGAAATTTACGTCTGACAGCCGGACAGCGGGTGAGGACATGCGCGTTCAGTTCCCGGGGGTGAAGCCGTTTTTCTAGAACGTCAGCCGTGAAGCGCGTGGTGTCAACTCCGTGGCGCCTTGGCCGCGCGGCGTGATGGTGCGCACCTCAAGCTCCTTGGCGCGGGAGAACTTGGAGAAATAGTCGATGTCGACGTAATCGAGCGCATCGGGCCGTGAACACTCGAACCGGTAATGGGCGTGGAATTCGGCATGTGTTTCGGCATGGGTGTCGTGCGATTTACCGTGATCGTGGTCGTCATCCTCCTGCAAGCCCGTTTCAACTTCCGTCTCTTTCTCGCGGCAACCGGCATCCTTTGGAAACTGAAAAAGGCGTTCGCCTTTCTTGAGCGTTTCGACGGCGGCCTCGACGGCTTTGCGCTCTTCACCGTCGTGTGGTTTGTGTTCAAACCCGACGATATCCGATGCCGGCGAAACAAGCTCAATGATCACGGACTTTCCCTCGACGGCAAGATTGAGCACGCCAACGCCGTGGACATGGGGTGCGGATTCGCTCAATGCCGTAGACGCCGACGCCAACATCGCCACACCCACTGTCGCGCTTAAGATACGCAAGTTCATTCTCCTGAAATTTAATGCAAGTACGGCCTGATCGGTTATTCCTCGTAGGGCTCGATCCGGGTTCCTTCGATCACATACCCAGCGCTGACGTCAATTGTTCCGTCCACGACGTTCATCGATTTGTTCACGCCTCGGGTTTTCATGCGGCCGGTGATCCACACCGGCTCGTACAGGTCCTTCATGGCGAAGGACTGGTTCAGGCGCACGAAAACCATCTGATTTCTGGGCGGTGGTGGCACGTGGATACAGGCCCCGACGTAAGGAACCAACAGAAACTCTTCCACGGACTGGCCTTCGAACTCCAACGGCAACACATATCCCGGCATGCGGATCAACGCACCGTCCAGCGCCTCAACCACTTGGCCATTTCGTTCTTTGATCGCCATTTGCATCTTCATATAGCGCTGCAGCAGCGCCTCGATATCGAGCCCCTGCTTTTTCAACCTGGCTTCGAGCTCGCCCCCCCATTCGGCCTCGTCCGCGACATCGCTGATCATACCGAGCTCGCGTCTCGCGCGGATTGACGCAATCGTTTCCAACTCGAAACCTTGGTTGGTGGTCAATTCCAAAAGAGGATCGTCAATCGGGGCGCCGGATGGAACCAGATCGTCCCATTCCAATTGGCGCGGGGTTTCCGCTTGCGCAGAAATGGGCAACAGCCAGCCCAACACGAAAAAGATCGCCAGCACAGATTTCAAAGCAAATCTCCCGATCAACATGGGTAATTGATAAACCAATACGGGTTTAAATTGAACAATCTATTACCACAATTCACATCACATCCGTTTGAAGACAACGACGCGCCAACGCAATCTGATATCGGCTCTTACGGAATGTGAGAAATTTGGCATTTACGTGAGATTGGTCAGGTACTGATCGCAAACCGGACGACTTATTCAGAATGGAAATTTCGGCTGGTTTTGACCCTAACCGGCTATTCAGCCTCTACGCTGGCGTGTCCGCTTGCGGATCACTTTCCCGACATTCTCGCTGCCTCAGCGACACAGCCCCTTGGTGCCAATAGCCGACATCGAAAATTTCGCGCTGGGAACACCCCAACCCGACAAACGGCCATCAATCAGATTACCGACCGATCAATTCTCAGTGCGCCATTCCTCGAACCAGACTAGGCTTTCCTCGGTGGTTGATGTGGGCAGGTATTCGGCGCCCACCCACTCTTCGTAGCCCAATTTGTCGAGGGCGTTGAATATGGCTCGGAAGTTGATCTCTCCGGTGCCTGGTTCGTGGCGGCCGGGGACGTCGGCGAACTGGATGTGCCCGATGAAGGGCAGAAACATCCGCAGGACATGGATCAAGTCTCCCTGCATGATCTGTCGGTGATAGAGATCGAGCTGAATCTTGACGTTGCCGGCGGCGACCCGTTCGATGATTTCGGCGGCATCCTCGGTTCTCTGCAGTAGGAAATTTGGATGATCGATACCATTGGCCGGTTCCAGAAGGATGGTCACGTCACGACCGGAAAAGACATCAAGGACGTGTTCAACGTTTTTCGCCAGCACCGTCATGGCGTCGTCACGAGGGATCTCGGGCGGCGGCTTGCCGGCCAGGATGTTAAGCCGTTTGGTGCCGAGAACATCGTGATATTGGCGGGCCAAATCGACGCCGCGTCGGAACTCATCCTCACGTCCGGGGATTCCCGCGATGCCGACATCGCCTGCCGTGAGATCACCGGCGAGGAAGTTGTAGAGAACGATTTCGACACCGGCGGCGGCCGCGAGATCGGCCAGTTCGTTCGCCGCGTGATCATAGGGGAATTGGATTTCAACGCCCTTGAAGCCGAGCGCGGCGGCGGCCGCGAAGCGGTCCTGCAGCGGCAATTCCGTCAGAAGCAGGCTCAGGTTGATGGAAAACTTCGGCATGGGAACACTCCGGCGGTGTGAAGCTCGTGAAGCCGTCTGCCCGCCCCCGCTCAGCCCGTTTGGGTTTTGCGCAGCTTACGCATGCGGCGCCGGGAGATTTTCGCAGTTGGCACGACCGGGTCTGTCTCGGTCTTGGATGTCGAGGCAGAGGAATTTGAAATGGGCGCTGCCGGCGGCTCACTTTCCCATTGCCGACAGGCCTTGATCCAGGCGTTACAGCTGGGGTCGTGCCCCATGACCACGTTCGCTCCCTTGATTGCCGCCATTTCCGGGTGGTGCAAGGGATTGGTGATGGCCGATGTCATGCCCGCACCGATAGCCATGGACAGGAACGAGGCATTGAGACCATGGCGGTTGGGCAGGCCGAAGGAAAAATTCGACGCCCCGCAGGTGGTGTTGACTTTCAACTCTTCGCGCAACCGCCGGATCAGGTGCAGGACCGAGGCACCCGCCTTGTCGACGGCACCAACCGGCATGACCAGCGGGTCGACGACCACATCGGTGCGCGGAATGCCGTAATCCTCGGCCCGTTCGACGATCTTCCGGGCAATGTCGAAACGCACGTCCGGGTCTTCGGAGATGCCTGTCTCGTCGTTGGAAATGGCAACCACGGCGGCGCCGTATTTTTTCACCAGCGGCAGCACGGTTTCCAACCGGTCTTCTTCGCCGGTGACTGAATTGACCAGCGGTTTTCCTTCATATACGGAAAGCCCGGCCTCCAGGGCCTCGACGATGGAGGAATCGATCGACAACGGCACATCGGTCAAAGATTGCACCAGTTTGACGCACTCGGCCAGGATCGCCGCTTCGTCGGCCAGCGGAATGCCGGCGTTGACGTCCAGCATATGAGCGCCGGATTCCACCTGCTTGAGGGCGTCGGCCTCAACCCGGGAGTAATCGCCGGCTTTCATTTCCGCCGCCAACATCTTGCGGCCTGTCGGATTGATCCTCTCGCCGATTATCACGAACGGTTCGTCGAACCCGATGGTGACCTCCGCTTTGGCGGAACTGAGGACGGTTTTGCTCATGATGCCATCCTTATGCAGCCGGCTCACCGACGGCTTGGCCTTCCGAGACGGTATCGACGAAACCATGCACGGTTTCAACGGCGTGGGGCGCATTCTCGCCGTAACCGTCGGCGCCGATCTTGTCGGCGAACTCCTGGGTGACCGGCGCGCCGCCGACGATGATCGGCAGCCGGTTGCTCTTTTCACGGAACAAAGCGACCGTCTTTTGCATCGATGGCATGGACGTCGTCAGCAGTGCGGAAAGTCCCACGACATCGGGCTGGACCTTGTTCGCCTGGTCGAGAATTTCGTCCGGCGTCGCGTTAACGCCGAGGTCGATGACCTCGTAACCGGCACCTTCCAGCATCATGCCGACCAAATTCTTGCCGATGTCATGCACGTCGCCCTGAACCGTCGCCAGCAAGACCTTGCCGCGGGGCGGCGCACCCGTCTGAGTGAGGATGGGCCGCAACAGGTCCAGGCCGGCCTTCATGGCGCGGGCCGCCATCAGCATCTCCGGCACGAAGATCTCACCGGTGGCGAACTCCTCGCCGACCTCATCCATGGCGGCGATCAGGCCTTCGTTGAGAATTTCATGCACGTCCATGCCCCGGTCCAACGCGGCTTGGACATGCTCGACAGTCTCCTTGTCTTCATACTCGACAACGGCATCGAAGATCGCGTCCAGCAGGGCGTCCTCTTCGGAAACCGGCGCCTCGAGGACATCTGATGAAATGAAGACCTGCGTTTCGGGCGATGCCGCGTCCGAAGTCGCGTCCTCGCCTCTGGCTTCGGGCGTGCCGGCCCGGCGCAGGCCGGCCCACGGCCGCTCGCCTCGCCGGAACATGCGCACAGCCTCGACCGCGACCTCGACGTGCTCGGGCGGCGTCACAGCGGAGAGGTTGCAGAAATAGACGGTTCCCTTGCCGCCGCTCTCCTCGATGACTTCCATGTATTCGTGGATGCGTTTTTGGATTTCATCCGCGGGACCGTTCTGGAACAGGTTGTTGTCGACGCCGAGGACCACGGATTTCTCCTTGCGTTGGGCGAAGTCCATGGGCTGTTCCAAACCGACTTTCCACAAATCAGGATCTTGGATTTTGAAGAAATCCGGCGTCACGCGAAGTTTGTTCTCCCAGAAGCGCTCGGTGTCCTCGGTGTAGGAATCCCCCCACCAGTTGTCGACGTAGACGGGCCGTTTCGCCTTCTCCTGCAGCCGCAGGATGGGCGCCATGGCAAACTCTTCTTGCATGCTTTGGGTAATGAACGGCAGCGATGCGGTTGCGTCGGAGCCGTCGTAAAACGGCAGGTCGGGAAACTGTCCGAGCATGTAGTCGAAAAACGGGGCTAACACCTCATCGACGATGAAATCCATCAATTTGTGGACGAACGCCGGGTCCTCCTGCATGGCGACGACGAGATTTTCGAAGGTGATCAAATGCGCCGCCATGGTGAACGGTCCGCAAAAGCACAAGGGTGGCCGCCGGCCGGTCATCTCTTTTACCTGGTGGATAATTTCTGCCACCATGGGCATGCGGCCCGCCGTTGCCGGGTCGGGCGATTTCATTCGGGCCAGGTCTTTTTCGTCCTTGATGAACGGGATCACATTGTCCAGTGCCGGCGCCATGTCATCGAACAACACCAGTGGCACACCCAAGGCCTCCGCCTCGACGTTGTAGACATCCCAGATAAAGCTGGGCACGTCGAAACCGTAGTTCCGGGTCGTCTCGCAGATACCCCGCACAAAGGTCTCTGGGTCGGTATAAAACTGATGCCCGGGAGTGCCGGTTGATGCCATGGAGAACTCATGCATCTGGACGATGAAGGAAGCTTCGTCGGTACCCGTGGTCATGGCCGCTTCGAGGCGCGACCAACCGTCTTCGAAATCAAACTCTGGCATGGCTCAACTCACTTTGGTGCCCATCTGAAAAATGTGACGGTCCGCACTTCGATACATTCCAAAGCAGGGGCGCGAAACGACCACTAGCACTGAGCGTGATCCTCAGACTAATAGATAATTTTGACGATTATCATCGGAAATAATTATGGGCGCCTGCAGCTACACCTAGAAAACAACGACGTGGAAGATATCTTGGAGGCGTACGAGCCTATCGAACTGAGAGCGCGAGCAGAAACTTCAAACCCTGGAACGTGCGATGAAGGTATTCAGGTCTTGCCCAGGAAATAACGGGCCGCGGCATCTTCGTTCTTGAGTGTTGTCCGGCAGACGTCAATGAATGCCTGAACCGTGCGTCTCGGCGCATAGTCCTTGGCCATGGCCAATCCGTAGCGTGCCAGCGGCAGGGAGTCCCGGATTGGACGGTTGACGAGTTTGCTGCCGTCGTAGGCGCGGTCCGTGTGCGGGGTCATGATCAAAATCGCGTATCCCATTCTGGAAGCGACGAGCGAGCGCAGCATTTCATAAGATTTCGTACGATACCCGATGGCCGGCGGACTGCTCCCGTCGGCGGCGATGTTCTGGAAGTAATCCTGCGTAATGGGAAGGTCGAACAGGATCATCTCCTTTTGTCGCAGATCATCCAAGGTGACCGAGTCCTGTTTGGCCAACGGATCGCGCGCGGATAAAAGCGCATAAGGTTTGGCCTCAATCAGCGTCTCGAACTGAATTTGGCGGTCGGGATGCATGTCGTACATCAAGGCGACTTCAATGGGGCCCGACTTTATGCCGTCATTCAATTCGCCCAGATTGCCTTCATGGAAATGAACAGTAATGCCCGGAAAGTGTTGCTCCATGGCACGAAGCACCAAGGGCATGATGAACGGCGCCGTCGGCAGGAAACAGCCGACCTCGATCGAGCCGTCGAGCCGATGCCCCAACCCCTGGGCTTCGGACTCGAACTCGTCGACGTATTCGAGCAGTCGCCGGGTGTGGCGAATGAAACGTTTCCCCGCCGGCGTCAGGGAAATGCGGTGCGCCGGCTGACGGAGAAAGATGCTGATCCCGAACTCGGTTTCAAGATCTTTCAACGCCGCGCTGATCGCCGGTTGGGATATCCCGACCTCTTTGGCGGCGTCCGTGATGCTGCCGCAACGCGCCACCGCCACGGCATAGCTCAACTGTCTCAACGTGTAGGCCATAACTTTTTCCGTTGCTTAATAAAATTATAATCTAATTTTCATATGATCCAAATACGATTATCGGTAGATGACAGGGAAAAATCGAAACCGAAATTCGATACCTAGGCTAAGTATACGCAAGGGAGGAGGCCGAGCACGTGGCACGCATCACGCTCGACGGCATTACCAAGGCTTTCGGCAACCTGCAGGTTCTCAACAGTGTTGACCTGGACATTGCCGATGGTGAATTCCTTACCCTTGTGGGGCCGTCCGGCTGCGGCAAGTCAACGCTGCTCAGAATTATCGCCGGGCTCGAAACGCAAACCGCCGGTGACGTGAAAATCGATGACAACGTCGTCAACAGCGTTCGCCCGAGCCGCCGCGACCTCGCCATGGTGTTTCAGTCCTATGCACTGTACCCACACCTGACGGTCAAACAGAATCTCGCCACGCCGCTGCAATTGCGGGACATGAACGTCGCCGAACGCCTGCCGTTGATCGGGCGTTTCATGCCGGGGTTCAAGACCAAGCGCGCGGCAGTCGATGCCGCCGTCAAGGACGTGTCGGAGACGCTGCAAATCGAACATCTCATGGACCGCAAACCGGGACAACTTTCCGGCGGACAGCGCCAGCGCGTTGCTGTCGGCCGCGCCATGGTCCGCGATCCGGCGGCCTTTCTCATGGACGAACCGCTGTCCAATTTGGATGCGGCGCTCCGGGTCCACATGCGGGCTGAATTGTCGGCGCTGCACCGCAGCCTCGGCACGACCTTCGTTTACGTCACCCATGACCAGGCCGAGGCCTTGACCATGTCGGATCGCATGGCGGTGATGATGGACGGCGACATCCTGCAAATCGGTGAGCCTGATGATGTCTATCAGGACCCCAAGGATCTTAGGGTGGCCGAGTTTGTCGGCAGTCCGAAGATCAACACCGTTCCCGGCGGCATCGATGAGGGTGGCCGCCTGACTTTTCTCGGCGTGGAACTGGCGCGGCGGTTGAAGGTTCCCGCGACCAAGGGAATTACCATCGGCCTCAGGCCGGAACACCTCTACTTGAGCCCCGAAAAGGACGGCAAGACGTTCACGGGGAAACTGACCTACAAGGAGAACCTCGGCTCAGAGGCATTCCTGTATGTGGCGGTGAACTACGGCGAGGACAGCGTCATCGTCCGCGCAGACCCGGTGGAAGCGCACGATATCAGCGTCGGCGATGAAGTTTCCATCGCCCATGTTCCCGGAAAAGCGTTGATCTTCGACGAAGACGGCCAGCGCCTCGAATTGACCCATCCGCCGGTTCATGAGGTGGTCGCCTGATGCATCGTTCAAGCGCCTCGTTTTGGTTCGTCGCGCCGGCGGTCATCTTGATGATCCTGCTGCTGATTGCCCCCGTCTTTGTCGCCGCGACCTTGTCGTTCACCGATTACAGTCTCGGCAACCAGGACTTCGACTGGGTCGGCATGAAGAACTACATGGCCCTCGCCAAGTACTCCAGTTACAAGAAAATGTTCACGGCGTCGCTGACATACGTGCTGATCGTCGTCCCGGTTTCCGTCGCTCTGGGATTGGGCGCCGCCATGCTGATCGCCTCGCTCCGAACCGGTGGCGAAGTCTATAAGGCCGTTTTCTTCCTGCCGGTCATGGCGACGCTGTTGGCCATGGCGATCGTCTGGGAGTTCACCCTCGATCCCATCGTCGGCGTCGTGAATGCCTACCTGACGCGCGGCTGTGAGGTGGGATGGTGGCATAGCTTCATTACCGGTGCCTGGCTCGGTCTTGACCCTGCAACTTCGTGGTACGGACATGGCTGCAAGGAAGGTTTCCCGCTCTGGATCGGCGACAAGAAGTACGCGCTCGGCACCATATCGTTCATCGGCATCTGGCAGGCCTTCGGGTTCAACATGGTGCTTTACTTGGCTGGTCTGACGGCAGTGCCGCGCGAACTTTACGCCGCGGCCGCCATGGACGGCGCCGACAGCACCTGGGAACAATTCAAGCTGGTCACCTGGCCGATGTTGGGGCCGACCCACGTCTTCGTCATCACCATCACGTCGATCCGCTCTTTCCAGGTGTTCGACACGGTTGAAGCCCTGACTCGCGGCGGTCCCAGCAAATCCACCTTCGTCATGGTCTACGCCATGTTCGAAAAAGGCATCAAACAGAACCTGGTCGGGATGGGGTCCACCATCACGGTTGTCTTCCTGGCCTTCGTGCTCGCCATCACCATCTCCCAGGTCTATTTCGTCAATCGGCGGGTGCACTACTCATGATCGGCCAAAAGACATGGATCGGAGAGTTCTGGAAGCACGCCGTGCTTCTGCTGGGTGCGGTTATCGTGATCTTGCCGTTTTACCTAATGATTTCCTTCTCCTTCAAATCGCCGGCGGAGATCCAAAGCATCTCGGGCGGCTTTTTCGGCGCCCAGGAAATGATGACGGATCAGTTCTGCATCAAGGAAGGGAAGCCGGTCGAACAGTGCACGATGCGGCCGATTGTCTACAACTACACGGCTGCCTTTAGCGAAGCGCCGCTGCTCCGCTACCTGATGAACGGCGTCATCGTCACCGTATCCATCTTTATCATCCAGGTGATCATCGCGCTGCCTTGCGCATACGCGTTGGCGAAGCTCCGGTTCTGGGGGCGTGACGTGGTCTTCGGTCTGGTGATCTTCTGCCTATTGATCCCGGTCCACGCCATCGCATTGCCGCTCTATATCATGCTGGCCAAGGCTGGACTGACGAATACCTACGCGGCGCTGATCATCCCCTGGACCATATCGGTGTTCGGCATCTTCCTGATGCGCCAGTTCTTCAAGACCGTGCCCGATGATCTCATCGATGCGGCGCGCATGGACGGCATGAGCGAATTCGGCATCGTCTGGAAGGTGATGCTGCCGACGGCCATTCCGGCGCTTCTGGCCTTCGCCATTTTCTCCATCGTGGCGCACTGGAACGATTATTACTGGCCGCGCGTGGTGATCACCGGCGACCGCGATCTGATGACGCCGCCGTTGGGGCTGCGCATGTTCAAGTCGGATCTGGACGGCAATGAGTACGGACCGATGATGGCGGCCGCGACGGTCATCGTGGCGCCCTTGGTTGTGGCGTTTTTGCTGGCGCAGCGGCGCTTCATCGAGGGAATCACGTTATCGGGAATGAAGTAGCTGGAAATTCGAAGATTTCCGGTTCCGGGTGTCGGGACTGGACTTAACCATGGCCCATGGAAGAACAAACCCGGAAAGGGTGATCACACGAAAAGGGGGCCTTCAATACAACAGGAAACGAAAGGGAGCAGTCGAATGAAACGTCAAACAGCCTTAGCGGCGATCTTTGCAGGATCGCTGATCGCCATGACCTCCGCCGCGGAGGCCGTCACCATCGAAGTTGGGTATCCGTACTCCGCGCTCTTCGATGTCACCTTCAAGCGCATGATGCCGCTGTTCAAGAAGGCACATCCGGACATCGACGTGAAGTTCCGCGCCACCTACGACAATTACGAGGACGCCACCAACACGGTGCTGCGCGAATCCGTCGCCAACAAGCTGCCGGACGTTTCCTTCCAGGGCCTCAATCGCCAGGCGCTGCTGGTGTCCAAGGGCATTGCAAAGAACCTGGAGCCGTTCATCGCCAAGGAAAAGAACTTCGCCAAGGACGGTTACCACAAGGCCATGCTCGACCTCGGCACCTTCAACGGCAAGGTTCATGGCCTGCCGTTCTCGGTTTCGCTGCCGGTCGGTTTCTACAACATGGACCTGATGAAGAAGGCCGGGGTCACGACGCTTCCCAAGACCTGGGACGAGGTCATCGACGCTTGCGGCAAGCTGCGCAAGGCCGGCGTCAAGAACCCCTTGTTCTGGGGCTGGAACATCACCGGCAACTGGTTCTTCCAGGCCCTGCTCTGGAGCCAGGACGTGCCGATCATCAAGGACGGCAAGATCAACTTCCACGGCGAAGCCGGTCTCAAGGCGCTTGAGACCATGAAAAAGCTGTTCCGAGAGTGCAAAATGCTCAACCTGCCGGTTGGTGACGCGGGCAAGCCGTTTGTCGCCGGTGAAGTGGCCATGCACTTCTGGTCGACTTCCGCCGTCGGCGCCATCGAGCGCGCCAAGGGCGATTTCGTCCTGAAGACCAACGAGTATCCGGGCATGGGCTCAGCGCCGAAGGGCCTGCCGGCCGGTGGCAACTCGGCCATGCTGGTCACCACCTCCAAGGACCCGGCCGTGGTAGAGGCCGCTTGGAAATTCCTGAAATTCGCCACCTCCGGCGAAGGCGCTGCGGTGGTCGCTGAAACCACCGGCTACATGCCGCCGAACAAAGCCGCCAACGAAATGCTGGGCGAGTTCTACGCCAAAAACCCGAACAAGCACACGGCGGTGCGTCAGGCTGGCCTGCTGCGCGAGTGGATCGCCTATCCCGGCGACAAGGGGCTGGCGATCACTCAGGTGATCTACGACGGCATTGAAAGCATCGTCACCGGCGAAGCCGATGACATGAAAGCGCTTCAGGAAGAGTTGGTGGAAGAAGTTTCCTCCATGATGCCGAAATAACGGCCGTTTAACCGGTTCACATCGGCCATGCCGGGGGATGCAGCCCCGGCATGGCACGATGGTTCCGGCCCCTTCGGGAATAGCAGTCCGGAAGCGACCTAAACCAGGTTGGCTTCTGGCCTCCCTAGGAGCTTGATCGAGGTCTTCAGCAGCCTCGATCAAGCCTCCGCCCGAAAGCCTGCGGACCTGATCCGCGAAAGACTGACAAAACCAAACCGCTAAAGCGCTCTCTGCGCACCGGAAGAAGGTTCGACCAATGACGACCAATACCGAAATCGATACACGCCGAGACAACAGCGTTGCCCGTGCCATTGCCTATTCATCGACCTTCGTCGCGGCCCGGGCTGAGGGCGGCGAGGTGTGGGACGTGGAGGGAAGCCGCTATATCGATTTCTGCGGCGGCATCGGATGTCAGAACGTCGGACACGGCCACCCGAAAGTGGTTGCGGCGATCCAGGCCCAGGCCGAGACGTTCACGCACACGTGCTTCCAGATCAGCCCCTATGAGAATTACGTTGAGCTCGCCGAGTGTTTGAACGCATTGGCGCCGGGAGATTTCGAAAAAAAGTCACTGTTTCTTTCCGCCGGCGGCGAAGCGGTGGAAAACGCGGTCAAGATCGCGCGCTACCACACGGGGCGTCCGGCGCTGCTCACCTTCACCAACGGTTACCACGGCCGGTCCTACATGGGCATGGCGCTGTCTTCGCGCATGGTGCCGTTTAAAACCGGGTTTCGGCCGTTCCCTGGCGAAATCTACCGCATGCCGTTTCCGGACGAATACCACGGCGTCACGCTTGACGACACCAAGCGCGCACTCGACACCCTGTTTCGCAGCGATGCCGCGCCGAACGACATCGCGGCCGCGTTTTTCGAGCCCGTCCAGGGCGAGGGCGGCTACAACATCGCCGAACCGGCATTCATCGAATATCTGCGCGGCCTTTGCGACGAACACGGCATCGTCATGGTTGCCGACGAGATCCAGACCGGCTTCGGCCGCGCGGGCAAGATGTTCGCCATGGAGCATTACGGCATCGCGCCGGATCTGACCTGCGTCGGCAAAAGCATGGGCGGCGGCTTGCCGCTTTCGGGGATCGTCGGCCGCGCCGATATCGTCGATAGCGTGCCGCCCGGTGGCCTCGGCGGCACCTTCGGCGGCAACCCGGTGGCCTGCGCGGCGGCGCTCGCCGTGCTCGACGTCATTGCCGGGGAGAACCTGCTCGAGCGCGGCCTAGAATTGGGCGCGCATATCGACAAACGCTTCAAGGCGATGGCGGCGAAGAATTCGTGCAGTTGCATCGGCGATGTGCGGGCATTGGGATGCATGAATGCGATCGAGATCGTCGCCGATCGCGAGACCCGCGAGCCCGCCCCCGAACTGACGACGGAAATCGCGCGGATTGCCATCACCAAAGGGTTGATCCTGGTCACCGCGGGACCGGCCCGGAACGTCATCCGCGTGCTCGTGCCGTTGTCAACACCCGCGGAAATCATCGACGAGGGGATGGATATTTTGGAAGCGTCGATCGTCGAGGCGGTCGCCGGGACCTGAAACACGGGCGCCAACGGGACAGAAATCAAAAGGACGCAACAATGAAAATAAAAGCCGCCGTTCTGAGGGAGTCGGGCCGGAGTCATCCTTTCACCGAAAGTCGTCCCCTGGTTATCGAAGAGGTCGAGCTTGATCCTCCGGGCCGTGGCGAGGTGCTGGTCCAGATCAAGGCGGCGGGACTTTGCCATTCCGATTTGGTCGCCATCAACGGCGAACGCCCGAAACCCGTGCCCATGGTCATCGGCCACGAGGCCTCCGGGGTCGTCGCCGAAGTTGGCCCCGGCGTCGATGATTTCGAGGTTGGAGACCACATCGTACCGGCTTATGTGGCCAGTTGCGGCCGCTGCGATATGTGCCGCGAGGGGCGGCCGGCGCTCTGTGAACCGGCAACTAAAGCCAATGCGGCCGGCACCATGATGGACGGCACGACGCGGCTGCATAAGAACGGAGAGCGCATCCTGCACCATTCCGGTGTTGCCGCCTTCGCCGAATACGCCGTGATCTCGCAGAACGCCCTGGTCAAGATCGCCAAGGACATCCCTTTCGATCAGGCCGCACTGTTCGGCTGCGCCGTGGTCACCGGTGTCGGCTCCGTCGTCAACACGGCCCACGTGAGCCCCGGACAGTCGATTGCCATCGTTGGACTTGGCGGCGTCGGGTTGAGCGCGTTGCTGGCAGCGGTTGCTTCGGGGGCGGGACGGATTATTGCCCTCGATATCAATGACGATAAGTTACAGCTTGCCCGGCAGTTGGGCGCGCATGACGCGTTCAATGCCGGCGCCAACAATTGTATCGAAGACCTGCGCTCGAAGACGAGCGGGGGCGTTGATATTGCGGTCGAGACCGCCGGCGTGCCGCAAGCGCTTGATCTCGCCTATAAGATCACGCGGCGCGGCGGCACAACAGTCGTCGCCGGCATGCCCGGCCCGGACGCGTCGATTACTTTGTCGCACCTGAGCCTGGCCGGTGAGGAACGGTCTCTTAAGGGTAGTTATATGGGGAGTTGCGTGCCGAGCCGCGATATCCCTCGATACATGGGGCTTTTTCAGGACGGCAAGCTGCCCATCGATCGCCTGACCAGCCATCAAATTACGCTCGACGACCTCAACGCCGGTTTCGACCGCATGGCCGAAGGCTCTGTCGTTCGTCAAGTGATGGTATTGTAGCCGCGACCCCGATGCGGTTAACGGCAATCAAATGACGTCGGATTCATCACGCCGTTGGAGCCCGGCGGCACACGCCAAATACCTAGAGACCAAGGCCGGAGAGGCCGAGCAACGCAAAGAACGCGGCACGGGCGCGGCAATTGCGCGTGACCTGGATCGCATCTGGCGTGATTTGTCCGATGACGAACTCGGTCTGATGGAGTTCCTGTTCACCAACGATGCGCCGACCTCGTTCGTCGCCGCCTATGACGAGCCGCTGTTGAAATCGCTCGTTGAACGAGGGCTGCTGCAATGTCCGCAGGGCGTCGGCGGTAACTGGATGCGCGCCCTTCGGACCTCGTTTCGGGTAACGCCTGCTGTTCGCGACAAGATTCGGGCCAATGCGGATGCGTACTTCGGCAACGACCCGGAACTAAGACGCCGGAGCCGTAGCAAGGCGGAAACCTTCCTGAGATCAAAAGCGGTTTTCTAGAACGTACTTGGTCGGCTCTGGGTCACCTCCGGTCTTTCGTCTGCCGAAATCTTGATGTCCGGTTTCTGTTCAGTTTGCCGACATTTGCCGCCAGCACAGTGAATGACGCCTTCTGGCTAAGAATCTGCCAATCACCGCACCGCCAGATTTTGTCTGGTTTCGGTGGTGCAGCGGATATCTTGTTTCAATCCGTCTGACACTCAGGGAGATTGCCGCGCGTCAGGATATCTGGGGCAACCGGCCGGGGCGCTTTGTGGGCGTTAGTCGTCCGCCGTTTCTTCCGGCTCCATCAATTTGTGCATGTGTACGATGACGTATTTGACGGCCGCATCGTCGACGTGTTTTTGGCTGGCACCCCGCCAAGCCGCGAGCGCGGAGGCATAATTGGGGAAGATGCCGACGATATCGAGGTTGTCGCTATCGACGAAGTCGACGCCCTGCGGGTCTTCGACTTCTCCGCCGAACACTAAGTGAAGTAACGGTTTTGACATAGTGTTTCCTCTCCAATTCATAAATCCGGGGCTTGCGCAATGGCCCCTGTCCCCTCACTTTAAGCCGCAACAGATATATAGTTAAAGCACGGGAGACGACATGATCGACGTTTATACATGGCCGACGCCAAATGGCCACAAAGTTCATATCATGCTTGAGGAATGCGGCCTGGAGCACACCATTCACGGCGTCAACATCCGCAAGGGCGAGCAGTTCGAGCAGGCGTTTCTCGATATCAGCCCCAACAACCGCATTCCCGCCATCGTCGACCAGGACGGCCCCGACGGTAAGCCCTACTCGCTGTTCGAATCAGGCGCCATCTTGATTTATCTAGCCGAGAAAACTGGCAAGTTTCTGGCCGCCGAGGGCCGCGCGCGGCACGACACGCTGCAATGGCTGATGTTCCAGATGGGCAACGTCGGCCCGATGTTCGGCCAAGCGCATCATTTCCGGGGGTATTCAGCGGAAAAGATCGACTACGCCATTGAGCGCTATACCAACGAGGCCGGGCGGCTTTATCGAATCATGGACAAACGCCTGGGCGAAAGTGCGTACCTGGCCGGTGACGACTACACCATCGCCGACATGGCGACCTTCCCGTGGGCGCGCAATCCGGATCGGCGCGGTCACGATATCGCTGAGCTGCCGAACCTGAAGCGCTGGATCGATGAGATCGAAGCGCGTCCGGCGGTGGAAAAAGCCATGCAGGTTTTGGCCGAGCACCAGAGCAAGCCCACAGATGTCATTGATGACGAGACGCGCGCCATCATGTTCGGCTCGAAACAGTTTGAGAAGCGTTAGTCGAAACATTTAGGTGGGTTTTCCCTCACCGGAAATGATGGTGCGCCAGATGGTCCGGTGTTTGGCCGGGTCCAGACGATCTGTCGTGGCGGCGTGCATGCTTGCCGCGTTGTCCCACGCGACCACGTCGCCGGCGCGCCATTGATAAGTCATGCAATAGGCGTCGCTTTGGCAGTGCGCGAAAATCTCATCCTTCAGGGCGTTGCTCTCGTCGGCGGGCATGCCTTCGAACCGCACCGTGTAGGACGGGTTAATGTAGATCGACTTGCAGCCGTTTTCAGGGTTGGTGCGGATCACCGGGTGCACGCAATCGGGCGGCGGCGTCACTTCGCCGGACTTGAAAATCTCGCGCGGCGTATGGGCGTAGTTGTGCACGGCTTGCAGGCTGTCGAGTTTGGCTTTCATGGCCTCGGGTAGTCCCGCGTAGGCCATAGCCATATCGCAAAACAGCGTATCGCCACCCACATCCGGCACTTCGAGCGCATAGAGCAGCGTCGCCTTGGCCGGGATTTCCTTGTACGACACATCCGAGTGCCAGAACGACCCCGCGTCCTTCAATCCTTTCTCCTTGCCCGCATTGTCGAAGCGATTGGACAGCACCATCACCAGCGGCGTATCCGGGTGATGGTATCGCGTGAAGACGTGCGGCTCCAACTGGGCCCCCAGAATACGGCTGGCGGCCATGACATCATCCGTCGTCAGTGCGTCCTGGTCTCTGAGCGCGATGATGCGGTGGTCGAGATAAGCTTGGTAGATGGCGCGGCGGTCATCTTCCGACGGCGCGTTCAGATTGATACCCTTGATCTCGGCGCCGATACCGCCTGGCAACGGTGATACTTCAATTCCCATGAGTGCCAGTTAAGCACATAGCCCGCCATCGCCCAAGGCGAACGGCGCCAAGACTCGGTATCCGTGTTGAATCTCAATTTAGACAATTAACAGTATAATTGTCTAAATATATGATGAATTCAGTATGATTTTGCACGACATATTGTGGAGGAGAAAAAAATCGTGAAAAAACAAGAGATTAAAATCGTATGAGTGCATTAACAAACCTTACAAAAACCTTAAGAAACTGTTTACATGCGATTCGGGCATGGCTAAAAGGAAGGCAATTAAGACAAACGGGAGGGAGGTTCCATGTTCGCTGCGGGAACCGAGTTGATGACCAGCAAGGAGATTATGGCCGAGGCCGGAATCTCTCGTGCAACGTTGAACAATTATATTCAACTGGGCCTTTTGCCGCGTCCGGCGGTCGGCATGAAATCCGGCGCGCGCGGCACCACGCCGCGCATCGGCTACTTCCCTTCCAACGTGCTCAACACCCTGGAACGGGTGAAAGAACTCAAAAAGAAGGGGCAATCGATGACCAACATCGTCTCAATGATCGGGGAACCGGCTGACAATAAAAAGATCATCCATCCGCCCAAAGCGGTTCAACCACCCCAGGGCCTGCGCCTGACCATCGACCAGATCGATGCCCCTGCTTACATGGTCAACGGCCGTTTTGAATTGGAATGGGCCAACGACGCGGCGTTTCAGAACCTGCTGGGTCAGCAAATCGAGCTTTCCAGCGAAATCACCGAGCGCAAGTTCTTCAACCTGGCACTCGCCGCCCCGTCATTGACCGAGGCCGACGGGTTTGAGGAATTGCTGCGTTTCCACTTAAGCATTGCCAAGCGGCGGCTGGCACGTTCGGCGCTGGTTGATATGGACGGTTTCGGCGGCGAGTTCAGCGAGACCGAACGCCTCGCACGCATCTATGATGATGTGACGCCCGAGAACGGCGGCATGCTGGTCCGCACCGAAGTCAATATGGCCCCGCGCGGCGAGCCCGAGCGCTGGTACTCGGTCCATGCCTCGTTTTTCCGCGAGGGCATTTTCTTCGCCTATTGCCCTATCGAAGACGCTGGCGACGGCCTGCTGTCATTGCTGTCCCGGCGCGACATCGTCATCCGGGACCTGCTCAAACGCCGCCGCCCCTACCTGACCGATCTTGCCGTGCTGGTGGCCGATTTGCAGAATTCGGTCCGTATCTGCGCCGAACTGCCGCCGGAGGAATACTTCCAACTGATCAATGACATATGGGGCGGCATGGAACCGATCCTGCGCCGCCACTTCGGCACCCATGGTAAGCATGTCGGCGACGGCATGGTCAATTACTTCTTCCCGCAGTCTGATTCAAATTATCTGCTGAATGCGCTCGCCTGTGCCCAAGAAATGCGCGCCGAGATGCAGAACATTTCCAGGCGTTGGCGCGGCGACAAGAATTGGCTCAACGACCTGATCCTCAACATCGGCATCCACGAGGGTCAGGAGTGGTTCGGAACCTTCCAAACGCCGACGCATGTGGAATTCACCGTGCTGGGCGATACCATCAACATGGCGGCCCGGCTGAGCGATCTTGCCCGCGATGGCGCGATTTGGGCGACCAAGAGCTTGATCGGCAAGCTTGCGTCGTCGGAGCGCAAACGCCTGCAATATGGCGTCAAACGTCCAAACGGCGTTGAGGAACCCGTGCTGGTGCCGGAAACCTATTCGCGTGTTTCCAACTTGATCGACCTGGAAGACCCGAAAAACGCCAAGTTTAACGATATCGGCGTGTTGGCTGTGACCGAGATATTCGCCTTAGAGGCCACGCAAGCCGACTAAGCACATAGCCCGCCGCCACCCAATATCGCTTCACCCTCGGCCCCAAACGCGCCGTTCGCCTGGGCTTGGTCGCCGGAATTCCTGACCATGCTGGCGGAACCCGACGCGCCGACGATTTCCGCATTCGACACATGGGCTTGATCGTAGCCGCCTTCCCAATCGCTGGGCAACCGGTCGTCGACATCGACGACAAAGGTGAAAGTTTTGCCCGGCGCAAAGTCGGAGAACTTCAGTGCCAGCACTTCCGAGCCGTCGTCCACAGGCGACGCGCCGATGAACCCCACCTCACCACCGCTTGCATAAAACGGCTGATGCATGGACGCACCAAGCCCGCCGTCGGCGGTATCGAACACCAATCGCCCCGCCGACCCCGTCAGCGTCAGTACCAGCGACGCGACCGACCAAGCCTCCTGGCTCGTGTTGGTGATCTCGAAAACATCGCCGCCTGAATCCTCGTAAAACCGGATTTCGACGCGCGGCCCGCAGGCCTGGGCGGTGCGCGAAAGCACCATGAACAGCACAAAAATGTAAAAAATGCTGCGCAGCATAAGTGCAGCATAACGCATTTAAGCACCTAACGGTATCGTTGCTGTTTCCACGGGTCGCCATCGTTGTGATAGCCGCGGTTTTCCCAATAACCCGGCACGTCGCGTTCAAGAACGGCGATGTGCTTCACCCATTTCGCGCTCTTCCAGAAATACAGGCTGGGAATGACGGCGCGTACCGGCCCGCCATGTTCGCGCGCCAGGGGCTCGCCCTGCCACGCGTGGGCCAGCAACGCGTCATCGGCGGCGAAGCGCGCGAGCGGCAGGTTGGTGGTGTAGCCGTCATGGCTGTGGAAGACCAAAAACTTGGCTTCAGGCCTGGGCTGTACGAGATCCAGCAGCACCCGGCCCGCGACGCCGCTCCAGGCGTTGTCGTAGCGCGACCAATCCGTCACGCAATGGATATCGCTGGTCAGCGTTACCTGCGGCGCGGCCATAAACGCGTGCCAGTCCCAATCCAGGGGCCGGGCGACGGCGCCACCGATGGTCAGCCGCCAATCGCGCGCCGAAACCAGTGGCCGGTGGCCGAGATCAAGCACCGGGAAATCGGTCGTCGTCCCCTGCCCCGGCGGCAGGCGTTTGTCGTCCGCAAGCCACGGGCGCGCCTTGGGTTGGCGCTTGTCTTTGGCGCGGTTGATTTTCGCGTCGACGAACTTCTGGCGCTCAGGTGTCGGTTCCGGATCGCGGTGTTCGCCCAGCACGGTGCCGGGCTGGCCTTGAAACAGCGCTTCAAAATCGGTGTCAGTCATGCCCGCATGATAGCGGAAAATCAGACGGCTTGCGCAATACCCCAGAAATCCGCGACCGTCAGGGCCGCACCGCCGATCAGGCCGCCGTCCACATCGGGCAGGGCGAGCAGTTCGGCGGCGTTGCCGGGCTTCATGGAACCGCCGTAGAGAATGCGCATTTTGGCGGCTTCCGCCTCACCAATCGCTTTGGCCAGTTCGGCGCGGATCAACGCGTGCACTTCCTGCGCCTGTTCGGGCGTTGCCACCTTGCCGGTACCGATGGCCCAGACGGGCTCGTAAGCGATGACGGTGTTCTTCGCCGTCGCACCCGCGGGCAGTGAGCCCGCCAGTTGCTTTTTATTGGTCGACTTGGCGCGGCCGGCTTCGCGCTGTTTCAAGGTCTCGCCGATGCACACGATGGCCGATAGGCCGGCCTTGTGCGCGGCTTCGGCTTTCGCCTTCACCATGGCGTCCGTTTCACCGTGGTCGGTGCGGCGCTCGGAATGGCCGACGATGGCATATTTGCAGCCCATGGACTTCAGCAGTGCGGCACTGGTGTCGCCGGTGTGCGCGCCGGCCTCATTGGCGTGGCAGTCCTGCCCACCGACGGCAATGCCCTTGCCCTTCACGGCATCGACCACCGGGCCCAGAAGTGCGGCAGGCGGACAGACCAGCATTTCGAACTCGGGTTTTGACTGGGGCTTGGCTTTCAGCTTCGACATCTTCGTGCCGAGTGCGCCGGCGAGCGAGCGGGCATCCTTCTTCAAGCCGTTCATCTTCCAGTTTCCGGCAATCAAAATGCGACGTTTGGCGGCCATGGGTATTCTCCGTTTCGGTTGGGTTGAGGTGTCTCCCCGCTGGCCCGTGTTGTCGGCCAAGCCAGCGAAACTGTCAATAACGCGGCGCGCCGGTTATGGTTCATATTATTTTTGTATTTTGTTGATTGGTGAGAATCTCCCATGACCGACCCCGAACCCGACGAAAAAACCCAATCCTTGCACGATGCCTATGCTTCGGGTGATCCGACAAAAACGGCAGCCGTCTACGACGATTGGTCGGCGGAATATGAAGAGCACATGAAAGGCGTCGGATATACCCACCCGGCGATGGTCGCCGCGATGTTCACCCGCTACCAACCGCCAGGTGACGGCACCGTCCTTGATGCGGGCTCCGGTACCGGCATCATGGCCGAGATCTTGGGCCCGCTTGGTTATCCCAATATTGATGGATTCGATGCGTCGGAAGGTATGTTGGCGCTCGCGGCGCCGAAAAACCTGTATCAAAACCTGAAGCCAGGGATTTTGGGTGAACGCCTGGACTATGATGATGACAGTTACGCGGGTGCGACTGGGTCGGGCGTCTTCACCGAGGGGCACGCGCCGCTCAGCGGTCTGGACGAGTTGGTCCGCGTCGTGAAGCCGGGCGGGCACATCGCATTTTCGGTGGCGCGTGTCTATCTGGGCGATCAGATCGAAGCCAAGGCGAAAGGGCTGGAAGACGCCGGCAAGTGGACGCGGGTTGAGTGCTCGGGGCGCTACGATTCCACGCCGCTCGGCGATGACGTGATCTGGGCACAGGTCTATGTGTTCCGGGTGAACTAGCCGGGGAGACGTGTACCATCGGTACAGTTGCCCTGTGACGGCCATCACGGCATTTTGGTGGTCGCCTCATAAGCCTTTGTTTTTATGACGTAAATTAATTTCCGATTCCGTACCACGGGTCGACTATCGCGATGCGTCGGGGTTCACCATACTTCGCCTCCGAACGACAGACCCAACCCAAATATTGGAAATGCATCATGACCACTTTGAACACCCTTCTCGCCCAGTTTTTCCACGCCGCCGGCATTGCGCTGATTGGCACCGTGCTGTTGTTGTCGGCACTTTCCATCGGCATCACCACAACCTATTGGACCAGCACCAAGCTGTTCCTTTGGGGCGGATGAGGTGACGCTGCGCTCAACCGGTATGCATCACGCGAACGTGTCACCTCAACTCGCCCTGGGTGATTGGCAGAAGGCCCGAATGCATGCACCATTAAGGCATGTTGAGAACACTTTGCGTGATGATGACCTTGGCGCTGGCGGTGATCCTGGCCGCCACCCCTGCGCGCGCGAGCCAGGTTGTCTTCGACAACCCGGCAAAGCGAGCTGTTGCGGACCTCTCACCACTATCCGGTAAGGTGCCGGCGGATTTCGGTGGCAAGATTACCGTCGTCAGCTTCTTCGCCAGTTGGTGCCCGCCCTGCACGGACGAATTCCATCAATTGAACAAGCTGCGCGCCGCCTTTCCGGAGACGCAGGTCACCATCGTCGCGCTCAATCTATTCGAAGGCTTCTCCGCCGATCCCGGCGGCGTGCGCATGAAACGCTTTTTAGGCCGGACAAAGCCCGCCTTTCCCGTGCTCGGCGGTATGGCGGATGGCGCCCTGGCGGCGCTGTTCGGCGGTGTTGAGCGCATTCCCACCGTCTATGTGTTCGACACCTCGGGCCGCCTCGCGTTTCAGTTCGTCCACGCCAAGGACGCCACCAAGCGCCACGCCAATTTCGAGGAACTCGCCGCTGCTGTCCGGCCCTTGGTGAAAGACTGACTAACTCAGTAGCCCCCGTTCCGCCAGGTTGCGCATCAACGCCGCCGTGCCGAAGCTCCATTCCGGGCATTGCGTCGATAGCCGCACCGTGTTGCTCAGCGTCCCCAATTCAGTGTTGGAAATGCTAACCACGTCGCCGATCTTGTGGGTGAAGCCCTCACCCGGATGATCGCGGTCCTCGGTCGGGGCGAACAGCGTGCCCATGAACAGCGCGAAGCCGTCCGGGTACTGATGGTGGCGCGCGCAGGTCTGTTGGACGAGATCAAGCGGGTCGCGGCTGATCTCGCGCATGGAGCTTTTGCCATTGAGCACGAAACCGTCTTCGCCGCTGACGGTCATGTCCAGGTCCGCCTTGCGCACGTCATCAATGCCATAGCCGTCGTCGAACAACCGGATGAACGGCCCGATGGCGCACGACGCGTTGTTGTCCTTGGCTTTGCCCAACAGCAGCGCCGAACGGCCCTCGACATCGCGCAAGTTGACGTCATTGCCGAGTGTCGCGCCCTTCACGCGGGCCTGGCTGTCGACGGCGAGCACGATTTCCGGCTCCGGGTTGTTCCAGTTGGAGATCGGGTGCAGGCCGATGGACGCCCCCCACCCCACCGCCGACATGGGCTGGCACTTGGTGAACACCTCGGCATCCGGCCCGATGCCGACCTCCAGATACTGCGACCACATGTCTTCCGCGATCAGCGCCGCCTTCACATTCTCCGCCGCCTCGGAGCCGGGCACCAAGTCATGGAGGCTGTCGCCGATGATGGCGGTGCAGCGTTCCCGGATCGCTTCGGCCTTCGTTGGGTCGCCCTCGGCGCGTTCTTCAATGACGCGCTCCAGCATTGATTTGGCGAAGGTCACGCCGCACGCCTTGATCGCTTGCAAATCAACGGGCGTGAGAAAATGCGTGGCCGAAAGATCGCCCGCCGCCTCGATGCTCTGCGCCGCGATATCCTCGACGCCGCCCAGGCGCTGGCCGGATTGCGAGTTCTCACGCACATAGGCGACCGGGGCGTCCATTTCCAGCAGGTCGCGCATGGTCGGTGCGGCGCTGGACGTGATATCGATCACGCTGCCGTCGATGACAGCACATACGGACGGCCCCCGTGCATCCGCCCGCCAAACACGGGTGACGGCGGTTGCTGAGGGGGGAACAGATGCAAAAGGCATCTCCATGGCGCGTTTCCTTATCAATGAATGGCGCCCCTAGGTAATTTCCAGACACCGCGCCCGTCAAGGATTTGTCGATGGATGTGTGAAGTGTACCCAAGCGTATTGACCTCCCGGCGATAAATCCCCAGGTTTCGATACATGAGCTCAAACCGCTCCCGAACGTTGATTTGGTCTGTGGCGATTTCAGCCGTAATCGCCACGTCAACCGCACTGGTTGCCAGCACTGGTGATGCCGTTGCGCCCGATCTGACGGCGCTGGGCTGGGAAGAAGTCACTTTCGACGGCAAGATCCCCAACCGGTTTCATCCCTGCGGCGAGCATTGCGTTGCGGTCGAGACCAAAGCCAGCGTGTCGATGATCGGCCGCCCCGTCGATGCCGACTTGGCCCGCGCCCCGGTATTGTCGTGGGAATGGAAGATTGAGCGCCCGGTGGTGGCCTCCGATCTGACGGCCAAGGGTGAAGACGACCGCGCCGTGGCCGTATACGTGACGTTCCCCTATGACCCCGACTCGTCGAGTTTCAAGGAAAACCTGTTGCGGCCATTGGTTGAGTTGGCGCGCGGCGTCGATGCGCCGGGCCGCGTCATTTCCTATGTGTGGGGTGGTTTCGGCGAGCGTGGCCAGGTGGTTGAAAGCCCGTTTTTCGGCGGCGTCAATGCGATGATCGTTTCGCGCACCCAGGCAGCGCCGGTCGGCGAATGGGTGATGGAACGCGTCGACATCGCCGCCGACCACAAACGCGTGTTCGGCTATAAGCCGAAAAGCGCCCAACACATCCTGATCAGCGCCGACAGCGACGACACCAAAGCCGACAACCGCGCCTACGTGCGGGGGATCATGTTTGGCGGGCGTTGAGATCGGCCGGGTAACCCCAATCCGCCTTAGGTTTTTGCCGGGCTGAACTCATTTTCCAAGAAAGAACAAATGTCGTCGGATGAATACAGCCATCTGACATTCTTGGCATCATCCTCAATACGGAGGCAGGGCACCTTGTGTTTCCCTCCCTCTTTCGTCAGTTCGTCTTTGAACGCAGCATTGTTCTTGGCATCCCTCAGTTCGACATTCAAAGACTGTCGCCTGAGTTGCCGCCTTACCTTGACGCAAAATGGGCAAGCGTTGAACTGATAGAGGGACATCTTCGCCGTCTTGGCATCGACGGCATCCTGATCTTCCTTCGCCCGCACAAGGGGCCTAGGTCTGGTCAGAAAATCAATGGCCAGGATAACCCGTCCCAGCACCCATCTAATCAGCTTCATTTTAGTATCCAAAACCTTGACCGTTGATCACGTCTCAATACCCGCCCCTTAGATATATGGCCGGGTGACGCTGAGACAAGCACACTATCGTGAGCAAGGGTGCGGATTGTTACGCAGGCGGCGACTGGGATTCCGTTCTATCCCCGCAATCCGCCCGAGATTAGAAGTTCGATGCTGCGTCGGCGAGCGCCGTTTGAGAAAAAACAGCTCGTGCCAGCAGTTCCCACGCTGCGTAGCGTGGTGCGCGAAACCGGGGGCGGAAATGTGGGTAAGGCGGGCCATGAGAAGAGGATATGTTGGAGGCTGCTGTTGATCGAATGAGTATACTGTCCCCGAATTTCGCTAGAACTAAGATCACTTTGCCCCCGGCTCCGGAAGGAAATCATCGTTTCAACCAAGGACCGGGTGTAGCCAATAGCAGTCGAATGAAGGGCTTGTCGCTTTCATGGCTAGCGAAAGTTACAAGAAATTGGCCCATCAGCATCGACTTAAATGAATGGTCCGATGTCTGCAACGTGATTGCAAAACGGAAGTCGGAACGGAAAGGGGCCAAAGACCGCACGGGTCAACAGCACCATTCGGCGGCATAGAAAATTGTGGTCCGCAGCCGAAGGGCAAGCCGCCATCAAACTTGAAAAATCCGGTCAGAGCTCTTTTTTGGGCTGCTTGGCCTTCGGCTGCAGAAGGAAATCGTCACCGCCGAAAAAGGGTGAGATTAGCCAATAACGGACATTCTCGATGCAAGTGATTGACGAGGAAGATGCCAATTCATTGACCTATGAAATCGCGTTTCAACTCTATCTAACTTGACCGCAGGCCCCCTAGACGCCACCGTACTTGCTCATTCATAGGGGCAATTAATGACTGAACTTCCGGCGTCAGCCTATTTCTTCGCATTGGCGGGACTCTCTATGGCGTTTGTAGGGTTCACTTCGATTGTCGTGGTACTATACAACGGCACCGGCCAGCGGCTTTCAGAGCTTCACATCCTGCTAACTAGGTTGTTTGTCGAACTCGGATTGATGTCCACCGCGTTTGCCATGTTAGCGCCAACAATTGCGCTTTTCGCATTGCCGGTTGAGCAGGTTTGGCGGCTATCTAGCGCAATAATGCTCGGCGTCATGACACCCTGGCTAATTTACTATCCTGTCCGGAGAAAAACCGCCGCACCCGACGAGAGATTACCATTACGATGGTATGTAATGAACTTGATCGGCTTGGGTGTTGCGGCATTCCTGTGTGCGAACGCTGTATCATTTGGCGTAGATCCAGGACCCGCTCCACTCGCAATTGCGACCGCTTATGTCCTGTCTTTCGCAGTCGTCTCGTACATCGGTACTTATTCGTTGTTTACGCGCGGCTAGACTTCGAAAGCGGCAACTTCTGATCCTGTCGTGGAACGTTTGCCAATAGCCATGTGTGGACGGCTCCCTGTTGGCAAGGGTTTTGTTGACGGTGATGCAGAGCTGGTCGGTGCTGCCATGTGTTCGGCCTGTTTGCGCGGCGCTGTTACTTGGCCGCTGGCCATAATGCTCTCCGCAGATCAGGTCCCGGTCATAAGCACGCAGTCTCTTTGCTGCACTGGCTAAAATGGGTTGTCCTGATCTCCGGGGCGACCGGCTGGGTGCATTAATCCGTCTGTTGCCCTTTCCAACATCGTCATCGCGAGTTGTTGCCCGCGCGTGTTTCAAACGGCCTGTGATGCAGGCTCCTCGTAATATGTTCCGTGCGCCATCATCGCCCATGCCGTACGTGCAATCTTGTTGGCCAAAGCGACGGCGGCGATCTTCGTTGATCGACGTTCCAATAATTTGGTCAGCCACGGACGGCGCGTATATCCCACCTGCTTGGCCCGTCGGATCACCGAGAGGGCACCGATCACGAGCAGCATGCGCAAGTAACGGTTGCCGGCCTTGGAGATATGCCCGAGACGCTCCTTGCCTCCCGTCGAGTTCTGCCTCGGCACCAAGCCGATCCAGGCCGCCAGATCACGGCCCGATTTGAAGACATGAGGATCGGGGACAGAGGCAACCAGCGCGGTTGCAATTAGAGGGCCGACGCCGGGAATGTCATCAAGACGTAGACTGACCTCGCTCGCCCGGCGCCAGGCAAGAATGCGGCGATCCGCATCAAGGATTTGCGCCTTCACCATCTCAAGCTGATCGCGCAAGGCCAACAAGCAGCCTCGCGCCGCCGACGGCACGCGGTCATCTTCGCCATCCTCAATGAGCTTGAGCAACCGCTCCAGCCCGTTGCGACCGACCCCGGCGACGATGCCGAACTCCGCCAGGTGCGCACGCAGGGCATTGATCAGCGTGGTGCGCTGACGGACAAACAGGTGACGGGTCCGGTGCAACATCAATACCGACTGCTGCTCCGGTGTTTTGATCTCGACGAACCGCATGGTCGGCCGGGTCACCGCCTCGCAGATCGCTTCCGCATCCGCCATATCATTCTTGTTGCGCTTCACATAAGGCTTCACGTAACGCGGCGGCATCAATTTGACCTCGTGCCCCAATGTCGCGATCTCCCGTGCCCAGTGATGCGACGTGGCACACGCTTCCATTCCAATCAGGCAGCGAGGCTGCTTCTTGAAGAAGGGCAGCATCTGCCCCCGCCTCAACTGGCGACGGAAGAGCACAGTTCCCTCCGCGTCAACGCCGTGGACCTGAAAAACGTTCTTCGCAAGATCAACACCAATCGTGATAACTTCGTTCATGGACGGCTCCTATTTCCCTGTGGTTCATCGAACCACCATTTTGGCACCTAGATGCCGGCGGGTGGGAGCCGTCCACTGCATCATAAACAGTGATTTCGCATGCCTGCTTGATCGGGGCCAGCGTGCAAACCAGATTTGGAATGATGCGCTGAAATGCGATAGCCTGTAGTGTTCTTGAACCGATGTGATCAAAGGACAATTTGCTACGCTAAGAGGCAGTAAGAGAGGACAAAATCCATGCGTTATGTCTGGAATGACGAGTATTTGACCGGAAATAAAAAGATCGATGACCAGCATCGATTAATTTTTGATGCGGCAAATATGCTTTCTGATGCTGTCAAGCGAGGCAAAGAGGAGCAAATTCTTAATCAAGCGTTCACGCTGCTGTTAGATTACGTAAACACGCATTTTTCGGATGAGGAAGACTATTACGAAAAAATTGGGTCCTCTCTTTTGACGGCTCAGAAAGATGAACACCAAAGTCTGATAAATGAGCTAAGAGAAATTTGGTACGAGAAAAGACACGGCTCGACAGACGCGGGCACGGACCTTGATTATTGGATGGAAAAACGTTTGATCCCGCACATTGTAGCCGAAGATACGCAGGCTCAGAAGACGACGAAGTGATGGATATAGTTCGAAAATCAGATTTGACGCCCCACCAGCAATACCCGGCAACCTAACCACCAAAAAACATACCTGTTAGCCTGACGTTTGGAAGTTATCCGTCGTGCCCCGTACCCGCTGGAATCGGCGGATCTTCAATTCCCTGCTCTTTGAGGAATGTGGCATATTCGTGGTCGTGTTCCTGAATATGTCCGATCAGCCATTCCCTCAAGAAATCGATCAAATCGTTGCTGGGCTCGGAACTGTTTTCAGCTTCACCCTTTATCCGCGTTTCAATTTCATCGAGTTGGCGGATAAGTTTTTGGTGTTGGAATTTGTGCGGTTCTAGAGACGGATACTCATGGGTTTCCATTACCCGTTCCTCGCGGGCAAAATGATGCTTGGTGTAGTGATGAAGTTCCTGCAAGGTCTGATCAATCTGTTCGGCACCCACACCGGCAAATGATGCCACGAATAGCTGTTCCAGAATCTCGAATAGTTTCTTATGGTCATCGTCCAACGCGGTAACGCCAACGCTTAGTTCGTCAGACCATTTGAGTACCGTCTTTACCATGACGCAACTCCAATGCTTCTAGTTCAATCGGTGATCAAAGGTGCCAGTATGTTATGAACTTTCGCGTAATGACGACATGACCTCCGTCAATTCTAGATCAATAGCGACAGCATCCCATGTCCGCCTTGGGTCAAAAGTGACGATCAGCAGCAGTCAATTTTCACTCCCGCTTCGCCCCCGATACCGGGCCAGACCATCAGCG
>JAERTE010000094.1 GCA_016845145.1 Rhodospirillaceae bacterium
TGGCCAGCTTGAGACATGCCAATTTGTGTCAGCGTTGCGGGTACGCTGGCGACGTCTTCGGCCCGCACGGCGTAGCCATCCATGGAAGAGACCGCGACCGGCGGTTGCGTGAGGCGCGCCGCGACGTTTTCAGCCAATACCCGGCCCAACCCATCGGGCAGCGCCACTTGTTCGGCCGGCAGCACGTCAAACGCACCGGTCACCCGCGCCAGCGCTTCGTCCACCGCCAGCATTTGCGCCGGTTTGTTCATCATTTCGCCTCGAACGTGCCAGATTTGCCACCGGCTTTATGCACCAGGCGGATCTCCGTGATGCGCATGCCCCGATCGACGGCCTTGCACATATCGTAGACCGTCAGCGCCGCGACACTGGCCGCCGTCAGGGCTTCCATCTCGACGCCGGTCTTACCCGACAGCTTGCAGGTTGCCGTGATATCCACGGCGTTGCGATCCGGGTCACAGGTCAGATCGACAGTTACCGACGACAAGTTCAACGGGTGACAAAGCGGAATCAGGTCGGGCGTTTTCTTGGCGCCCATGATGCCCGCCAATTGTGCCACCGACAGCACGTCGCCTTTCTTGACGTCGCCCTGCATGATCAACGCCAGGGTATCGGGCTGCATGATAACGCTGCCCTTGGCCGTGGCGGAACGTTCGGTGATCTGCTTGTCGGAGACATCAACCATCACCGCGTTGCCTTCGTCATCAAGGTGAGTAAAGCCGCTCATGCAGTTGCCGCCATTTCATCAGGTGCAAGTAGGGTACGTGTCGCCGTCTCCACGTCATCTTGGCGCATCAAGGATTCGCCGACCAGAAAACATTTCGCACCGGCATTCGCCATGCGCGCCAAATCCGCTGGGGAATAAAGGCCGCTTTCACTGACCAATGTGCGATCCGCGGGCACGTTGGGGGCAAGTTGTTCGGTCATGGCGATGTCGACCTCCAAAGTCTTGAGGTTGCGGTTGTTGACGCCGATGAGATCGCTATCCAATACGAGCGCGCGATCGAGTTCCGCCGCATCGTGCACTTCGGCCAAGATATCCATGCCCCAATGACGCGCCGCCGACGCCAATTCAGCGGCCTGCGAATCCTCAAGCGCCGCCATAATCAGCAAAATGCAATCGGCGCCCAGAGCGCGCGCTTCGGCCACCTGATAGGTATCGAGCATGAAATCCTTGCGCAGCACCGGCAGGTCGACAGCCGCGCGCGCCGCCACCAAAAAATCATCCGCGCCTTGGAAATACGGTACGTCGGTCAAAACCGACAAACAGCTGGCACCTCCCGCCGCGTAGGCACGTGCCAGGGCAGGGGGGTCGAAATCGGCGCGGATCAATCCTTTTGACGGCGATGCCTTTTTGATTTCGGCAATCAAACCGTATCCCCCCGCATCAACAGCCCGGCGTAGATTTGCGGCAAATCCGCGCGGGCTTGCGGCGGCCTTGGCAACGGTCTCGACGTCAGCTAGCGGTCGCTCAGCCCTACACGCCGCAATGTGCTCGCGCTTATCGTTACAGATACGGGTGAGAACGTCACTCATGAGCCCGAATTCGAAATCTCGACAAGCTTGTCCAAGGCGGCACGCGCCTTGCCGTCGTCAATGGCTTGGGCCGCCAATGCAACACCGGCCTTCAGGTCGTCGGCTTTGCCGGCGATGATCAGGCTGGCAGCCGCGTTCATCAGCACGATATCGCGGTAGGGACCAACCTTTCCGTCCAGTAAATCATTGATGGCGGCAGCATTGTAGGCGCTGTCACCGCCTTTTAGGTCATCCAGGCTGGCACGCGGCAATCCGGCATCTTCGGGCGTCACTTCGAACGTCCGGACCGAGCCATTCTCCAGGGCCGCCACATAGGTCACGCCGGTGGTGCTCATCTCGTCCATGCCCTCGGCGGCATGCACCACCCAGGCGACATCACTGCCGAGAATCCCCAAAACCTCGGCCATGGGCTCGATCCAGGCACGGTCAAAGGCGCCGGTAAACTGGCGCTTCACACCGGCCGGGTTGGAAAGCGGGCCTAAGTTGTTGAAGATCGTGCGAATACCCAACGATTGTCGCACCGGCATGACGTATTTCATGGCGCTGTGGTGGCGCGGGGCGGGCATGAAACCGATACCGGCCTCGGCGATAGATTTTTCGATTTGAGGCACTTCGCATTCCAGATTCACACCCAGCGACGTCAGTACGTCGGCGGCGCCGGACTTGGACGTCACCGCGCGGTTGCCGTGCTTTGCGATCGGCACGCCCGCACCGGCCACGACAAACGCGGCACCGGTGGAGATATTGTAGGTGCCCAGGCCATCACCGCCGGTACCGACGATATCCATGGCACCCGCCGGGGCGGAGACCGTTAGCATTTTGGCCCGCATGGCCCGCACCGCACCGGTAATTTCATCGACCGATTCACCACGCAGCCTGAGCGCCATTAAGAAAGCGCCCATTTGTGAATCCGTTGCCTCGCCGGCCATGATGATATTGAACGCCGTCTCGGCATCCGCTGCCGTCAATGAATGACCGTCGGCGACACGGGCCAGAATGGGTTTGATTTCGTCACTCATGCCGCGTTTCTCCCGCGTGAAATCTCAATGAAGTTCCTGAGAATTTGATGCCCGTGCTCGGACGCGATGCTTTCGGGGTGGAACTGCACGCCGTGGATCGGCAGGGTTTTGTGCGACACGCCTTGAATGACCCCGTCCTCGCTCTCAGCCGTGACATCCATGCAATCGGGTACGCTATCGGGCGCGACCGTCAATGAATGGTACCGCGTCGCCTGAAAGGGCGAGGGCACGCCGGAAAACACCGCAGCACCGCGATGGATGATGGCGCTCATCTTGCCGTGCATGGGCGCGGGCGCGCGAACAATTTCCGCGCCGAAACTCTGTGCAATGCATTGATGGCCCAGACAGACCCCGAAAATCGGGAACAGCCCTTGCAGTTGGCCGACCACATCGAGACAGATACCGGCCTTGTCCGGGTCGCAGGGACCCGGCGATATTACAATGCCTTCCGGCGCCATGGCCTTGATTTCATCAATGGAAATCGCGTCATTGCGCCGCACCACCACATCGGCCCCACCCGCGTCGGCGCTGGCTTCGCCCATGTAATGGAGAAGATTGTAGGTAAAGCTGTCGTAGTTATCGATAAGTAGAAACATACCGGCAGGTTATCGTACGTCGCCCGGCAACGGTCAAGCGCAGGGTCCAGCACTTCTTTGCCACACAAACTTGACCTTCCCCCCACTGGAAACCCTATATATAAAACATTACAGTGTAGTGGAAGGTTGAAATCCGATGGATGAAACCAAATTGACCCAAGATCAGATGTCCATCAGCGTCGAGGGTATGTCCTGCGCGGGCTGTGTATCGCGCGTCGAAAAGGCTTTGGCTACCGTTGAGGGGGTCTCGAACGCCGAGGTCAATCTCGCTACAAAACGGGCGAATATAACCTATGACGCAACGGCCACCGGACCAACAGCGTTGGTTGATGCCATCAAGGACATTGGGTTCAGCGTGCCCACGGAATCTCTCGACCTCAGTATTGATGGCATGTCGTGCGCCGGATGCGTGTCGCGGGCGGAAAAGGCGGCATTGGCGCTGGACGGCGTCATCACGGCTGAGATCAATCTGACCACGCGCCGCGGCCATATCACCTACACACCCGGATTGGTCACGCCAGTTACGGTTGCGCGTGCCGTCATCGATGCCGGTTATCCGGCGAGCGAAATCAAACCTAGAGATACCGCTGACGTGGACCGCGAGCAACGCGCGCGGCTGGAAGAGACCAAAACACTGCGGCGTGCTCTGGGGTTGGCATTGATCTTCACCGTGCCACTCGTTGCCGTTGCCATGGGTCGCATGATTGATGGCCAGGGGATAAATCTGGCGGCTGCAATGCTTGGCCTGATGCCCGAACGCGGCTGGATGGCCGCGGAATGGCTGTTGGCCACGCCGGTGCTTTTCTATGCCGGGCGGCATTTCCACAAAGCCGGTTGGTCCGAGCTCAGGCACTTGAACCCAGGCATGAATTCATTGGTCATGATCGGCGCCAGCGCAGCTTACGGCTATTCGCTGTTAGCGCTGGCGGCACCGGGGCTTTTCCCGGCCGGAACCGCAGTCGCCTATTTTGAGGCATCAGGCGTTATCATCACGCTCATCCTGTTCGGACGGTATCTGGAGGCGCTGGCCAAGGGCCGGACATCGGCTGCCATCCGCAAGTTAATGGGATTACAGGTGCCGATGGCGCGGGTTGAACGCGATGGCGTCACTGCCGAGGTGCCCGCAGGCGAATTGGCCATCGACGATAGAGTACTTGTCCGGCCGGGCGAGCGTTTCCCGATGGATGGCATCATCCTAGAAGGCTCCAGCTTTATCGATGAATCAATGATCAGCGGCGAGCCGCTGCCTGTAGAAAAAGCGGTCGGCGCAGAGGTCATTGGCGGTACCGTCAACGGTAACGGCGCGCTGACGGTTTCGGTCAGCCGCACCGGTACGGACACGGTGCTGGCACAAATTATCCGGATGGTCGAAGACGCCCAGGCCGGCAAACCGCAAATCCAGAAAATCGCCGATCGCATCGCCGGTGTGTTCGTACCGGCGGTTATGGCGGTATCTGTCCTGACATTCGTCGCCTGGCTGATTTTCGGCCCCGACCCGGCGCTCGGCTTTGCCTTCGTCACCGCCGTATCGGTGTTGTTGATCGCGTGCCCCTGCGCCATGGGGCTGGCAACGCCGACGGCAATCATGGCCGGCACGGGCAGGGGGGCCGAAATCGGCGTGCTGATCCGTCGCGGCACCGCACTGGAGCAGTTGGCCCGCGTTGATAGCGTGGTCATGGATAAAACAGGCACCCTGACCGAGGGACGGCCCGAACTGCGTGATCTGCGCATCATCGCCCCCACCTTTGACGAAGATGCGGTCTTGGCGCTCACCGCCGGTATCGAAGAGAAAAGCGAACACCCCATCGCTCAAGCCTTGGTCGCAGCCGCGAAGGCCAAAGAACTAGCTCTACCGCCGGTTTCCGGTTTCACGGCGCATCCGGGCCATGGCGTGACAGCCACCATTGAAGGCCGCAAAGTCGCCATCGGCGCCGAACGCCACATGGCAAACTTGGGTATCGACACAAGCGCGGCTGAAACCCCCGTCACGGATATGACGGCGCAGGCTTTGACGATGGTTTTCATCGCCGTTGACGGCTCGCTGGTTGCCATTGCCGGGGTCGGCGATGCCTTAAAGGCAGGCAGCCGGAACATCATTTCGGCCCTGCAAGACATGGGCCTGGAAGCCGCAATGCTGACGGGTGATTCCAAAGCCACGGCGAACGCCATTGCCGAGCAGGCTGGGATCGAACGCGTATTGGCGGAGGTGCTGCCTGCCGGCAAAGCCGATGAAATCAAGCGACTGCAGGATGCCGGCAAGGTCGTCGCCTTTGTCGGCGACGGAATCAATGATGCGCCGGCGCTGGCACAAGCGGACGTCGGCATTGCCATCGGCACCGGCACGGATATCGCTATCGAGGCCGGCGAAGTGATTTTGATGTCCGGTGATTTGGGTGGCATCGTCAATGCGGTCAGCCTCGCGCGTCGCACACTCAAGATTATCCACGGCAATTTCTTCTGGGCCTATGCCTACAACGTCGCGCTGATACCGCTCGCCGCCGGATTGCTGTATCCGGCGTTCGGTCTTTTGCTCAATCCGATGCTGGCCGCCGGCGCCATGAGCATCTCCAGTTTATTTGTCGTCAGCAACTCATTGCGCCTCAGGTCGTTCAAAGGAGTCCACGCATGAATATAGGCACCGTCGCCCACGAGACCGGCGTCTCGGCCAAAACCATTCGTTATTACGAGAGCATCGGCCTGACCCCCGCGCCCGAACGCCAAGCCAACGGCTACCGCGCCTATGGACCAAGAGACGTGGCGACGTTGCGGTTTGTGCAACGGGCCAGGGGGCTCGGGTTTTCACTTGAAGAGGTGCGGGCGCTGCTGACACTGTGGCGCGACCAAGGCCGGGCCAGCGCCGACGTCAAGCAACTGGCGCTCAACCACATTGGAGAAATCGACGCCCGCATCGATGAACTGCAGAGCATGAAACGCACGCTTGAACACCTGACCGAACGCTGCCACGGCGACGACCGCCCCGATTGCCCGATCTTGGATGATCTCGCGCGCATGGAATGAGAATACATTAACTGGCGCGAGTACCTTGGGTCTCGCCCGGCAGGCGATATTTCGTTTGATCCAACCATTTCTCCAATTCGTCCGGCGGCAACGGCTTGGAGAAATAGTACCCCTGTATGAGATGGCAACCGCCCGACAGCAGATGCGAGAGCTGTTCCTCCGTTTCGACGCCCTCGGCCAAAACGTCGTGCCCCAAATCGCGGCTAAGGCCGATGATGGCTTTCACGATGGAAGCATCCTGGGAATTCTTCAACATTTCCCAGACAAATTCCTGGGCGATCTTGATCTTATAGACAGGCAGGGTTTTCAGGTATTGCAGCGATGAGTATCCCGTCCCGAAATCGTCGATGGAAAACTTCACGCCCCGCTCGTTGAGGCGGCGCATGATCTTCGCCACCTCATCGGGCCGTTCGGCCAATGTTCGTTCGGTTACCTCAAGCTCCAGACATTTGGGATCAAGTCTCGATTTTTCCAAGGCGGAAATGACGGATTCCTCAAAATCAGACGATTTGAACTGCAAAGGCGACAGATTGACGGCGATGGTCGTGTCCCGCATGACACCCTGGGCTTGCCAGACGCTCATCTGAGTACAGGCTTCGTTCAGCACCCAGTTATCGATGGCCAGCAACTGGCCGCTTTCCTCGGCAATCGGAATAAACACGTTGGGACCGACAATGCCACGGTCCGGATGCTTCCAGCGAACCAGCGCTTCCACACCGGACAGACGGTTCACCAAGGCATTCACCTGTGGCTGGAAATTTAGGAGAAAGTGATTTCCGGCTATGGCGTGATGGAGATCCTCGATGATCTCCACGCGCTTACGCTCGGTCGCCTCCATTTCCGGATCATGGAAACGGAACCCGCCGCGGCCCTCGGCCTTGACCCTATACAGCGCGGTATCGGCTTGTGTCAGGAGGTCGTCCGCGTTTTCGTGGTCCGGTCCATAAACGGCAATCCCGATGCTAACGCCTGTGTGAACTTTGTGTCCATTGATATCGAATGGCGTCGCCAGCATGTTGCATATCCGATGCGCGTGGATCGCCGCCGCGCCGGTATCCAGAAGGCCCATTTGCAGTATGGCGAATTCATCCCCGCCGAGGCGGGACACGACATCGGACTCGCGTATCGCCGACTTCAGGCGTTCAGCAACGGCCACCAGCAACTCGTCACCCACGGTATGGCCCACGGTATCATTGACGTCCTTGAAATGATCCAAATCGAGAAGCAGTAGCGCGAAAGGTTGATCGTAGCGCTTTACTTGCTTTACGGCCCAATCCAGACGCTCCTGGAAATGGGCGCGGTTGGGCAGGCCCGTCAATACGTCATAGTGCGCCAATTGTTCGGTCATTTGCACGGATTCTTGGCGGGCTGATTCGGTCTGCTTGGCATCAATGATCTCGGCGAGGGCGTTCCAGAACGGTGTCAAATAATCCACCAGTTCCTCATCGTAACCGCCTTCACGATTGGCAACCCCCACCGTGCCAATAATCCGGGTCCCGCGCTTCAAGGGAACGCCGAGATAGCTCTCGAGCTTCGGGTGGCCCTCCGGCGTCCCCTTGGCGTGAGGATGATGCGCCGGGTCATCGGTAATAACAGCCTCGCCAGTGACGACGGCAGCCGCGTAAAGGGCGTCAAAATCGTAGAACTTGTAACCGCTCGACGCGTTTTCCTCGTAGAACCGCCGGGACTCGGTATCCCAGGCGATGTTGGATATGGCCAAAGTTTGAAGGTAAGGGGCGCCATCTTCATCCGCGCAATATTCAGCGACGAAACCATATCGACTTTCGGTAAGCTTCAACAGGTCAACGAGAACGCGATCAAAACTTGCGGCGAAGTCCCGTCGCCCGATAAAACTGGACAAGGTTCTGTCCACGGTCGCCAGCACGCCTCTTTCCCGCGCCAAACGCGTTTCGGAGTTTCGGAGTTTAGAGACCAGTTTTCGGCTTTCACCCAAGGTCTGGAACCGGTGATAAAGGAACGTTGATACGACAAGGGTCAACAAAATACCGATAAAGAAAGTCAACCAGGCGTCTTGTGGGCTATGTAGCGCAATCATTTCCGGTGACGGCCAAAATGTGGCTGTCCAGCTTCCACCTGGAACTTTAATTTCCACCTGGTGAATGGATGCGTTCTCGCTTGGAGATTGCAAATCTCCATTGACCGGAGTCCCGAATGATCTCGGCGCATGGCGATAGAGCGGCTCGCGTTCTTTCGCGGCACCGTCCTCCCGGATTGTGAAGTGAACCCCGGCGGCTGCCAAATCCCGGATCGCCCCTCTGATCAAATCTCCGATGCGGAAAACGCCGAGAGCGAACCCTTGCAGATGTTTTCTTCGGTCCTCAATCGTCGAGGCCGGCTTTCCCTGGGCGTAAACGGGCCGGAAGATCAACAACCCGAATTGTGAACCGTGTTCCTGAACCAAAGTAATCCGGCGGGAAGCATAAATAGTATCGAGATCACGCGCATGGGCCAGCGCGTCCAGGCGCGTCGGATTGGACGCCAAATCGAAACCGAGAGCCGCCTTGTTTCCCGCCAACGGTTCCAGGTAAAACACCGGGAAGTACTCTTCTCGGTCCATCGCGGTGATCATTTTCCCCTGGGATTGCCTCTCGGTAAACCGGAACCCGCTCAATCCGTCCCGCCTGGCCCGCTCTTCGAATGCACTACGTTGATCCCGGCTTACGCGCGGTATCCATTCGAGCGCCTGGATCGTCCGGTGCTGCGCAAGGAGGTTGGAGACAAACCGCCGGAACTCACTGCGGTCCACGAAGCTCGACCCTCCATAAAACCCACCGACCGATTCAATAATCGCCACGCTCTCATCGATCGCGGACTGGATAATCACCGTATGGGATTCGGCGCGGTGCGTAAGCATTTCGGAAAGATGATCGCGCTTGGATTCCAAGGCCTGTTGAAACACATACCCGGAAAGGCCGAGGCCAATGACAAATACCAGCCCGACGACGCCAAGCGATGCCCAAAAGTCTTGCCGTTCGTTACTCAGATTATCCATCATCGGATCAACCAGTCACTAAGAGCTGATAAATATCAACACTTTTTCAATTACTGAAAGAATTATACAATAATAACGCCTTAAATTATAAAGATAATTGTATTCATGATAGTTTGCGTTGGCGTTCGGCACCGGGTGGCGCGGTGATGGGAAGTTTGGGAAATCGGTGCTAGTGTGCGGTGTGGTCATAGCGGTGAACTGGGGATTCAGATTTGTTTGACGGCAACACCATCTATTTCATCGTGTTCGGCGTGGTCGCCTTCTTGGTTGTCGTGCTTTTCGGCAGGAAGGATCCGGCCAAGTTTGAAGAACGGAAAAAGGCGATCATGGAAAGTATGGAAGTGCCAGATTCTGAACCACCTGCCGAAAAAAAACACGACGCCGATAAGCCTAGGTAACCTGATCCGGCGGAATACCCTGTTCACAAAGCCCGCATGATATCTCCGCGCCGAGTTTGGCGTTGCGCCCGGCTTCGGTTTGCACCCAATCGCGTTCCTGGAACGGAGGTTGGTGGCGCACATGGCGGTTGTGACCGCAATCGAGTTCCGCGACCCATTCGCCGTCGTCATCTACGTGAAAACCGGTTATCTTTCCTGTATGCATCGCCGCACCATATCGCCAGACTAGGCCGCCACACCATTCCCCGGGGAGAAAAAATCACCATGCCGCCTAAGAAAAACCCGCTGAAGCTCAATAAGCTGCAACTGCGCACGCTGGCACTCTGCCAAGTGATCGCCGCCGATGAGAATCTGGCCCGCATCGACGAGGCAACGGGCGAGGCGACATTACTGCAGTTGCCGAACCCGCACGGCAACCATGTGCATATCGGAAAATTCGTGGTCTCGGCGCGCGATGCCAGCGGGTTTTCAAACCCAGCCGTCTGGACGGCGCTTGCGCGCAAGGCGCTGGCCAGGCGTGACGATCCATTAAGCGTGATCCTCAGTGCCGAAGGCATCGCCTATGACACCGGACTTTCCGACAAGTTTTTGGCGCCGTCGGACCATTAGGCCAACCATTGAACGGCGGCGACCCTTGCTTCGTTTATGTGCTCGGCAGCCTAGGAAAAGGGGGCCCACGCACCTATGTCGGCTGGACAACAGACCTGGAACAGCGCCTCAATCGCCACAACACCAGCACCGGTGCACGCTCGACCCGCGGGCGGCAATGGACCCTGCTTTATGCTGAACGGCTTTCAACGCGAACCGATGCCATGAGCCGAGAATGGTACCTCAAACGCGACCGAAGGCTACGTAAGGCGCTACTGGCGTGCATAGAATGAGATCTGGCTCAATGTTCGCTTGAGCGTAAGCGGCGCTCTCTGCCTTCATGGCTTGCAGAATGATGGCGGCGCCGGTCGGGACCGAAAAAGTCACCGTTATTGATGAAAAACCTGTCGGATTCGATCACCGCGACAATGCGCTCATAGATCGTACGGGCAGAGACCGGCTTGGCCAGGAATTCCGACATACCGGCATCGCGGGCCTCGCACACGTGGCGCAGTTCCGTGTTGGCCGTCAGGATAACCACCGGGGCGAACGCATTCATGGTGTCGGGATCGCGGCGGATACGGTTTAGAAACTCCAGCCCGTCAAGTTCATCGCACCAATCGCAAAAGACAATGTCGATAGGAAACGATTCGAAAATCTTCCAGGCTTTCTGCGGTTCCGGAGTGGAATGCACACTGGGAACGCCGAACTCCCGGAAAACCTCCGTCAACAGATTGCGGATGAGCAAGTGCTTCTCCAGCACCAGCACGTTCAGGTCTGAAATATCGTACGATTTCATGGCCGCCTCCTGACCTCATTCCCTCACAATGGCGGCGTCCGGTTTCCACACCGATTTCCAGCGTTTATAATAGCATAATCAGTGTGTTGAATACATTGATATGTCACAACATCAGGAAAGTTAACGACAATGGGTGATGCCGGCGATGATAATTCCCGCCTCGACGATATGGAATCCCACATCGCGCACCAGGATGGCGCCATCCAAGACTTAAGCGACATGGTGTTGAAGCAATGGGATGCGATCAAGGCCTTGAGCGCTGACGTGAAACGTCTGGAAGAGCAACTCCACGCCTTGGAAGATGAAGTGGCAACGGGCCCCGGCGCAACGCCCGGCGAAGAGCCGCCGCCGCCGCACTACTGATCCGGCGATTGATCACTTGGGGATCTTTCGGACCGCTTTCTCAAGACCTTTGCGAAATGCGTCGGCCCCCAGGCCTTTCTGGATATAGTCAATGGCGCCAGCCATGATGCAGCTTTCCGCCACGGCGGTTTCATCAACGCCGGTCAACATGATCACTTTGGCGTTGGGGTCGTCATGCAAAATTTGCCGCAACGCGTCGAGGCCGTTCATCACCGGCATGTTAATATCCATGATCACCAAATCCGGGCCTTTTTCACGATAGGTAGCAACCGCCTTGGTGCCATTGGCGACAGCCAGCACCTGATAGCCCATTTCGGTCATGATGAATGCCGCGATTTCGGCCATCAGGCTGTCGTCTTCCGCGAGCAGCACGGTGAGCTCTTTTCGGTTTTTTTTCATGTCCTGTCTCGTCCGAAGGTGACCGAGTGTAACGTGTTTTCTGCAACGATAATTGCAATCGCACAAATGTTGCCTGTTTCTGTTCAACCAAGATCAAGCATTCGCCGATATCAATCAACCCCAGCCGACAGCATTACCTTGTCGCGCCCGGGCGCATGCAACAAATTAGGAACCGGAGAGGGAGAAGAATATGAGCAATGAACCTGTCGGTGTTATCGGACTTGGCGCCATTGGCGGCGGCGTAGCGCGTTCCTTGGTAAACGCCGGCCTTGTCGTGCACGGCTGCGATCTCAACCCCGATGCTATGGCCAAGTTTGTCGATGCAGGCGGCCACGCGGCGGATCGTCCGGCGACGGTAGGGAAAGCCGCACGTGTGGTGTTTCTGTTTGTCATTAATGCCGGGCAAGCGCGCACAGTGCTGTTCGGCGATACCGGGCTGGCCGAGGCCATGCCTTCAGACGGCATTGTAATCAGTTGCGTCACCATGGCGCCTTCGGAAGCCGCCGCCATTGGCGAGGAGCTTGGCGCCAAGGGTATACGAATGATCGACGCCCCGACGAGCGGCGGCGCCGCCAATGCAGCCGCCGGCAAAACCAAATTCATGGCCGCCGGTGCGCCAGAGGCAATCGAAGGCGCTATGTTTGCCCTGCAAGCCGCCGCCGATACGGTATACCGCGTGGGCGACGATATCGGGCAGGGATCGGCGGTGAAAGTTGTGCATCAACTGCTGGCCGGGGTGCATATCTCCGCGGCCATGGAGGCCATGGCGCTGGGGATGAAAATGAATATCGAGCCAGGTGCTCTCTATGACGTCGTCACCGGTTGCGCCGGCAATTCGTGGATGTTCGAAAACCGTGTTCCACATGTACTCGACGGCGATTATACGCCGCTGAGTTCGGTGGAGATTTTCGTCAAGGACCTGGGGTTGGTTTTGGATGCCGGTAAACAGGAACGCTTTCCGCTTCCCGTGGCGGCCGCCGCGCACCAGCAGTTTCTGGCCGCCAGCGCCGCCGGATACGGCCTTGAAGACGACGCCGCGGTAATTAAGGTATATGCCGATCTCGCGGGCCTGAAATTGCCGGAAGGAAAAGACTGAGCATGCCAAAGTTCGCCGCCAACTTGACCACGCTGTATACCGAACGGCCGGTATTGGAGCGTTTTGACGCTGCTGCCGCCGCGGGCTTCGACGCCGTGGAGTTGCTGTTTCCCTATGACCACACTGCCGATGAAATTGCCGCGCGCCTCAAAACCAATGGCCTCAATCATGCGCTGATCAATTTGCCGCCCGGTGACTGGAGCAAAGGTGAGCGGGGCATTTCCGCGTTGCCGGGCCGAGAGAGCGAGTTCCGAGACAGTGTCGCCAAGGGGCTCGAATACGCTCAGACCATGCAATGCCCGACGGTCCATGTCATGGCCGGGATCGTTGATGGCGGGTTGTCCAACACGCAAGCGGTTGAGTGCTACATGGCGAACCTCACCCACGCCGCCGAGGTTTTTGCCGGGCACGACATCACGGTGACCATCGAGCCCCTGAACGTGCGCGCCGCGCCCGGTTACCTGATTTCTCGCCAAGGCGAAGCCCGAGACATCATCGAACGTATCGGTCATCCCAACCTGGGCCTGCAGTTCGATTTCTATCATGTGCAGATCATGGAGGGCGATTTGGCGGTGCGGCTGCGCGAGTTCATGCCGATCATCCGCCACACGCAGATCGCCGGCGTGCCCGACCGCTTCGAGCCCGACACCGGCGAGATCAATTATCCCTACCTGTTCGATCTTTTGGATGAACTTGGATACGAAGGGTACGTGGGCTGTGAGTACAATCCACAAACCACGACAGAGGCGGGGCTCGAATGGTTCCGCCGCGCTATCGGAAAGGAAACAAGCTCGTGACATTGCTGCTCGGCTGCATCGGAGACGACCACACAGGTTCCACCGATCTCGCCAATACGCTGGTAAAAAACGGACTGCGCACCGTGCAGGTAATCGGCGTTCCCACCGAGGATACACCGGTGCCTGATGCTGAGGCCGTGGTCATTGCGCTGAAATCCCGCACCACACCAGCGGATGAGGCTGTGGCGGAATCGGTTGCCGCGCTCAAATGGTTGAACGCAGCGGGCGCCAAACAGTTCTTCTTCAAATATTGCTCGACCTTCGATTCCACCGACGACGGCAACATCGGACCGGTGACCGAGGCCCTGATGGCTGAACTGCAAACCGACATTGCCATTGCGTGCCCGGCATTCCCGACCACGGGCCGCACGCTCTACAACGGGCACCTGTTCGTGTTCGGCGATCTGTTGTCGGAAAGCTCCATGCGCAACCATCCGCTCACGCCTATGACCGACGCCAATCTGGTTCGCGTGCTGGCGCGTCAGACCGAGCTGCCAGTTGGCCTTGTGGCCGCGGGCGACGTCATGCAAGGGGCTGAGCGCATCAAGGCGGCGCTGGATGCGGCAAAAGAAGAGGGGACACGCATCGCCATCGTAGATGCCATCTCCGACGATCAGCTCTACGACATCGGCGAGGCAAGCGCCGGGCTTGATCTGATCACCGGCGGCT
>JAERTE010000095.1 GCA_016845145.1 Rhodospirillaceae bacterium
CTTTTTAACCATACCCCCATCCCAACCTTCCCCCACAAGGGGGGAAGGGGCGTTGTAGAAACGACCTCGTTCCAATTCCCTCCCCCTTGATGGGGGAGGGTTAGGGTGGGGGTGATGATTGCAACCCCAACAATTCGTAGAAGACATTGATTCCAAACCGACAACGGAAAAAAGTAACGAAACGAACCCAATTTCGCGCGTCTCTCACATCACCCGTCCTTCCCGCGAACGCGGAAATGACGATACTGCTTTACCCGGACCCCAACCCTCTCACCCAACGGCAAGCATCGGTCCCGGCTCTCTCCTTATTCGAATGTCAAATAGCGTGCCTTCGGTGGCGAACAGAAAAGCGCCCGCCGACGATGCCGGTCACTCATAGTACGACAAATCTAAAAAGTCAATATAATCCTAAACTAGGAGCAAAAGAATATATTGCTTTTCTACACCTTGCTCCGTAGGTCCATCAAGGGTGATGCCATGCTCGCTGGTGAGCGGAACGATAAATGGGAGATAGATACAGGATACTGTCAGTCAAGGTGAGCAGGACGCTGGCCCCCGAACTGGTGGAATTCCTATCTAATTAGGTCTTACCTTTACCAGATACAGATTTGGCGAGATCCAATAGATTTGGAGGTGGTGCATCTGGAGAGCCGGTATTCTCACTTGGTCGGAACAGCGCGTTCAAAATCAGTATACGTTCATCTGGCCCTAAATTGGCCTTCGGATCGTTTGTCAACGCGAGAAAGGTAGTGATCATGGTTTGTCGTTGCGCAGCGTCTGTTGCCATGTTCAAGTTGTGGCTAAATAGACGGGTAAATATCCGGAGTGCCCAGGCTACGGCGGCGGCGGGAATAGTCAGTACCGCAATCGCACCAAGGCCAATATTGCCCGCATTGTCTCTTGGCAGAATACTGATCAATGTCTTTCCATGAGAAACACCATATTCGAGGGCTAGGAAGATACCCAACAGGAATATTGTTGCTGCGATAGCAGTTACAGCAAGGTGACCTCGTTTTCGGTTCCGCCAGTATGTTGCAGGGGCTTCAAGCTGAAGCTTTTTGTGGTAAGTGTTTTCTAGAGCAGTTAAATTTTCACGCGCACCACCATATTGTCTCCGAAAAAAGCGGAATAACCGATCATGATGACGATCGTAGTCGGTGGCCCGTTTGCCAATGTCGGCCATTAGATTAGTAGATTTATTAACTTCTAAATCAATATCTGAACGGGCTTGGTCGGACATTTCTTGCCAGCTATCTTTGGTCTCCTTGATTAAGGACTTGTGTGCGGCAGCAAAATTTTCGGGATTTTCCCATGCCCGCTCCGCTCGATATACTGCTTCAGCGAACCGCAAAGCATCTGTCACATTGCCATATGGAATAACTTGACCAACTACGGACGAAAAAAGGATTGATGCGCTAGCTGGATGATCCTTTGCAAGTTCAAGAATGATTTTCCCCGAAGGTGAGCCAGAGGGAACACAGTTGGGCTCAGTTCCGTAGGCTTCCAAGTGACTTTTTAGCGAATTCAGAATATTGTGCCGGTGTTCCTTATCAGGATTGTCGATGTAGGACTGGGCCTGATCTCGAATTGTTCTAGCCACCACGACCGCACGGTCGACTGGGTTGCCTAAGTTCGTCGGACGATTGTTGTTCGTTTTTTTCTGGAACTCGGCCCAGATATCGAATTCCTTTTGGGCGAAATCCACAATCTGATTGATCGATTTGAACGTTCGCTTCCGATAGTCCTCGAAATCAACCGTGATCGGTTCAGATAAGGTTGTTGCTTCGGTCATAACGACAGTCCTTTGCCCCTGTAAAAACACTAACAGCTAGGGCGAAGGCTTAGTGTAACAAACTCCGCAAAAGTAGAACAGATATCTTGCTCAGGCTCCGACGACACCAATTATGAAGCCTGTTTACTTACCTCCACAGAGGCGACGATAAACAAGTGATATACTGGTAATTTATGTCACCCCTCAAACCGAGCCCGAATCTCGTCGGGCACCGGCACTGCCTTGAGCCCGTTGGGCCGATCCGGGGCGGGCACGACCCAGGCGCGGACCTCGTGGCCTTCGGCGCATTTTTCGCCTTGGTTATAGACCGTGTGCTTGATCTTGAACGATGAATTGCCCCAATGCTCGATGCCGCTCTCCACGGTGATGGTGTCGCGGTAGCGCGAGGGGCGGAAGAACTTGGAGTGCGCGTCCAGGATTGGAATGCCGACGATATCGTCGCCGGCGAACAATGTTGAGAGGTCGAGGCCGACCGACGCGAACAGGTCCGTGGTGCCGCAATCGAACCATTTGAAGTAGTTCGGGTAGAACACGATGACGGCGGGGTCGCAGTCGCCCCAATGGATATCAATATCGAGTTTGTTGGTTTTCATGGGTACTTCCAAAAATTTGATGTTACTTGGGCCGTAAATCGCGCACGCGCACGGCTTTGCCCTCACTTCGCGGCACTTCGCCCGGCGCCAGCACAACGACGCGCGCACTGACGCCGATGGTTTCCTTGATGCGTTTCGCGACGCCGGCCGCCAGGCCGTCATAGTCGTGCGGCTCGACGCCTTCCTGTGCTTCGACCTCGACGCTCAATGTGTCCATGGCGCCGTCGCGTTGCACCACCAGTTGATAGTGCGGCGCGATGCCCTGCATGCCGATGAGTACGCTCTCAATTTGCGACGGGAACAGGTTGACGCCGCGGATGATCAGCATGTCGTCGGATCGCCCGGCCAGGCGCAGGATACGCAGATGCGTGCGCCCGCAGATGCAGGGCGCGTCGGTCAGTTGCGTGATGTCACGGGTGCGGTAGCGGATCATCGGCTGCGCCCATTTCGACAGCGTGGTGATCACCAGCTCGCCGGTCTCGCCCATGGGCAAGACGTCGCCGGTGTCTGGATTGATGATCTCAAACAAAAACAAATCTTCCCAACCGTGCAGGCCGTCGCGGGCCTCCAGGCATTCCGCCGCCACGCCGGGGCCGATGATTTCAGACAGCCCATAGGTGTCGATGGAGGTCATGCCCCAGCCCGCATCGAGCGTGGCGCGCATCTCGTCGGTCCAGGGCTCGGCGCCGAACAACGCATACTTGATCGAAAGCGAGGCCAGATCGACATCCATCTTTTTCGCCGTGTCGATCAGGCTCAGCGCATAGGATGGCGTCGCGCCCAGCAGTTGCGGGCCGAAATCGCGCAGCAGCGTGATCTGCCTTTCACTCATGCCGCCCGAGACAGGGATCACCGTGCAGCCCAAACGCTCCGCACCGTAGTGATAGCCGAACGCGCCGGTGAACAGCGAGTAACCGTAAGCGTTGTGCATCAGGTCGCCGGGCCGCCCGCCGCCGCAGGCAATGGTGCGCGCCATGACATCGGTCCAGGTGTTGAGGTCGGCCTCGGTATATCCCACCACGGTCGGCTTGCCGGTGGTGCCGGATGAGGCGTGGATGCGGGTGATCTGTTCGCGCGGTACGGCGAACATATTGAACGGATAGGCGTCGCGCAGGTCGTCCTTCACGGTGAAGGGAAAGCGCTGGAAATCTTCCATGCGCCCGAGGTCGCCGGGTTTGACACCGGCCTTATCCCAGGCCCGCTTGTAGTGGTCGACGTTGGCGTAGGCGTGCGCCACCATCAGTTTCAGTTTTTCCAGTTGCAGGGCCTGAATGTCCGCGCGCGCCAGGGTTTCCGCCGCGCGGTCGAACATATAGCCGTCGTGAGTGTTGCCGCTCATGGGAGACCTACTTCCAACCTTATTTCCAGCTCTATTTCCAGCCCTATTTCCAACCCTATTTCCAACCGGGCTGGATACCGGCGGCAATGCCGCCGATACCACGCGCCGGGACTTTCTCGATGGCGAAGCCCTGGTTGTAGGACGCCTTGACGATGATGATGTATTTCATCGCCCACCCCGCGACGGCGGCGCTGATGCCCGCCAAAAACGCCGTTAGGGCGGCATGCGCCGGGAACGCCATGGCGGCTGCGGCCAATCCGATGGGGAGCAAATGTCCGACCACGATGACACCCGCGTTGATGCCGTCCAGCACCCGGAGCGTCATTTCCGGCGCGTTGCCGGCAAGCTGGCGGCGGTAGTTCAACCACGAACCGGCCCGAAGCAGCGTAAATGCCAGCACGGCCCACAAGGAGACGGCTTGAAGTCCACCCAGCACCACCGGGAATACGGCCGTGGCGGCGAGCGTCAAGCCCGCGCCTTCGGTCAAACCGGTATTGACGATCAACGGCATGATGGCTCGGTTCCGCCAGGCCGGAATGCCCTTGGCTTCGACCAAAATACGGCCTTGCGCGATCACGAATGCCAAGCCCAGCAACCCCGCCACGATGGCCAGCTCGCGCGAGCCCATCCAAAGCGCCAGGAAGGCGACGGGGAAGAACACCACGCCGATCATCGCCTCCCGCGTCATCCAAGAGGTTTGCGGATGAAACAGTACGTTCAAGGGTGCGCGCAATGGGCGGCCGGTCTCCAGAAACACCATGAACAGCCCAAGTGCGACGGACGCCATGGCCGCCAGTTGCAATGCGCCCGGCGTGGCGCCCAGTAAAGTGGCCATGGCACCCATGACGGCCAGGCCGCCGCCGGTGCCGCCGCCGATGAAGTTGCCCGCTGCGCGCCAATCCCAGTGTTGTTGCAGCCACGGCTTGACGCCCAGGTCGGCGCTGTTGTTGACCGTCTTGATCATGTCGGCGTGATCAGGTTCGGGGCTGTCGTTATCTGCGTAGACATAATGGAAGTTCGGATCGGTGCCGAGTTCCGCGTGCATCTTGAAGGTCTTGGACCCGGCCAGCATTTTCGACACATTGCTGTCAGCGTCGTTGGCGTCACCGAAGTGCAGGGCATCGGCGATGCAGGCATTGACGCAGGCCGGTGTGGCGCGCGGGTCGACGCCGGGCGTGAGGCCGTTCTCCAGGCCGAAATCGATGCGGTCCGAACACCAGGTGCATTTTTGCGCCACGCCCAGGCGCGCCGGGTCTTCGCGTTCGGCTTCGTTCTTCATTTTGCCGCCATAGGCAAATGTCGGGCGCTGTACCTTGAAGCGCGCCTGATAGGGACACGCCACGGCGCAGTAGGCGCAGCCGATGCAGATGTCATAATCAATGGTGACGATGCCGTCGGCGCGCTGGCCCGTTGCGGTGGATGGGCACACGTGCATGCAGGGCGGGTCCGAGCAGTGCTGGCAGCCCACCGGCACGAAGGTGCGGCGCACGTCCGGGAAGGTGCCGCTCTCGATATCCAACACGCGCCGCCATTGCACGGCGGGCGAGGTGGCGTTGGCGTGCTTGCAGGCCGCCGTGCAGGTCTGGCAGCCGACGCAGCGCTCCAGGTCGGCGATCATGGTCCAGCGCTTGGAGGGGTCGCCCACATGTGAATTGGGTGCGCTCATGCTAGGGCTCCCACCTTGCGGATATTCACTTTAACGAGGTCGGCCCCCGATCCGGTGGCGTCGGTGAGGTCAAGCAGCATGGGCATCAGCTTGTTCATGGAAGGCACGTCGAAGTCTTTGGCCAATGGCGTTTTCCAGTGATTGAACTGGGCGATCATCAAGATCGTGTCGGGCCGGATGCCCTGGCGCAGCACCGCCTTGCCCTGGGTTGAGTTGATGGGCGAGGAAACCTCGATCTCGTCGCCGTCCTCGATGCCGAGATCGGCGGCCATGCCCGCATTGAGGATGATACCCTTGTGCCCGGCGATGTTGTCGGCGACTTCCTTGATCATCTGGATACCGGCGTTGCCGCCCCATGAATACTGCATGGACCGGCTGGTCAGCAGCCATAGCGGATAGTCGTCGATATCGATGTCGAAGTTTTTCTCCAGCGCCTCTTCCCAGATGCCCGGGAAATCGTGCCAGGCGGGCAGCGGCTCGTACTCGCGCAATTGCCGGTCCCACCAGGTGATGCCGAATTCGTGCAGGCGGTTGCCGAGCTCGCGCCCGATGCGGGTCAGGCGTTCCTGGTAGGGCAGTTCGAAACGCAAACCCTGATCTTCGATGGATGGATACAGATACCAATGGATGCGGTCGTAGGGACCGACCTTGAAACCGTGTTCTTTGAAATAGTCCAGGCCGACGATGTCGTCGGGGTCCAGCTCCGCCGATGCGGCACGGCAGCTGGCGTCCCAGATTTCTTCGACGCTGTGTTCCTTGGCGGTGTCGAGCGAGAAGTCGAAGCCCTCGCCGAACAGCCGAATGCCCGCCGCGCCCTTGTTGACGGCGGTGTTGAACTCTTCCAGGAGGCCTGTGCGTTTTGCCAGCTCCTGCGAAATCCAGGTGAAGTCACGCGCCTCGCCTTGCGTGCCGGCCACCGGTTGGCGCAGCGCGAAGCCGGCGCGGTCCCAGAACTGTTCCACGTACTTGGTGCCGCCGACGCGGATCAACTGCAAGCCTTCCAGATCGGTGCAGTCGGGCAGCAGGACATCGGCGTAATGGTTGGTTTCGTCCATGGTGTAGGCGAAGCAGACGACGAAGGGGAAATTCGTCAGCACTTCCTGCACGCCGTCGGTATCCCAAAACGAAATCGCCGGGTTGGTGCGGTAACAGAACCACACGTCCGGCGGTGTCGATTTCGGGAACTTATCGGGCGCGTGTTTTTGCGCCATCCACGCGAAGTGCGTCGGGCCCAACGCCGGCGACCACGCACTGTTGGCGACCAGCGGCACCAGCGTTGAGTGCGCGTTGCGGATTTGCGGTTTGGAGCGCCAGCCGTCCTTATCGGTCGGGTTCCAGGGATAGACCATGAACCCGTCCTCGCCCGGCAACACCGATGCCTGGCGCGATGTGGCGGGGCGGTTCAAGCGCACCGTGGTGCCCAGCGTGCCACCCGGCACTTCCAGCGATCCCGTCAGGCAGGCCAGTTGCGTACGTCCCCAGCAGGTCTCGTAGCCGCCCCAGCCGTTGTTGACGGTTTTACCCAAATGGATGCCGACCGGGCGGTAGGGCAGCGTGCGGCCGCTGATCTCGATGGTTTCACCGATCCGCGCGTGATCGAGGAATTCCTTGGTGATGCGGCGGATGGTCTCGGCATCGACGCCGCATATCTCCGCCGCCCATTCCGGCGTGTAATCGATAACATGATCGGCCAGTACCTGATGCGCGGGCCGCACGTCGACCACGCCATGGGTCCAGATATGGTCATCGGGACCGACTTCGATGCCGGCGACCTGATAAGTACCCAGCAGGGCCGGGTGCGTGTCGGGCGTATCGAAGGGCACGGCGGCGCCGGTTTTTTCATCCCAAAGAAGCGGCTTCCTGGTGTCGGGATCGCGCAGATAATAGCCCTCGGGCCCGACCAGATAGGGCGCCGACGTGCGGTCGCGCAAGAACGGCAGGTCCAGCTTGTCGCCGAAATCGTGGATCAATACCTGGATCATGGCGAACATGAAGGCGGGATCGGTTTTCGGCTTGATCGGCACCCATTCGGCCGAGCACGCCCCGGTGATGGAGAGGTGCGGCTCGATCTGCACGCGCTTGATGCCGCGTCCGCGCGCATCGGCATGGCGTTTGACCCCGACCACGCCGCCGGACGCCTCGATGTTGCCGCCGAACGACAGCACATATTCGCAGTTGGGTGTGTCGGGGCAGACGGTGAAGGCGCGGTGCCACAGCTCGCCATAAAGATGCTCCGAGTGCGTGCACTTGACGCCCTGACCCGACCCGAACGACAGGTCGATCACCTTCCATGCGCTCAGGAACGCCGGAAACGCACCCATATAAGATGTCGGCGTTCCACCGCCGCCGAAGCTGGCCGCGACGCGCGGATAGCCGCTCTCGTCGGTCATGCCTTTGGCTTTGGCGGCATTGAGTTTATCCGCCACCAGACCCAGCGCTTCATCCCAGGAAATCGGTACGAAGCCAGGATCTTCGTTGCGGCCCTTGTTCGGATTGGTGCGTTTCATGGGTGTGAGGACGCGGTTGGGGTTGTAGGTCTTTTGCACCAGGCCGTATGCCTTGACGCAGGCGCGCCCGCAACCGGGGTGGATATCCTTGGCGTCGAACAGCGGCTCGACCTCGGTCGCCACGCCGTCTTCGACACGCACGGTCAGAAAATCCGGGCCCGCGACACACTGGTAACAGTAGGTAGGGACCCGCTTGTCTTTGGCGTTCGCCGCTTCGGTCATCTCAAGTCTCACCTTACCTTTTTCAGCAACGGCCAAGCGTAGGTTTCACTACGCGCTGGCGCAAGATTGCTTTGCGCCCAAGGCAATTGGATTTCCCTATACGTTGTCGGCTTATCGGCTGGTAAGCGGCTTTCCAATACGCTGAGCGAATGGAAGGCGCCATTCCGCCGCCCTGCACACGATGGCGCGCGGGACCTCTCTAAGTCGTTGGAATATAGACAAAACACAAACTGGCCCGGGTTTTGCTGTTTAAGCCAGTTAAGCGATCGCCCGGATAGTCGTCCGGGCCATGGGAAACGAAGGCGGAAATGACGGTGGAGGCAGACTGACATGCACGAAACATTTTATGAAGTCATGCGCAGGCAGGGGATCACGCGGCGCAGTTTTTTGAAATATTGCAGTTTGGCGGCAGCAGCGCTGGGCCTGGGGCCGAGCTTCGCGCCGAAAATCGCCCACGCCATGGAGACCAAGCCGCGCATTCCGGTGCTGTGGCTGCATGGGCTCGAGTGCACGTGCTGCTCGGAATCGTTTATCCGCTCGGCGCATCCGCTGGCCAAGGATGTCATCCTGTCGATGATCTCGCTCGATTATGACGACACCATTATGGCCGCTGCCGGCCACCAGGCGGAAGCGATCATCGAAGAGACCATTCAAAAATATGACGGCAACTTCATCCTCGCCGTCGAAGGTAATCCGCCGCTCGATGAAGACGGCATGTACTGCATCATCGGCGGCAAGCCGTTCGTTGAGCAATTGAAGCACACCGCGGAGCACGCCAAGGCGATTATCTCGTGGGGATCGTGTGCGTCTTGGGGCTGCGTCCAGGCGGCGCGTCCGAATCCGACCCGCGCCACGCCGGTGCATAAGGTGCCGGGCCTGGCGAATAAGCCGATCATCAAGGTGCCGGGCTGTCCGCCGATCTCCGAAGTGATGACGGCGGTGATTACCTACATGCTGACGTTCGACCGCCTGCCCTCGCTGGACAACCAGGGCCGGCCGAAAATGTTCTACTCGCAGCGCATCCATGACAAATGCTACCGCCGCCCGCACTTCGACGCCGGCCAGTTCGTCGAGAAGTTCGACGACGAAGGCGCGCGCAAGGGGTATTGCCTCTACAAAGTCGGCTGCAAGGGCCCGACCACCTACAACGCATGCTCCACCGTGCGTTGGAACGGCGGCCTGTCGTTCCCGATCCAAGCCGGTCATCCGTGCATTGGCTGTTCGGAAGATGGCTTCTGGGACAAAGGCAGTTTCTACGACCGCCTGACCGACATCCATGGTTTCGGCGTTGAAGCCGACGCCGATGAAATCGGCGGTAAGGCGGCTGCCATCGTTGGCGGCGCGGCCGCCGTACACGCGGCGGCAAGCGTGGTCAAACGCGTTGCCCAAAAAGGAGGGGATGAATAATGGCGACTACAACAACACCCAACGGATTTTCCCTGGACGATTCCGGCCAACGCGTCGTCGTTGATCCTGTCACCCGCATCGAAGGCCACATGCGCTGCGAGGTGAACGTTGATTCCGAAAACGTCATCCGCAATGCGGTATCCACAGGTACCATGTGGCGCGGGCTGGAGGTTATTCTCAAAGGCCGCGATCCGCGCGATGCCTGGGCTTTCGTGCAGCGCATCTGCGGCGTGTGCACGGGCACGCATGCGCTGACATCCGTGCGTTGCGTGGAAGACGCGCTCGGTATCGATATCCCCGAGAACGCCAACTCCATCCGCAACATCATGCAGTTGTCGCTCCAAGTGCACGACCACCTGGTGCATTTCTATCACCTGCATGCGCTCGATTGGGTCAACCCGGTCAACGCGCTGAAAGCCGATCCGAAAGCGACGTCTGAGCTGCAGCAGAAGGTTTCGCCGCATCACCCCAATTCGTCACCGGGTTATTTCCGCGACATCCAGACGCGGGTGAAGAAGTTCATCGAAAGCGGTCAACTGGGGCCGTTCAAAAACGGCTACTGGACCAACCCGGCCTACCTGTTGCCGCCGGAAGCCGACCTGATGGCCGTGACGCATTATCTGGAGGCGCTCGATTTCCAAAAGGAAATCATGACCGTGCGCACCATCTTCGGTGGCAAGGATACGCATCCGAACTGGCTGGTGGGCGGTGTGCCGTGCGCCATCAATATGGATGGCGCACTGGCCGCCGGGGCGCCGATCAACATGGAACGCCTCAACTATGTCATGTCGATCACCAACCGCGCCATCGACTTCATCAACAACGTCTATATCCCGGACATCCTGGCCGTCGGACAGTTCTATAAGGGCTGGCTCTATGGCGGCGGGTTGTCGGGCCAGAACGTGCTGAGCTACGGCGACATCCCCGACAAGGCGAATGATTACTCAGCAGAAAACCTGATGATGCCGAGGGGCGCGATCATCAACGGAAATCTGAAAGAAGTGCATCCCGTAGATTTGCGTAACCCCGACGAGATTCAGGAGTTCGTGCCGCACTCGTGGTACAAGTACCCGGACGAGGCCAAGGGCCTGCATCCGTGGGATGGCGTCACCGAGCCCAACTATCAACTCGGCCCCAACGCCAAAGGTTCCAAAACCAACATCGAGCAGATCGATGAAGCGGGTAAGTATTCGTGGATCAAGGCGCCGCGCTGGCGCGGCCATGCCATGGAAGTGGGGCCGCTGGCGCGCTACGTCATCGGTTACGCCCAAGGCCACAAGGAAATCACCGAGCAGATCAACTTGGTCCTGAAGACGCTTGATGTACCGGTGTCGGCGTTGTTCTCGACGCTCGGCCGCACCGCGGCACGTGCGTTGGAAGCGCAATGGGCGGCGGAAAAGCAGAAGTATTTCCTCGATAAACTGATCTCCAACATCAAGGCCGGCGATACGGCCACCGCCAACTCGGCCAACTTCGACCCAAGCACCTGGCCGAAAGAGGCCAAGGGGGTCGGTTTCACCGAAGCGCCGCGTGGCGCGCTGGGGCACTGGATCAATATCAACGATACCAAGATCGACAACTACCAGTGCATCGTGCCGACCACCTGGAACGGCTCGCCGCGTGATAACGAGGGCAACATCGGGGCGTTTGAGGCGTCTCTGATGAACACCAAGGTGGAACGCCCCGAAGAGCCGGTGGAGATTCTTCGCAATCTGCACAGTTTCGATCCGTGTCTGGCGTGCTCGACGCACGTCATGTCGGAAGAAGGCGAAGAACTGGCCGTCGTCAAAGTCCGCTGAGGAGGATCGATCATGACCACCAAAGCATCAACCACCCACAACGAAGAGGCGCGTTACGTCTATGAAGCGCCGCTTCGCCTGTGGCATTGGATCAACGCTTTCGCCATCCTGACGCTGGGTGTCACGGGCTATTTTATCGCCAGCCCGCCCCCCAGTGTCCCCGGCGAGGCGTACGAGAACTTCCTGATGGGGTATATCCGCTGGATTCACTTCGTCGCGGCCTACGTGGTGATCATTGGCTTCGTGTTCCGCCTCTATTGGGCCTTCGCCGGCAACAGGCATGCGCGCGAGATCTTCATCCCGCCGTTTCTGCGGCCGAAATGGTGGAGCGAGATCGTGCACGAGGTTCTCTGGTACGCGATGATCGTCAAGGAGCCGAAAAAGTACGAGGGCCATAACCCGCTGGCCGTTCTGGTCATGCATTTCGCCTTCGTGTGGACGATGGTTTTCATGATCGTCACGGGACTTTCCATGTACGGTGAAGGCACCGGCATGGGGACGTGGCAGTATGATTGGTTCAGCGCCTGGGTGATCCCGTTGTTCGGGCAAAGCCAGGACGTGCATACCTGGCATCATCTCGGCATGTGGGCGTTCATTTGCTTCATCATCATCCACATCTATGCTGCGGTTCGCGAAGACATCATGTCGCGCCAGTCGATCATGTCATCGATGATTTCGGGCTGGCGGACATTCAAGGACTCGCGTCCAGTGGATGACGCCGCCGACTGAACGTCAAATCCGTGCGATAAGTCTCGTGCAACAAATTCCATACAGGGCGCCGGTTCAACCGGCGCCCTTTTCCTTGGCCCTGAAAGTGAAAATCCTATCATTGACCATGAGGACGGCCCGAGTTTGAACGCACACCGCATCACTTTAGCGGATTAAGAATTCGGCAGAAATTGATCTACATCGGTCGTCCGCCAATCAAATGGCGATCAGCTTTGAGCTTCTTAAGCGGGTCTAGGTGCTGGATTGGCTTGATCTGAATCATATATAAAGGTATATATATAAAATAATAGAATAACGAAGCGCGATTGCGAATTTCGAGGGATAGAGTTTGTTGTAATCCTCTCTGAAAGGCTAAGCAGTCGGACTGACGGTTTGTAACGAATGGAGCGCGTGTAACAAAACGCAACGAATTATGCCCATACGTTTCCGTATCATGGTGTTGGCCTTGTTAACTACGTTCGGCGTCGGTGCTGCGCTGTACATGCAGTATAGTGCAATCAATACTGACCTGGAGGCGCTTCAATCCCGCGCTGAGGTCCTCGAACAAGTGGGCCTCATTTCCGAAATCGTACACAGTTTGCAGAAAGAACGGGGCCTGAGTGCCGGATTCCTTGTGGACCGGGACGAGACGCATCAAAAGAGATTGCGTCAGCATCGGCTGGAAACCGATGAGCAGCTTTTAGGCCTCGACCATCAAAGCCGCCTTTTCTTTTTCGATGCCAAGTGGCTTGCATCATTCATCCTCAACCTTGCGGACAAACGCAAGGAGATCGACGACGAGGCTGTTGATTGGAAGAGCGTACGGACCTTCTATACGGATGCCATCACCCATCTCCTTGATGCTGTCACAGCGAAGATTTTAGATGGCGGGCGGTTCGAGCAAGGCCAGAAGATCATGGCATTCATTTCTCTGGCACAAGCGCGCGAGTGCCTGGGACTGATCCGGGCTTCAATTTCACGTGTTCACAAGCAAGGCCGGACTTTACCTGAAGATATAAAGGTTATCGCCGGTTATTACGGAGCCTTCGGCGAGCACCGGCGGGCATTCATCCGAGACCTTCGCGGCACAGGTGACGAAGCCGTGCTCGATAACGTGTTTTCCAGCGACTTCCGCGCCGTCGTCCAACGCGTGGAAAGCGTACTTGGTTTCGAGCGAGGTCCTGCAGATAACAATTTGGCGAAAAGTTGGTGGGAAGACGCGACACGGGTGATCGACACGATGAAGGTGGCCGAAAGTTCTCTATTCGATTCCATGCGCGCTCTCATTAGCGAACGCATTCTCGAGAAACAGCAGGTATTTCGCGTTTACGTGTCAGTCTCGCTTGCCATTGCGGCGCTGGTTGTTTTCCTCGCCTTTGCAACAATGCTGCGCATCCTCAAGGCAATGGCGGTCCTTTTGAAAACACTCAAGCAGGTGATGACAACGCAGGACTTCAACGCGAAAGTTCCCATCGGACCGTCGGTGGACGAGTTCGGGGAACTCGGTCTGTCGATTAACAATCTGTTGTCGTACACGGACACCCTTATCAAGAAGAAGGATTTTCTCGCCAATACCGACCTTCTGACCGGCATTCACAATCGACGAAGTTTCTTGGACGGAGTGAATCGGGAGTTTGACCGTGTTCGGCGCTACGGCGGTGGGATTGGCTTGGCTGTATGCGATATCGATCATTTCAAGGCGGTTAATGACAAGCATGGCCATGAAGTCGGAGATTTGATCTTGAAGGAGTTTTCGAATGTTCTTCGGGTGCAAGTCCGCAAGTCTGACCTCGTCGGACGCTGGGGCGGCGAGGAATTCGTTGTGTTGGCGCCTGAAACCAAACAGGGCGACCTCATCACCCTTGCCGAAAAGCTCAGGTCGTCAGTCGCACAAACTGATTTTCCCACAGGTGAACCAGTCACCTGCAGCATCGGTACGGCATCACTACATTCGGAAGAGACTTTCGAAGCTCTATTCGAACGTGCCGACAAAGCTCTCTATCAAGCCAAGAATAACGGACGCAACCGGGTTGAGAGTGCAAATTGATTTTTGCGTATTTCCTCCGAATTTTTATCAAGTGACACCAAGCGGCAAGCTAAAGCGTGGACATGCATAATCTTGCCACGACCCTTTGTGCCTGATCTTTGCCGAAAATCGCACCACGAGATTTCGTCTGATCCCAATGGTGCGGCGGACACCGTATCTCATCTGGCCTGGAAATTATGAGGGCTGCTGCAAAATTATGAAGGATTTGCACGAGGAGCTCTGCAGACCCAGGACCGAAAGCCGGTATTGAATGGAAAGTTAGTTTCCGGTCCATCATCAGCGTAGCAGAACAAATTGAGGTGCGATGCTGGCGAAATCTGAAAACGAAAGAAAAATTTACAAAAATTGTAATAACTGGAAGAATATCTTTCATATTATAAAACGATGGAGTTAAGAACGTATTGGAATCAAACGATTCGTCACTGTAGAGAAATTGGCCCGGAACTTGCGGTTTGTAAGCCCTGAGACAGAAGCCATCGCCATGCATCGAACGACAAACAGCACGGTGGTCAATTCAGGGGGACGCGGATGAACCAATCGACTTTACCGGATGCACCTAATGTATTGGTCTTGGGGATCGGCAATCTTTTATGGGCTGATGAAGGGTTCGGCGTGCGCGCCGTTGAGACCCTGCACCAGCGTTACGAATTCCCCGACAACGTCACGTTGCTGGACGGCGGTACCCAGGGCATCTATTTGGTTCAGCACGTGCGCGATGCCGACATTTTGGTGGTGTTCGATGCCGTCGATTACGGCTTGCCGCCGGGCACCATGAAGCGCGTCGAGGGCGACGAGGTGCCGATGTTTCTGGGCGCCAAGAAAATCAGCCTGCACCAGACCGGTTTCCAGGAGGTTCTGGCCATGGCTGAAATGTTCGATGAGGCGCCGGATCACTTGTTGCTGGTCGGTGTGCAGCCGGTGGAACTGGACGATTTCGGCGGCAGCCTTCGGCCCGAGCTGAAAGCGCAAGTCGATCCGTGTATTGATCTGGCGCTAGAGTATTTGGCCGGGTTCGGCGTCGTGGCGGCGAAGCGCGACGTGCCGTTGCCGCCTGAAACCACCATCGGCTGCGAGGTGATGCTGTTGGGGCGCTATGAGGATGAGCGCCCCGACGAGGATACGGCGTGCCGAACCGGTGACGAGCGCTTGCTGGCCGATGAACGCTGGCAGGCACCGCGAGCGCCCGATGAATTCGAGCGCGAGATTGAAGCCGTGCTGGCCGATGTGCCGGAGGCGCGAAACTGATGTGCATCGGCATTCCCATGCAGGTGGTGTCGTCGATGCCCGGCTCGGCCATATGCGAGGTCGACGGCGAACGCCGACAGGTCGACACCATGCTGGTCGGCGAACAGCCGGTGGGTACGTGGTTGATGGTGTTTCTGGACGCGGCCCGCGAAGTGCTGACACCGGAAGATGCGGCCAAAATCACCGATGCGTTGAGTGCGTTGAACATGGCGATGTCCGGGTCCGAGACCGGCACCGTGCCCAGTCCGGCCGATTTTGACCACCTGTTCGCAGACATTGTCCGGGCGGCAGACAATCCGCCGCCCGCAACCGACATTCCAGATGAAGGAAACCGCTGATGTTCTCACCGCTGATGGACGACATTATTGAACGCGAAAAGATAACGGTCGTTGACGAAGATGGCCTTGATGCGTTCACCCAATCCCATGGCGACGTGGTGCTCATGGTATCGGGCGATTACAAGCGTTTGGGCGAGGTGCATGACGTGGCGGTGATCTTGCCGGAATTGGTAAAGGCCAGCGGGGGACGGCTGACACCGGCCATCGCCGCGCCGAAAGACGAGCGGGTTCTGCAGGCGCGTTTTCGGTTCACAGCATTTCCGTCGCTGGTTTTTTTGCGCGATGGCGAATACCTCGGCGTCATATCCAGGGTGCTGGATTGGACCGATTATTTGGCCGAAGTTTCAAAGATTTTGGCGCGTACGCCCAGCGCACCGCCGGCATTTAAGTTTCCGCAGGCCGATGGCGGCGCGGGAACGGACGCCGTTCACTGATAACAGGGGGAATGCACGATGACGTCAGATTATATCCAGCCCGCCTTCGGACCGGGAAGCCAACCTGGAGATGAGGGTGGCGGCGAACTCGACTATATGGAAATGCCGCGCGATATGGCGACCTTCGCCCGGCCCGTGGCGCCGGAGCCGGAAGATACCCTCGGCATGGAGGCCGGTAAGGCGCGGCTCGATGAGCTTCTTCAAGCCTTGCAGACCTTCAAGGTCGGCGGCGCCCCGGCGGTTGTCGGGCTCAATGATCTGACGGAAAAAGACTTGGGCTTGGTCAACCAGATCCTCGGCGAAGGTGAGGTCTCCATTGTTTGCGGCGCTAATGTGCAAGCGCAGGAATCCGTGTTGGCCGGGGTATGGCGGGTATTGACGATGGCCGACGACGGCTCGCTTGTGGATGACCGGATCGAGGTCGCCGACTACCCGGACACCGTGCGCGAACGGGTGTTTGCATCCGCTGCGCCGGCCGTTTCGCCGTTGGATAGCCAGTTGCCGGAAGGTGTGTTCAACGCGCCGCCGTTGATATCGGAACTCGCCGACAAGGTGGAAGCATATAAGCCCGGTGATCCGACCCACGTGATCAACCTGACGCTGTTGCCGCAAACCGAGCAGGATTTGACCTATCTGCACGACAAGCTGGGCGCCGGCGAAACCATTATTCTGTCGCGCGGTTACGGCAATTGCCGCATCTCGTCGACCGGCACGAAGAATGTCTGGTGGGTGCAGTACTTCAACTCGCAAGACGCCATTATCCTGAATTCCATTGAAGTTGTGGAAGTGCCCGAGGTTGTTTATGCGGCGCAGGAAGACATCGACGACAGTGCCGAGCGCTTGTCCGAGATCATGGATGTGTATCGGTGAACATGTCATTTTCCGGCGGCTCCTACGGAGGCGACAATGCCAAGCTTGAAGACACGACTGTGTTGGAGTGTAAGATTTGCTGGCATGTCTACGACCCGGCCGAGGGCGACGAGTATTGGCAAATCCCCGCCGGAACGCCATTTGCAAAACTGCCGGATCATTGGACCTGCCCCAATTGCGATGGTGCTAAAAACGACTTCATGGTGATTGACGCCTGAGATCGAATGAAATGACAGATGAACAGCAACTGATAGCCAGGTTGGAACAAACCTTTGCCGCCATCCAGGCGAGTCGGATGGAGGGGGTGCCGGTTCTCAATTCGGCTTTGCGCGTGCAGGCGATCGGGTTTCGCCGCCACGGGGGTTTCTGGTTTGGTGCTTTGCTGACGCCTTGGTTCATGAATTTGATGCTGTTGCCGAGCGACGACGGCACGGTGGAGCCAAAGAAGGTCGGTTCGAAACATCAGTTTCGGTTTCCCGCGGGCACGTTTGAGTTCATCGCCGGCCATGAAGACGAGATCGGGCCTTATCTGATGTGTTCGCTGTTTTCTCCGGTATTTGAATTCGAGGACCACGATAGTGCCGTGTTGACCGCGGAAGCCTCGCTGGCGCAAGTGACCAAAGTCACTGACGATAGCGCCGGTTCAGACCCTGATGCTGATATGCGCATGATCTGGCGTGGCGAGATGCCGCACGCGCAACCAACGGACGTCAGCCGACGGCAGTTCCTGCGCGGGCGAAACAAGACCCAACCTGAGCCAACAGCTTGAGCCAACAACATGACCATTGAAGGCAAAATTGTGGTTGATATCGAGCGCGGCGCGGGCGTGAGCATCACCTCAACCCGGCCCCGAGACGTGGCCAGAATGTTCGTCGGGAAAACGCCCGATGAGGTGGTCAGTACCGTGCCGTTGATATTCAGTGTGTGTGGAAGCGCGCAGGCCAGCACGGCGGCATCGGCTTGCGAACAGGCTCTCGCCGACGACGCGGAAAATTCAAATCGACGCCAGGCGCGGGAACTTATCGTGATGGCAGAGAATGCCCGCGAACATAGCCTTCGCATTCTTATGGATTGGCACATTGGCAACGCACGGGACATCGAACCCGAGCCGCTGCGCGAGATCATGGGCTTAAAAGACCGCATGCAGGCCGCTGCTTTTGGGCAGGCCGCGCCTTTTCAAATGTTTGCACAAGCGTCAATTGACCGCAAAGCGGTGGCGGCGGTTGCCGGGTCTTTGGAAGCCGTCCTTGAGCGCTACGTCTTCGGTGAAAAACTGGATGTGTGGCTGACGCGAGCCGACATCGCGGCCTTCGAAGCGTGGTTGGCGCCGGGACGTGGGATTGCGGCCCGGTTTCTCGCCGGGCTTTGCCAGCGTTCGTGGCAGTCTGTCGGTGGGGCGGACACCCGTTTCTTGCCCCCAATCGACAGCGGCGCGATGTGGGATATTTTGCAAAGCGATGCCGGCGGCAATTTCACCCAGCAACCGACGTGGCGAAATCGTCCCTGTGAAACGGGCGCGCTGGCGCGCTGTTCCAGCCATCCGTTGGTCAACGCGTTGACCGGTATTCATGGATCAGGTCTTCTTACGCGCCACGTTGCGCGACTGGTCGAACTGGCTGAAACGCCAACCGCCGTTCGCAACGTGGCAGCGCTAGAGGAGCCCTTGATACATGCCACTCGCCACGAAGATGGCGGGTTGGCCGAGGTGGAGACGGCGCGGGGTCGATTGATCCATGCCATCCGTTTGGATGGCGGGCGTGTGCTAAGCTATAAAATCCTGGCGCCCACGGAGTGGAACTTTCATCCCGAAGGCGTGGCGGCGAAGGCACTTGGTAATTTACAGGCGGATGGAGACGCGGAGATCCGGGTCCAAGCCGAACAGGTCATCCGCGCCATCGATCCCTGTGTCGGTTTCGAAGTGAGGGTTCACTGATGCATGAAATGGCGATTTGTGAGAGCATCATGCAGGTGATGGAAGATCAGGCGAAACAGCAGGATTTCCAGCACGTCAGTGCACTCCGGCTGGAAATCGGGCCGTTCGCCGGCGTCGAGTTGGAGGCGCTTCGGTTCAGCTTCGATGTGGTGACGCGCGGCACGTTGGCCGAAGGGTGTCAGCTTGAGGTGATCGAGACCGAGGCGCGGGCATGGTGTCTGCCCTGTGCCAAGGATTTTCACGTTGATGAACGTTTCGATCCTTGCCCCGATTGCGGCAGTTATCAGATGCAAGTCACCGCCGGCGAGGAATTGCGAATTAAGGATATGGAGGTCAACTGATGTGTAACGTTTGCGGATGCGGCGAGGGCGAGGTGACCATCGAAGGTGCCGATCATCATCATCACGACCACGATCATCATCATGACCATGCTCATGGTCACACTCACGACTACGGCCAAGGACCGGCGCATGCCCATGCGCCCGGATTGTCGCAAGGCCGCATGGTGCAGATCGAACAAGATATCATGGCCAAGAACGACGAGTACGCCGTGGCCAACCGCCGCTATTTTGCCGAACACGGTATCTTGGCGCTGAATATGGTGTCGTCGCCGGGGTCGGGAAAAACGACGCTCCTGACCCGAACGATAACGGACCTGAAAGCGGACTTGTCGCTGGCCGTTATCGAGGGCGACCAACAAACCGCCAACGACGCCGAGCGGATCCGTGAGACCGGTGTGCCGGCGATCCAGGTCAATACGGGCAAAGGCTGCCATCTCGATGGTCACATGATCGGCCATGCGCTCGACAGCCTAAAACCCGAAGATGGCGGCGTGGTGTTTATCGAGAACGTCGGTAACCTCGTGTGTCCGGCCGGCTTCGATTTGGGCGAGGCGCACAAGGTGGCGATCTTGTCGGTGACGGAAGGCGAGGACAAACCGATCAAGTATCCGGACATGTTCCACGCCGCGGACCTGATGGTGCTCAACAAAATCGATTTGCTGCCGCATCTGAATTTCGATGTCGAAGCCTGCATGGACTATGCGCGCCGGGTCAATCCGAAGATCAAGATTTTGCAGGTATCAGCGACATCCGGCGAAGGCTTGGACGGCTGGTATCAGTGGGTGCGGGCGACGCGTTTGGCGCTGCTGGCCGGCATGCCCGAATTGCAGCGTTCGGCCTAGGAGACGTTACACATGTGTTTGGCTTTGCCTGTAAAGGTTCTTTCCCTCGATGCCGCCGCCAATACGGCGGTGGTGTCTCTGGAAGGCGTGAAGAAAGAAATCTCCCTGGCCTTGGTCGAAGACGTCGAGGTCGGTGACTACGTGCTGCTGCACGTCGGGTTTGCGCTGAACAAGGTCAGTGCGGAAGAAGCGGAACAGACACTGGCGCTGATGGCGGAAGCCGGCATCATAGAGCCCAACAAGGCGGATGCGGTCGCATGAAGTACGTCGACGAGTTCCGCCAGAAAGATTTGGCCCAAGGTATTGCTGCGGCCATCGCCGATACGGTTGAGCCCGGACGCGACTACCACGTGATGGAATTCTGCGGTGGCCACACGCATGCGATTTTCCGCTATGGCGTCCAGGATTTGATGCCCGACAACGTGCATTTCGTGCACGGCCCCGGATGCCCCGTGTGCGTGCTGCCGATCCCGCGCATCGACAATGCTGTTGAATTGGCTCAGCGCCATGGCGTCATCTTGTGCACCTACGGCGACATGATGCGCGTGCCCGCAAGCAAGAAGATCAGCCTGATCAAGGCCAAGGCTGCCGGCGCCGACGTGCGCATGGTGTATTCGACGCAAGACGCCCTGCAAATCGCCCGCGACAACCCAGACCGCGAGGTGGTGTTTTTCGCCATCGGATTTGAGACCACCACGCCGCCCACCGCCGTCGCCATCAAACAGGCCATGGCCGAAGACCTGAAGAACTTCTCGGTGTTCTGCAACCATGTGCTGACGCCGTCGGCAATCCAGCACATCTTGCAATCACCCGAAGTGCGCGAACTGGGCACCGTTTCCATCGATGGATTCCTGGGGCCGTCGCATGTCAGTTCCATCATCGGCAGCGCGCCTTATGAATACTTTGCCGAAGAATTTCAAAAGCCCGTGGTGATTGCCGGGTTCGAGCCGCTTGACGTCATGCAGGCGACGCTGATGCTGATCCGGCAAATCAACGAGGGCCGGTTTGAGGTGGAGAACGAATACACCCGTGTCGTCACGCGGGACGGCAACTTGAAGGCCCAGGACTTGGTCGCCGAAGTGTTCGAATTGCGCCGCGCGTTCGAGTGGCGCGGTCTGGGTGAAGTGCCTTATAGCGCGTTGCGTATCAAGGATGCGTTCGCCGCCTATGACGCGGAATTGCGGTTCGAAATCACCGAAAGTACAGGCAATGACGTCAAGGGCTGTGAATGCCCGGCGATCCTGCGCGGCGCCAAGAAGCCCACCGATTGCAAGCTATTCGGCACCGTATGCACGCCGGACAACCCGCAAGGGTCATGCATGGTGTCGTCGGAAGGATCGTGCGCCGCCTATTGGACCTATGGCCGCTTCCGTCTCGAAAAGAACAATAAGGCCAAGGTGGCATGAACGAGATGACGAAACGCTTCGGGACACGCATCAACTTGCGACAGGGCCACGTGGACATGACCCATGGCGCCGGCGGGCGTGCCATGGCGCAATTGATTGATCAGTTGTTCGTTCAGCACTTCGATAACGATCTGCTGCGCCAGGGAAACGACCAGGCGTTATTCGCGGTTGATCGTGGCCGTTTGGTGATCAGCACGGATGGACACGTGGTTTCACCGCTGTTTTTTCCGGGCGGCGATATCGGCTCTCTGGCCGTACACGGCACCATCAACGATGTCGCCATGTCGGGCGCCGTGCCTTTGTATTTGTCCGCTGGGTTTATCTTGGAAGAAGGATATCCGCTGGCTGATCTGGAACGCATCGTGATTTCCATGGCGGCGGCCTCCAAGGCGGCGGGCGTGCCTGTCGTTACGGGTGACACAAAGGTTGTCGAGAAGGGCAAGGGCGACGGGGTGTTTATCACCACCACCGGCGTTGGCCGTGTGCCCGACGGGCTCGATATTTCCGGCGCCAACGCAAAGCCCGGCGATGCGGTGCTGGTCAACGGCCACATCGGCGACCACGGCGTGGCGATCATGTCGAGCCGTGAAAATCTGGCTTTCGAGACCGAAATCGTTTCCGACAGCGCCGCCCTGCACGGGCTTGTGGCAACCATGGTCGATGCCGTGCCCGATATCCACTGCCTGCGCGACCCGACGCGCGGCGGTGTTGCCTCGACATTGAACGAAATTACCCAGCAATCGGGCGTTGGCGTGCGGCTGATTGAAGACCAGATCCCCATGCGCCCGGATGTGGAGGCGGCCTGCGAACTGTTGGGCCTGGACCCGCTCTATGTGGCCAACGAGGGCAAACTGATTGCCATTTGTCCGGGTGGTAAAGCGGATACCTTGTTGGCCGTCATGCAGGCGCACCCGCTGGGTTCGCACGCGGCCGTCATCGGCCATGTTGTCGAGGACGAGCACGCTTTCGTCACCATGGAAACCGGTTTCGGCGGCGAGCGTATCGTCGATTGGCTGGCCGGCGAACAACTGCCGAGGATTTGCTGAGAATGCGTATCTTGCTCCTCGTTCATGGCTTCAACTCGCTTAGCCAGCGGCTGTTCGTGGAACTGAGCGAGGCCGGGCACGATGTCTCCATCGAATTCGATATCAATGACGAGGTGTTGGCTGAAGCCGTTGATTTGTTCCGACCCGATGTGATCGTCGCACCGTTTCTCAAGCGCGCCATCCCCGAAACCATTTGGCGCAATCATTTGTGTTTGATCGTGCATCCGGGCCCGGTTGGTGATCGCGGGCCGTCGTCCGTGGACTGGGCAATTCTTGATGGTGTCGACAGCTGGGGCGTTACGGTCTTGCAGGCGGAGGCGGAAATGGATGCGGGGCCTGTGTGGGCATCGGCGACGTTTCCCATGCGTCCGGCGACGAAATCCAGCATTTACCGCAACGAAGTGACGGATGCGGCATCGCTTGCGGTGGCTGAGGCTTTAGAGCGTATTCAGTCCGGTGTTTATGTTCCGGCACGCGAAAGTGGCGTTGCCCGCGCAGCGGTGAAGCAAGCCGATCGTGCCATCGATTGGTCCAGGGACGATACGCAATCCGTGCTTCGCAAAATCCGTGGTGCCGACGGCGTGCCTGGCGTGAAGGATTGGATGGCTGGTCGCCAGGTGTACGTGCATGACGTGCGCATGGCCGAGGGTATGACGGGTGAGCCCGGATCGCTAATCGCCAAGTCCGGCCCCGCGATTTGCCGCGCGTCAGTGGATGGCGCTGTTTGGATCGGGCATTTGCGTGACCCGGAAAGCGCAACGCCCTTCAAGCTGCCGGCGGTACGCGTGTTGGCTGACGAAAGCGCCGATTTGCCGGACGTGCCAGTGGATCAAGATAACGGCTACCAGGAAATCCGCTACGTACAAGACGGTGCCGTCGGGTATCTGCATTTCGATTTCTACAACGGTGCCATGGGTACCGAGCGTTGTCAGCGTTTGCTTGCCGCTTACCGTGAAGCACTCGTCCGGCCTACCAAGGTCATTGTGCTCATGGGCGGGCCGGATTTCTGGTCCAATGGGATGGATTTGAACGCTCTGGAGGCGGCGTCGAGTGCCGCCGATGCGTCGTGGGAAAACATCAATGCCATCGATGACTTGGCCGAGGCGATTGTTCGCACCGACAGCCATATGACGGTGGCCGCGTTGCAGGGCAACGCCGGCGCTGGAGGTGTTTTCCTGGCGCGCGCCGCGGACCGAGTGTGGCTGCGAAACGGCATCGTGCTCAATCCGCACTACAAGGATATGGGCAATCTATACGGTTCGGAATTGTGGACCTATTTGCTGCCCAAGCACGCCGGTTCCGAAAACGCCAAGCGCATCACCGAAGCGCGACTGCCCATGTCGGTGCACGAAGCGGCACGTTTGGGATTGGCCGATGCGGTGCTTGATGGTGATCGCTCGGCCTTCTTGCAAGAAGTCGCAGCCCAGGCCCGTTCCTTGGCGGGGGACGGCATCTCCTCGTTGTTGGCGGAAAAGAAAACGGTGCGGGCTGAAGACGAGGCGGAAAAACCATTGTCAGCTTACCGCGCTGAAGAACTGGCGCGCATGCGGCGGAATTTTTTCGGCTTCGATCCGAGCTACCATGTGGCGCGTTACAACTTCGTCTGCAAAATACCTAAATCACGCACGCCCGTCACTCTTGCCCATCACCGCGATCGACGGCAGGGATTGGCGGCGAAGGGAGACCCAATGCGAGAAGCGTCATGAGCGAGAACTTACCCACTGTCCTGATCGTCGATGATGAAGTGCGCTCTCTCGAAGCCCTGGAGCGAAACCTGTCGGATGACTTCGATGTTAAGACCGCCGCGACGGTGGCGGAAGCCGAGGCGATCCTGAACGACGAATGGGTGCAGATCATTCTTTGCGATCAGCGTATGCCGGATATGACCGGCGTGGAGTTTCTGGCAGCAGCGCGAGAGAGATGGCCTGAAGTGATACGCGTCATTATTTCCGGTTACACCGATGCCGAGGACATTATCACCGGCATCAACGACGCCGGCATATACCAATATATCACCAAGCCATGGCAGCCGGAGAAACTCACTCTCACGTTGAAGAATGCTGTGCATCTGTTCGAGTTGCAGCGTCAAAACGAGTTGCTGGCAATTGAGCTAAAGATGTCCTCTTCGTCGGCGGAGCGGATCGTCGGCTCGCGCCGGAAGGTGTTGCGCGACAAACACCTGGATAACGACGGCATCATCCGCGCCGAAGACAGTTCCATGAATGCCATTTGCGACACACTTCGCCAGATTGCGACGTACGATGTGTCCGTCTTGCTGACCGGCGAATCGGGCACCGGCAAGGAATTGGCGGCGCGCGCGCTGCACTACAATTCGTTGCGTTGGGATAAAGCGTTCGTCGTTGAGAACTGCGGCGCTGTGCCCGACGAGTTGTTGGAAAGTGAATTGTTCGGTCACAAAAAGGGAGCCTTCACGGGAGCGGTGGAGGATCACAAGGGATTGTTTGAGCGTGCCGACGGCGGCACCGTATTTTTGGACGAAATCGGCGAAGTGTCTGCGGCGTTTCAAGTAAAGCTGCTGCGTGTGTTGCAGGAAGGAGAGATTAGGCCCGTGGGCTCCAGCCAGACCCGCAAGGTAGATGTGCGGGTCGTTGCCGCCACCAACCGCGATCTGGAAAGCGAGGTCCGCGACGGGCGTTTTCGAAAAGACCTGTATTTCCGTCTGGCTGCTGTGACTATCGATATGCCGGCGTTGCGTGAGCGGCGTATGGATATCCCGGTGCTGGCCGACCATTTGTTGCACGAAGCCATGACGTCGTTGGGCAAACGAGTTAGTGGCATTTCGCCCGAGGCGATCGAATGCCTGAAGCGCTATCACTGGTCCGGCAATGTGCGAGAATTGCAAAACGAAATCCAGCGCATGCTTGTTCTGGGGCCTGAAGGCGCCGAGTTGGGGGCCGAGCTTTTGTCACCGCGTGTGCTCATGGCGGCACCGCCCGATGACGAGGAAGAGATCGCCATTTTGACGGGCTTTGACGGTACGCTGAAGGAGCGCATCGAATCCCTGGAGGCGAAAATCCTGCGTGAAACGCTGATCCGTCAGCGCTGGAACAAAAGCAAGGCCGCTAAGGAATTAGGGCTGTCTCGGGTCGGCCTGCGTGGCAAGTTGGAGCGCTATGGGCTGGAAAAAGTAGAGAGTTTGCAGTCCGATCCCGCCGACGTTCAATCCATGAAGGGTTAATCGATGGGCCGTGTTGACGACACACGCGCAAATGTAAGCCCCGGCCTGATCGAGCAGGTGACGGCGACGGGTAATCTCGGCTTGGCGCCGGAAGGCGAGGAAGCCTGGATCGAGGTCATCCATAAGATGGACTCGGTCTATGCCGACTTGGTCGCCTCGCAGGTGGAGCTGGAAGAAAAGAACGCAGCCCTTGAAGAAGCGCATCAGTTTATCGGCAGTGTGCTGAGTTCGATGACCGATATCCTTATCGTTTGTGATCTGAGCGGCAATATCCAACAGGTAAACAGCGCGCTGAAAACCCTCACGGGTCAGGATGAAACGACGCTTATCGGCATGCCGATGGTCTCGCTGTTCGCACCCGATATGGCGGAGCGGGTGGCAGAATTCACCGAGCGTTTGGGCTCTCATCATGTGGTCGCCGATTGCGAGGTATCGCTACTGGGTATCGACGATGTGCCTGTGCCGTTGTCGGTCAATTGTTCGTCACAGTACGATGCGCGTGGGCGCCTGATCGGCATGGTCCTGATCGGCCGCTCCATCGGTGAGCTGCGCCGTGCTTATCAGGAGCTTGATGAGGCGCATCAATCGCTGCGCCAAGCCCAACAGCAGTTGGTGTTTACCGAAAAGATGGCGGCGTTGGGCCGGTTGGTGGCGGGCGTTGCGCACGAGTTGAACAACCCCATCAGTTTTGTATTCGGCAACATGCATGCCCTTAGACGTTACGGCGAAGCGATTACGACATACCTTTCGGCACTCGATGCCGGCGCTGGTGCAGACGAGCAGGAAAAATTGAAAGCCGACCTGAAGATCGACAAGGTAATGAATGATATCCTGCCGTTGGTCGAAGGGACGCTGGAAGGTGCCGAACGGGTCAGCGATATCGTTCAGGACCTGCGGCGGTTTTCTTCCAAACAGTCTGAGCCCAAGCAGGTGTTTGATCTGCCGCCGGTGCTGACGACGGCAGCTCATTGGGTGATCAAGGGCGCCAAGCGAAAACCGGAAATCGTCAATCTGATGCCGGAGTCGCTGGAGATTTTCGCGCACAAGGGCCATATCCACCAGATCGCCGTCAATTTGATTCAAAATGCCCTCGACGTGATGGAAGACACACCCGAGCCACGTTTCGATGTCTCGTGTGGTACGGAGGCGGGGACTGTCTGGCTTTCCATCCGCGATCACGGACCAGGCATTGCCGTAGATGACCTGCCGCATATTTTCGAGCCGTTTTTCACCACGAAACCGATTGGCGATGGCACCGGCCTCGGCCTTTCGGTCAGTTACAGTATGGCCGAGGAGCAGGGTGGCACCCTCACGGGTGCGAACCATCCCGACGGGGGTGCAGTATTCACTCTGACGATGCCGTTGCAGCGAGAGAGCGCTGATGGCTAAGCGCAAGTCTCTATTGTGGTTGCAGTCTGGCGGCTGCGGCGGTTGTACATTGTCGCTGATTGGTGCCGAATCGCCCGATTTCATCGCATCGCTGGAAATTGCCGGGATCGATATCCTTTGGCATCCCTCGTTGAGCGAGGCTACCGGTTCCGAAGCCATCGGGCTTATCAGGCGAATCCTGGCGGGCGAGGTTGATCTCGATATCCTCTGCCTCGAAGGCTCGGTCATCGCCGGACCTGGTGGCACGGGACGCTTTCACATGATGTCCGGGTTCGACGACAAACCCATGAAAGACCTGATTGCCGCGTTGGCGGCCGTGAGCGGCACTGTCATGGGCATCGGCAGTTGCGCGGCGTTCGGCGGTGTTACGGCCGGTGGCGACAATCATGTCGAGGCCATGGGGCTCGGGTTTGAGGGCAGCGAGTCGGGCGGTTTACTGGGCCCCGATTTCCGCGCCAAGAGCGGCCTGCCCGTGGTCAACATTTCCGGCTGTCCGATCCATCCCGACTGGGTGGTGGAAACGCTGTTCCAATTGGCAGCGGATACCATGAACGCCGAAGACCTGGACCCGTTCGGGCGTCCGAAAGGTATTTCCAACAAGCTGGTTCACCATGGCTGCTCGCGCAATGAGTTCTACGAGTTTAAGGCGAGTGCTGAGAAGTTATGTGATTTGGGCTGCATGATGGAGCACCTGGGTTGCAAGGGTACGCAAGCCAGCGGTGACTGCAATATGCGGGCTTGGAACGGCGTCGGGTCATGTATTTCGGGGGGCTATCCGTGTATCGCCTGCACCGAGCCGGGTTTCGAGGAGCCGGGGCATCCGTTTGCCGAAACACCGAAAATCGCCGGCATCCCCATCGGCTTGCCGACCGATATGCCGAAAGCTTGGTTTGTCGCCTTGGCGTCGCTTTCCAAGGCGGCAACGCCGGAGCGGTTGCGCGAAAACGCGGTGTCGGACCATATCCGTTTAGCACCGCGTTCGAACAGCAAGGCTAAGAAATCATGACCCGCCTGATTGTCGGACCGTTCAATCGTGTTGAAGGCGACCTGGAGGTTAAGCTCGACCTGGATGGCGACGTGGTCAGCGAAGCGCGGGTGGTGTCGCCGCTGTATCGCGGGTTTGAGCAGATTTTGCAGGGCAAAGATCCAGGCGACGCCCTGGTCTATGCGCCGCGTATCTGTGGCATTTGTTCGGTCAGCCAGTCTGCGGCATCGGCGAGCGCTTTGGCACAGGCGCAGGGTATCTCCGCTGTGCCGCCGAACGGCATTCTGTCGCGAAATTTAATATCGGCCACTGAAAACGTCGCCGATCATCTGACTCATTTCTATCTGTTTTTCATGCCGGATTTTGCCAGAGATGTTTACGCCGCCAATTTCTGGCATGGGGATGCTGCTGAGCGGTTTCGAGCCCTGAAGGGAACGGCGCTGCAAGACATGTTGCCGGCGCGTGCGCAGTTCATGCATATCTTGGGCCTCATGGCGGGCAAGTGGCCGCATACGCTGACACTGCAACCGGGCGGTTCGACGAAGTCCATCGAGGCGCAAGAGAAATCGCGGCTTGCGGCGTTGTTGCACACATTCCGAACGTTCCTGGAACGCACGCTGTATGGCGATACGCTGGAAAACGTCGCCGACATTGGCTCGCTTGATGCCTTGAACGCATGGCGGCAGATGCCGGGCCCCGCGGGCAGCGATTTCGGCCGGTTCCTGGAAATCTCGGAGAACCTGGAACTGCACAAGCTTGGTCGGGCTGCGGATCGTTTCATGAGCTTCGGCGCCTACGCGTCTGCCGATGGTCATTTTCTTACGCCGGGCGTTTTTGAACGCAGTGCCGTGTTGCCCCTGGATGGTGCCCGCATTGCCGAGGATGTGTCACACAGCTGGATGCAGGGCGGCAACGGCGCGCTGCACCCTTATGACGGCCACACCTTCCCCGAATGGAACGAGGACGACGGCTATACCTGGTGCAAGGCACCGCGATTGGATGGTCAGGTCGTGGAGGTCGGTGCCCTGGCGCGCCAGGCCGTTGCCGGCCATCCGTTAATCCGTGCGGCTGCCTTGGAAAGTGGCGGCAACGTGCACAACCGGGTTTTGGCCCGGCTGATTGAGATCGCGCGGGTGATGATTGAAATGGAAACCTGGGCACGAAACCTTCGCCCGGGTGATATCTTCTGTACCCATGCATCCATGCCCGACGAGGCCGAAGGCGCGGGGCTTGTCGAAGCGGCGCGTGGATCGCTCGGCCATTGGCTGAAAGTGCGCGACGGGCGGATCTGGAACTATCAGATCGTCGCGCCCACCACCTGGAATTTCTCGCCCCGCGACGCAGAGGGAACGCCCGGCGCGTTGGAACAAGCCTTGGTTGGCGCCCCGGTCCGCGATGGCGAGGCGGAACCCGTCGCCGTGCAGCATATCGTCCGGTCATTCGATCCGTGCATGGTCTGCACGGTGCATTGAGGGTGATCGGATGAATTCCGCGATCCAGAAAAACAAAGGTGCCGAGGGACGGCGTATCCGTGTGCGCGGTTTGGTGCAGGGCGTTGGTTTCCGACCCAACGTGTGGCGGCTGGCACATGATCATGGGCTTCGGGGCGAGGTTCTGAACGACGGTGCGGGGGTGTTGATCAGGGCATGGGGTGAGCGCGGCACATTGGATGATTTCACCCTGGCGCTTGAGGCCGATGCACCGCCGTTGTCGCGGATTGATTCGGTCGAGTGGGATGCCTTGTCCGGCGAGGCCGAGGTGCCGGATTTCCATATATCTGGCAGTGTCAGTGATGGCGCTCAAACCGGGGTCGTGCCGGATGCGGCGACGTGCCAAGCCTGCGGTGCGGAGGTCGCCGACCCGTCAAACCGACGTTACCGCTACCCATTTACCAACTGCACGCACTGCGGCCCCAGGCTCTCCATCGTCAGGGCCATTCCTTACGACCGCAAAAACACCGCCATGGCGACGTTCGAAATGTGCCCGACGTGCCAGCGCGAGTACGACGACCCCGCCGACCGACGGTTTCACGCCCAACCCAATGCGTGCCCGGATTGCGGCCCCAGGTTGTGGCTGAGTGATGCAAGCGGTACAGAGCTTGATCTCGGCGATCATCGAGATGCGCTTGAGGCTGCCGCCGATATGATCAAGCAAGGGCGGATCGTGGCGATTAAGGGGATCGGCGGCTTCCATCTGGCGTGCGATGCAGGCAATCCGTCGGCGGTAGACGAACTGCGGAACCGCAAGCACCGCTACGGCAAACCGTTTGCTTTGATGGCCAGCGATACCTCAACGATTGCTGATTACGTCCATATGGATGAGAACGAAGCCGCCGCCTTGGTGAGCGCGGCGGCACCCATTGTCGTGATGGCGCGAAAGGAAGCGTCACTGCCAGTGGTCCCATTGGCCGACGCGGTGGCGCCCGGACAGGATGCACTGGGGTTCATGCTGCCCTACACCCCCATGCATGCGGTTTTGATGGCGCAGTTGGATCGGCCCATTGTGTTGACGTCGGGTAATCGTTCGGACGAGCCGCAAGCTATCGCGAATTCTGAGGCGCAGGAACGCCTGGCGGACATTGCCGATGCCTGGCTGATGCATGACCGCGATATCGTCAACCGGTTGGACGATTCCGTGGTGTGGAAATCCGATGGCGCGGTGCGGGCGTTGCGCCGCGCCCGCGGTTTCGCACCGGCACCTTTGCCCATGCCGGACGGCTTCGGCGAATCGCCGGCCATACTCGCGGCCGGTGGCGAACTCAAAAATACGTTCTGTTTGATCAAGGATGGTCACGCCATTGTATCGCAACACATGGGCGACCAGGAGCACCCCGCCGCACATGCCGATTTTCGCCGCAATATCGATCTCTATCGGGATGTGCATCAATTCACGCCGGATTTAATCGCCGTTGACATGCATCCGGATTACATCCCGACAAGCTGGGGGATTTCGACGGCGGCGCAAGCCGATATCCCGTACGCGCCTGTGCAGCACCATCATGCGCATGTGGCGTCGGTGATGGCGGAGCATGGCTGGGCGCTGGATGCCGGCCCGGTTCTCGGTGTTGTGCTTGATGGTTTGGGCTTTGGGGCGGACGATGAGCTGTGGGGCGGGGAGTTTTTTGTTTGCGATTATGCGGGTTTCCGCCGCGCCCGGCATTTTGATGCGGTGCCGCTGATCGGCGGCGCGAAAGCCATGGTCGAGCCTTGGCGAAATGTACTGGCGCATTTGGTGCAAAGTTTTGGCGCCGACACCATGAATAACGATTTCAGCCAGTTCGAATTTGTTGCGCAGCTCAACAAAAAGCCCATCAGTACGTGCATTCAGATGCTTGAGCGCGGTGTCAACGTGCCGCCCGCGTCGTCAGCGGGCCGGCTGTTTGACGCGGTGGCCGCGGCTTTGGGGATCTGCTTCGACGGGATCGACTATGAGGGCGAGGCGGCGATCCGACTTGAAAACCTGGCCCGGCGCGCTGATCCGGATGTCGGGCACTACGCTGTGCCGCGCGGAGAGGTGCTGAAATGGCGGGACATGTGGGCTGATTTGCTGGCCGACATAGGTCGCGGTACTGAGCTGAGTATCATTGGCCGGCGGTTTCACAACACGGTCATACACACCGTGCATGCCGCCACGCGCGAAATTGCGTCTGCCGAGGGCTTGAAAAACGTTGTACTTACCGGTGGGGTATTCCAAAACACTATTCTGCTGGCGGGCGTCGGAGAGGCGCTTCGGGCAGATGGCTTCCAAGTTCTAACGCCGACGGCATTTCCGGCCAACGATGGCGGGATATCGCTCGGTCAGGCGGCAATCGCGGCGGCACGGTTCATTCGTCAGGAGATCACATGACTTCGATTTTGGTTCTCGGCTTTTTGATTGGCATCCGTCACGCGTTTGAGCCCGATCATGTTGCGGCGGTGGCATCCTTGACGACACGCGCTTCATCCGTTCGCCAAGCCGTGCGCCATGGCGCCGCCTGGGGTTTGGGGCATACGCTGACGTTGTTTGTGGTCTGCGGGGCCGTACTGATCTTCAACATGACGATCTCGGAACAGCTTTCCCATATCCTGGAAGCGGTGGTCGGCGTGATGTTGATCATTTTGGGCGCGGATGTGGTCTATCGGGTGCACCGGGATCGCGTTCACTTTCATGCCCACAAGCATGGCGACGGCAAGGCGCATTTTCACGCGCACTCCCACAAAGGCGAAAAAGGCACGGCGCACGACGCCGAGCGCCATGACCACGAGCACCGTAGTGCGTTCCCCACCCGCGCCCTTCTCGTCGGCTTGATGCACGGCATGGCCGGTTCCGCCGCCTTGATCGTGTTGGCGGTTCAAACAGCGGAGTCTGTCGCGACGGGGCTTCTCTACGTTGCGCTGTTTGGCGTGGGTTCAATCGCGGGCATGGCGTTGTTTACGGTGGTGATCAGCATTCCCATGCGCAGCGCCCGCACCCTCACCTGGGCGCATAACGGCCTGCAGACCGTCATCGGTGGCGGCACTGTAGCGATCGGTGTCTTTACGGTTGTTACGTCAGTGAATTTCTAAGCGTCCAGCGCGCGGATTTCTCGAAGGCCGTCGGCGATCTCTTGCGGGATCGGTTCGGACGCCTGCGTATCGTAATTGAAGTAAACGTAGACCGTGGTGCCGCGCGCGCAACGCCCGCCTGATTGCCAAATCTCCTCGCCGACCGTGAAGCTTTTGGTGCCGACCCGTTCAATCCATGTGCGGACTTCGGCGTCCTTTTGAAAGAAAATCTGCGCCTCGAAATCGACGTTCATGTTGACCAGGGCCACGCGCCAACGTGCAAAGTCCAGGTCGGGTGTCAAAATACGGAAAATTTCGCGCCGGCCCGCCTCAAACCAGATCGGTACGAACACATTGTTGATGTGTCCGGCACCATCGGTCTCGGAAACACGCGGGACGATAGGGGTTGTGATCATCGCTTCAAGCCGCCGTCCAACCGCCGTCCACCATCAACGCCGAGCCGGTGACCAGCGCCGATGCATCGGATGCCAAGTAGATGACCGCGCCCATGATGTCTTCGACTTGGCCAACCCGACCGAGCGCAATGTTCGCCGCAACCTGTTCGCGGAAAGCATCGTCTTCAAGCATGCCTTCGGTCATGGGTGTTTCAATGAACGTCGGACAAATCGTGTTCACCCGGATGCCTTGGGGCCCAAGTTCCCAAGCCATAGCTTTGGTGGCGCCCTCAATGGCATGCTTGGTGGCGCAATAAACGGTACGTTTGGGGCCGCCGACATGTCCCATCTGTGACGACACGTTGATGATTGAGCCGGGTAAATTCGCCTCAACCAATCCCAGTGCGACAGCCTGTGCCACGAATATGGCGGCGCGGACATTGAGGTCGGTGACGGCGTCGTAATCGGCTTCCGTCATATCTGCCAGTAGCGCCGGGCGATTGGTGCCAGCGTTGTTGAACAGAATTTGAAAGGGGCCTCGGGCCGCGATTTCCGCTTTTACGACGGGCGTGTCGGTGACGTCCAGTGTCAATGCATCGGCCATACCGCCGGCATCACGGATCGCGTCAGCGATAGCTTCGACCTCGTCCGCACTTCGCGCCGCCAGCGTCACCTCGGCCCCGGCACCTGCCAAAGCGGCCGCAGCAGCACGGCCGATGCCGCGACCAGCACCCGTGACCAATGCGCGCCGGCCATCAAGCCGGAAGCTGGGCGTTTTCGGCAGGGTGATTTTCTCGCTCATGTTTTTGCCACCGTGCCATAAGGTTCAACATTGCTGCCGCCATAGCGGCGCACGCGAATATTGGCCTGTTCGCCATGGCCGGCAAATCCCTCAATGGCACAGAGCCGCGAGCAATAGCCGCCGATCATGGCCGAGGCTTCATCGGTGAGGACTTTCTGGTAAGTGCAGGTTTTCATGAACTTGCCGACCCAAAGCCCACCGGTATATCGCGCGGCCTTTTTGGTGGGCAGCGTGTGGTTGGTGCCGATGACCTTGTCGCCATAGGAGACATTGGTGCGCGGGCCTAGGAACAGCGCGCCGTAATTGGTCATGTTGTCGGCAAAATAATCCGGATCCTCGGTCATCACTTGGACATGCTCGTAGGCCAGTTTATCCGCTTCGGTAACCATTTCATCGATATTGTCACATAGGATCACCGAGCCGAATTCCTCCCAGGCCGTACGGGCGATTTCGGCGGTCGGTAAAATACCTAACTGTCGTTCGACCTCAGCCAAGGTGGCTTCCGCCAAGGCCCTCGAATTGGTCAGCAAAGCGGCTGGTGACGTAGGGCCGTGCTCGGCCTGGCCCAGCAAGTCCACCGCACAGAGCTCAGCATCAACGCTGTCGTCGGCGATAATCAAGGTTTCCGTGGGGCCGGCAAACAGATCAATGCCGACGCGGCCGAATAATTGCCGCTTGGCCTCGGCGACAAACATGTTGCCGGGGCCGACCAGCATATCGACACCGCCGATGGTATCGGTGCCGAGCGCCATGGCGCCGATGGCCTGAATCCCGCCCAGCACCAAAATCTCATTGGCACCAGCCATGTGCATGGCGGCGACGATGGCGGGATGTGGTTTCCCGTCTTGCGGAGGGGCTGAGGCGACGATGCGTTTGACGCCGGCCACGTTCGCCGTCACAACGCTCATGTGCGCCGATGCCACCATTGGGTATTTGCCGCCCGGCACGTAACAGCCAACCGCGTTCACCGGTACGTTTTTGTGCCCCAGTATCACGCCCGGCATTGTCTCCACTTCCAAATCCTGCAGGCACTCTTTTTGCTTTTCGGCAAAATTGCGGACCTGTGCCTGGGCGAACTCGATATCGTCGATATCCGACGGCGACACCTGCGCCATGGCAGCCTCGATTTCGGCATCACTGAGGCGGAAATCGTCACGGGCGTAGCCGTCGAATTTCTCCGACAGTTCCCGAACGGCATCGTCGCCGCGTTTCTCAATGTCGGCGAGGATATCTTCGACGGTCTGGCGGACTTTGGCGTCCGCTTCGGCAATGTCGTCGGCGCTTTTGCCGCGTTTCAAATAGGTGATCATTCGTTTCTCTCCTGCAAAGCATCTACCTAGTGAACGTCCCCAGACGCACCGATGGCTTGCTTGAGTTTTTCAATATCGAAATCCTCGGCGCGCGCCGCGTCGAGAATTTTTGCCTCGCGCCGCGTGATCAGATCGACTGCCGCCGGAATTTCGCGCACCGCTTCGGCCGGTACGACAACGGCCCCGTGCTGGTCGGCATGGATAATGTCGCCATGTTCGACCTCCATGCCGTGAACGGTGACGGGACAGTTGAAATCCACCGGATGGACGAAGGCATGGCTTGGCCCAACCATGCCGCCCAAGGCCTGGAATCCGGGCGCGCTATCTGTGATGTCGCGGAATGAACCATTGGTCACCACGCCAAGCGCCCCTAAGCCTTTGTGCACGGCGGTATGGACTTCGCCCCAAAAGGCGCCGACGCCGGGTTTGGGGTCGACATCTTCGATGACGACGATGGACGGCCCCGTCCCTTCGGCGACGTATTCGTAGTAGGGGATCCGGTTCCCGGTCGCATCGCCTGTCGCCGGCTGCGCGGCTCGAATTTTTGCGGTGCGTGCGTAGCCGACAATCGGCGGTAAGGCGGGATCAAGGCAGACAAAGGGGTGCACGCTGAAACCAAAGCCTCGCCGATCCGGGCTGGTGATCTCCAGCGCGTTGCAAATCGTCGGCGTGTCCCATTGGGTCAGTGTTTTCAGGTCGTCGGCACTAAGTTTGGTCATCAATCAGTTTCCTTTGTCGAGAGCATGCAGGTTTTTTGTGAGATCGCGTGCAGCCGAGAGCACGAAGGATTGCTCCGAGCCGACGAAGAACATCGACATGCCGAGTTTTTGCAATTCGGCTGCGCTGTCCGTATTGGGGATGAAAGTCATGCAGGTGCGGCCATGGCGCTTCGCAGCCGCCCCAACGACCCCCATGGCTTCGCGCACTTCCGGTGCAGCCGGGTCGTCTTTACCGAGGCACACTGCCAAGTCGGCCGGTCCCACGAACAAACCATCAAGACCTTCCGTGGCGGCGATGGCGTCGATGGCGTCGACGCCCTCGGGCTCTTCGATTTGCGCAATGACAACGGTTTCGTCGGCGCTTTGCTTTAGGAGCTCAGGCATGCTCCGGGAGGTGAACCCTGCCCAGCGCGTGGACCCGGCGTAACCGCGCCCGCCGTGCCCGAAGCGCGACCACCTGGCAATGTCGCCGGCCTTTTCCGGCGTTGCCACATGCGGGATGATGACGCCTGTCGCACCACAATCCATGACTTTCAAGATTTCCGCCTGCGTGCCGTCCGGAACCCGTACCAGCACGGGGAAATCGAGCGCACGTGCAACGGCCAGACAGGCATCCGTGCGGGCGCGGTCGAAAGGGGCGTGCTCGGCATCAAGGGCAACGAAATCCATGCCCGACATGGCGAGGATTTCGACCAATTCGTGCGAGGGTGTCTTGAGAAAAGTGCCGGCAAGGATGTCGCCACGCAGCATTCGGGTTCTGAGATTTGGTGCGGTCATTGATAGTTACTCCGTCTGCATGGGTTTGGCATTTGCGATGCCTTCAAGGACTTGCCGTTCCAACCCCAACTCAACGCCGGCGTTGACGATGTTGTTCCAGGTCTCGAACGGCAGCGGCAAGCCCTCGGCGAGGCGCGCTTTCTTGGCTTTGCGTTCGGGATCACCGGGGATCATCACCGGCGTATCGGGATCAGCCGGTCGGGCGGCCCGTACGTAGTCGATATAGTCTGCCACCGCAGCGCCGAAGCCGTGCCCGTCATCCATAATCTCGGGCTTCATATATATCGACAGCATGCCGTTGTGCGTCGCCTTGCCGGGCCCCGTGGCGCCCGAGCCGGTTAAAGCGCCGGCCAGCAATTCACACGCCAGCGCGAGGCCTGAGCCTTTGTGGTCGCCCATGGCCACCAACGCGCCGGGACCGTTGCGCGGATCGGGATTCTCGCCCGGCCCGATATCGCCGTATAGATCCAGCGGATTGTTGGAAGGCTGACCTTCGCCGTCCACCAGTGCGCCCTCAGGCACGGGTTTGCCGCCCTTGAGCGCCACCATCACCTTGCCCTCCGCGACTTTCGAGGTGGCGAAATCCAAAATGAAATCATCGCCGGATGGGTTGATCACGCCGATGGTGACGGGGGCGGTCGAAATGCGCCGGTCAGCAGCGCCGAACGGCGCCACCAGCATGCTTTCCGCCACATTGACGAAGTGGACAGATACGAGACCCGCGGCGCAGGCGATTTCCGCCCAATGCCCGATACGCCCCAAGTGCCCCGAACGCCTGAGCGCCACGACTGAGACGCCGTGCTGATCGGCTTTGGCGATGCCCAAATCGACCGCCTCGCGACCGATCATTTGACCATAACCTTTGTTGCCGTCCATCAAGGCAAAAGCATCACCGTCAATGATTGTTTCGGCGGTGCGTCCATAGTGCAAGTTCCCACTCTTTTCCCACATCAGATAGCGCGGCACACGCACAACGCCGTGACTGTCGTGGCCGGTCAGGTTGGCGCCGACCAGATTGGCGGCAATGGCCTCAGCCTCTTCTCCGCCTGCGCCGGCAGTTTCGAAAATTTTCCGGACCATGGCGGTCATGCCGTCGGCGGGGATGATCATTGTCGTCGGATCGGTCATTTGCCGTTCAAGCCTTCCAGATTGAAAATGTTATCGGGCTTCAATTTGCTATCGAAGCAATCGAGAATGTTTTGCGCTGCCATCACGGCCATCGAGCGCATGGCGCCGTAGGACGCCGCGCCCGCATGTGGGGCGAGGACGACATCGTCACGTTTCATCAGCGCGGCTAATACAGGGTCGTCGCGGGGCGGCGGCTCTTCGGAAAATACATCCAGCCCCGCAGCCCCCAATTGCCCTGATTCCAGGGCGGCCAGCATTGCGGCCTCATCGACGACACCGCCGCGCGCGCAGTTGATCAGCACGCCGCCCGGTTTCATCATTTCGAATTCCGCAGACGACATGAGATGGTAGTTACGCTCATCAAGTGGGATATGAAGGGTTACGACATCGGCTTTCGGCAATGCTTCGTGGAAATCCTCGATGCCCTCACACCCCATGTCGTCGGCCAACTGCCGGTCGAGAACGATATCGGCAACCGTGACGTTCATGCCGAACGCCCGCGCCCTGGGCGCAACTTTGCGCCCGACGCGTCCAAAGCCGACCACCAGCATGGTTGCGTCCTCCAAGTCGGTCGCCAGCAAGCCGGCGCGGGCCTGCCAATTGTCGTAGCGCACGACGGCATCGACGGCGACCAATTGCCGCGACAGCATAAGCAACATTCCCATGGTGAGTTCGGCCACCGATGTCGAGTTGGCGCCGTTGGCGATGGCGACGGGAATACCACGTTCGCTCAAGTGAGCGACATCAATATTGTCGCAACCCACACCGTGGCGAGACACGACCTCGAGTTCAGGTGCGCTCGCCAGCAGGCTGGCCGGCATTTTTGCGGTCCGGATCGCGACGCCGTGAACATTCGGCAACAATTTTGCCAACGTTTCGTGCGTGGGGTCATCGGCGTAAATGACCTCTATGTCAGCGCGTTCGTGAAGCAGCGCCAATCCGTCTTCGTGCATGGGCTCAGTAACAAGGACTCGTTTCATCGATAGGAAACCTCGGTGACTTGGATTATTGAAAATAGCTCGGATGAATATCTCGAATTTCGTCGATGATCGCTAACGACTTCCCAAGGTGTACGCGCACCGCCGCCTCTGCCGCGCCTGGGTCGCCGGCTTTCAATGCGGCGATCATCGCAAGATGTTCGTCGACCACCGTTTCACGGCGCCCGTGTTCCTGCAAAAACAAGCCCCTGATCCGGTCATAGTGACCTCGCCGCGCATCGATCAAGTGTGCCAGACCATGCACGCCGGCCAGGCTGAACATGTACTCATGGAAATTGTTGTCGGCGATTTTAAAGGCGGTTTCGTTGCCGGCTTTCAGTTCGACCGTTTGGCGATCAATCCAGTTGTCCAGTTCGTTCAAGTTTTCCGAGGTGATCGTCTCGGCCAGCACTCGGACAACCTCGACCTCGACACTCAGGCGCAGGAAATGAACTTCGCGGGCGTGTTGGACATCAATCAATGAGACAGTCGTACGCGACTGCGGATAAATTTCGACAAGCCCTTCGTCCGACAGCCGCAAAAGAGCCTCCCGGACGGGTGTTGGACTGACCCCGAACTCCGCTGTCAGCTCACCCTTCGCGATATTGGTGCCTGGAGGAAGGACGAAGTGAATGATCCGATGTCGAAGCGCTTCATACACTTGCTGCACAGCCGATACCGCCGGGTTTCGCCGAGGTGGGGTCTGCTGATCAGCAAGTGTTAGGGGGCTCTGCGGCATTGGTTGTCACTCGTTATTCATCGCGGTGTGTTTGGCTGAGTTTCCCAGGCTATCCGACGAGAAGAGTGTACGCCCACGCAGCTCATCCGGAAATAGCTCTTGACTGCAATACTAATATATTAGTTACTATTTTTCCGTTTCGTCAAATTTATCTAAGGGAGGACGTATCCGTGTATAAAAAGACTCTGACGGCGCTGGCACTCGGCGCCCTGATGACCGTGGGGGTGGCGAACGACACCTCGGCGAAAACGCTCAAATTGCAAGCCAGTTCAAAGGCCGGTGATTGGGCGCACCGCTTCATGACCGACAATTGGGGTCCGAAGTTGGGGGCCATGACCGGTGGAAAATTGAAAGTCGACGTGCTGCCAACGAAGGCTGTCGTGCCGCACCGTGAAACCATTGATGCGGTCGCCAATGGTATCCTGGACGGCGATCTCAATGCCGTGAGTTATTTCTCCGGTCGCGATCCGGCCTTCGCCGTTATCGGTGATTTGATTGCCGGTTACGACACGGTGGACCAGGTGCGCACCTTCTGCATGCACGCGGGCGGCAAGGAAATTCTGCAAAAGCTGTATGACAAGTACACCAAGGGTAAAGTCCACGTGGTTGGCTGTGGCCCCTACGCCAAGGAAGCTTTTGTCTCGACCATTCCGATCAAGACGGTCGCCGATATGAAGGGCGTGAAAGTGCGTTCGCCGGAAGGCTTGGCGGCTGAAGTGTTCAAACGTGCCGGTGCGGCGCCTGTGTCGTTGCCATTTTCGGAAGTTTACACCGCACTTGAAAAAGGCGTCATCGACGCCGCCGATGCGTCGGCTCACGTGAACAACAATGCATCCGGCATGTACAAAGTGGCGAAATTCCCGATCTATCCGGGCATCCACTCCATGGCCGTGTTGCAGTTCATCGTCAACAAAAAGGTCTGGAACAAGCTCGGCAAGGAAGGCCAGACGGCTCTTGAAGTTTGGTATGCGTCTTCCTACGACGCGATGCGCCGTGAAGCCGACCTGCAGGACCGTGCCATTGCCGCCAATCAGCGTGCCGGCAAAGACATCACGGTCATCGATTGGTCGACGGCAGAGCGCGCCAAGTTCCGTGAAATCGCGGTTGGCGCCTGGCACGATTTCGCCAAGAAGTCGCCGCTGGCCAAAGAAGCCCTTGATGCGCACCTGAAATATATGCGCAATGTTGGCTTGTTGAAATAACCGCCTGACGACGACCGCCGCGCCAATTCAAGGCGCGGCGGTTTTTTTCATACTCTTTGACTTTATCGTTTATGACTTTGTCTTTGATGACGCTTCTGTAAGGGGGGAAGAATGCCCGGATTCACGGAAACGATGGTTGGTGCGCCGGTGGGAGCGACATTCAACCGGTCCGTAGATCACTTCAGCCGTTTTCTCGGGTTGGCGGTTGGCAATCTGTATTTGCTGGCGGCTGTCTGCACGTTGTGGGAAGTGATTGCTCGCTACGTCTTCAACTCCCCGACCCAATGGGCGTTCGAAGTGGTGATGGTGCTTTGCGCCAGTTCTTGGATGCTGTCGGCCGGCTTCGTAACACTGCAAAAGCGCCATATCGGAATTACAGTATTTTATCTGATGGCGTCGGACAGGGTCCGGTGGTGGCTCGACGTCTTCGCTATGGTGGTCGGCGTGTTCGCGCTGTACATGTTGGTTTCCGACACGCTGATCCGCGCGCTGGAAAGCATTGATCTGGTGGAACGCGGCGGCACCGCGTGGAACTCACCGCTGCCGATGGTTCTGAAGACCGTCTTGGTGGCAGGCCTGTTCATTTATCTGGTCCAGTTGCTGGTCAACCTGAGCCGGCATTTCCGCAGTCATCTGCTGCAGATCACGGTGTTTGCCGTTCTGGCGTTGATTTGCTTGCGATTGTTGTTGCAGATTTTTGGCCACTACGGCGGCGCCGAAAGTATGTGGCTCGGGTGGGACGAAGCGCTGATCGAATCCAGTAGCGAGTTCATTGATCAATTCCGAGTTGATCGCGATGCCGTCGGCATTGCGACGATCTCGCTCGCCATTGTTGCCGCGCTTTTGGCTTTGATGATGACGGGCATGCCGCTCGGCATTGTTACGCTGATTATCTCCGTCGTCTGCGCACTGCTGTTCTACGGCAACACGGGCATGTATCTGGTGTCCACAAATGCCATGGATCTGTTGGAAAAATACCCATTGGTGGCAGTGCCGTTTTTCGTTTTGATGGCATCGATCCTGGAACGTGCCGGGATTGCGCAAGACCTGTTCGACGCCATGTCGATTTTTGCCGGTGGGCTGCGTGGCGGCGTTGCTTTGCAGACGACCATCGTCGCCGTCATCCTGGCCGCCATGTCGGGGGTGATGGGCGGTGAGATCGTGATGCTGGGTTTGGTCGCATTGCCGCAGATGCTCAGGCTCGGCTATGACCGCAAACTGACCATTGGTTTGATCTGCGCGTCAGGCGCATTGGCGACGCTCATTCCGCCGTCGATTGTGATGATTGTTTATGGGCTGAGCGCCAATGTGGGGATCGGTGATCTGTTTTCCGCGGGTTTCATGCCCGGACTGATGCTGGCTGCGTTCTATGTCACGTTCGTGCTGATCCGGTGTAATCTCGACCATTCCCTGGCGCCGACTGCGGCGGAAATCGCGGCCAAGACCGGCCAAGAGACCAAACTGGGCCGTCACCAGATTTGGGCCGTAGCCATGTGTATTGTGCTGATTGTCTGTGTCATGGGCTCGATTTACGGCGGTATCACGAGTGTCACCGAGGCCGCCGCCGTTGGCGTGTTCGGTGCCATCGGCGTTGCCGCTGTGCGGTTCCAGTTCAACTACGCGCTGCTGCGTGATTGCCTCGCCAACACCATGTCGGTGGTCGGTACGATTATCTGGCTGATCCTCGGCGCGGTTGCTTTTGTTGGGCTCTACAACCTAATCGGTGGCGCTGACTTCATGCGCGAACTGATCAAGGGTGCGGGCCTTGGACCACTGGGCACCATATTCGTGATGATGGCGATCTTGGTTATCCTCGGCACATTCATGGAATGGATTGCAATTATCTTTATCACCGTGCCGGTATTCGCGCCGGTGGTGCGCGATCTGGCGCCCGCACTGGGGATGGAACCGGAATGGGCGGCGGTATGGTTTGGCGTTCTGTTTGTCATGAACATCCAGATATACTTCCTCAGTCCGCCCTTCGGCCCGGCTTGTTTCTGGCTCAAATCGGTGGCACCGAAAGATGTTACGCTGCAGGAAATTTTCGTTAGTGTTATCCCGTTTATCGTCTTGCAGATCATCGGTATGCTGTTGGTGATGTTCATTCCGCAAATCGCGCTGTGGATGCCGCAAGCATTGAGTTAATTAGGAGGAAATCTTGTCTAGCAACGTTGACCACCAAGAAGACTTCCATGACGATTTCGAGGACCACGAGGCCGCCGATAGTGACTTTTACGGGGTTAAACCCGGTATTGTCGGGATCTTGATCGGATTGGGAATGATCGCTTTTATGTTCGCCCTGGCTGATGGGTTTGCCTAAATCATGAGTAACAAAAAGAAAGCGCCGGAAGATCTACGGAGCTATCGCTGGTACGGTGTCCAAGACCTCAGAGCCTTCGGGCATCGCTCGCGCACCATGCAGATGGGGTACGATTCCGCGGATTGGGCCGGCAAACCGATCATCGGCATTATCAACACCTGGTCCGATATCAATCAGTGCCACGTGCATTTCAAGGACCGTGTCGAACATGTGAAACGCGGCATATTGCAGGCTGGTGGGTTTCCTATCGAATTGCCGGCGATTTCGCTGTCCGAGCCTATCGTCAAACCCACCACGATGCTGTACCGCAACTTCCTCGCCATGGAGACGGAGGAGTTGATCCGCTCGCACCCCGTGGACGCCTGTGTGCTCATGGGGGGATGCGACAAGACCACACCGGGCCTGCTTATGGGTGCGATTTCCATGGATTTGCCGGCGATTTTCTTCCCGGCCGGGCCGATGCTGCGTGGCAACTGGAAAGGCAAACCCCTAGGTAGCGGTTCGGACACCTGGAAATACTGGGATGATTTGCGCGAAGGCAAGATCACACAAGATGATTGGACCGAAGTCGAGGAAGGCATCGCGCGATCCTTTGGCCATTGCATGACCATGGGTACCGCCAGCACCATGACGTCCATCGCCGAGGCCATGGGTTTCATCTTGCCGGGCGGTGCATCGATTCCGGCGCCGGATGCCAATCATATTCGCCTTGCCACACAGACTGGCCGGCGCATCGTCGATATGACCTGGGACGACTTGAAGCCCAGTGATGTCTTGAGCCGTCAATCGTTTGAGAATGCCATTGCAGCTGCCATGGCCATGGGATGCTCGACCAATGCCATTGTGCATGTGGTGGCCATGGGCCGGCGCGCCGGATTCGATATCAGCCTTGAAGATTTCGACCGTATTGGTCGTGAAGTGCCGGTGATCGCCAACATTCGCCCTAATGGTACAACCTACTTGATGGAAGATTTTTATTACGCCGGTGGCTTGAAGGGGATGTTGAAACGCATTGAGGAACACCTCGATGGCGGCGCCATGACCGTCAACGGCAAGACCATCGGTGATAATATCGCGAACGCCGAAGTCCATGATGACGATGTCATCCGCACCGTGGATAACCCTATTTACGATTCAGGCGCGCTTGTTGTGCTGAAAGGCAATCTCGCGCCGGACGGTTGCGTCATGAAGGTATCGGCGATGGACAATCGATTCCTCAAGCATACCGGTCCTGCCATGGTGTTCGACGACTATCCGGCCATGAAAGCAGCGATCAACGATGAGAATATTGATGCTACGGAAGACACCGTATTGATACTGCGCAATGCCGGCCCCAAGGGCGGACCGGGCATGCCCGAATGGGGCATGCTGCCAGTGCCGACTAAGCTGGTGAAGCAAGGCGTGCGCGATATGCTGCGCATTTCGGACGCGCGCATGAGCGGCACCAGCTATGGCGCCTGTATCCTGCACGTGGCGCCGGAATCCTACATCGGCGGCCCCTTGGCCCTGGTTGAAACAGGCGATATGATTACCGTTGATGTCGAGCAACGCCTGATCCAAATGGATGTCGATGACGCTGAACTTGAGCGCCGCCGCAGCCAGTGGGAACCTCTACCGGCGCGTTTCGAGCGCGGGTTCGGTTGGATGTTCTCGCGTCATATCAAGCAAGCCGATACGGGTTGCGATTTCGATTATTTGGAGACGGATTTCGGCGCTCCGGTCAAAGAGCCCGATATCTTCTGAGTGGAGACTTAAGATGACGACAGCGGAACTCAGCGCGGTGACGCGCGAGAAACTGATGAACGTAAGCACGGCGACGATCAGCACGGCGCTGTTTAAGGTCGGGCTGAAGAACCAATTCATTCAGGATGTCCGCCCGCTGGCGCCGAAGCCTAAAAACATGGTCGGCCAAGCCTATACGTTGCGTTATATTCCGGCGCGCGAAGACCTGAATCCGATCACGGTGTTCCAAGATCCAACCCACCCGCAGCGTGTCGGCGTCGAGGAATGCCCGGTCGGCCACGTGATGGTGATCGACAGCCGCAAGGATGCGCGCGCCGCGTCGGCGGGGTCGATCCTGGTCACACGCATGATGAAACGCGGCGTTGCCGGTGTCGTCACCGATGGCGGGTTTCGCGACGCGCCGGAGATCGGTGGGCTTGATATTCCGACCTATCACAACCGGCCTTCCGCACCGACCAACTTAACTATTCACCAAGCCATTGAACTCAATGGCCCGATCGGTTGCGGCGATGTGGCGGTGTTTCCAGGTGACGTCATTGTTGGCGACAATGAAGGCGTTGTGGTGATCCCGTTGCATCTCGTCGATGATATCGCACATGAGGCGAGCGAGATGACGGCGTTTGAAGATTTCGTCACCGAACAGGTTTTTGCGGGCAAGGCCGTCATCGGCCTTTATCCCGCGACATCGGACGAAGCCAAGGCCGATTACGCGGAATGGCGCAAACGCACCGGCCGATAGCGGCACCGTTTTGAAAACCCGACAAATGCGCATATTTTTTGGGGCGGCGGTGCAGCCGATTGACATTCAAGCTAAGACATATCGTAGTGCGGGTGTTTGACTAGACACAGAATTCCTGGACCCGGAGCGCAATCGTGCCAAAAGGCACACTACGAATACTGATTGTTTTTATTGCAGCCTGTCTGGTGCTGCTCATGGTATTTCGGTTTGCTGAGTGGCGGGCTGGGTCTGTGGCGCTCGAGCGGTATTGCGACGCACCCGAACAGCATTTGGGCTATGTTCGGAAAATATTGACCGAACAGCAACCTGCCGGAGAGCAAAGCCGAAGGCCGTTTATAGTTGCCGCCAAGTTGATCTATTTCGTTCCGCGGCGCGCCGAGGAAACGGTCGAGGCTTATCTCCGTCGAATAGAACAAAGGATTGATGAGACGTGTCCATAGCCGAGAAAAAGACTGTCAGCCGTTCATGGCTGCCCGTCGGAATCAGAGGCCGGTTGGTCCTTTGGTTCATTCTTGGTGCCGTGGGTGCGGTGGCGACGGGGGTCGTCGTTGTTTACGCGACGGGGATTCAGGCAATTCAAGAAACCCTGGGCCAAACTTTTTGTCAGATCGGCTCGCGTACAGCCGAGCAATTCAGCGATACCTTCGAACGCCAACGCCGTATCGTCGGAGACTTGGCAACCGACTCGCTGACGACTGAAGTGGCACTGGAACAATTCGATCTCTATAGGCGCTACTCATCCGATTGGCGGCAAGCACGGTTCAAACGCATAGAGCAGGAATGGAACGCTGCCAACTCGGCGACAGCCCGGATGAGAAGTCTACACCCGCAGTTGTCACACAGGCTTTCCGTATTGAAAGGGTTGGAAGGGGCAGCCCTACTGCGGCTGACGGTGTTCGACCTGTATGCAAACGTGCTCGCTAGCAGCAGCCCTCCAGCCGCGCACTCAGCAAGAACGGTATCTTGGTATCAAGCTGTTGTTAAACGCAAAACGCATTTTGTCTACGTGGACCTGGACCGCGAACGAAGCGAAATTCTCGTTGCTACGCCGATATGGGCGGGCACCGACATTGTCGGTTTCGTCACAGCGGAGTTCGACTACACCGATGTCGACAAAGATCTGAATGCTGTCCGATTTGGCGCCACGGGAGCGGTTCATGCCGTCGATTATGCCGGAGCCCCCTTGGCCGGTCTCGCGCGCGCGTTTTTGGTTCGCGCCATGGGGCGCCGCCGGCCGCCGCAAAATCCTGATTCGGCCACGCAATTCGAGGCGGAAGCCTATTGGATTGCATTGGAGGAAGCCGGACCCTGGCCCTATTGGCAGCGGTTGGCATGCATTGTACCGGTGCGGACGGTCAATGAGCTTCGCGGTGCTTTTGACCTGCCACCGTGGAATATCGTGGTCACCCAATCGCCGGATGAAAGCTACATTGCCCTGAAAACATCACTGGGGTCATTTCTGCTGGTCGGTTTGTTCGGTGTTTTGGTGGTTGGGATCGGTGGGGCATTTATCGCTTGGCACATCACGACACCGCTCAAACAATTGCAAAACGGCGTGCAACAGTTTGCGCGAGGCGATCGCGATCACCGGGTTACGATCTCGACTGCTGATGAAATCGGCGCCTTGGCAGCCGAATTCAACCGTATGGCGGAACGGGTCAGTGCATCGGAAAATGAGCTGCGTGCCTTTGCCCAGGCAGTTGCCGATGCGGCCGACGCCATCGTGCTGACGGATTCGGAAAGCCGTATCTATTACGTCAATCCGGCCTTCGAGAAAATCACTGGATATAGCGCTGAGGATGCTATCGGAGAGACACCAGGCCTGACCGCTTCTCCGAAGACCCCGGGCGCTGTCTTCGATGCGCTGAAGCGTGCCGTCGAAGAAGGACAAACTTGGCGTGGTGAGTTGTGGAACCGGCGCAAGAATGGCGAAGAATATCCAATCGATTTAACCATGAGCCCGATTCACGACGACACCGGAAAGATCGTATCGCTGCTCGGCGTGCACCGCGATATATCCTTGGCCCGTGCTTACCGCGAGCAGTTGGAAAAAGAGGTCGAAGAGCGTTCACGCGAAATCGCTGAAACGCAGGGCTTGCGTGCCATGGGCCAAATGGCGAGCATGATCGCTCACGATCTCCGCAATGCTCTCTCGACAATCAAGATGAACCTGCAAATCCTGTTTCGCCATCATGATGCGGAGCCAGAGAAGACGGCTGATTGGGAACATTGCCGCATCGGCCTGGATCAGGTTCAGTACATGGAAGATATTATGCGCGACATGCTGGCTTTCGCCCGGCCGGACCGATTGTTGCAAGATTGGCACGATCTCGACCAGATTGTCGAAGAGGCAATCGTTGCAGACAGCCAACGTATTGTGGCACGCGAAATCGATGTCCAGCGTCATGGCGGCGGCGACGTGCCGAAAGCTTATTGTGACCGGTCCAAGGTTCTGGCGGTGCTGCGCAATCTCATCGGAAATGCGCTACAGGCCATGCCTGATGGCGGCACGCTGAGCGTCGACACCAGCATGATCATGGGAGGAGACGACCCCAACGTGCAGGTGAGTGTGCGCGACACGGGTATCGGTATAAAACCCGACGTTCTCGACCAAGTGTTGGAGCCGTTTTTCACGACCAGAGCCAAGGGAACAGGTCTTGGGTTGGCGATCGTAAAGCGCATCGTCGAACAACACGGCGGCGCGGTTGAAGTTGATTCACATCAAGGTGAAGGAACGGTCGTCCGGTTTACTTTGCCGACTCTACCCACGGACAAAGTGCCGAGCGATGCCGCGACTCCTGATAGTTGATGATGATGAAACGAGTCTCAGAACACTGAAATTGCATTTCAGTGAGAGAGGCTTTGAAGTGGGTGTCGCCGGTGATGCTGACAGTGGCTTGGCCGCACTGGCTGACCAAGCTGCCGACGTCGTCATCTCCGATATCCGAATGCCTGGACGAGATGGATTGTCATTGCTTGAAGACATCCGAGGCATTTACCCGACGACACCGGTCATTATGATTACAGCCTTCCATGATTTGGATAGTACGGTCGCGGCTATGCATGGAGGCGCCGTCGACTATATCCAAAAACCCATCGACATAAACGAGCTTGAGGCGGCTATCGATCGCGCGCTGATCATGCACACAGAGGAAACCGGTGACGCGCTGGTGCTCGATTCAAGTGATGTCGGTGGCACCATCATTGGCCGCAGCCGGGCGATGAAGGAAGTATTCAAGAGCATCGGTATGGTTTCGCAGAGCCGGGTGACCGTTTTGGTGCTTGGAGAATCAGGCACCGGAAAGGAATTGGTGGCGCGCGCCGTTCACAAAGTCAGCCAGGATGCCTCGCAACCGTTTGTCGCCGTGAATTGCGCAGCGTTGGTGGAAACGCTGTTGGAGAGCGAATTATTCGGCCACGAGAAAGGCGCCTTCACGGGCGCCATATCCAGCCGCAAAGGCAAGGTTGAACTGGCCGGTGAAGGTACGCTGTTTCTTGACGAGGTCGGAGAGCTGTCGCCTCGCATGCAAGGCAAGCTGTTGAGGTTGTTGGAAGAACGCGAATACATGCCAGTCGGCGGCTCGACCACCAAGCACAGCCAAGCTCGTTTCATTGCTGCGACAAATGTCGATCTGGAAGACAAAGTCGCCAAAGGTGAGTTCCGCGAGGATCTCTATTACCGCCTTAATGTGGTTATGATCAATCTACCGGCGCTTCGCGACCGCCGGGAGGATATCCCGTTGCTGGTCGAACATCTGGTGAAGAAGATCAATAAGGATCTGCGCAAAGGTATCCGCCGTGTGCCCAGCGAGGTTATGGAAATTCTTGCCGCCAAGGATTGGCCGGGAAACGTGCGAGAATTGGAAAACGTATTGATGAAGGCCGTCGTGCTGGCGCCGGGCAGTAGTTTAAGTATTGCTCAATTGGCTGAGATCGACTCCGGTGACGGCTCTTGGGCGGTCGCTCCGGATACCCAGTCGGTTGGAGATATTCCAAGCAATGCGGCGACACAATCTCTCAAGGATGTAGAGCGCAAACATATTGAGCAAGTGTTGAAGGAGACCGGTTGGCATAAGGGTAGAGCTTGCGAGATTTTGGGGATAAGCCGCCCGCGCCTGGACCGCCGTATTCGCGAATACGGATTAAACGGGGTGAACTGACAGAAGAGAAAAAGGACCCTGTGGGGTTCGGCAGAGTGATCGTTTCATTACGTTTATGGATATCAATTGAACGATATGTTGCGTCTTCAATGCGTTGAGGAAAACCGAGTGATCTCCGAAGCCCATATAAGATATTGAATTTAAAGAGAAAAAAAATTGGCAGGGAGATGCCGGAATTGGCCCGTCCTTTGCGACTTTACCATTTCGACATCGATCGGGAAATCAACCCGACCTATGAAGAACCACGGGGAGCTGAGACTTGAGCGATTCTAATAACAGCAATGTCGGGCCGGTCGTTTTCGGCGCCGCGCTGGTTGCAGTCCTGGTCTTCTTCTGGTGGCTGCTGATTTATTCTCACGGCGTTCAGTCCGTGCATTGAGCGATGGGGAGCGCTTTGGGTACAAAAGGATACATTGTCTTTGTTTTTGCAGCGGTCGCATGGGCGGCGTATTTCTACGCCATCGACTGGTTGATCATGGAAGGTCAGGGACTGCCCGTTGCTTGGACCTTGATGCCGGCATGAGAACCTCGCGTATCATCTTCGGGCTAAGCGTTTTCATCGGACTATTGTTTGCGCTGTCTTCAGAGCCGGTATTTGCGGCGGAAGCGGTGGCGCAAGGCGCCGAGACGAATGCGCCGGCATTTGTTCAGCCACAACGCGCAGATTACCCTCAGGTCGGTGGCATCAATAGCCGGACGTTGGTTTGGGGCTTGTCGCAGATGCACCTGTTCTTGGCGGCCTTTGTGTTGGCTGTGCCGTTCTTCGTGCTGTGTATCGAGTTCGCTGGCGTTGTGACGAAAGACAGCCGCTACGACGACATGGCGCACGAATTCATGAAGATTTCCATGGCCGCCTATTCGTTTACGGCACTTGCCGGCGGCGGCCTGACCATCGCATTGTTTCTATTCTATCCGCACCTGATGGGGTATTTGCTCAAGGTGTTTCAAGGGCAGACACTGATTTACGCCATCTTGTTTCTGCTCGAATCGGTATTTCTCTATATCTATTTCTATTCTTGGAACGCGCTCCGGTACGGAAACCGAAAATGGTACCATATGAGCATCGGTCTCATGTTGAACACCATCGGTTTGACCTTGATGTTCGTGGCCAATGCGTGGGCCAGTTTCATGATGTCGCCGGCAGGCGTGGACCCAACAGGTGCAATTACCGGAACCGTCTGGGAAGCGACCCGCAATCCGCTTTGGAATCCGCTCAACCTGCATCGGTTCTTGGCCAACATTGCCTACGGCGGCGCCATCGTCGGCGCCTATGCGGCCTACCGTTTCCTGAGCGTATCCACAGACAGTGAACGCGGGCACTACGACTGGATGGGCTATACATCCAACATCATTGCCGTTGCCGGGTTTTTGCCGTTGCCGTTTGCCGGTTACTGGTTGATGGCAGAAATCTACGCCTACAGCCAGCAAATGGGCATTACGGCGATGGGAGGAGTATTGGCTTGGCTGTTCATCATCCAGGCGGTGCTCATCGGCACGATTTTGTTGGCAGCCAACTATTATCTCTGGTGCGGGTTAGGCAGAACTGAGCGCGGAACGGATTATGCACCTTACGTCAAATACATCGCTGTTGTATTGGTCGGCGGGTTCCTGGTTTGGGTGACACCGCATTCGCTGATCCTAACGCCGCAAGAAGTTCAGCAATTGGGGGGTACGCACCACAAGTTGCTCGGGCCCTTGGGCATCATGCCGGCGAAAAATATCGCCGTGAACCTGATGCTGGTGTTCACGTTCCTGTCGTTCCAGATGTTTTACCGCTCCAGCCGCATTCCGACCGTGCCCTGGGCGCCGTTGGGCAATGCGGTGATCGTGGCGCTGTATGTCATCGGTTGTCTGAATATCATCGGCGCCGGTGTGTACGGCTATTTCACGCCCACCGTCTACAAGGTTGGTGCATCCGTGCCGCAGGTGGTGACGACCCTGTCGATTATCGTCTTCGCCGGTATCATCGATTTCTTCATGTTGCGCGGCGCAAGGCAGACCGAGGTCCGATGGGGCCGCATGTCGGCGCGTTCGCAGTACGCCCTGTTCGTTTTGCCGGTGGCCTTTACCTGGTTGATGGCCTTGATGGGCTATATCCGTTCCAGCCTGCGCACCCATTGGCACGTCTACACGGTGATGGAAGATAAATCGGCGGAGGCCTACATACCCACCATCGGGCAAGCCGGAAATACCATCACCATCATTACGTTGTTGTTCATGGCACTGATCGTGTTCATTTTCTGGCTTAGCCAACTGGGATCGACGGCGCAGAAATCGCCGGGAGCAGCGGAATGATTTTCATCCGTGTCATCGGGTTCAGCGTCGTTGTGCTGCTTTGCTACACCCTGTTCGCCAATATCTTGCCGCAAGTGCAATCCAATCCGCCGGAGGATGACGAGCCGATTGCCGCCGGCGAAATGGATATGGCCGCTATGATCGATTGGGGAGAGAAGCTGTTCTCCGGCAAGGGGACCTGCACGCTGTGCCACAACAACTTGGGCCGTGCGCCGGACCTTTTGGAGATGGATCTGGCGACGGCGTTTGACGAACGATTGAACGACGACCGCTACGAAGGCGAAGCCAAGAGCGAGGAAGGGGCCGTGGCGGTTGAGACCTACCTGCGCGAATCCTTGGTTGAACCATCCGTTTACGTGGTTGCCGGTTTCGGCAAGAAGGGCAGCGACGACAAGGTCAGCCCCATGCCGGATGTTTCCGGCGCACCAATATCTCTCTCTGAACCGCAAGTTAATGCGTTGATCGCATTTCTGCAGAGCCGCGCCGGCATGGAGGCGACGGTGCCGTTGCCCGAGGCGGGCGATGCCGAAGCCGACGCGGAAGATGAGGAAGAGGAGGGCCCGGCCGAAACGGCGGAAGCGGCTATCGAAAAATTTACCTGCGGCGCGTGTCACGATCTGGCCGAGTCGGGCGCGGATGTCGGCCCGAAGTTGAACGGCATTGGTCAACGCCTTGGCGTGGACGGTTTGCGCAAGGCGATCCTCGACCCCAACGCTGACATCGCTGAAGGGTTTGAGCCCGATGCCATGCCGTCCGATTATGCCGAACAGATGCGGATCAGTGAATTGAATCTGATTATCGACTACCTGATGAATCTTCCCGAAAGCGGGGGGCAGTAGTCATGAACTTCGTGCGCCACCCTTTACTGCTTTCCGTATTGGCCGCGGTCATATTGTACTTGGCATTCGCCTACGGCCTGCAACCGCCGTTGCCGAAATCACTGCTGATCCAATACATGATCTTCTCGATTATCGGCATCATCATGGTCGGCACCTTCAACGACGACACCGCCAAGCAAATGGCGGCACCCATCCGCGCGCTGCTGGGTCAGCCGAATATGGCTGTATTGCGTGCGGTGGTGGGCGTTCTTCTGGTTGTTGGCGTTGGCTGGTTTTCCTACGAACAGGTGAAACCTAACCTCGATGCACCGGTGGAACTGCGCACCGTGCACCCGGCACCGCCGGGATCGATCCGTGTTTACGGCAAAAGCTTCAATTTGTTGAAGCTTACCAACCCGTTGCGTGAGCAGGCCGCCAAAGGCTCCGACGAATACCGCGAAATGGTCGGCGAGGGCGGTGAGCTTTATTATAAGAACTGTATCTATTGCCACGGTGACCTGCTTGATGGCCGCGGTCACTTCGCCGACGGTTTCAACCCGCGTCCAGCCAATTTCCAGGATGTCGGCACCATTGCGCAATTGCAGGAATCGTACTTGTTCTGGCGTATCACGACGGGCGGTCCTGGCCTGCCGCGCGAGGCCGCGCCATGGGCATCGGCGATGCCCGTGTGGCACGAGATGCTGAGTGAAGACGAGGTATGGAAGATTATTCTGTTTCTCTACGACTACACCGGACATGTGCCGAGGTCGTGGGAACTGGAAACCAAGAAAGAAGGTGAGGCTCCGGCAAACGCGTCCGATACTGCCGCACCATCCGCCGACGGTAAGCTGAGTGAAGAACAAGTTACCGCTGTCTACCAAAAGCGATGCGCGCACTGCCATGGCGACGAAGGTGATGGCTTGGGGCCGGCGGCGGAGTTCATGTATCCGTTGCCGCGTGATTTCACTCTCGCGTCTTTCAAGTACAAGACCACCCACGCAGACGATGAATTTCCGACCGACGCCGACCTCTATAACACGATCGCGGAAGGTCTTCCTGGCACCTCCATGCCGGCCTGGAAGGATATCCTGAGCAAGGCCGAGATTGATGCACTCATTCACCAGATCAAGGTGTTTGGCGAGTGGGAAGAGGAAGAAATCGAACACCGGCCGATCGCCGAGGGGACGCGCGTTGAGAGTTCACCTGAATCGATAGCACGTGGTCGCGAATTGTTCGTCAAGGCATGCGTGCAGTGCCATGGCGATAAGGGGCGCGGCAATGTAACGTCGGGCAAGGTTTTGAAGGATGACTGGGAGCAACGCATTTGGCCCCGGAATCTAACCCGTCCGCGCTCCTGGCGGGCCACCTTTGATGTGCAGGATGTTTTTCAGCGCGTCTCCACCGGAATCCGCTCGACGCCGATGCCCGAGCACACCACTGTGATGAAAGAAAACGACCGCTGGGACATCGCTAATTACGTAATGACATTGCGTGACACGGCAGTGCCCGTGGACCCGGCGAAAACCGTGTTGCGCGGAGTTCGTATTGTTGGTGCGTTGCCGACATCGCCGGATGACCCAGCTTGGGATTCAGCGGCGCCGACGGCGTTTCCGATGGTGCCGAACGTTATCAAGGAACCGCGGCTCTATTGGTCGCTGAACGATACCGTGGTGGCACGGGTCCTGTTTAACGATACAGACGTCGCCATTCGTCTCGATGTGGATGACCGCACTTACTCGGTGCCGGGCGACAAGTTGGAGAAGCAGTACCGCCTGAAAGATGTGGCGCCCACCGCCGATGCCATTGCGGTGCAGTTCCCGACCGTCATTCCCAAAACCAGTGAGAAGCCGTGGTTCCGCCACGGCGATAAAAAACATCCGGTGAATATGTGGTACTGGCGCGCACCCAGTGCCGAACCCGAGAGCCCGGCGATGGCGGCAATCTTGGATGCCACGGGGCCAGGCGCCCGGCCGGCACCGAGAGAGGGCGGTGGCCTTGCTGGCAGTGGTGCATGGAAAGACGGGCAATGGCGCGTCGTGTTCCAACGCAAACTGGCCACGGATGACGCCGCCGATCTACAGTTCGAAGCCGGGCGCTATATTCCCATCGCTTTTGGTAACTGGGATGGCCTGGCTGGCGAAAAGGGCGGTCGGCATGCGTTCAGCACGTGGTATTGGCTGTTGCTGGAGCCCGAGGCCCGCCCGGTTGTGCTCTATGGTGCACCGGTCGGCACGGCCTTGTTGGCTGCATTACTATTCGTTTTCGCCGTCCGCCGTCAGCGCCGAGTTTATGAAGCAGGCACCGAAGTCTGACCCATATCAACGAAACGGTTTTGAACAAATCGTATAAGTGTCCCCGAAGACGTTGCAACGATCCGATACTCTGTTCCGTTCGTTGATTTTTAGCGGTATCAGAAATTCCCCTAAGGGGCTGAAAACAAATAATAAAAATATCATCTAAGAAGCCATGGATTTGGCATGGTTATTGCGGATACGAAAGTCACGTAAGTACATCTCAGATTACCCCTTGGACTCATCCGCTCAGGGAGGAGGTTCTTAAATGAAACCCAGAGTTCTTCAAAAATGGTTCACCGGCGCTTGTGCCGGTGCGCTTGCAATGATCGCTTCTATGGTGCTGACCGGGATCGCCGAAGCCGCAGACAACAAAGCATTCGGCCCGGTGCCGACGCTGAAAGTCGATGCCAAGAAAGCAGCCCTTGGAAAACGTTTGTTTTTCGATGTCCGTCTTTCGGGCGACGCAGCCATCAGCTGCGCCAGTTGCCACAAGCCTGATAAAGGTTTTGCTGACGGACTGCCGTTGGCGAAGGCTTATCCCGGTTCGGAAGGTTTCCGCAGCGCGCCGTCGTTGATCAATACCGCGCACCGCGCGGCTTGGTTCTGGGACGGCCGTATCGGCACCAACCTGAACGACGTGACGCGCGAAAGCCTCACGGAAGACTGGATGATGAATATGGATATGCGCCTCATGCAGGAGCGTGTTAAGCAAGATCCGGTCTATGTCAAAATGTTCAAGGAAGCCGGTTACGGCGAGCCATCCAATGGTTCGATTCGCAAGGCCATTCCCGAATATTTGAAAACCTTGATCTCGACGGGTTCCGCCTTTGATGCGGGCAAAATGTCGGCGCGGGCACAAAGCGGTTTTGAGCTGTTTAAGGGCAAGGCCGGTTGCGCCGCGTGCCATTCAGGCCCGCGTTTCACCGATGACCAGCCTTACAACACCGGTGTTCCGGACAATCCGGAAATCTGGAAAAACCCGATGCGCCATACCACCTATGTCGCGTTCGGCCTGTTTATGGGTATCGAGAATATCTACAATCAGCGCCGTGACGTGGGTGCGCATATCCGCACACACAAGGCGGATGGCTCCGACATCGGCAAGTTCATGACTCCAGGCTTGCGCGATCTCAAGCAGACCGCGCCGTATATGCATAACGGCATGTTCAAATCCTTGAAACAGGTTGTCGCCTTCTACAACAGAGGCGGCGGAAATGATGCCAATAAAGATGCGCGCATCAAGCCCCTGAACCTGTCAAAAGCTGAACAGGGCGACCTCGTCGCATTCCTGGAATCCCTCTCTGGCAAGCCGCTTACTGGCGCCGCGCACGTTTGGAAAGAAAAAATTCCGACCGACTACCCGGCGATCAAAAACTGGCGCAAAGCCAAGAACTAAGAGGAGATACGGATATGAAAACCTTGAAAAGCAAAACCCTGCTCCTCGCCATGGCGGTCTACGGTGTTTCCGTGATCGCGGCTGGAGCAGCCCTGGCGGATAAGAACCCGCCGTTGGCGCCACTGGGTGATCCGCCGATACCGGCCGACAACCCGCAAACGCCGATGAAGATCGAACTCGGCAAAATGTTGTTTTTCGATCCCCGTCTCGGCGGTGATGCCTCGACCGGTTGCGTGCAGTGCCACGAGCCGGAGCAAGGCTGGGCCTTCTCGGACGACCTGTCGCGCGGCTATCCGGCCACGGTGCACTGGCGCAACAGCCAAACCGTGATCAACTCGGCCTATTTGAGTGGGCTGTTCTGGGCGACCTCAGCGGGTTCGCTGGAGAAACAGGCGAAAAGTGCTGCCACCGGTGCCGTTGCTGGCAACGGTGAGTCCGATGTCATGGAAGCGCGTCTTGCCTTCATTCCGAAGTACCGCGACATGTTCCGCGAAGTGTTCGGCACGCCATGGCCCCGCATTAGCGACGCCTGGAATGCTATTGCTGCGTTCGAACGGACCTTGGTGCAAAAGGATACGCCTGTAGACAAGTACCTCGCAGGTGACAAGAAGGCGCTCACCAAACAGCAAGTGCGTGGCATGAAGCTGTTCAACGGCAAAGCCAATTGCATCGAGTGCCACAATGGCGCGCTGACGACCGACGAGAAGTTCTACAACCTCGGTGTTCCGCCAGCGGGCCGTTGGGAAGAAGACGGCTTGGCGCAAATCACATACCGTTATGAGATCTACGCCAAAGGTGTCACGCAGGAATTGTACCGCAAGCTGAAGGATGATCCTGGCCTGTATTTCCGGACCAAGGAAAAATCCGACATGGGTAAATTCCGCACGCCTAGCTTGCGTTACGCAAAATACACCGCGCCGTACATGCACAACGGATCCTTCTGGGACCTGAAGGAAGTGGTTGATTTCTATAACGCCGGTGGCGGCTCGAATGAGTTCACTGACGGCAAAATCGCCAAGAACAAAACCAAGTTGATCAAGCCGCTCGGCCTGTCCGAGAAGGAAGTTGAAGACTTGGTAGCGTTCATCGAGGCGTTCAGCGGGCCGGAAATCAAGATGGCCAAGCCGAAACTTCCGCCTTATGCACCGTTGCCCGATGTGGCCGAAGCTCAGTAAGGGAGGTATCTGACATGGATACGAAACTTCACACCCCCATCGCCGAGGCCCAAGAGGCGTCGGCCCCCACGGTCTCCGATCCGACCGAACACAAAGGCGGCAAATGTTTGATGTCGCGCCGGAAATTCCTGTTCACCTCGGGTGTTTCCACTGCCACCGTCATGGTCGCCATGAACGCTGGCACGCCGTTCGCGAAGGAAGTGCCGGCCCAGGTCGCCACTTATCCCCGCAAGCTGATCGGTAAGCTCAGCAAGTTGAAGCAAGATGAGCCGGTGGATTTCCAATACCCGGATGAGGGGGCGTACTCCGAATCCATGCTGGTCAAGCTTGGCCAGCAGGCGGGTGGCGGCATCGGCCCGAACCGCGATGTGGTTGCCTTCAACTATACCTGCACCCACCAGGGCGGCCCCTTGGGCGGCACTTACAGGGCCGATACCAAGTCCTTGGGCGCCTGTCCGCTGCATCTCAGCACCTACGACCTGACCCGCCACGGCATTCTTATTTCCGGCCAGGCCTATCAAAGCCTGCCGCAAATTTTGCTGGAGCTGGAAGGCGACAACATTTTCGCTGTCGGTGTCTTCGGTCTGATTTACGGCCGTTACGACAACTTGCAGGGCTAAGGAGGAACGATAAATGTCGACACCCTATTATATTCCCGAAACCAACGTTCCGCTGCCGCCCAAGAGTGCGGACGTCATTTCCACTGCCTGCGACTATTGCATTGTCGCTTGTGGCTACAAAGTTTACCGCTGGCCGGTTGCCGGTGGACATGACGGCGGGCCAATGGCTAAAGACAACGCCTTCGGCGCCGACTTCCCGGTCGAGCCGCTGGGCCCGTGGGTAGCACCCAACCAGCACAATATCGTGCTGCATAAGGGCGAGCCGCATCACGTGGTGATCATCCCCGACAAGGACACCAAGTACGTCAACACGGACGGTGACTCCTCCTTGCGCGGCGGCTGTATCGCCCAGAAGTGCTACAACCCGCAAACCCCCACTCGTGACCGCCTGACCTCGCCGATGGTGCGGATCTATGGCACGTTGCAACCGGTACCTTGGGATTTCGCCCTCGATATCGCAGCAGCGGTGGGTAATCACGTGCTCGAAAAACACGGTGAGCTGGCTTACGGCGTGAAAACCTTCTCCTACCAGTACATGGAGAATACCTACGCCATTACCAAATACGCGCTTCGGCACGTCAATACGGCCAACTTCACCTTCCACGACACGCCGTCGGATGTGTCTTCGACGCCGGGCTTCCGCGACGCGGGCTTCGATAACTTCGGTCCGTCCTACGAAGATTGGATGAACGCTGAATCGTTGCTCATCTGCGGTACAGATCCGTACGAGACCAAGACCATCTTGTGGACTCAGTGGATCATGAAGGGCATCCAGAACGGCCAAAAGGTCATTATGATGGTGCCGCGCCGTACCGCCGGTGTCGCATACGCCGAAGAGAATGGCGGCATGTGGCTCGACATCACGCCGGGTACCGATCTGTTGGTGGTCAACGCGATCGCGCGGACCATCGTCGAAAACGGTTGGGAAGACTCGGACTGGATCAAGAATTGGGTCAACGACAAGTGGGGTTCCAACTCCGGCTTCGGCCAGGGTACGCGGAATACACCATGGCAGTGGCGTTCGACCTGGGGCAAGTTCCAGACCAAGGGTTTTGCCGACTGGAAGAAATGGGTCATGGGCCAAGACGAGTTCAAGCCCGAAAACGCCGCCAAGGTTGCCGGGATCGACGTCAAGAAGATCCGCACGGCTGCCGAATGGTTGGCTAAGCCGAAAGGCGGCAAGCGGCCCAAGAGCTCATTCATGATCGAGAAGGGCTTCTACTGGTCCAACAACACCGGCAACACCAACGCCATTTCGTCGTTGTCGATCATCTGTGGCGCCGGTGGGCGTCCGGGTCAGGTTGTTGGCCGGGCAGGTGGTCACCAGCGTGGCGGTCAGCGTGGCGGCAAGTACCCGCGCAACAAGTCCCCCATGAAGGTGCCGGGGCGTCGGCGCCGCGCGCTGGATACGGATACCTGGCTGTTGGCGGGGCATACACGTTTTGCCCACGTCATCGGCAATACCTGGATCCAATCCATGTGTGGTTCTCAGCAATTGGCCAAGAAGTTCCACGAACTGACACTCGCCAACCCGAATCAGGTGCATTCCTACGACAAGGAAGACATCATCGAAACGCTGAAAGCGCGTGCCGACTCAGGTGGTATGGTGGTCATCAACCAGGATATCTATCTGGTTGATCCCATCGGGGCCAAGTTCGCGGATATCGTCTTCCCCGCCGCAACCTGGGGCGAGGAGAACTTCTTGCGGGCCAACGGCGAGCGCCGTTTGCGGCTCTACAACAAGTTCTATGATCCGCCCGGTGAAGCCAAGCCGGACTGGTGGATCATTGCCAACTTGGCCAAGCGCATGGGCTTCGAAGGCTTCGATTGGAAGAACTCCAACGATGTTGCCGAAGAAATGTCACGCTTCTCGCGCGGCAGCCGTAAGGACTTCCACATGGTCAAGGTCGCTGCCCACCGCGAAGGCAAGACCCTGCATCAGAAAATGAACGAATTTGGGACCAATGGTATTCAGGGCCCGGTGTTCATGAAGCAAGACGGTACGCTCATGGGTTCCAAGCGGTTGCATGATACGCAGCGTAAGCTTGATCCCGAAGGGCCTCAGGCCGGCAACATGTACAACAAGAAGCTGACCCATTTCAATTCGCAGACCGGTCGGTGCAACATCCAGAAATCCCCATGGAGCCTGTTCTCCGACTATTGGGAGTGGATGAACCCGAAAGGCGACGAATTGTGGTGCACCTCAGGGCGAACCAACGAACGTTGGCAGTCTGGCTTCGATGATCGCCGCAGGCCCTACGTCGTTCAACGTTGGCCCGAGAACTATGTCGAGATGCATCCCGATGACGCTAAAGAGCGCGGCATCGAGAGCGGTGACCAGCTCATGGTCTATTCGGACCGCGTACCGTCCTTGAAAGAGGTCATCATCGGTGTGGAAGGTTCTGATTACTCCTTCTCCGGTCAAATGAAAGCTGGCAACGTGGAATTGACACGTGCGGCGGTGACCGGTGTGGCGCACGTGACGCGTCATATCAAGAAGGGCGTCATCTATATGGACTTCCTGCACACCGAACAGCCGGCGAACGCCCTTGAGGGCCGGATCGTCGACTGGATCAGTGGCAACTACAACTACAAGATGGGTGTGGCTAAAGTGAAGAAGATCGGTGAATCCGCATACAAGCGGACCTTCCGGTCGATGTCCTTCGCTCCTCGCGACATCATCTGATACAAAACCAACCCCGGTTCGGGCCTAGGCTCGGACCGGGGTTTTTTTGAGCGTTTTTCTATTATTGACGTACATCAATTCCGAGGTTCGGTTTTGTCCCTATGATCCAGGCAACACTAATTAGACGTGAAAATTCAGGGAAGTTGATCTCCAGCATGACAACCCAAGACGACGTGCTCAGCACACTCACCGGCATTCTCAAAGACGGTATCGACATTCATCGCTGCGCTGCGGCGACGGCGCTTGGCCAACTGCGCACGCCCGATGCCGTCGAAGCCTTGATTGAAGCGCTCCGCGACGAGGACGAAGATGTCCGTACCGATGCGGCAGCGGCGCTCAAGCAACTGGCTGACCCGAGTACTGCCGGCCCGCTATTGGAAAACCTCATCGGTGATCCCTGTGGCGAGGTCAAAACGGCGGCCTTGGATACACTGGTCGCTTTGCGTTCCGACGACGTGGTTCCGTGGTTGCGCCGTATGGTTCGTTCGCGCGATGAGGAAATCGTGTGGGGCGATGACGAGTATTATGAAGGCGGTTGGGACGACTGGATTGACCTGCAGGTCAAATCGATTGAAGCGTTGGGCGAGTTTGGCTGCGAAGAGGCCGTGCCCGATATTGTCGAGGCGATGCAAGACGAGATGGGCCAGGACCTGAGCGAGGTCGGGTTCCGGAACCTGGTGAAATTGGGTGACGCGGGTGTTGCAGCTGCGGTCGGTGCTCTCAGCGCCCCCAACGAACGGTTGCGGCGGCGGGTCATTCGTTATCTCGCCGAATCGCCGGCCAACGCCGCCCAGAATGCCTTGGCCAAGGCACTGCATGACGATTCGATGGAGGTTCGCACTTTGGCCGCCGAGGCCCTGGCATCGCGCGACGCGCAAGCGCCGGAATTGGAAGCACTATTCGACGACGAGTCCGATCAGATGCGTGCCCTGGCGGTTACACTGCTGGGCGCAGCTCAGCCCGACCGTCTTAGGGCGGCTCTGGAGGATAAGGCGCACCGGGTGCGCCGCGCCGGACTGACACTTCTGGCCGAACAGCCGGCGCTGCTGGCCGGGACCGATATGGTGCCGGTGATTGTCAAGTATCTCGGGGGTGACGCGCCGAAAACCGCTGCAATCTCTGCTGCCGTGCTGGCGGCGATTGACCCCGAAGGCGCGGTGGATGATCTGACGGCGCAGGCCATGGACGGG
>JAERTE010000096.1 GCA_016845145.1 Rhodospirillaceae bacterium
GGCTTGATCACCACAGTGCCGCCGGCGGGGCAACTGGTCGAGGATATCATGAACGAAGCTCGGGCGATCTTGTCGGCGTGGGGAGCCGCGTGACGTTACGGCGCTCAATAGCGGGAGAAAACTTGGCCGCGTTTGTCATCGAACAGGATAACTTCATAGGGGTCCGGAGGGGTGCCAGGCATTTCCATGCCGGGCGACCCCGTCGGCATGCCGGGCACGGCCAAACCCAACGCCTTCGGACGTTCGGCGAGCAACCGTTCAATGTCTTTGGCCGGCACATGTCCTTCGATCAAGTACCCATCGACCATTGCCGTGTGGCACGAATGCAGTGCCTCCGGTACGCCCATGATGGCTTTCACCGCATCCATCTCCTCGGTATTGATCACCTTGACCTGGTGGCCGGCGCTTTCCATGTGTTTGACCCAGTTGCCGCAACAACCGCAATAGGGGCTTTTGTAGACGCTCATATCAGCTGCAACCACAGGAGCAGCCGTGAATAGGGCGCAAAGGACAACCAAGATTGATACGGCGCGCATGGGGACCTCCCGAAAACTTTGATATGCGGGCAAACTATCTGAAACGAGGGATTTTAGAATTGATCCCAGTCAGCACTACGGAGTTTATCCATGTCCTCCATGTTTAAAGACGATCTTCTTGCAGGCAAACGTATCCTGGTGACGGGCGGTGGCAGTGGGCTGGGGCGTGAACTGACGGAAGAATACTTGCGTCTCGGCGCCGAAGTGCATATCTGCGGGCGGCGCGGCTCAGTGCTCGACGATACCGCGGGTGAGTTGATGGAGGCGCATGGCGGGCATGTCGGCACCCAAGTTTGCGATATACGCGACGCCGAGGCTGTCGATGACATGGTCGGGAAAATCTGGACCGAGGCCGGGCCGCTCACTGGCTTGGTCAACAACGCCGCCGGCAATATTCAAAGCCCGACCGATAAATTATCGACGCGTGGGTTCGACGCTGTGGCGGGTATCGTGTTTCACGGGTCTTACTATGTTACCCACGCCTGTGGCCGGCGTTGGATCGAGCAAGGGCTCGGCGGCAGCGTGCTTTCCGTCCTGGTCACCTGGGTTTGGACCGGCAGCCCCTACGTGGTGCCGTCGGCGATGTCGAAAGCCGGCCTCAACATTATGACCAAGTCCTTGGCGGTGGAGTGGGCAAAATACGGTATCCGATTGAATGCTGTGGCGCCGGGGCCGTTTCCGACGCCCGGTGCGTGGGAGCGATTGCGGCCCGAGAAATTGGAAGACGGTGGCATGAATGACGATACCAAGCGCATTCCCATGGGCCGTTTCGGTGAAATGACGGAACTGAAAAATATCGGCGCGTTTCTGATGGCCGACGGTTGCGACTATCTGACAGGCCAATGTATCGCCATTGATGGCGCAGGTTACCTGGCCGATGCCGGGAACTACGCGCATCTATTGGACCGCAGCGATGAAGAATGGCAGCGTATTCGAGAGCTAGCGAAAAGTGCCTCTGATAAGGACAAGGCGCGTCGGAGTTAAAACTTGGCTGGATCAAGCGGATTGACACCGTCAATTGCAAGAACGCCTTTGCCAGGGATGTGGTTGATTTCAAGCCGGATGCCGTCCGGGTCTTCAAAGACGACATAGTAGTAGCCTTCCATCCACGTGCCTTCCGTGGGACCACGGTCGATCATCGCGCCCATCTCGCGCAGCTTGGCGGCGGCGGCATTGACGTCGTCTCGTGTGCGGGCGCGCAAGCACAGGTGATGCAGACCGACCCGGCTTTGCACGAAACGCTCGCTTCTGTATTCGTCGGCGCAGCGCTCGATGCCGACGGCCGTCCGGCCACCCACATGATAGAAAAAGTCATCACGATCGATCACTTTCGTCATGCCGAGGAAGGGTAGCAATTCACCATAAAAAGCGCGCGCTTTATCCCATTGGCTGACCGTGAGAATTACGTGTGCGGCACCGTTGATTTCGATCATCGTTCAGTCCTTCAGCTTGAAGTACTCGGGCCGTCCGGTCGGCCACGGATCGCCCCAAAGCTGTTGGCCCCCATCAACGGTGATGACCTCGCCGGTGACGAATTTCCCGGATGGTGCCGCCACATAGACCGCGGCTTCCGCGATATCCCAGGCGTCGCCTGCCTTCAGCATGGGGTTTGATTGCTTGTAGCTGGCGGCGCCTTCAGGCGGATACAGCGCAAACGCAGTCGTCTCGCAACATCCCGGCGCTACACAATTGACGCGAATGCCATGCGGAGCCCACTCGACCGCGATGGATTTGGAGAGATAAACCACTCCGGCCCGCGCCGCTGCCGTGTGCGCAATACCTGGCATTCCTCGCCAGATATCGGCGACGATGTTGACGACATTGCCCTGTGCACCGGTATCGATCCAACGCCGGGCCGTCGCCTGGATCATGTACCAGGTGCCGTTCAAGTTGGTGTCGATGACCGCGTTCCAGCCCTTAGGCTTGAAATCAATCGCCGCTTGCGGAAATTGGCCGCCGGCATTGTTGACCAGCACATCGACGCTGCCGAACGCTTGGAATGCTGCTTCGACGAAGGTGTCGACTTGTTCTGGATCGCGGATCGACATGGCTTGGCTGAACACCTGACCACCCAAGCTTTCGAAAAAAGCGTGGGCCTCGGCTAGGCGTTCCTCGTTGCGTCCGCAGATGATGAGATTGGCCCCCAGTTTGGCAAACAGCGTGGCGATGGACTTGCCTAACCCGCTACCGGCCCCCGTGACGATGACGGATTTGCCCGCGAATAAATCCGGTTTGTACACGGTCTCCATGGCGCGCAGGTCGGCATCGCTAAAACCATAGTCAGGGCGATCATCTTCGGTCGTCATAGGTTACCTTTCGTCATCTGATCGTGTTTATGGAAATCATGTCAACTGGAGTTCAGAGATTTCTTGGTCCGTGTAGCCCAGCATGCGCAACACTTCGTCATTGTGTTCGCCGAGGACAGGTGGGGGCCCGGAAACGGTTGGGCCGTCCACATTGGCGGTAAATGCGCCGCCAACCATTTTCACCGTTCCTTCGGCGCCGCCCGGCGCCGGGACGTCAATAATGATATTTCGGGTGTCCAATTGCGGATCTTGAACGACCTCAGCCAGGGAGCGTACTTTTGAGATCGGCACCGTGGCGGCCTCAAGGACCTCAACCCAATGATCCGAAGATTCTTGTTTCAAAGTCTCTCTGATGATGCCCAACACTTCATCATTGTGGACGGTGCGCGCTTCGTTGTTCGCATACTTTGGATTATCGAGCATAGGGCCCAAACCAATCGCATTTAACAGCGATGTGACCTGACTCTCACGGATGGCAACCAACAGCACATACCCATCCGCCGTTGCAAAGCAGTTTGCGGTTGGCAACGCGGTTGGCGAGGTGTTGCCGATCAATCCGGGTTCTTGGCCGCCGGCCATCAGGCAGGCGAAGTTTGCGGCTTGTACGGAAATGGCGGAATCCAGCATGGAGACATCTAAGTATTGGCCTTCGCCCGTGGTGGCGCGGCGAAATAGCGCGGCTGCTATAGCGTAGGCCGCCGTGATCCCGGTGGCGGAATCAACCGGCAGGAAGGTGGTGCGGGTGGGGCCGGTATCTGGGTGTCCGGTGCTGGCCATCATCCCCGATGCAGCCTGCATGGCGCCGTCGTAGGCAGGCTTTTTGGCTTTCGGTCCCGATTGGCCGTAGCCGCTAATGGAGCAATAGACGATGTCGGGTTTGACAGCGCGGATGGGTTCATAGCCAAAACCCAGCTTGTCGATGACTCCGGCACGGAAGTTTTCGACGACCACGTCACACGTAGCGGCAAGACGCATGATTACATCGTGTGCATCCGGGGCTTTGAGATCAATCGCAATGCTCTTTTTGCCGAAACTCGTGGTCATGAAAGCCGGAGACATGTTGGGGACGGGGTTTTCGTCGACGGTCATCAGGACCCGCATCTGATCGCCGGCGCCGGGTTGCTCGATCTTAATGACCTCGGCGCCCAGATGATTGAGCAACTGTGCGGCCAGCGGGCCGGCGACAACTTGTGAAAAATCCAGTACACGAATCTTGGAAAAGGCTTGGGGCATGCAAATCTCCTTAATCGTCGGAGTTAAGCAATTGGCGGCATGGGTTGCAAACGGTCTTGATCGGGGGCGCTTCGGGTTGGCGCTCAGGCGGTCTCGTTTTCTCCGCCGGCTGCTGTCCAAGCCCGGAAACCGCCGCCTAAGTGCGAGGCGTTGTTGATGCCCAGTTCGTGCGCGGCCTTCAGCGCCAAAGCGGAACGTTCGCCGTGGGCGCAATAGAACAAAATCTCTCGCTCTGTGCTGGTAACCATGGCGTTCAACAAACCGCCCCTCGCCAGGGCATCGGTTAGGGCCGGGTAGGGCACATGCAGTGAGCCTGGAATAATACCATCGCGCGCACGTTCGCTGGCTTCGCGGAGGTCGATGAACAGTGTTGTTGTATCGTCAAGTTTTGATTTTGCGGCCTCAGCGTCCAACGTGGCCGCAATGATCTCTGGGTCCGATTTGAGGTCTTCGCCGATGGTCAAATTCGCCGGCACCGCGACATCCATCATCTTCGGGTTGGCCAGATTTAGGCCTGCCATGATGTCGGCATATTCATCGGCCGATGACACCTGCAGACGCGGATTGAAAGCGCGCTCTTCGGCAATGGTGGAGACAGTGTCGCCTTTGTAGTCGTGGCCGGGGTAGACCAGAGTGTCGTCAGGCAGTGTCAGTAGCTTGGTGAATATCGAGTCGTACGCCGCGCGCGCGTCGCCGTTCTGGAAATCGGTGCGGCCCGTGCCGCGTATCAGCAACGTGTCGCCGGTAAACACCCGGTCATCCAGGGCATAGCTGTAGGAATCGTCAGTATGGCCCGGTGTGTAGAGAACATTGAGCGAGAGATTCTCGATATCGATGCTGTCACCTTCACGCACCCGCATGGATACCAGATCGACCTGGGTTTTCTCTCCCATCACGGTGATGCAACGGGTCGCATCGCGAAGTTTACCAAGACCGGTGATATGGTCCGCATGGCAGTGTGTGTCGACGGCTTTGACCAGCTTGAGATCAAGCTCATCCAGCAATTTGAGGTATCGCTCACAGTGCTCCAGCACTGGATCGATCAACAAGGCTTCGCCCCCCTTGCGGCTGGCGAGCAGATAGGTGTAGGTACTTGAGACGCTATCGAACAGTTGCCGAAACAGCATAGGCGGAACCTCTGTGCGTTGTGTGAACACTTACAACACACAATATATGAGGCCCGGCTCCCGGATCAAGGAACGCAGATGACCCGCACCGTTATGGACTTGAAGGGCCTAAACTGCCCGCTGCCAGTTCTGCGCGCCAATAAACGCATCAAGGAACTGGCGCCAGGTGACGAATTGGAGGCCCAGGTGACCGACCGCGCGGCGCCCAACGACTTTCGTGAATTCTGTGAAAGCACGGGCCATAGATTCATTTCGTGTGACGAGACCGATGGCCATTGGGCCATTGTCATTCGCAAGAAAAAACTCGAGAGTTAGCTATTCCGCCGGCTGGTGCTGTGTCGGGTCGGTAGGGGCGGGAACATCCGTTTCGGCTTTGGCTGGTTTTTCCAGTACGCCCGCGAACAGCGTCAGCAACGGCGGAATGATGGCCAGGGTCAACACCGCAGACAGGCTTAATCCGCCAACCACCACCGAGCCCAATCCCCGGTAAAGCTCCGACCCCGCACCGGGGATCAATACCAAAGGCAGCATGCCGAAAACGCTGGTCAGGGTCGACATGAAGATCGGGCGGATACGATTCGTCGTTGCTTCCAACACCGCGTCGGCGACCGGCATCTTGTCGGTGCGGATGTGATACAGCGTCTGGTGCACCAGCAAGATCGCGTTGTTGACGACGATGCCGATCAAGATCACGAAGCCCAGCAACGTCAGCATATCTAGCGGTTTGCCCGTCAATTTCAGGCCGATCACGCCGCCTGCAGTGGCCAGCGGCACCGAGAGCATAATGATGAAGGGGTAGATGAAGCTCTCGAACAGCACTGCCATCACCAAGAATACGATCACGACGGCTATAACCAAGTCGACCTTCATGGCGTCCCAGGTTTCGTTCAGTTTGTCGGCCGCGCCGGTCATGGTGAAGCGAACGCCCGGTGGAACGCCTTCCGCCCGGATCTTGTCGATCACCTGGGTCTGCAAGAGGTCAAGCGCCACCTCAAGCGGCATGTTGTCGGGCGGGCCGATTTCCAAAGTGACACTGCGTTCGCGGTCGATGTGGCGGATTTCCGTTGGACCCGCGGTCACCAGCACATCAGCCAGGTTGTTGGCGGCAACGATCACCCCCGATGAGGTCACCACAGGTAACTGCGCAATTCCCTGGGTTTCTTGAACGTCCGGTATGGTGCCCTTGAGCATCAGATCTATGCGTTTTGACCCAACGGTGATTTCGGCAACCCTGAGACCGTCGTTGAAGGCATCAAGGGTGTCTCCCAATTCCCGTGCGGTGACGCCGTTGTCGGCCAGTTTGACGCGGTTAGGTACAACCCGAACTTCCGGCGCACCCAGTTCAAGGCCAGGCTTGGGCCGCATCTGCGTGCCTTGGCTGCGCGGCAGCACCTGGTTGACATGCCCCGCCGTTCGCAGGGCGACGTTGAGAATCTGCTCAAGCTCAGGGCCCGATACGTTGAGTTGGATCGAGCGGTTGCCACCGATTCCGCGACCGAACAGGGGTCGCTGGCGAACGAAGCCGAAAGTACCGGGTTCCTTATAGACGGCGCGGCTGAGGATCGGAATCAACTCCCGCACACGGTTTGGGTCCTCGGCGGAAGCGCCGATGATCGTGCGGCCCCTGAAGGCGACGAAAAAGAACCGTTTGAGCTTCGGTGGACCGTCCGGATCGGCTTTGGTTTCAGAATTGTCGGCGAGCAGAGGCTGAATTTCGCGCTCGAAATTGCCGGCAATCTGTCCGGTGGTTTCCAGGTTGTACCCGGGCGGTGGCACCAAAAAGCCGAGGATCAGGTTGCGGTTGCCGCTGGGCAGATACTCGAGCTTTGGCAATAGAGCCCAGGTGACGAATGCGCCGGCGCCACAGAGCAGGCTAACCACGCTTAAACAGGCAATACGGCTTCCCGTGACGCGGCGGGTGAACCCGACGGTGGCCTTGACGAAAAACCCGGCGATGTCATCGATGATAGGCAGGCGCATCCGGGTCACACTGATCTCGCCAGCACGGCCCAACAGCCGGTTGGAAAGCGCCGGAATAACCGTGACCGCAACCAACAGCGAAAGCATCACCGAAACCGATAGGGCCACGGCGATGTCACGGAACAGTTGGCCCATTTCCAGTTCCATAACCAAGATGGGAATGAACACCATGACGGTCGTCAGCGCAGAAACCAATACAGCCGTCCAGACCTGGGATGCGCCCCTGTAGGCGGCTTCGGATCGGGATAAACCTTGTTCGCGGAAACGGTAAATGTTTTCCAGAACGACGATCGCGGCATCGACGACCATGCCGACGGCGAAGGCGATGCCGGCAAGCGATATGACATTAATGGAACGCCCCATGGCCGCCATGGCGACAAAGGCGCCAATGACTGAAACGGGAATGGCCAGTGAGACGACCAGCGTAGCGCCGAACGAACGCAGAAATAAGAGCAATATGAACGCCGCCAATGTGCCGCCGATGAAGATGTTTTGCTGCACCAAGTCGATGGAGGAATCGATATAGATCGTCTCGTCGTAGACTTGGCGAAGTTCGAGATTGTTGTCGGGCAGGACGGCTGTATTCAATTCAGTGACGGCGGCGCGGATGCCCCGCATGACCTCGATCACATTGGCGCCGCTCTCGCGGACGGCATTCATGGCCATCGCCGGCTGGCTATTGAACCGGATGCGGGCGACAGGGTCCTTATAGGCAAACCGGACATCGGCGATATCGGCAACCGTGACGCGTGCGATACGGCCGGTATCAGGCTCTATGTGGGAGCGCAGCAGCACGCGCCCAACATCTTCAATGCGGCTGAACTCACCCTCCGTCCGCACCACATAGCGGCGTTTGCCCTCATCCAGATCTCCGGCTGAAACGGAGGCGTTCGCGGCTCGCAAGGTGCGGACAACCTCAGTTACGGTGAGGCCGTAGCGTGCCATGCTTTCAGGATCGACAATGACCTCCATCTGCCGCTTGGCGCCGCCGTAGACGTTGATCGTGGAAATCCCGGCGACCCGCTCAAGCCGGTCTTGAATCACATCCGTCGTGAAATCGCCATAGGTGTGCATGGCCTCGCCGGTTTGATTCTTGCGGATCAGTACGAACCAGGCGATGGCATTGTCGTCCGACGATGATGTGTTCATGGTTGGCTCAGAGGCCTCGCTCGGATAACCGTTTACACGGTCTAGGCGGTTGGCCACCAACAACAGCGCGCGCTCCATGTTTTGGCCGATCCGGAACTCCAGGGTAATCCGGCCATAACCATCGCGTGATTCGCTGATCATCTCTTCGAGGCCTTCAAGACCGCGCAGCACCTCTTCCTGGCGGTTGATGATCTCGCGCTCAATTTCAGCGGGAGCGGCGCCCGACCAGATGGTGCGGAGACTGATAACGGGTTTTCGCACGTCGGGCGTCAGTTGAATGGGAATGGCGTTCAACGCGACAATGCCGAACATCACCACCATCAGCACCGCCGCCATGACGGCGACCGGGCGTTCAATAGCGAGACGGATTAGGTTCACGACGCTCCGGCCTTGCCGGTGGCGGGCTCGGAATCCTTGGCGGCGGCGGGTTTGTCTCCGGCCTTTTTGTATTGAATGGCCGCCCCAGGCAGCAGCCGTTCATTGCCGCGCACGACGACTAAATCACCAATCTTGAGCCCGTCCTCGACGATAAATCGCGAGCCGGTCGGTGGCCCCAGTTTGACCGGTCGCATCTGGGCTTTTCCATCCGTGGCCAAGACAACGACTTTCCGGCCCTTGCGTGTCATCACCGCATCCTTGTGTACGGTCGTCACCGTACGTTCCGCGCCGGCCGGCAATAGCAGCGTAACGGACTGGTTGGTGGCGAATATACTCGACGTATCGGGAAGTGCCGGCGTGAATCGAACGGCGCGGGTACGCGTACGGGGGTTCTCCTCCGGGATGACCGCCCGGACCTGGGCGCTGAGTTCGCGTTTGCCGTTGATTTTGGCGGAAATCACGGTATGCGGCTGCAAGCCATCGATCTGGCCGGCGGGTACGTCTGCCTCGATTTCCAAGGTTTCATCGTCGAGAAGGGTCACAACGGCAGCGCCGACATTGACATAAGCGCCGACAGACGAATGGCGCTGTGATATGACGCCGGAATGGGGAGCCTTGACCTCTGCGTTGTAGAGATCAATTTCCGAAATCCTCATATTGGCCCGTGCCATGCCGATCTGAGCCTGCGCTTCCGCAGCCTCGCTTTCGGCGACAACGATCTCTTGCATCTTGTCGTCGCGGCGGGCTTGCGAGAAGGCGGGAGATCGTTTCAGCGAGTCGAGCCGCTTCAATTCCTGACGAAGCAGCGCGATTTCCTGGCGTTTGGTCTTCATCTGGGCGGAATATCGGGACACTTCCGCGCGCTTGAGCTCGTGTTGTGATTTGAGGCGGCTTTTCGCCAACACCGCCAGTACGTCGCCGGCTTTCACGCGATCGCCGACTTCGACGTGGAATTCCTCAACCGCACCACTGACGCGGGCTGCGATGACGCCGCTCTGGCGCGCTACGAAACGGCCCAAAATCGGTATTGTCTGGCGATAGGGTTCCTGACGCACGGCATCAACAACAACGCGTGTGACACGCTTGCCCTTCTTGCCGCCAGGTTTCTTTTTGGCATCTTGAGACATCGCCGCCGTCGGCATGACCAGGGCGAAGATAAGAAGGGCAGGCAGGAAATTGCGGCGATTAATGGTCACGTTCGAACCTCAAGATTCCGGCGATACGGGTTTCATATAGGTACGGAATTTCCGTATTTCAGCGCGGAGTCCTTTTCTTTCCAGAGCCAAGCTATGACAATGAAAAAGCTTTGGTTCTCAAAGCGCCTTTTACCAAATTTACTTTATCGTAAACCGTTTTCAGCGGCAAACGTGGATTCCATAGAAACCACACCGAATTTCAATCCGAATTTGTGGAGATGCTTGGGTTTTTTTTACGCTGAATCGTGCTCACCCGCCCTGCGTGGCAAGGGTTTTTCTCGAAATCATGAAACGTTGTACGAGCTTTTTCAAAAGGGAACTGACAAAATGTTGCCAGGCGCCAGAATGCCTGTGCAACCTATCTCGAATGTCTGAGAACCGGAACACTAGATCGAATGTTAATAGATGCTCGTGGCTCTGCACTAGATTGGGGCCGAATGTAGCGATAAGGGGTGACCTGCGATGACGACTTTTCTCTATTCTCATGCGGCGTGCCTCGAGCACGATCCCGGCGCCATGCACCCAGAGTGTCCGGATCGGTTGCGCGCGGTGCTTTCCGGTCTGGACGAGGAGGCATTTCAGTATCTCCACCGCGAAGCGGCGCCGAGAGTCGATGTGGTGGAAGTTGAAAAAGTTCACAAGCCTTATTACGTCGAGAAGATTATTGAAACGGCGCCGGAAAGCGGGCGGGTCTACCTTGACCCCGACACAGCTCTTTCGCCTGGCTCGGTGGAGGCTGCCATGCGCGCCTCCGGTGCGGCTATTGAAGCCGTGGATCAAGTGGTCGGCGGAAATGCCGACAACGCGTTTTGCGCGGTCCGTCCGCCGGGTCACCATGCGGAATCATCGCAGGCCATGGGGTTTTGTTTATTCAATTCCGCCGCCATTGCCGCGGTTCATGCGCGCGCGGCACATGGCATGACTCGCGCCGCGGTAATCGATTTTGACGTGCATCACGGCAATGGCACGCAGCACAGCTTTGAGCAGGATGCGGGGCTGTTTTATGGGTCTTCGCATCAATGGCCGGCTTACCCCGGAACCGGACTGGAAAGTGAGACCGGTGTTGACGGTAATATCGTCAATGCGCCGCTTTCACCGGGGGCCGGGTCGGTTGAATTCCGTGCCGCCTATGACCGGCTGATTTTACCTGCGCTTCGGACGTTTTCGCCGGAGATACTGATCATATCGGCTGGGTTTGATGCCCATGCACGCGACCCGCTGGCGCAACTCAATGTGCAGACGGAGGATTACGCTTGGGTAACGGAACGCTTGCTCGAGGTTGCGGCGGAATGCTGCGACGGTCGCGTAATCTCGCTTCTGGAAGGCGGATACGACTTAAATGCCCTGCGTGAAAGCGTCCAGGCCCATGTATCGACTCTGATGGCTGCGTAAGCGCCAGCTCAATCTTCGTCCGAAATCATGTCCGCGAGGCGTTCCGCTTGGTTGTTGAGCTTTTCGACGGAGCCGTGGATATTGAGGGTCGCTGAGCTGGCTTGGCCAGCCAGCGATTTGACCTCGCCGGCAACCACGGCGAATCCTTTTCCAGCCTCTCCGGCGCGGTCTGCTTCGATCGTTGCGTTGAGGGCCAATAGGTTGGTTTCACTGGCAACTGCGCCAATTCGTTCCGACACGGCACCAACTTTTTCAATTTCCGTCACAAGCCGCAGAATTTGCTGATCGATATCTGCGCTGGCGCCGATATTGCTGCCATCGTCTACTAGGGCCTCGAAGTCAGATGCTACGGATGACAGTTCACGTACGGAATTTTCAATTTCCTCTGTTGCGTTGCCGGTCTGTCCGGCGAGATTCTTGACCTCATCGGCGACGACGGCAAAGCCCTTGCCCATGTCACCGGCACGCGCCGCCTCGATGCGCGCATTGAGGGCAAGCAGGTTGGTTTGTTTCGCAACGGCGGCGATCTGCCCCGCGACCTCGTCGATTTTTTTGATTTCCGACAACAACCCCTGGATTTCCGTATGGAGCTTGGTCGATTCAATCGCTGTGTCGATGCCTTCAGTCAAAACAATCCATCCTAACTTTGGCACGAGTGCCGAGTGTGTAGTGCCTTCAATTGTTACGAGACGATACTGCGAAGGTCTAAAAAACTAGTAAAGAATATAAACACACAAAAGCAAGGTGAAATGTTCCTTGAGGGGGGGGAGCCGAATGAGCGTTGATCTTCTTGCCCTTACCCACTCTCGTGACTAAACTCTCGCTCCTTCACGGACGGGTGCAAAATGCCGAACGATAAGATTCCCGCTGAAATCAGCAAGCTAACCTTCGAGGACGCGCTCCAACAGTTGGAGGAGATCGTCCGTGAATTGGAAAGTGGTAGCGGCGACCTCGACAACGCCATAGAAGCTTACGCGCGCGGCGTTCATTTAAAGCGCCATTGCGAGACGCGATTGAAAGATGCCCAAGCCAAGATAGACAAGATCGTCTTGAAGGCGGACGGCAAGGCGGCTACCGAGCCGTTGGACGCAGAATAGTTTTCAATAAAAATTGGGATATCTGAATTGGCTTTCGACCTCAAACAGGCAATGGCCGACAATGCGGATGCGGTTGATGCCGTACTGGATGAGCTTTTGGCTCCGGGGGAAGGACCGGAACATCGGGTTATGGATGCCATGCGCTATTCGTCACTCGGCGGTGGCAAACGGATCCGGCCGTTTCTGGTAACAGCGTGCGCGGCATTGTTTTCCGTCGATCGGCGTTCGGCGCTCAGGGCAGCGGCGGCAGTGGAGATGGTGCATTGTTATTCATTAGTCCATGACGATCTGCCGGCAATGGATGACGACGATTTACGCCGAGGCCGGGCGACCTGCCATATTGAATACGACGAAGCGACGGCGATTTTGGCCGGCGACGCGCTTTTGACAAAGGCTTTCGAAGTCTTGGCGGAACCGGAAACCCATCAAGATGCCCGGGTGCGCGCCGACCTGATATTGGCGTTGGCCAAGGCATCCGGTCATGCTGGTATGGTCGGCGGCCAGATGCTCGACCTAGTGGCAGAGGACCATGATCTCGATATGCCCGAAATCACCCGCTTGCAGCGCATGAAGACAGGCGAATTGATCGCTGTTTCCTGTGAGGCCGGAGCAATTCTCGGCAAGGCCTCTAATCATGCGCAGCTCCAGCTCCATGCTTATGCCCACGATATCGGTTTGGCGTTCCAGATTGCGGACGACCTACTTGACGTCGAAGGCGATGAAGAAGCCGTCGGCAAAAAGACGGGTAAGGACGAGGCCGCAGGCAAAGCTACCTTTGTCTCACTGCTCGGGATCGAACGCGCGCGCGCGCAAGCCAAGATGTTGAGCGGCCAAGCCCAGGAGCATTTGGAATCATTCGGGGACACGGCAGAGCCCTTACAGCACCTCGCTCATTTCATTGTCAATCGAAGCTCATAATTGTTACTTTGTTTTAAGTGCTCATGCTGAGAAGGACTGATACTTGACCTCTGAGACCCCGGAAACACCGGAGACGGCGAGAACGCAGACACCGTTACTGGACGCTGTAACGGTCCCAGCCGATATCCGCGACTTCAATACCGAGCAGTTGAAACAGCTGGCCGACGAATTGCGTACGGATACAGTTCGCTGGGTTTCCATCACTGGTGGGCATTTGGGTGCTAGCTTGGGTGTTGTTGAGTTGACCGTAGCACTTCACCATGTGTTTGAGACGCCAACTGACCGTTTGATCTGGGATGTCGGTCACCAATGCTATCCGCATAAAATTCTAACTGGCCGGCGCGAGCGCATGAATACGTTGCGGCAAGGTGAAGGTCTGGCTGGTTTCACGAAACGTTCTGAGAGCGAATACGACCCCTTCGGTGCGGGCCATTCGTCGACGTCGATTTCGGCAGGTCTCGGTATGGCCGTCGCACGCGATTTGAGCGACGGCGATAACCACGTCATTTGCATCATTGGAGACGGCTCTATGACTGCCGGGATGGCCTATGAAGCCATGAACAACGCCGGATCCATGGATGCACGCTTGATCGTCATTCTTAATGACAACGACATGTCCATCGCGCCGCCAGTGGGCGCGTTGAGCGCCTATCTGTCGCGTTTGATTTCGTCGAAGCAGTTCCGCTCGGTGCGACATTTTGCCAAGGATTTGGCAGCCAAACTGCCGCGCCAAATCGAAGAGGCTGCGAGCAAGGTCGACGAATACGCCCGAGGCATGGTGACTGGCGGTACATTGTTTGAAGAACTGGGTTTCTACTACGTCGGCCCGGTGGATGGTCACAACTTAGATCATCTGTTACCGGTATTGAAAAACCTTCGTGACGATGAGGAAAAGGGCCCGGTGTTGCTGCATGTGGTGACCGAGAAAGGTCATGGCTACGGCCCGGCGGAGGAATCGCGTGACAAATACCACGGTGTTTCCAAATTCGATGTGGTGACCGGTAAGCAACATAAACCAAAAGCCAACGCGCCTAGTTATACCGGGGTATTCGCCAAAGCCTTGATCGCCGAAGCTGAAACCGACGACAAGGTCGTCGCCATTACGGCGGCCATGCCGGGCGGCACTGGTGTCGATGCGTTTTCCGAACAATTCCCTGACCGTAGCTTCGATGTCGGCATCGCGGAGCAGCATGCCGTGACCTTTGCTGCTGGTCTGGCCACGGAAGGGTACAAGCCGTTCTGTGCCATTTATTCGACTTTTCTGCAGCGCGCCTATGACCAAGTGGTGCACGATGTCGCTATCCAGCATTTGCCGGTGCGCTTCGCCATCGATCGTGCCGGATATGTGGGCGCCGACGGCAATACCCATTGCGGTGCGTTTGATCTCCCGTATCTGTGCACGCTTCCGGGATTCGTCATTATGGCGCCCAGCGACGAAGCCGATTTGATGCACATGACAGCGACTGCCGTGCAAATTGAAGACGGCCCCAGCGCCATTCGTTACCCGCGCGGTGAAGGCGTTGGCGTGGAATTACCGGCCAAGGGTACACCGTTGGAAATCGGCAAGGGCCGCATTCTGCGGGAGGGAACGTCGGTTGCCATTTTGGGACTCGGTGCCCGCGTGCAGGCCGCCATGCAAGCTGCTGAGGAGCTTGCGGCTATGGGGCTCTCGACCACGGTGGCCGACGCACGTTTTGCCAAGCCGCTGGATGAAGACCTGATTACCCGCCTCGCCAAAGAACATCAGATATTGGTGATGATCGAGGAAGGTTCCGCCGGTGGGTTCGGTGCTCATGTCATGCAGTTTCTGGCAAACGCCGGTGCTTTGGACGGTGGGCTGAAGGTGCGGTTAATGACCATGCCTGATTATTTCCTGGAGCAGAATAAACCCGAAGCCCAAAACGATCTCGCCGGTTTGACGGCCCCCCACATTGTGGCGCAAGTGCTAGAAGCCTTGGGCCGCGGCGCCGAAGCCGAGGCCGTGCTGCAAGCCCGCCCCGCCTGAAGAAACCGTGGCCAACAACAAACAACGCGTCGATCAATTGCTGGTCGAACGCGGCCTCGCAGAAAGCCGCACCAAGGCTCAGGCGTTGATTATGGCCGGCTTGGTTTTCGTCGGCGAAAAGCGCGTCGACAAGGCCGGTCACCAATTGAAAGTCGACACGCCGCTGGACGTACGCGGGCAAGATCACCCCTGGGTCAGCCGGGGCGGCTTGAAGCTGGCGCGCGGTCTGGAACATTTTGGCCTCAACCCGGAAGGTGCAATCTGCCTTGATGTGGGTGCATCTACCGGGGGGTTTACCGATGTTTTGCTCCAAAACGGCGCTGCCAAGGTTTTTGCGGTTGATGTTGGGCGCGGGCAACTCGCTTGGAAACTTCAATCTGATGACCGCGTGGTGGTGGTGGATAAGACCAACGCACGCCATCTGACACCCGATGAGATTCCCGATCCCATCAACGCCATTGTCTGCGATGCCAGTTTTATCGGTTTGGAAACCGTGCTGGCGACGCCACTGACGTTTGCGGCGGATAACGCTTTTTTACTGGCGTTGATCAAACCGCAGTTTGAGGTCGGTCGCGAACGGGTCGGCAAGGGCGGTATCGTCAAAGACCCAGTCTTGCACCAAGAAGTCTGCGAAAGGATCAAGGCGTGGCTGGAGAGCGTTCCCGGCTGGTCCGTTCTCGGCATAACCGAGAGCCCGGTGAAAGGGGCGGAGGGGAATACGGAGTTCTTGATTGCAGCGCGGTATTGCGCGGACTAGTTATCCGAAATCCTGCCAGTACTTTCTCAGTTCTTCTTTTGCTGCCGCAGAGTTGTCGATAATGGTCACCACCTGGTCGACGCGTGTTCCTTCATAACTTAGCGGTAGCCGCAACAAAGTTTGTCGCTGGCGGAGGCCGCGGTCTGAGACGAATTCGAAAGTATGGGCGACGGGGCACCGCTCATTGGCGACTTTCTGCAATACTTTCTCAATTGTTTTGGCGAGAATGTCCGGGCGCATTTGGCGAAGCTGACGTCCGGTCATGTCGCGGCCATGGATATCGGTCATGGCGGATCCCCAAAACCGCAGTACCGAATGTGAAATCGGTTGAGCGAGATCGTAGACCATGGTTGTGGGAACCAGTTGAAGTGGAATAGCCATCAACTCGAACTGTCCCCACTGTGGCCCAGCACAGTCGCCTCGAATCCCCTCCCAATACTGATAGGCTTCGCTGAGATTACCCTTCAGATCAGATAATGCTAATTCAATATTTTTCATCTATTAGTATAAAAAAGCGTTGCCGCTAAGGTGTAAGATGGATTTCGAAACAGGCTACTATGATATAGTAGCGGATGGAAGAAACACTTCACCGAACCCTCTCCGCCAAGTCAAGGGCTGCCTATGATCTCCATAACGCCACGGATTACTCTCGACGATTCCGAAATTGACGAACGCTTTATCCGATCGCCCGGTCCCGGCGGACAGAAGGTCAATAAGACGGAGAGCGGAGTGCAATTGCGGTTTGATGCACGCCACAGCCGTGCACTGTCAAATGCCGTATTTGCGCGGCTCAAGACACTGGCCGGGCGCCGAATGACTGCAGACGGAGTGATAGTCATCTCCGCCACTTCGTTTCGGACGCAGGAGAGGAATCGGCAAGATGCCCTGGCGCGGCTGGTTGAACTCATCCGAAAAGCCGCCGTGGCGCCGAAATCTCGACGGGCGACCAAACCAACGAAAGGCTCGGTAAAACGGCGGCTGGCCAGTAAAAAACACCGAAGCGAGGTCAAAAAAGGGCGCGGTCGGGCGACACTGGACCACTAATCCACGGCTTGCCTGCGGCGCTTTACGCCATTACCAAACCGCTGCGCAAGTCTTACTCGTAGGGCAGCCCCGCCTGAGCCCAAGCGACGATGCCGCCGGTGACATTATAGGCTTCGTCCAATAAACCATTGGCAACCAGGTATTGGCTGACTTGTTGCGAGCGCACGCCGTGCGCACACAGAAACGCAACCCGTTTGCCTTCGTTTTCCGGCAGGCCATTGGGATCAAAGCGCGAAAGCGGTAAGTGAATGGCGTCAGGGATGCGGGCCTGAGCCAGTTCTTTGTCTTCGCGCACGTCGATCAGGATGGCTGAGCCATCCTCAACCCAGGATTTGATTTCATTCGGTTGGCAATCGATAACGCCGGGCATGCTGGTCTCCGCTTAGGTAAGGCTTAGCGGAGATGTAAGGTGCCGTAGCAAAAAATCAAGGTCAGTTTGTGTGAGTTCAGTCACATCCCTTGGCGGCGCTCACCCTGACCACGGTCCCGGTTCGGCGTGGCATGATATCGCGATTGATAATTTCGCCGACTTCTTGGCGCGCGATTTCTAAGTCGTGGGCAGCCTGCAAACGCAGCCAGAATTCGTCCGTCGTGCAAAGATGACGGGCGAGACGTAATGCCGTTTCAGCGGTAATTGAACGCTCACCGCGAAGAATGGCCGAGACACGGCTGGCCGGGACCCGAATTTCGTTGGCTAGCGCCGTTGCGGTAAGTCCAAATGGAGTCATGAATTCCGATTGCAAAATCTGGCCCGGATGTACGCCGGAATCCAGTGGCGGAATTTCATGGTCAGGTTCGGAGCCGTTGATGAAGGGGATATCCTTGCGGTCCTCGGGTTGGACCTCGGTCGGGCAACCGGCAGCTTTCCAGGCACCGATCCCTCCCGCGAGATTGAGGACTTCGTCCGGGTAATCAACATTGCGTAATTGCTTGCAGGCGGCGGCTGAACGCTTGCCGACAGCACAATGAATGACCACGCGTTTGCCGGGGAATTTCGGGAACAGCTCGGCTTCGAAGGTCGAAAGAGGGCACAACAGTGCGCCGGGAATGTGTTCGGCCTCGTATTCCACTGTTTCTCGCACGTCGACCAATACCGTGTCGCCGGCCTCTAGCCACGATAGCACAAGGCAAGCATCGATTTCGGGGATGGCGTCGGGATCGATTTCCGGAACGGCTACCTGAGCAGCGGTGGCCATGTTACTCGTCCAGTTCGTAGCCGGCAGCCCGCCATGCGGCCAGGCCACCCGAAAGCGCGAACACTTCAGTGAAGCCCTCGTCGGTTAGGCGTTCAACCAAAGCCAGGGAACGGGCATCTTGCTCGCTCACCAAAACGGTTCTCAGCCCGGCCACGCGCGGGAAGGTCGCAGCGTCGAAACGAGACATGGAAACTAGGAATGCGCCGGCGATACGCTCGCGCTCAAATTCGTGCGGCTCGCGCACATCGATCAGCAAAACCGCGCTGTCGTCGATCCAGGCCTGCAAAGTCGCGGCATTGACCGTAAACGGCGTTTGGCCCGGCAAACGCTGAATATTCGCAGTCGCAGCAGGTGTGTGAATGGCTTGCATGACGTTTCCTACTTTGAATAGTCGATCAGAATATGTGAAATAATATATATTACTGATAAAAAATGTCAATTAAAAATAAATTACATAATAATTTGTATAAAATAAAATCTGGTGAATTGATGACGGCACGCATTGGCTGTGGGTATGATGGGCAAACATGAGGGAGGACGGAGCATGCCGACAGACAGCCGTGGGTTGGAATTCAGCACCAGCAATGATGCCGCGGTGGCGGCTTTCGATCATGTTCTTGATGGCTATCTTGGCCTCAGCGTCGATACCGGCGACCGGCTCAAGGCTGTGTTCGCAGCCGACGGCGATATGCCGATGGCGCAGGTGCTGAAAGGGTATTTCTTCATGCTCATGGGTGCGGGACCTTTGAAGACCAAAGCCAGTGAGATTGCGGCTGGCGCGGAGGCTGTTTTGGCGGGCGCCACCATACGCGAGCAAATGCACGGCCGGGCGCTGTCGGCCTGGGCTGATGGACGCTGGCGCGATGCGTTGGACCTGTGGGACGCCATATTGCTGGAAAGCCCGCGCGATATTTTGGCCATGCGGTTGGCACACCACGGCTATTTTTATCAGGGTGACAGCCAAAACCTGCGTGATGTGGTCGCGCGCAACCTGCACGCCTGGGATACCGACGTGCCGGGGTATGGTTTTGTCATGGGCATGCGCGCTTTCGGACTGGAGGAGACCCACGCCTATGACACCGCCATTGAGGCTGGGCAGATGGCGGTGTCGATTAATCCGTTTGATCCGTGGGCCATTCATGCGGTTGCGCATGTTTACGAGATGATTGACCAGCCGGCGGAGGGTATCGCCTGGATCACCGACAACGAGCCGGGCTGGACCGGCTGCAACAACTTCAAAGGCCATCTTTACTGGCACCGTGCGCTGATGCGGCTTGACCGGGGTGAGTATGAAGAAGTTATGGCGATATACGATGACTACTTGTGGGATCCGAAATCCACCGAATATCTGGATTTCTGTAACTACGCCTCGTTGCTGCAGCGGCTTGAGTTGCACGGTCAGGACGTAGGTGAGCGCTGGCAGGCACTGGCTGACATGGCCAAGGGCCGCACTCATGAACATATCCTGACCTTTGCCGATGCGCATTTCGCCCTGGCACTGGCCGCTGCGCAGGCACCAGAAGCGGCTGAGATTGTAGAGTCGATGCAGCGCTATGCGGTTGAGAGCGATGAGGAGAACGCCGACGTTACTGCTGCTATCGGCCTGCCTTTGGCGGAAGCGTTGCTGGCATATAAAGCTGGAGAGTTTGAAGAGTGTGTGGAGCGTTTGTACCCAATACGATACGGATTGCCGTTTATGGGCGGATCACACGCTCAGCGTGACCTGTTTGCCATGTTGCTGATCGACGCGGCGCAACGCTCCGGTATGAGCGATGTCGCCCGCGCTTTGGCAGCGGAAAGGCTCTGCCGTATGCCGGAAAATGCCTGGACGCATGACGCTTTCGAACGTGTGTTTGCGTCTTAATAAAGATTATTCGCCTTCGACCTCGGCGACCTCGCGCAGCACCATATCGCGCAGTGTGACAATGCCCAGCGGGTTGCGTTCATGGTCGATGACCAGCGCACGGCTGAGCTTGAAACGCGTCAGCATCCGCACCGCGTAAACAATGTTCATTTCAGCCGCAAGTGTCAGCACGGGCTTTGACATGGCCTCGTAGACATTGACGCGTTCGGGCGACAAATTCTTGCCGAGCACTTCTGCTGCGATGTCGGAAACCACCAAGAGGCCAAACTCATCGTTTCGGTCGCGCCGGTTGACGATCACTGAACTGGTGCCGTTCTCGCGCATTTTCAGCACTGCGTCGTGCACCGTGGCCGATGGCTCGACGATGATCACACCGCGGGTCATGACGTCGGAGACGGTAACATTTCTCTTTTCGGGTTTCTCAGTCATAGCGATTCCTCGATTTCATGAATGAGTACGTTTTGCTGGGTTTTCATGCCCACTGCGTCCTCTATTTCGATCTGGATGGCGATACCGGTGCCGGGTTCCTCGTCGAATTTTCCCGCATCATTGATCGTTTCCAGGATTTCACGGGCTTTCGGCGCGGCGACCAAAAACAGCAACACGTCGCGTTGGGCGCTTAAATCCAACCCCAGGAAAGTTTTTTCCGGCACCAACCCTTCTCCGCGCACGCTTGTAATGATGGTCGCGCCGGTGGCGCCTGCATTGCGGGCGGCCTCCATGACTGTCTGTGTCTTTTCGTCCGCCACGAAGGCCATGATCATCTTGAGATTCATTCGGTTCCCTCCTTGCTCTTGATTTTATCTTGGTGTCTCAGCCAACTGGCAAGCATGTCGTAGCCCAGCACGGAAACGATGGGAAACACGCTGGCGAAGGCGATGAGTCCGAACCCGTCAAGTAACGGGCTGCGACCCGGGATGGCGGTGGCCAACCCCAACCCCAGCGCCGCGACGACGGGCACGGTTACCGTTGATGTGGTGACGCCGCCAGAATCATAGGCGAGCGCAATGATGCCCTTTGAGGCAAAAAAAGTTTGCACGATGACCAAGGCATAGCCGGCCATGATGTAGTACGGTAGGGGCGTTCCCGATACGATCCGATAGGCGCCGACGGATACCCCGACCGCAACCCCGACAGCAACTGCCATACGCAGACCGAATGCTTTGAGTGCGCCGCCCGAAACCTCTTCCGCTTTAATGGTGATCGCAATCAGTGACGGCTCGGCGACGGTGGTGGAAAACCCGATGGCGGCGGCGAATACATAAACCCACATGTAATCCTGCCAGTGCACGATGCTTGCATCGGCAATGCCCAGGAAATCGGCGTTGGTGAGTTGTCTGGCCATTGTCTTGCCGAGCGGGAACAGTGCTTCCTCCAGTCCAACCAGAAACAGGCTCAACCCCATCAATACGTAGAGGAAACCCACCAAAATTCGGCCCAGGTTTGCGGGCTTTTTGCGCAGCACGAAAGCCTGGAACACAAACAGGATGACCGCTATCGGCAGTACGTCGATGACGGTGCCGGCCGTAACGCTGATGAAATGGAGCGCAAAATCCGTCATGCCAGCATGCCGAAAACCATGACGAAAATCATCGGCGTTAAGCTGGCGAAGGCGATCAGGCCGAAACCGTCGAACAACGGATTGCGCCCGCTGATGGTACTCGCCAGTCCGACGCCTAAGGCTGTGACCAGAGGCACCGTGATGGTCGATGTCGTCACGCCACCGGAATCATAGGCGATGCCGACAATCTCGGCCGGCGCGAAGAGAGTCATCACCGTAACCAGAATATAGCCGCCGATAATGAAATACTGGATCGGCCAACCGACCAAAATACGAAACACCCCAAGCACCAACGCCGCACCTACCGAAAGAGCGACGGTCATCCGGAGCCCGAAAGCGTAATCAGCCTTTGCCTCAACGGTGTTCGCGATAGCGCCTGCCTGTCCGGCGATTTCAGCGGCTTCGGCGGCAATGGCAATCAGTGCCGGTTCGGCGACGGTGGTACCGAAGCCCAGCACGAACGCGAAGGATAAAAGCCCGACCAGGCTACCCTTGCGGGTCATCGCCTGAGCCATGGCTTCACCTAACGGAAACAACCCCATTTCCAGGCCTTGAATAAACAAGGCGAGGCCGATCACGACGCAGATCGAACCGATGATGATGCCACCCAAGTTGGGGAAGGGCTGTTGAATGATGACGATCTGAAAGAAGGCGATGACGGCGATGATCGGCAAAAGGTCGCGGAACGCGCCGATCAATAACTTTACGAACCCATGCAGGGCTTTGTTCATGCATCACTCCGCAATTTCCGCGTGGCATCCTCGTCAACGCGCGTGCCGTCAGGAGATAACGCAACACTGTAATCGTCAAGCGCGCGTTCAGCACTGACATAGCCCAATTGCACGTCCCGCAGCACCAAGGCCGGATCGCGATCTTGTGCCGGGCCATATCCGCCACCGCCCGGATATCTAAAAGATACCGTACGTTCGTGCGGCAATAATCCTTGGCGGCGCCGCTGCTCGGGTGGGCCGCCGTCCATCCGAATCTCACCCAGCGTTCCTTCCGCACCGCCGTCCATACCGGGCGCCGCTATGTGAAAGCGTCCGCCGGACATGGAAACCAGCGCATCGGCTTTCGCCAGATTCATCAGAACCACTTCCTGGCCAAGGCCGCCCCGCTGGCGCCCAGGGCCACCGGAGTCGGTAATCAGTTCCTTGCGCTGGCACAATACCGGCGCCTCAACCTCGAACAATTCGATAGACGTGGAGGCGACGTTGGCAGGAAACACCGTGGTGGCGATACCATCTTGGTCAAAGCGCGCACCTTGACCGCCTTGCGCATTGAAGCTGGATACGAAAGGCCGTCCGTCGTCGAAGCGTCCGGCAAAACGCTCGACCCAAAGCGGGTAAGTGCCGGATGGCGCCATCACGGCCTCGGGCAGTGCCTTCGATAGGGCATTGAAAATTGCCTGTACGCAATAGAACACGATGGCGGTCCGGTGCATGACGGCGATCGGGAAGTTGGGGTTAAGGATAGAAGCTTCTGGCGCGGTGACGGTGATTGGCGCACTGGTCCCCTTGTTGTTGGGACTGTGTGGATGCAGTGCGCACTTCACGGCAAAGACGGAATAGGCGGTTGTCATATTCAACACACAATTGATCGGCAGGGGGACTTCGGGCGACGTTCCTGTATAGTCAATGTGCATCTCGTCGCCGGAAACCGTGAGGGTCAGGCTGATGACCAAGCGGTTGCCGGCGGCATCTTCATCTTCCAGCTCGATCTCATCGGTATAGATGCCGTCGGGCACGCTGGCGATCTGATTGCGCATGCTTTGTTCTGTCTGACGCACGATGGCGCCTGTCAGGTCGGAAAGTTGATCGAGGTTCGAGGTGTCGAGGAATTCAATCAACCGTATGCCGCCGAAGTGATTCGCTGCCATCTGCGCGCGCAGGTCGCCTAGAATGCGATGCGGGATCCGCACGTTGCGTTCGATGATCTGAAACAGAAGGTCGTTCGGCTCACCCCGATCGTAGAGCTTGGAGATCGGGATAATGATACCTTCCTCATAGACTTCGCGTGAATCAGGCGCGGCGATGCGTCCACCGATGTCTGTATGGTGCGCACAAGTGACTGCAAAACCAATCAAATCGTCCGCTTTGAACGTCGGCGTGGCAATGAAGATATCCGGCGTGTGGCCCGACCCCAGCCACGGGTCATTGGCGATGATGATGTCACCCGGGTGCAACGTATCTTTTGGATATACTTCCAGGAGGTCATGCATGACCCGCTGCATGCAATAGAGCTGTCCCGGCGTGCTTTGGTTGGCTTGCGCCAAAAGGTCGCCCTCTGCGTCGTAAATGCCGACAGCGAAATCGTGGTTGTCGCGGACAACGGTAGAAAATGCCGTTTGCATCAAAGTCGTTGCCATCTCGTCGGCGATGGTGATTGCACGTGACCAAAGGACCTGCAGTCGGATGGGGTCGAGTTGGATCACGTTGCGCCTCCTGCCAGGGTCACGGATAACCAGCCGCGCCCATCTACCCGTGCGCTGGCACCATGGCCAATGATGAGCGTCGAGGAAGCATCTTCAACGATGGCCGGCCCGTCGAATCTGGAACCCGCCGGTAAGGTCTCCATAGCGTAGACGGTATGCGTCACCATGGAGTGAGCGGTCGGACAGAATGCTGGGCGTTCGCCTTTGCGGGCATTTTCCAATCTGCGGCTGCTCTCAGGAAATCCGGTGCCAACCTTCAATGCGTTGCTCGCTGCGGAGGCGGTCACCCGATTGGTGACGATCTGTACCGGCATGTCATCATAGGCGGTACCGAACCGCGCTTCGTAAGCGCGTAGGAAAGCATTGCGAATGCTGTCTGGTGAAAGATCGTCGGGCACTTCGATACGCAACGCCGTGCCTTGGCCAACGTAACAGACATCAGCGGCGCGGGTGTGCGTTATCTCGGTACCTGGCACGGCACGTTCGATGACGGCCGCGGTTTCATGTTCCATGGGCGAATAGATCTCACGAAGTTCATCGGCGGATATACGGTCCAGTGGCATAATTCGCGTACGTGCGGCCTCAAATGAAAACGGCGCGACCAGAAATCCGAGGGCTGAATATACCCCAGCACCCCGTGGCATGATGATTTCACGCGCCCCCAATCGGCGGGCGAAATCAGCGGCATGCACAGGCCCGGCACCTCCAATGGCGATCACCACCGCATCTTGCAGATTGCCGCCCTTTTCGGTCACATACATGCGCATGGCCGATGCCATGTTTTCGTTGACGATTTCGTGTACGCCCCAGGCTGCTTCAAGTGCCGTCAGTCCCAAAGGTCCGGCAAGCTCGTGTTGCATCGCAGCTTCTGCGGCGGATTTATCCAGTTCCATTTCCCCGCCCAGAAAAAAACCTGGGTCCAGATAGCCGAGTAGAAGGTCAGCGTCGGTGACTGTTGGTCGGATGCCGCCGCGTCCGTAACAAACAGGCCCCGGGTCCGCTCCGGCGCTTTCCGGCCCGACGGTGAGCAGGCCCAATTCATCAATAGTCGCGATAGAGCCGCCACCGGCGCCGATCTCAATCAAGTCGACGGTGGGTACACCAACCGGCGTGCCGCTGCCACGCTTGAAGCGATGCACACGGTCCACTTCGTAGACGCTGGTGATAGGGATACGGCCATCTTCGACCAGGCACGATTTCGCCGTTGTACCGCCCATATCGAACATCAAGACGTTGTTCAGACCGGCTTGTTCGCCCAAGTGCGCGGTTGCCAGGGCGCCGCCGACAGGACCAGACTCGATTAAGCGAACCGGATGTGCGCGCGCCGTCTCGGGTGCGGTCACCCCGCCGCCCGATAGCATCAAAAACAAGCCGTTTTCCATTCCGTGTTCGGTGAGGCGCTGTTCCAGTTTGGCGACATAGCGGTCCAGCAACGGCTTCACGTAGGCGTTCACCGCGGTGGTCGCCGTGCGTTCATATTCCTTGATTTCCGGCATCACCTCGGATGACAGCGACACCGCGACTTCCGGTGCTTCCTCGGCAATGATCTCGGCGATGCGGCTTTCGTGCGCCGAATTGGCATAGGCGTGCAGTAAGGCAACCGCGATGGATTCTACACCTTCGTCCCGCAATTGCCGGACAACGTCGCGAACAGCCGTTTCATCCAACTCAACCCGCACTCGACCATCAGCATAAAGGCGCTCGGGCACGCCCAGGCGCAGTGGCCGAGGTACCAGAGGTTCGGGGTAGACGGCGCTCAGATCATAGATGTCATAGCGGATTTCGCGACGCATCTCCAAGCTGTCGCGGAACCCATCGGTGGTGATCAACGCCGTCTTGGCGCCTTTGCGTTCAATGACCGCATTGATGACCAGCGTTGTGCCGTGAATCAGGTGCTCCGTCTCGCTGAGAAACCCATGAAGCTCGGCGTCGATGTCGGTGATTCCGGTCTCAACGGCGCGGGACGGATCATCTGGCGTGGTCAAGACCTTGCGGACCTGAAAATCGCCGGTTTCGTCGTTCAGTAGGACGAAGTCGGTAAAAGTACCGCCGATATCGCACCCCAGGCGGTATCGATGGCCATTACTCATGCGGGGTGGTGTTCTAGGATCCGCATTGCGCGCGATGGCGCAGCAGATGGTCAGCCAGCACGCAGGCCATCATCGCCTCGCCTACCGGTACGGCGCGAATGCCGACGCAGGGGTCGTGTCGGCCCTTAGTGAATATCTCGGTCTCGTTGCCCTCGCGGTCGACGGTTTGACGCGGCGTCAGGATCGAACTGGTTGGCTTAACGGCGAAGCGGACAATCACCTCTTGGCCGGACGAAATGCCACCAAGAATACCACCGGCATTGTTGGAGAGGAATGTCGGGCGATTGCCTGCCATGCGCATATCATCGGCATTTTCCTCGCCCGTTAGTTCGGCTGCAGCCATGCCGGCCCCAATTTCGACGCCTTTGACAGCGTTGATGCTCATCATCGCGGCGGCGAGGTCGCCATCGAGCTTGCCGTATATGGGCGCGCCCCATCCGGCTGGTACGCCAGTAGCTTGCACCTCGACAACACCGCCCACAGATGATCCAGCCTTGCGAATCCCATCAAGGTAGCTCTCGAATTCGGATGCCGCTGCCGCATCGGGGCAGAAAAACGGATTGCGCGAAACTTCATCCCAATCCCAATTATCTGCATTGATAACTTTTTTGCCCATACGGACCAGCGCGCCTCGAATTTCGATACCTGCACCGAGCACTTTGCGTGCCACGGCGCCGGCGGCGACCCGCATGGCTGTTTCACGCGCCGACGATCTGCCGCCGCCGCGGTAATCGCGGATGCCATATTTCTCGATATATGTGAAGTCTGCATGGCCGGGCCGGAATTTGTCTTTAATTTCGGAATAATCTTTCGAGCGCTGGTCTGTGTTTTCGATCATCAGCCCGATCGGCGTCCCGGTAGTTAGTCCTTCGAACACGCCGGAAAGAATCCGAACTTGATCGGCCTCTTGGCGTTGCGTGGTGTGGCGCGACTGGCCGGGGCGGCGTTGATCGAGGAAGGGCTGGATATCAGCTTCGCTCAGCTCCAGGCCCGGCGGGCAGCCATCAACCACGCAGCCGATGGCCGGCCCATGGCTTTCGCCAAAAGTCGTCACCCGGAACAGATGGCCGAAGCTGTTGTGGGACATCAGACCACCGAAATATCAGGGGCGTCCACCGCCTTCATGCCGACGATGTTGTAGCCGCAATCCACGTGGTGGGTTTCACCCGTGACGCCACTTGAAAGATCGGAGAGCAGGTAGAGACCGGCGCCGCCGATGTCGTCCATATCGACGTTGCGACGCAAGGGTGAGTTGTACTCATTCCATTTCAGGATATAGCGGAAATCACCGATACCGGATGCGGCCAAGGTTTTCATCGGGCCGGCGGACATGGAATTGACGCGGATATTTTCCTTGCCCAGGTCTTCGGCCAGGTAACGCACGCTGGTTTCCAGAGCGGCCTTGGCGACACCCATGACGTTGTAATGAGGCATCACGCGCTCGGCACCGAAATAGGTCAGGGTTAGCAGGCTGCCACCATCGGTCATCAGCTTGCGGGCGCGCTGGCAGATGGCGGTGAACGAATAACAGGAAATATTCATGGTTTGTTGGAAGTTCTCAGGCGAGGTGTCGATGTATCCACCTTTGAGTTCTTCCTTGTCCGAATAGGCAATGGCATGCACCAGAAAGTCGAGCTTGCCCCAGCGCTGCTCCAGATCGGCAAAGACGCCATCGACGCTGGCGGTGTCGGTCACGTCGCAAGGCAGCACAGCATCGGACCCAACAGATTCGGCTAGCGGCACGACCCGCTTTTTCAATGCGTCGCCCTGATAAGTGAAAGCCAACTCGGCGCCATGTTGATGAGCGGCCTTGGCAATTCCCCAGGCAATGGAGCGATCGTTTGCGACCCCCATGATCAGGCCCCGTTTTCCTTCCATCAGCGGTGCGGCGTTGGACATAGAATTCCTCGTTCCATTTTTGGTTCGTGTTTGCTGTTCAGGACCGAACTGATCCCCGATCACGAGCAGAAGATAAAGGATGGCGCCCGGTGATGGTAGTGAAAAGCCGCCTAAAGGCGTGCGATAATTAACCCGTCGCGGCGCGGGCGCGTCGGTGACGCACCAGCAACAACATGCAGATCGTGAGATTGAGTAGGTTCCAGGCGGTCCCGTTGAGGAATGCGGCCTGATACGAACCCGTAAAGTCGAATATCTCTCCCGACACCCATCCGCCCAAGGCCATGCCGAAAATAGTGGCTGTAAATACAAGGCTAACGCGGGTAGCGGCCTCTCGCGCGGGGAAGAATTCGCGCACGATCAAGGCATAGGTCGGCACGATTCCACCTTGTGCGAGCCCGAAGATGCCGGAAACCACATAAAGCGATATCAATCCGTCGTAGGGTAGGTAGAGCAACAACGCCAAACCCTGCAATGCGGAGCCGATGAGGATAGTGGGCAGCGCCCCGATGCGGTCGGCAACCAAGCCGGAGACCAAACGGCTGGCAATTCCTAAGCCCAGCATGACCGAGAGAATCTCCGCGCCTCGCTGCGCGCCGTAGCCCAAGTCGCCGCAGTAGGCGACCATATGGACTTGCGGCATCGACATGGCGACGCAGCACGCAACCCCGGCAACGATCAGCAAGGCCTGGAGGGTCTTGGGCGACATATCGACGGTTTGTACCTGGGGACGGGCGGAGACAGGCGTGTCCGTGTGATCAATGGGTGGGCGGCGGCGCAGTGTCAGAGCCAGCGGTATCATTGTCACGATGCAAATGATGCCAATAGCGGTGTGTGCATCACGCCAACCGATTTGATCAATAGTATATTGAAGAGCCGGCGGCCAAAGCGCGCCCGAGAGGTAATTGCCGCTGGCAACGATCGCCACGGCAATGCCGCGGCGTTTGATAAACCAGTGCGAGATGTCGGCAACCATTGGTCCGAACGTGGCGGAAGCGCCGAGAAAACCGATCAGCAATCCCTGCGCCAGCATGAACTGCCACAGGGTTGCCGCCTGGGCGGCGGCGATATAGCCGAGTCCGAGCATCACGGCCCCCAGCATGACCGGCAGAACGATACCAAACCGATCGGCGAGGCGGCCCATGAATATGCCGCCAATGGCGAACCCAACCAGTGTGACGAAGTAGGGGAGCGATGCACTGCCGCGATCGACGCCAAATTCCGCCTCGATGGCCGGCAGTGCAACGACGACCGACCAAAATCCGATGCCGCCAATGGTGCAGAGCGCCAGAGCTATGGCTAGCCGCCGCCAAGCGTATGGGCTGTCGATCAATTCCGAGCTGTCGGCACTGCTCATTGCGGCTTACCGCGTTCGGACAGCCAAATACCACCCAGTACCAATCCAAGCGCAGCGCCATGGTACAATTCGAATGGCTCACTTAGGATCATGACCGCGAGGACAGCCGCGAATACAGGCACCAAATTCACAAACACACCAGCTCGACCGGGCCCAATCGCTTCAACACCGTGAATAAAGAATATCTGTGCCAAAAACGACGGAAACAACGTGATCAGTCCGACCACCAGCCAGCCCTTCGGCGTTGGCCATTGGAAATGACCAAGGGCGTATTCTGTCGCAGCTAATGGCAGCGATGTCACCAACGCGGCGGCGGTCAAGACCGTAAACAATCCCATGGCGGATGTAGCGGGGCGGTCGCGAAGAGCGACCGTATAGCCTGCGTAGAGTACGCAGGCGATGATCATCAAGCCATCTCCGAGGTTAACACCAAGGCCCGCAAGTCCGCCAAGGTTCCCACCGGACGCCACTGTAGCGACGCCGAAAATGGTCACGGCGACGCCGACGGCCTGCATCCGTGAGATTCGCGCGCCATGGGCAAGAAAGGTGCCCAGCAGTACAATGCCCGGGATCGATCCTTGCAAAATGCCGATATTCACCGCTGTCGTATAGTGCCCGGAAACGTAAAATAAGCCATTGAAGCCAGCGAACCCCAACGCCCCCATGGCGAAAAGAAATGGCAGCCTGGGGCGGAGTGCCACCCAATCTCGGCGCACATACCGGCTTGCGAACAGGGCCAACAGAATGGAAACCCCAACCCAGCGCAGCAGCACCACGGCCATCGGCGAAACCTCGCCCGCCGCCATGCGGCTAAACAGCGCATTGGCGCCCCAGCACATAGCCGTGACCGACAGCATGGCATAGGCCTTCAAATTGGAGGTCGCAGCACTCATGTAAATTCCCGCGCCAGCAATTCGTATGATTGCCGCCGGTCGGCTTGAGCGTGGGTCCAGGTAAGGACGACAATTTCCTCAACACCGGCGTGCTCGGCCAATGCGCGCAGTTTGTCGCCCACGCGGTCCGGCGTGCCGATCAGGGCATGGGTTTGCAAATCATCGATAAAGGCGCGATCGGTTTCAGTGTAGGAAAAGGCAGCAGCGGTTTCGGGTGTTTGCAGTGGCGCCAAACCGCCCCTGTTGCGCATCAGTTTCCAGTGGGCACGTGATTGGAACAGGCGCTCGGCCTCGGCATCCGTCTTAGCTGTCAGCGCCCATACACAGATATTCCCGGTCGGCTCTGGGTGGCGGGCGCTCGGTTGATATTCCGTTCGGTAGAGCTTAAGGGCGTACTCGACACCACCACCATCAGTGATGAAGTGCGCAAAGCAATAGGGAACGCCGAAATGTGCTGCCACCCTGGCACCGTAATCCGACGTACCGAGCATCCAGACCTCTGGTGTGGTTTCGGCCTGAGGGTGCGCCTTCAACGTCCCATAAGGATGGCCGTCGACCAATGCTTCACCCGACACCCAGGCCATCAGATCGCGCACGTTGGCGGGAAAATGCTCGGCGTCCAACTGGCCGTTCGGGTTAAGCGCCATGGCGGTATTGCCGTCTGAACCGGGCGCGCGGCCCAGGCCCAAGTCAATACGCCCGGGCGCGATGGCATCAAGCACACGGAACTGCTCAGCTACCTTGTAAGGCGAATAATGCGGCAGCATGACACCGGCGCTGCCGATGCGGATGCGTTTCGTCGCCTGACCGATGGCCGCCATGATGATCTCCGGGGCTGTGCCGATGATGGTCGGATGGTTGTGATGTTCGGAAACCCAGAAGCGATGGTAGCCCAGGTCTTCACATAGGCACGCAAGCTCAATTGTGTCGCGGATCGCTTGATCTTGCGGCACGCCTTCGGCAGCGGTGGACTGGTCGAGGACGGAGAGTTTTAACATGGCTTCAATGTAGAGTGCGTCAAGCCCGGTTCCAAGCCGGGAAGCTCTTCCGACACTTGCGATCTTGGTTTACAGTGCGTCTTTGAGGAAACGAGGTAATTCATGGCCGAACACAACGACGCGCAAACACCGCGTCCTAATATAAACCCTGCGGACGCCGGCGCGTTCACGCTTTATGTTTTCGATCGTTTTGTCGAAGACAGAGGCTGGCGCATGGCTGCTGGCCTTAGCTACACGTCGCTGTTGGCAATTGTGCCGCTGACGGCCATCGCATTTTCCATGCTCGCTGCCTTTCCCGTGTTCGAGAACGTGAAGGACCAGTTCCAGGACGCGATCTTCCAGAATATGTTGCCCGAATCAGCAAACGCCATGCGTGAGTATTTTGACGGTTTCGTGCAAAACACGGCCTCGCTTTCAGCGGTCGGCATCATTGCCTTGGCGCTCACGGCTGTATTGTTGCTGGGCACCATCGAGGCGGATATCAACACCGTATTCCGGGTGCAGAAGGCCCGCAACCTGGCTTCGAAGATGCTCGTTTTCTGGGCGATGATCACGTTGGGGCCGATTTTGCTGGGCGCCAGTTTTTCACTGTCGACCTATTTCTTTGCCGCGACGCAATGGATGGACCTGGAGATATTGCAGGGACCAATTGGTCTGTTGACCGCATTTGTCCCGACATTGATCATGATCGTGCTGTTTGCGGCATTTTATTTCGCCATTCCCAATCGGCCGGTACGCATCACAACCGCGCTCGTCGGCGGCGTCACGGCGGGCATGTTGTTTGCGCTTTTGCGCAAGGGCTTCGGTTGGTACGTCGCGACTTTCCCGACCTATCAAAACATCTATGGCGCGCTGTCGGTGGTGCCGATCTTCCTGATCTGGATGTATCTGTCATGGACGGTGGTGATCTTGGGTGGGGTACTGACGGCCTCGGTGAGCGACTGGCGCAACTCGGGCGGCAAGCCGGGCAGTGCGAATTTGCGTCCCGGGCAGCGCACCGTAATGGCGTTGCGCGTTTTGGCTGTGATGTTTGAAGCTAGCCGAGCCGGCGGGCGCGTCGAGCGACGCAATTTGTTGCTGCAGATCGGCGGTGCGGAAGCGGCATTGGATCAGGTGATGGAGCTGTTGCAAAGTGCCGAGTTTATCGATGAAAGCGCTCGCGGTGGATGGGTGTTGAGCCGCGATCTGGATACAGCCACTTTGCATGATTTGGGCCAAGCCATGCGTTGGGGCATTCGACGCTCCGATCTGGAGAGCACCGGTGAAGATGGTTGGGAACGGCACTTCCGCGATCGTCTGCAACAGATGCGCAATGCGGAGAAAACGGCTGCCGGCGTCAGCATCCGGGCGATCTTGATGGCGCACGAGAGCGGCGAATCAGCGGATTTGCGTTCGGTCTCCTAAGAACCGTTTTTCGGACGCACCGAATACGGGTTGTTTGGGCTCCATTTCTCCACGAAATCCCGGAGGTCGGTGTTCTTTCCGCGCGGCAGGACGACCTTCAGCGTGATGTATTGATCGCCTCGAACGTCACCGTTTTTCCCACTTGTCAGTCCCTTACCTTTTAACCTGAGGATCGTACCGGTATTTGAGTCCGCCGGTATAGTGACCGAGACCGGACCATCAATGGTTGGTGCATCAACCCGTGCCCCCAGCACGGCTTCGGGTAACGTTACGGGCAAGTCGACGTGAATATCGGTCTCTTCGCTTCGAAAGGTGGGGTCGGGCATAACCTCAATGGCCACGTGCGCATCGCCATCAGTTCCGCCTCCAATGCCCGGCATACCTTGGCCCTTGAGGCGAAGCAGCGTGCCGTCGGCGGTAGCGGCAGGGATATTCACCTTAAGGCGCTTGCCGTTGGTCATGGAGACATACTTCACACAGCCGCGTGCAGCATCCATGAAAGTGACCTTGAGATCGTATTCCACATCAACGCCATTGACTTTGATTGTCTTTTTCCCCGACGACGCCCGGTTTCCGCCATGCGGTTGTGATTTCCGCTGCGTCGTCGACGAGCGCGCTCTTTGCGAAGCTTTCCTGGCACCACCTGCGTCGATGTCACCGCGATCGTATTGGGCGCGGGTTTTGGGGTCGGACAGAATATCGTAGGCCTGGGCCAGTTGCTTGAAATCTTCTTCAGCCCAGGGATTGTCAGGGTCGCGGTCTGGATGGCGTGAGCGCGCCAGAGTTCGATAGGCCTTTTTTATATCCTCTTCGCTGGCGCGGGAGGTCAGCCCAAGAATCGAATAAAGGTCTTTCATGAATGCCGCCGCCGAAGACTAGAGCCGGGAACAAGGCCCAAATGATAGAGTCGGTCGCGACTATGCCATATCTGAAGGGAGAGGTTCAAAAAAACTCGGTTTGCGTTCTAGCTAACCACTTTCCAAGTGCCGTCGGCTTGACGACAGGCGCGTCCGGCGGCGGTCTCTTCCTTACCGTCCACGTAAATGGTCTGTTCGAACGTACGGCAATACTCGCCACTGGCCTTTTGGTAGGTTTGGGTCGGAGTGACCGTGCCGGAATTACCCGAATCGGGATTACGCCAAGCAGACGTGGTGCCGGTTTTTCCGTGCTCAAGGCTATCTTGCGTGGTGCGCCCCATATACGCCTTGTCGGCGGCATCCAAGGATTTTCCGATCTCGCCACCCATCCACGCACCGGCTAAAGCACCAATTGCGACGGCGGCCATCTGACCTTTGCCGCCACCAATTTGGCTGCCGGTTAACGCACCTAAGCCGGCACCGACGATGGTGCCCAGGGTTTGTTTGGGGTTGTTCTCCATGTCACCGGCGCATCCTGCGGCCAACATGCCGGCGAGGGCGAGGGCGCTTAAACGTGTGCCAAGAGTTTTCAAGGTGGATTTTGGTGACATCATGATCATAATCCTCTGTGATCGTGCTTTTCGCAACCAACGCTGGTTTCTATATTGCGCGCAGAACAACGGGGCCAGAAATACCTCGTCCTCTTACCTATATCTAATTTAGGCAGGTTATTCTTAACATTCCATGGATGCAGTGATGACCGTCACCAACGATGACCCGATAGTGCAATTCAAGCAATGGTTCGACGAAGCAAAAGAAGCAGAACCGGACAATCCCAATGCGATGACGCTAGCTACAGCGGACGCTCGTGGCCGGCCGTCGGCGCGCATGGTGTTGTTGAAAGATGTCGATGAGCGAGGGTTTGTATTTTATACGAATCTAACCAGCCGGAAGGGCGAGGATTTGGCGGCCAATGCGCAGGCCGCATTGGTGTTTTATTGGAAGAGCCTCACCCGGCAGGTCCGGATTGAGGGTGCAATCGAAGCAGTGAGCCATCAAGAGGCCGATGATTATTATCATTCACGCCCGCGTCTCAGCCAAATTGGCGCTTGGGCGTCAAAACAATCGCAACCCCTGGAAGGCCGGTTCGAGTTGGAGCGGCGCGTGGCAAAGTATACGGCGAAGTTTAACGTCGGCACTATTCCGCGGCCGGAATTCTGGTCTGGATTCCGGGTGGTGCCCGCGCGCATCGAGTTTTGGCAAGAAGAAGCCTTCCGCCTGCATGACCGCGCATTGTTTACGAAACTAGACAATGGATGGGCAACGGAGAAGCTATTCCCGTGAGCGCTGCCGCCGATACCGAAGGCCTGATGTCGACGCGAGGTTTTTCGCCGGAGGCGGCGAGACTTATGCGGCTCGCGACCTATGCGTCTGTCGGGGTTGCGTGCGTTTTGATCGTGACCAAATTCGCAGCTTGGGTGGTGACGGATTCCGTCAGTCTGCTGTCGACATTGATCGACTCGTTGCTTGATGCAGCTGCCTCGGTTGTAAACTTGATTGCCGTCCGCCATGCATTGCAGCCGGCGGACGAGGAGCACCGGTTCGGCCATGGTAAGGCCGAACCGCTGGCGGGGCTTGCTCAGGCGGCGTTTATCGTTGGCTCGGCGGTGTTCTTAATGTTTGAGGCCGGAGAGCGTTTTTTCAGTCCACATATTATCAGCCATGCGCCCGTAGGTTATGCGGTGATGGTGTTCTCTATCGTTATGACTGTCGGCTTGGTGATCTTTCAGAAATACGTCGTCAGGAAATCGGGCTCTGTGGCCATCAGCGCCGATTCGCTGCACTACCAGACCGATGTCTTGATCAACGCCAGCGTATTGGTGTCGATATTTCTGGCCAGCGAGATGGGCTTTGTTCACGCCGATCCGCTGTTTGCCATTGGTATCGCGGCCTACATCATCTATACGGCCTGGCAAATCGGCCAGGGCGCATTGCAAATTCTCATGGACCACGAATTACCCGACGAAGAGCGCTCGCGGATCATTGAGGTCGCCAAGGCCCAGAAAGGTGTCAACGGTGTGCACGACCTGCGCACGAGATCATCGGGTTCGCATGTGTTTATCCAGATGCACGTAGAGATGGATGGCGATTTGCGGCTGCGCGAGGCGCACGAGATTGCCGATACTGTTGAGATCGAGGTCGGAAAGGCGTTTCCCAACGCTGAGGTGATCGTTCACCAAGACCCTGACGATATCGACGAAGGCCACGAGTTCCTGCATTGAGCGAGACGACCACACCTGAATCAGATGCGCACCAGCAGGGAATGGTGATTGAGTTTTTGTCAAATGGCGCGGCTTACGAGGCCGATGCGGCGCCAGAGATTATTGAAACTCATGTGTCGTGGATATTCCTGAGCGGCGAGCGGGCTTACAAACTTAAGCGCGCCGTTCATTTCCCGTACCTTGATTTCTCGTCCCTCTCAGCGCGCAAGACGGCGTGTGACGAAGAAGTGCTGCTCAATCGACGAACGGCGCCGGACGTGTATTTGGGCGTGGTCCCTGTGCGCCGGGACGCCGACGGCAAAATGTATTTGAACTCAGGTACGGGAGAGGTCGTTGAGTGGTTGGTGGCCATGCAGCGCTTCGAACAGGATGGTTTGTTCGACCGCTTGGCGCAATCAGACGGTCTCCGCCGCCGCCGGATGGAGGCGTTGGCCGATTCCATTGCGGCGTTTCATGCCGATGCCGAGATCGCCACTGAACGCGGCGGTGCCAAGGGCACACGTTTGATCATTGAAAACAATCGCGCCAGTTTCGGATTGGGGCCTGACGGGGTTTTTGACCCGAATGCCGTGCCGGCGCTGACTGGCGCGTCTTTGGAGAAGGTAACGGATTTATCCGAAACGTTGGACTTGCGCCGCGATCAGGAAGCGGTCAGGCTTTGCCACGGCGATCTGCATTTGCGCAATATCTGCCTCATTAACGACAAGCCGACGCTGTTCGATGCCATTGAGTTCAACCGTGATTTTTCCGAAATCGACGTGCTGTACGATCTGGCATTTCTGCTCATGGATTTGGACTATCGCGGTTTGGGGCGGCTGTCGTCGATCATATTCAACCGCTATTTCGACGTGACCGGCGAATTGACGAAGCGTCCCGGCGCGCTGTCGGTATTGCCATTGTTCTTGTCCATGCGCGCGGCTATTCGCAGCCATGTCGACGCGCTACAGGCGGGTTTGTTGTCGGATGAAGACAAACGCCGACAGCGTGCGGCTGAGGCGTGCGAGTATCTTGCCATGGCACGAGCCTACCTCGAACGTCCAGCCCCGCGATTGGTGGCGATCGGCGGTTTGTCGGGCAGCGGCAAATCGCGCATGAGCCGCGAATTGGCGCCGTTCATTGGCGGTTCACCCGGCGCGCGGGTGGTGCGGACGGATGTCATTCGAAAACGCCTGTGGGGTGTAGCTCCTGAGGTGCGGCTGCCGAACCGCGCCTATAGTGGAGAAATGCATCGCAAAACATATGACGCGTTTTACGGCGAGATTGGCGAAGCGCTGGCCCAGGGTCATTCGGTCATTGCTGACGGTGTGTTCGCATCTTCCACCCAGCGTGACGCCGTAAGGAAAGCGGCTGGAAAGGCTGGGGTGCCGTTCACTGGAATTTGGATGATAGCGACGCCGGAAATTATGGAACAGCGAGTGGTCAATCGCCAACACAATGCTTCGGATGCGACTGTCGAGGTGCTGCGCCAACAGCTTGAGTACGACCTTGGTGACATAGATTGGAACATCGTCGATAGCAGTGGCGAGAAAAGTGCCACCTTGGCAGCCGGGCGGCGTTTATTGGAATAAAAACGCTAGATATATCAACTTTCTCCGGTACCGCTGGGGCGTTGGGCGTGTTAGTATATAAGGGTCCGAAACAAACCTTAGAAAAAATCATAATGGGGGATAGGAGATCGGCATGAGCATTCGCACCATATTGATATCGGTCGATGGCACAGATGCGTCACAGCAAGCGCTGAATATGGGATTCGCATTGGGTCGAGCGATAGCTTCCCATGTTGATGTTTTGCATGTTCGGGCCGACCCGAAAGATACAGTGCCGTTATTGGGGGAAGGCATGTCGGTCGCGATGATCGAAGATATGATGGATGTCGCGGAGCACGAAAGTACCGATCGTGCGAGCAAAGCGCGCGGCGTATTTGACCAGGCTGTCTCGGATTTCGGAGCCACCCTTTCGCATCAACCCGGAGGCGAGGGTTTCTCCGTCAATTGGATTGAAGAGACGGGCCGCGAGGATGATGCCGTTGCAATGCACGGTCGGTTGGCGGACTTGATTGTCGCACCGCGCCCGACGGAAACGTCGGATGTTTCCGCCAATCTGGCGCTCAATGCCGCTTTGTTTGAAACGGGACGCTCGGTCTTGGTCGTGCCGCCCGCGGATAGTGGTGAGTTTGGCAAGAACGTTGTGATTTCCTGGAACGGTAGTGCGCAGTCAGCGCGCGCGGTGGCGTCTGCGTTGCCGATTTTGAAGCAAGCGGAGAGCGTCACAGTCTTCACGGTGGATAGCGAACGCACTTCGGGCGAAAGAGCACCGGAATTGGCGACTTATCTGGGGTGGCACGGCATTAGTTGTGACACCCATACTTTGACGGGCCCGGCATCGTCGGTTGGGCCCAAGTTAATGGAAGAATTGGAGGGCGTGAATGCCGATCTCCTGGTGATGGGGGCTTATACACATTCGCGCATGCGTCAACTGATTCTCGGCGGCGTGACGCGGCACGTCCTGGAAACTGCGATGATCCCGGTATTCATGGCTCATTGATCCGCCCCCGTATTTGCCATGCTTCACCGTAAACTCATTGAGCCGGCGCTCGCACAATTGGAAGGCGAGCGTGCCACATATTTTGCTCAGGTGCTGCAACGGCTTGATGAAGACCCTCGCGTCGATGTCGCGCCGAATCTGGTGTTTTTGGTGCTTAAGGAAATTGTGCCGTTGTGCCCAACTTATCTGCCGGTCCGCGAACTGGTGGACAGATTGCTGGAGTTCGTGGCCGTCAATCAATCTCGGATCAATCGAGCCATTTTCGATCCGGCATTTGTCGAGAATACGAGCGCATCGGAATTGCATAAAATCGGTGGCGAGTTCATCAATCAAGTTTTGACGGCGACTTTCAAGAAACTTGACAGCGGTGATCTGCAGATTGAGGAGCGCAACGTGTATCGGTTCTCCGCCGACAGCGACCCGGCGGATTTTCCGTATCGCGACGAAGATGACCTATCCGAGACCTGAGAATAGGTCAGGTTGATCGGGCGGCGGGGGTACATCTTCGATCCACGCAAGCGTGCCTGAGGCGGATGGTTTCAAGACCGGAGCCACATCGGCATAAGATCGATTCGCATCACACCACATTGTGCGCCGGGAATTCGGCAGGACAACGGGCATGCGATTGTGGATGTGCGCGATTTCGCTGGCCGGCGTGCAGGTGATCACCACAAACCGCTCGCCGTCATGCAGGCCCGCAAACGCCATGAGACTTTCGTCGGCGGGGGCAATCCGGTTCTTCAGGCGGCTGCCGCTATCGCGACGCCATTCGAAATAGGCACTGGCAGGCACGATGCAGCGGTTTTGCAGCAGTGGTCGAAATGTCGGTTTTTCCGCCAGTGTCTCGGTACGGGCGTTGATGAGTGGCTTGTTATCCCAATCAACATTGAGCCCCCATTTCAATACCATTGGACCGTCAGCGGCGATCACCAGCGCCGGGTCCGTCGGGCGGACTTGGCCGGTCGTGAATCCAATGGGCAGTTCGTCGATATCAAACTGGCGGGCCAAGTCGGCAGGGCCGACGTTTACTTCGAAGCGTGAACACATGCGAGCAGTATAGCCTTTTGGGGTCGATTGGCCTAACGTCCTCGCCATGAAAGAAGAACGTCAAACAGTCATCGTTACGGGTGCGAGCCGGGGCATTGGGCATCATACAGCTCGGCTGTTTTTGCAGCGCGGTTGGCGCATTATCACCTGCTCGCGCGAGGATGCGCCGCCGGAATGCGGTCGTGACCGCAATTGGACCGTTCACATTCCGACTGACCTTGGAGATCCGGCGAGCGTCGAGAACTTTGTTGAACGCGTGAATGAGGAACTCGGAACCGAACCGCTGCACGGTTTGGTCAACAATGCAGGCATGTCACCCAAGACACCATATAAGGAACGGCTGGGCTGCCTGAACGGCGACCTGGACGCCTGGAAAGATGTGTTTGAGCTGAATTTTTACGCACCGCTGCGCCTGTCGCGCGGATTCGCGGCCGCGCTGCACCGGGGCAAAGGCGCGATCGTCAACGTAACCTCGATCGCCGGCCACATGATTCACCCGTTCGCCGGGTCCGCTTATTCCATCTCCAAGACTGCGCTATCGGGCCTGACCCGCGAGATGGCCAATGAGTTCGCGGAATTGGGGGTGCGGGTCAACGCCGTGGCGCCCGGCGAGATCGAGACCGAGATGATACAACCTGAGTATGAGATGCTGATTCCGCGCATCCCCATGGGGCATATGGGAACGCCCGAAGATGTGGCCAAGAGTATCTATTTCCTGTGTTCCAGCGATTCCGGTTACGTAACCGGCACCGAGGTCTGGGTCACCGGTGGCCAACATATGGTTTAGGCTCATGGCCGAACCTCCGCATTCAAAAGACAACGCCGTCATACTTCATCATCCGGATGCGGTCGACATGACGCGAGACAAGCTCATGGGCCGGCATGCGGCAGGGGCGGGGTTTTTGAAAGGCTTTGTCGATCACGCGGGCGTCGATCAGTATTTTTGCCAGGTATTGGAGGCCGAGCACGCTGAGGATTTCGCCAGACGCGTCGCCGCCTTGAGTGGCACGGGGGCAGGCGGTGGAGGCCGGCCTTGTTCGGTTGTAACGCCGGATGGCATGCCGAAATTGCCCGAGAGTGCGCGCACGCTATATACACCGGACCCCGCTATCGGCACTCATGCGTGGCGGCGCAGAGGCGTTGGCGCGCGCAGTTACAGTATTTGCGGCGTCAACCACACCATTTCATCCGACACGGCCATGGACGGCATTGCTGGGTTGTTGACTGGCCCCATCCAGCCCTGGGACGCGGTGATATGCACGTCGCGCGCCGCGAAAGCGGCAATGATACGCTTGTTGGAAAATCATGCCGAGTATTTGAGCCAGCGTGGCAGTGGCAAGTTCCGCGTGCAGTTGAAAATGCCGATCATTCCCCTTGGTGTGGATTGCGTTCGATATTTGGAAGGCGAGGCGGCGGAGGCTGTGCGCAATGGTGTGCGCCGAGGGCTTGGAGTTGGTGCAAATGACTTCGTTGCCCTCTATTTCGGACGTCTGAGCTTCCACGCCAAGGCGCATCCGTTACCCATGTATTCGGCGCTCGAAGAGGCGGCCCGCCGCACTGGTAAACGCATCCATTTGATACAGACCGGCCGATTTCCCAATGAAGGAATTGAGCGGGAATTTCGCGACGGTGCACGTTCATTCTGCCCATCCGTCAACGCGATTTTCCTCGATGGTCGTGACGATGATGTGTGCCGCGACGTTTGGTATGCAGCTGATGCATTTGTTTCTCTATCGGATAACATTCAAGAGAGCTTCGGCCTGACACCGATCGAAGCTATGGCCGCCGGCCTGCCATGTGTCGTCTCCGACTGGAACGGGTATCGCGATACGGTGCGCGATGGTGTTGATGGATTTTCCATTCCGACCTGGTTGCCGTTACCGGGGTCGGGCGGCGATTTGACTTTACCCAATGATAACCTTGTTGGAGACGCCGCGCGGGACCGCAACTACAATCACTATTGCGGTGTCGTCAGCCAGTGCACCGCCATCGATGCACGTAAGGCCGCTGAAGCACTGACGGTATTGGTGGAGGACCCCGATCTTCGCCGCCGCATGGGTGAAAGCGGTCGGGCACGGGCACGACAGTCCTTCGATTGGCGGGTGGTCGTTAAGGCGTATCAGGATTTGTGGCGCGAGTTGGGCCATGTCCGAAGCCGCGGGGACGAACTGGCGCCGCCGGGTGACGGGCGACCCTTGAACCCGTTGCGCGATGATCCGTTCGCGCTGTTCGCAGGCTATGCCACCGCGACGGTCGATGGCGAAGCCGTGGCCGAACTGGCTGTGCCGGCGGATCAAGTGCAGGCCCGTCTGGAAAACTTGCGCGTAGCGTCCATGAACGATTTTGCACAACCGGTAATGCTGCCGAGCGAGGACATAAACCGCTTGCTAACGCTGTTGGCGGAAAAAGGGCCGTTGGATGTGTTTTCCGTGGCGGAATGTTTTGACGAGGCGCATCGGTTCCGCGTTCCACGCACCATCGCGTGGTTGGCGAAACTAGGTATCGTTGGTTTGTCGCCGGGTGATGGCAACGATCAGCCTGCGGCCGTTAAACCGGAAGACACCGAAACCGGACGGCTGGTGGCGCTGGGACTATCGGCCCGCGGGCGCGGCGCCATGCAGGCTGCCGTGGAGTATTTCGAAAAGGCGCTCAGAACCGATCCGGGCGATGTAGACGCAAATATCCACATGGGCGAGGTGCTCGCCGGTCAGGGCCAGTTGGATTCGGCTGCTGCAGCGTTTCGCCGTGCGCTGAACCGTGCGCCCGATCACCTGTCGGCGCAACGAAACCTGGGCAAGGCATTGTTCCTTAAAGGCGATGAGCCGGCAGGAATCGAAGTCATGACCGCTACTGTTGCCCGCGCTCCGGAGGATGCCGATAGCCGTTTCCTATTGGGGGCGGCATACCGGCGGGTGGGGGAGGTCAACAAGGCGATCCGAGAGTTGGAGCATTGTTTGCGAATCGATGGAAACCGTGGTGATGCTTTGTTCCATCTCGGGCTTGCACGAAAAAGCCTGGGGCGGGAAGACCATGCCCGTAGCGCCTTCATGCAGGCCATTGATCTTGATCCGCGTGATGTTTACGCAAAATCGGCACTACGCAATCTAGATACGGAAGACAAGGGTCGCCGAAATGTTGCCAACCGTGGTACTACGAGCGGCCGTTCCGGCAGCCAGACCGGTGGACGGCGTATTGCCTTACATCTCAGTACGCGTGGTCAGTATCCGATACTGAGGCCTATTTTTGAGGCTTTGGGCGATCACCATTGGCCGTTGATGACGTGCGATGGCCGTGAACTGCAGGAGTTTGGAGCATCCGTCATCGTAATGGCCGGCTCTCATGCCGCAGCGCTCAAGCAATTGGTGCCTGATGCGAGTGTCGTCAATGTTGGCTTTGGCCTGGCATCGAAGAACTTCCTAGGCCGGGTGGGTAAGATTGGTGATTTCCTGTGCGCACCGGGTGCAGCCGCTGCGGCCGATATCCGTGAGCGCCGTGGTCTGCCGGAAAACCGGGTTTGGGCCACCGGGTATCCGCCCATGGACGCCTTGTTCGCCGAGATATCCCGAAGTGGTGCCGATCACGCGAATAAGAAACGTCCTACAATTGTTTATGCGCCGACGGATCGGCATTTTCTTTCCTCGGTGCAGATGCTCGGGAGTGAGGTTCTGGAATTACTGACACGCGGTCGAACCGATATCGAGCTTGTTCTTAGGCCGCATCCACGCCACTGCGAACATCCGCCGCCGTGGCTTGCTGTCTGGCGTGAACTGGCGGCGAAGCACAACCATGTCACATTGGTTGATGACCCGGCAGCCGCTGCTGCTTCTTGGCTCGCGAACGCGGATGTGCTGGTCAGCGACGCATCGAGTATTATGTTGGAATTTTTGGCACTCGATCGGCCAATGGTACTGCTTTCCAACCCGGATCGATTTAACGATCCAACCCATTTCGACGCTGCCGGGCTTGAATGGGTATGGCGTGATATGGGCGAAGAGATATATGACGTCGAATTGTTGTCGGAAGCCGTCAATCGGGCTCTCAGTGGCGCAGATGAGCGTGCGGATATACGGCGAGGGTATCGCGACTATCTTTACGGTGACATGACGGATGGCAACGCCGCGAAGCGGATTGCTGCGCAGATAGCAACGATTCGCAACGTTAAGGGTTGAAAAACCACTATTTATCCACATTTTGCGTCAGCATAGTGATTTACCCACAATATTTCGTGTTATAATCTGCGCTCAACTTTCCCCTGGGCTCTGATCGCCGCAAGGAGGCGTGCCGTCATGGCTGAGCAAAATACAGACCCCAATATACCGCGACCGGGATCAGAGCCTGCGGATAACGCGCGCGCTGACGACATTGATCTTGGTGCCGGGTCGGGTCCGCCTCTTCCCGAATTGCCGCCGGGTCAGGAAGGCCTCAAGCTGGAGGATTGGCGCACGCCCCTTCATCTACGATACCGCTTGGCGTCCATCGCAGGCGCTGTGGCGAGCATCGCTTGGTTGATTGGCTGGTATCAGTTTGTCGAAACCCAATTGGGTTGGGACAATCTTCTGGCTTTGTTACCACATGAATTGACCGGGCTGCTTGTGGGCATGGTGACGCCATTGGCGATGCTTTGGACAGTAGTTGCGTTTTTCGAGCGCGGACACCAACTGCGCTGGGAAACGGAGGCATTGCGCTGGCACTTGCGGCAATTGATCTATCCATCTGATCGAGCCCGCTCACGCGTGGCACAGATTACCGACACATTGCGCGGCCAGGCACAGGACTTAACTCGCGCCTCCGAAGAAGCTGCCCGCCGTGCCGAAGCTGTCAGCAGTTTAATTCGTGACCGGACACTTGAACTTTCTCAGGTATCGGAAGATGCCGATCTCCGTTCTCATGCGGTTGCCGATGCCTTGCGCCGTCAGACTGACGATCTGCAATCGGTCACCAGCGACGCTGCTGAAAGAGTACGCGACGTCAGTGAACACCTCGACAAACGAGCGCGTGAACTTGGTGCAACGACGGAACGCGCAGGAACACGCGCAGAAGACCTTGCCGGCATCTTGCTGGAGCGCACGGAAGGGCTAACCCGTGTCGCCGAGTTGGCGTCCGAGAGAGCCAGCGAGGGTGCGGATCATCTCGATATCCGACGCGAGCAACTTGAACGGGCGGCGGAGCATGTAACGACGCGGGCGCTGGAGGCCGAATCAATTCTAGAAGAACGCACGGCCAATATCCGTGATTCGGCGGAAGAAGCCGCGTCCGTCGTGCGTTCCGGCGCGGAAACATTGCAAGTCCAGGGTCGTGATCTGGAGACCCGAACGGAACGCGCCGCGGCAATGGTAGAGCAGATGCGCGAGCATTTGGGTGCGCAAGCCGATGTGCTTTCGGAAGTATCGGAGAAGACCGAGAAAACATCAGGGGAACTGGAACAGCGTTTGGCGCGCCAGTCGGCAGCACTGCTTGAAACGGTGGACCACGCAAATGCGGGCATTCGATCCGCGACCGATGCTTTTGATACTCAAGCACATGAGCTGATAGCGACCTCCGGCGAGGTTGAGGAAACGATTCGTACCAGCCGGCGCTTGTTCGATGAGCAAGCGCGCGAAACGACGGTTCTTGGCGAAGAAACGGCAGTGCGCACAGAGGCGGTCGGCGAGCATTTGCGCCGAAATGCCGATCAGCTGTCGTTGATCGCCGAGCGAGTTTTAGCGGAAGTAGCGCGCGTTGGTGCGGGACTGGAAGACCGTTCCAATGATCTTGGTGAGATTTCCGTGACCGCCTCGGATCGCATCAATGCCGCCGGTGATAGTTTGGGTGATCAAGCCCGTGCCCTGGAGGCAGCCTCCCATAAAGGGGTGGAGAATATCGGCGCTATTTCCACTCAGATGCTTGAACGGGCTGAGGAATTGACCACTGTATCCGAGCGCGCCGGCACGCAGTTGTCTGGCGCTGCCGAGGCGCTCAATCGAGGCGGAGAGTCGTTGACTCGCGTCACCGACAAGGGACGCTCTCAAATTGAGCAAGTGACGAACGTGCTGGATACCGCACAGGAAACCGTGGCAGCAGGTACGGAACGCGGTCAACACGCGGCGGAATTGTTGCGCGAACGCCTGGATGGCGTCACGGGCGCATCTGAGCATGCGGTCTCACGCTTGCAGGTTCTAGGCACCACGGTTCAGGAGAAGGCGCGCGATCTAAGCTTGGTTGCCGGAACCGCGACCGACGATGTCTCACGTGTTGCCAATTTGTTGGAATCGAGTGCCGGACAACTGTCGAATCTATCATCGCGGGCTGCGACGGTGATGGTCAATACAGGCAAGATATTACGTGAAAGGGTCGACGATCTTGATCAGGCGACCGAGCGTGTCGAGAGCCGCTTGCATGTGGTCAGCGATGAGTTGCAAGGCACGCTGACAGAAGTGATGACGACCTCCGACACGGCTGCCGGGAAGGTTCGAGAAGTGGCAGAAACCCTCCGCGCCAACGCAACAGAATTGAATAGTGCGGGACGCAATGCGGTGAACGATGTGGCCCAGGTCGGCGGCGCGTTCTCGGAGCAATCCAACCAATTGTCTGCAGGTGCCGACAAGGCGGCGCAGTTGTTGTCCTTGGTGACGGAGGTCATGGCGCGGCAGGCGGATTCGCTGAAGCACGCCACGGACCGCGCCGGCGTTGATCTTGATACGATCAGCGATACTTTCCAGGAGCGTGCCAATGAGCTCGACGATCTGAGCGAGCGTACGCGCGAGCGACTGGGCGATGCCAGTGGGCATTTGCAGGAGACTGCCGGTCAACTTGCCGCCGTCTCGGACGAAGCCGCCAACCGGGTAGACCGCGCAACAAATCGGCTGGATACGACGCGCGAGGAAGTCGCTGCCGCTGCTTTCGCCGCCGAGGATCATATGGCTTCGGTGGCCGCCAACCTGGAAGATCGGGTGGATACCGCGACCTCGGCCTCGTCGCGTGCGGCGTCTCATCTGGAGGGAATCGCTGCATCCTTGAAATCTCACATCGGTGAATTGGAAGGCTCGCTGGATCAGGCTCGCGTGCGCTTTGATGACGTCGGTGATTTGTTGCATCGCAGTTCCAACGATTTGACCACCGCTTACGATGCTGCGTCGACGCATGTGCAATCTTTCGCCGATACCCTAAACCAGCAATCAGCGACGCTAAGACTGTCCTCCACCGAGGCTTCGGCACAATTGGGGCGTGTCAGTGAGAGCCTGGGCGAGCGCACCCATGAACTAACCAGCAGTGCGGAGCGCGCCGCCCAATTGGTTGGTCTGGTGACCGAAGCGCTGGGGCGGCATTCCGAGGAAACGACGCAGGTCTCGGACCATCTATTCCGACAGGTGGAGAACCTGGCGCACGAACTGTCGCAGCAGTACGGTGAACTCGACGGCATGTCCGGGCAGTCGCTTGTCAACTTGCGGAAAGTCGGGCACGACCTTCGGCGTCAGGCGCAAGAACTTGATGGGGTCTCCAAGCGGGCCGCAACCCAGCTTACCGATGTCGGCGATACCATGCAGCATCGTTCCGATCTGCTGAGCACCGCCATAGACGAAGCTACCGAGCGATTGCAACGGGTCAATGAAAACCTGACGGAAAGCTCAGCCGAGGCCAGCGTCGCGGTGGACGTCAATGCGTCGAAGCTGAACAAGGCAATAGACATGTTCCGTCAGCAGACCCAGGAAACCGGTCTTAGCGTCGAGGGTGTCGGCGGCAGGCTGGAAGGAATGGCCGAGACATTGCGTCGACAGGTCTATAGCCTTGGCAGCACCTATCAGCGCACGGAGCAAGGCATGGAAGCGCTCTCGGGCGCGGTTGAGCGCCGGGCCGGCGAGTTGAGTTCCGCAACGGAAGCGGCGCTTGCCAAAGTGGCCGCCTGGGACCAGCACGTACGCTCACAAGCCGATGCACTCAACCAGACAACCGCACAGGCGTCTCAGAATGCCGAGGAAGCGGCGCGTTTGATGGAGCGCCAAACCCAGGAAATGCGGGAGTCATCCAACGAAGCCCGCACACTCGTCGAACAGTTGAAGGAGCGTCGCGACAAGGCCGCTGTTTCCGATTTCATGCAACAAGCCGGCTTCGTCAACGAGCGCCTGCAATCGCTGGCCGTGGATATGAACCGCGTGCTGGAAACGGTTGTCAGCGAAGAAGATTGGCGCCGATACAACAAGGGCGAAACGGGTGTCTTCGTACGCAAGATGCTGGGTTTCCGCGAGAAGGCGAAGCTCAATATCGTGCGCGACAAGTACCAACGCGATACCGAATTCCGCGAGTATGTGACACGTTATCTCGACGAGTTCGACGGTCTGCTCTCGCATGCACAGAACCTTGATCAATCCAGCCTGCTCCGCGGTACTTTCCTGGCCTCGGACGTGGGTAAAGTCTACATGCTGTTGGCCCGGGCTCTGGGGCGCGATATTGTGACTGGTGAGTGATCGCACGACCACTGGAAATCCAACCAAGAGGAACTAAAGAATGATCGAACGAATTGATGTCGGCACGCGCATGAGCAAAATCGTCAAGCACAATGGCGTGGCGTATCTGTGCGGGCAGGTCGGTAGCGGCGATACGGTCGCGGACCAAACGCGTGATTGCCTGTCCCGTGTCGAGGCGTTGCTAGAAAAGGCAGGGTCTTCAAAAGAGCAGTTGCTGCAAGCCCAAATTTGGGTTGCGAGCATGGACGACTTTGCCGAAATGAACGCAGTTTGGGATGCCTGGGTACCGGAAGGTCATGCACCGACGCGGGCGTGCGGCGAATCGAAACTGGCACGTCCCGAACTGAAGGTCGAAATCATCATTACGGCAGCTCACTCCTGATACGGCTGGCGCGCCTCAGTTCATCCAACTCGTATCAGCTTTCGCCGGGTCGGGGGTGAGGCCGGCGGCGTTGATGCCTTCGATGGCGGCGTACTCGTCGCATTCGGACGAATCGCCACTTATGCCAACGGCGCCAACGATCAGGCCGTCTTCATTCAGGATCGTCACGCCGCCGGGAACCGGGATGAAGCGTCCCTCTGAGGCGGCTGCAATGGCACCTTGAAAAGCCGGGCGGTCGGCCAGCGCATCACGGATGGTGCGGCTCGACATACCCATGCCAAGTGCCCCATAAGCCTTGCCGAGGGCGATGTCGGCGCGCAGGATGCCGCAGCCGTCCTCACGCTTGAACGTCACCAGATGACCGCCCGAATCGAGCACTGCAACCGTGAGCGGCAGTGTGTCATGGCGTCTGGCGGCAGCCAATGCACCGGTGGCGATGGTTTCGGCCGTGATGAGATCGAGGCTGGAAGCGACTTGTTTGGCTGGGGGACGGGCCATGACTGTCTCCGTTAGGTTTTTGGATTGCGGGCGAGTGCGTCCCCGAACCAGGCGAGACGCTCCGATAAGTCGACAACACGCCCGATGACCAACAACGTCGGACCTTTGAGGCCCTTTGCGGCGATGGCGTCTGGCAATTCAGATAGGGTCGTCGTCAGCACGTTCTGGTTGGTGCGGGTACCGTGGTTGATCGCTGCCGCTGGGGTTTGTGCAGGCATGCCGGCATCGATCAGGCGTTTGGTAATCTGTTCGGCGTTGGTGACGCCCATGTAGACAACAAGCGTGGTATCGGGATCGGCGAGGCTCTCCCAATTGAGGCCCAATCCGTCGGGGCCTTGCGTGTGACCGGTGACGAATCGCACACCGTGGGCGAGGTCGCGGTGGGTGAGGGGGATGCCTGCGTAAGCGGCGCATCCGGCAGAGGACGTTATGCCGGGCACGACTTCGAACGGGATTCCGTTTTCGGCCAGGAAAAGTGCTTCTTCGCCGCCGCGCCCGAAAACAAACGGATCGCCGCCCTTGAGCCGCATCGCCTTGCGGCCCTGTTTCGCAAGTTCGACCAGCAATTCGTTGATCTTGTCTTGCGGCATATAGTGATTAAACGCCTGCTTGCCGGCGAATATTTTCTCTACGCTCGGCGGAAACAGCGCCAAAATCGGATCGGCAACCAGTTTGTCGTAAACGACGACATCGACGGTGTCGATCAGGCGCCTTGCCTTGACGGTTAGGAGGTCCGGGTCGCCGGGACCGGCGCCAACCAGATATACGGGGTAAATTTCAGTCACGTGATTGCCGTTTGATGGATGTCAACAGGAGCAGGTTCTTTGTCGCTATATCATACAATGCACGGCAAAACGCAATGACCATTGGTTTCGCCGTGTGGTCAGATTATACCTGTCGCCGCTGAGGATGGGAGAAGCAGATGTCCGCTGCAGACAAGGCGCTAAGAGAAAACCGCAACCGTATCATGGCAGGCTGGCTGTTCATTGTCGCAGGGATGGTTTTCGCCATGGTGGTGTTGGGCGGGGTTACGCGGCTCACGCACTCAGGACTTTCCATGGTCGAATGGAAGCCGCTTACGGGGTGGTTACCGCCCTTCAACGAAGCGGATTGGCAGGTTTTGTTCGAAAAATACCAAGCCTTTCCGGAATTTCAGAAAGTTAACGCCGATATGACACTGTCCGGGTTCAAGGGTATTTTCTGGCTGGAGTTTTTACATCGTTTGTGGGGACGTACGATCGGGTTGGCGTTCTTTCTACCGTTCGTGTTTTTTGCTCTGCGAGGGTGGGTAAGCAAAGGTCTTGGCCTCAAGTTCGCGGCAATGTTCGTGGTTGGCGGGCTACAAGGCGTTCTCGGCTGGTACATGGTGAAAAGCGGTCTGGTGGACAGGCCCGACGTCAGTCAATATCGCTTGGCCGCGCACCTGATATTGGCTTTGGTGATTTTCGCCTACATTCTCTGGGTGGCTATCCAACTTTGGCGCGATGGTGTATTTCCAGCCGCCGAACGGGCCTTGGTGCCATGGTCGGCGGGGTTGGTGATTTTGGTTTTTGTTACGGCGTTTTCCGGCGCTTTGGTTGCCGGGCTGGATGCCGGCTTGACCTACAACACCTTTCCGTTGATGGACGGCGATTTCATTCCCGATGGTATGTTTGAAATGACGCCGGCCTATATCAATTTGTTCGAGAACGTTACTACGGTGCAGTTCGATCATCGCGTGCTGGCCGAGATCACGTTTCTGAGCGTATTGCTGTTGTGGTTTCGTGGCCGGCGGCTTGCAGTGCGGGGGAGTCTCGCAAACGCTCTCAATTGGCTGGCGATCTTGCTTTTGGTACAGGTGGCATTGGGCATATCGACTTTGCTTTTGGTGGTCCCGGTGCCGCTCGCGGCTGCGCATCAGGCTGGTGCCGTGCTTCTGCTGGGGGCTGCTGTATGGGTCCTTCGTGAGGCCGCTGGTTCGACGAAATAACATTTGCATTCAAGGGTTTCGAACGCGGCAAGCTTGCGCTACACTGCGAATAACAGCGTTGGTGCGGTGAGGCCAAGGCGAACGATATCAATGACGTGAAAGTGGGGATGCCCGATGAGTGACGAGCAGAAGAAATACCGGTTGGTGACGCGCAGCGATTTTGACGGACTGGTCTGTGCCGTGTTGCTGAAGGAATTGGACATGATCGACGACATCAAGTTTGTCCATCCCAAGGACATGCAAGATGGCACGATCTTGATAACCGGTGGCGACATCACGACCAACCTGCCCTACGTTGAAGGCGTGCATATTGCGTTCGACCACCATCACAGCGAGACGCTCCGCGTCGGCGAACAAGACAACCACATTATCGATCCCGAGGCGCCATCAGCGGCACGCGTGGTCTATGATTACTATGGCGGCAAGGAAGCCTTCCCGACTGTATCCATCGACATGATGGAAGCCGTGGACAAGGGTGATGCGGCGATGTTCAGCAAAGAGGAAGTGATCAACCCGGGTGGTTGGGAATTGATGAACTACCTGATGGACTCACGCACCGGACTTGGCCGTTTCCGGGAGTTCCGGGTGTCCAATTACCAATTGATGATGCACTTGATCGACTACTGCCGTACCCACGACATCGACGATATTTTGAAACTGCCGGACGTGAAAGAGCGCGTCGACCTGTACCGCGAGCATGAAGATCGTTTCAAGGAGCAAATCCAGCGCTGCTCCACCGTTCACGGCAATCTCGTGGTTCTCGATCTCCGCAACGAGGAAACCATTTTTGCCGGTAACCGGTTCATGATTTATGCGCTCTACCCGGACACCAATATCTCCATCCATTGCATGTGGGGGCTGAATAAGCTGAACACCGTGTTCGCGACTGGCAAATCGATCCTCAACCGCACATCTAATACCAATATTGGTGAACTGATGCTGAAGTACGGCGGCGGCGGGCACGAAAATGCCGGCACCTGTCAGGTCGAGAATGATGGATCTGCGGCCGTTCTGGGTGAGTTGATCGAGAAAATCAACGCCGACGGCTAAACGCGGTCTGACGCGCCAGTTTGACGACGGAAGATAACCGGAGTGCATGTATGGGAGAACCCGCATGAACGGCTGGCGCGGGTCGCCGCACACTTTTTTGCTAATTATAGGCCTGCTGTTGGGGGCGGCCGTGTTGCCGACACTGAGCGGGTGCTCGGTCGGGTCGCAATCATCCCTTAGCCGCGTCATTGAAGCGGTGGGTGATCGGCTGCACCCATTGCCGCCCGACACGGCGCGGGAAGTGGCGCGGTTTGCTGATATTTACCGCGATACAGCGACGACACCGGTCCAGGACCGTCTCGATTATTTCAAGTTTGCGTTCAAACGCGTTCGGGCCAAGTACGTCCGGGAAGTACCTGACGCGCAGTTGGTGGATGCGGCGATAAAAGGGGTCACAAATCTTAAGGCGACATCCGGATCGGTGCCTGCTCCCAAGGTGATCGAGGCTGGCCTTGATGCGATGGTGACATCCCTTGACCCACATTCGTCCTACATGAACCGCGAGGAATTCAACGAATCGTTCATTCATACAAAAGGTGAGTTCGGCGGCCTCGGGATCGAGGTCACTATGCAAGACGGTTTGGTCAAGGTGGTTGCGCCTATCGAGGACACGCCGGCGGCGGAGGCCGGTGTTGCTTCGGGAGATTTGATCACCCACGTCGACGGTGTGTCAATAAAGGGCCATAGCCTGAGCCAATCCGTGCGTCGGATGCGCGGGCGTCCCGGCACCAGCATTCAGTTGACGCTCAAGCGCAAAGGCGTTCCCGATTTCGAAATCACCCTGAAACGCGCCGTCATTAAAGTGCGGGCGGTGCGTTGGCGTACCGTGGGCCGTATTGGATATATCCGCGTCAGCCGGTTCTCGGAACGAATGGAGGGCGGCATCGTCAAGGCCTTTGCCGCTATCCGCGCCGAAATGGGCCACGAACCTGATGGCATTGTCCTTGACCTTCGAAATAATCCGGGTGGCCTTCTCGACCAATCCATTGTTCTTGCCGACGCATTCTTGAATGACGGCGAGATCGTCTCAGTGCGCGGTCGCAGCGCCAGTAGCAGTCGTGCTTTTACTGCGCAAGAGGGAGATTTGGCCAATGGGTTACCGATGGTCGTGCTGATCAATGGAGGATCCGCATCCGCCTCCGAAATCGTCGCCAGTTCACTCAAGTATCATGGTCGGGCTACGGTGATGGGGGGGCGATCCTTCGGCAAAGGTTCGGTGCAGACCATTATTCCTATGCCCGAAGAAGGCGCGTTGCGGCTGACCACGGCGCTCTATTACGGGCCGGACGGACAAACCATTCAGGCGCGGGGGATTGACCCGGAAATCCGTATTGAAACGGAAAAAGTACCAGCAAAACGGCGTCGCGAAGCGGACTTGCCGGGGGCCTTGCCGGCACAGAAGTCTGAGGGCGCTACTGCTGCTCCCGTTATCTCAAATACCGCTTGCCCCGCAATCAAAGGCGGTCGATCCCCTGTTCGTAGCGATGCCGAAGGCGACCATACATTAGGTTGCGCCATCGCGTTTTTGGAAGCGGGATCGAAACAGAAGTTTTTGGCTGCCTACGGCCAAGCCCGAAGCATGTAGCGTTTTTTTTTCTGCCTATCGGGTTGACTCTCGTTTAGCCAGGAATCAACTGTCAAATCCTATATTCGTACCTAAATATATTCATAATATTGAATATATAGTTGAATTCGACTATTGTGGCTGCGTGTCCAATCTATGGAAAATTCTGAGGCAGGGTCAGATTTTCCTTGGATTTGAATCAAAAAGTGCATAAATATAAAAATTGAGACAAATTGTCTCAATAAAATACATTTGATCGAGGAAACAATGGCAAATGATCCGCAGTTGTCCGCTAAGCCTTGCCCGCTGGACCGCCCGATAGATACGTCCCCCAGTGTGGGTGATGAGGTTGCTTATACGACTTGCTACATGTGCGCCTGCCGTTGCGGTATCAAGGTTTACAAACAAGACGGTGAGGTCCGTTACATCCAGGGCAACCGTGAGCACCCCGTAAACAAAGGCATTCTCTGCGCTAAGGGCTCGGCGGGAATCATGAATTTCAAGTCGCCTGCGCGCCTGACCAAGCCTCTGCGCCGGGTCGGGCCGCGTGGATCGGGTGAGTTCAAGGAAATTGAGTGGGACGAGGCGCTGGAAACGGCGACGGCATGGTTGGCGCATTGCCGAGCGACCAACCCACGCAAGCTGGCCTTCTTTACGGGACGGGACCAAAGCCAGTCGTTGACCAGCTGGTGGGCGCAGCAATTCGGCACGCCGAACTTCTCGGCGCACGGTGGGTTTTGCTCGGTGAACATGGCGGCCGGCGGGCTGTATACGATCGGCAGCGCATTCTGGGAATTCGGCGAGCCGGATTGGGAGTATACCAAGTATTTCCTGATGTTCGGCGTCGCCGAAGACCACGATTCCAACCCAATCAAGAAAGGCTTGGGTAAACTCAAAACCCGTGGTGCCAAGTTTGTCTCGGTCAATCCGGTGCGCACCGGTTATTCAGGCATTGCCGATGAGTGGCTGGGTATCCGGCCAGGCACTGATGGCTTATTTGTCATGTCGTTGATCCGCGAGTTGTTGCGGGCCGGGAAGATCGACGAGGAATACCTGATCCGGTACACCAATGTACATTGGCTGGTGATCCAAAACCCGGGCGGGGCCGATCATGGCCTCTATGTTCGCGATGATGATGGCGTTGCGCAGTGCTGGGACGGTGAGAAGCAAGCGCTGGCGGCGAATACCGACGTTAATGCGAAGCCGACCTTGGTTGGTGAAGTCACGTTGGGAGACGGCCGCAAAGCCGTACCGTCGTTCCAGCTGTTGGCCGAACATTACCTCGATGACCAATACGCGCCGGAAGCCGTGGCCGAGACGACCGGCATAGATGCCGATACCATCCGCCGTATTGCCGCCGAACTGGCGGATGTCGCATTCGAGCAGAGTATCGAATTGGATATCGAATGGACCGATGTGTTCGGGCGCAAGCACGACAAAGTTATCGGCCGACCGGTCTCCATGCATGCCATGCGTGGGATCTCCGCTCATACCAACGGCTTCCACACCTGCCGGGCGATCCATATTCTGCAGCTGCTGCTGGGGTCCGTTGACGTGCCGGGCGGCATGCGTTTCAAGCCACCGTATCCCAAAGCGCTCTATTCTCTGCCGAAACCCATGGGCGGCATCAACAAAGTACAACCCAATACGCCACTAGCCGGACCGCACTTAGGTTTTCCCATGGCTCCCGACGAATTGCTGATCGATGATGACGGCACGGCGCAGCGCATCGACAAGGCGTTCTCGTGGGAAGCACCGCTGGCCACGCACGGCCTGATGCACATGGTCATCACCAATGCCTGGAAGGGTGACCCGTACACCATCGATACGCTGTTCTTGTACATGGCCAACATGGCGTGGAACTCGACCATGAACACGTCGAAGGTCATGGATATGTTGACCGACATCGACGAGAACACCGGTAAATACAAAATTCCGCATATCATCTACTCAGACGCGTTCCATTCGGAAATGGTGCCCTATGCAGATTTGATATTGCCCGACACGACCTATCTGGAGCGTTGGGACTGTATTTCGCTGCTGGACCGGCCCATCAGTCACGCCGATGCCGCCGCCGACGCGATCCGCCACCCCGTTGTCGAACCCGATCGCGACGTACGTTGCTTCCAGGAAGTGCTGTTGGATTTAGGCGCACGTCTGGGATTGCAGGGCATGATGAACGAGGATGGCTCGCCCAAGTACCCGGGCGGCTATGCCGATTACATCACCAATCATGAGCGCCGGCCGGGCCTTGGCCCCTTGGCCGGTTGGCGCGGCAAGAACGGTGATGAGGTGGGTACCGGAGAGCCCAACGCCAACCAATTGCAACGCTATATCGATAACAAGGGTTTCTGGGAATACGAGCTGCCGAAAGAGCACCGCTATTACCGCTACGCTAACAAAGGCTATCTTGAATGGGCCGAAAAGATGGCCTTTGTCACCAGCCCAGACCAGATTGTTATGAAGATCTATTCCGAGGCGTTGCAGAGTTTCCGGCTGGCGGCAGAAGGGCATGGTGACATTCAACCGCCCGATGCCGAACGAGAGCGCATCAAAACCTATTCGTCGCCCTTGCCCATTTGGTACATGCCGCTCGAAGAACAGATGGTCGACAATGACGAATATCCGCTGCATGCGCTGACGCAACGTCCCATGCACATGTACCACTCCTGGGGATCGCAGAATGCCTGGCTCAGGCAGATTACAGGCGAAAACAGGCTCTATATGGCACGCCAGAAGGGCGAGGAATTGGGTATTGGGACCGATGATTGGGTCTGGGTATCGAGCCACAACGGCCGTATCAAAGTGCAGGCGTCGCTGATGGACGGCGTTAACAAGGACACGGTGTGGACATGGAACGCCATCGGCAAGCGGCCAGGGGCCTGGAACTTGGATGCCGATGCCCCGGAAGCGACAAAAGGGTTCTTGTTGAACTACCTGATCTCCGAGTTGCTGCCGGAAAAAGGCGACGGGTATCGCTATTCGAACTCCGATCCGCTGACCGGGCAGGCAGCTTGGTTCGATCTTAGGGTCAAGGTTGAAAAGGCGGCGGCGCATGAGCAAGGCGAGTTGGAGCCACGCTTCCGCCCAACGGCCAAGCCGCCGAATATGACCCCCCCGGCCAAGGTATTGCGCTACGGGGATAGCTTTCGCAAGGCCCGCGGCGAGGAGACATCCTGATGACCGCGTTGCCTGATACCATCAAGAAGAAGCTTGGTCTGGTTATCGATCTGGATATCTGCGTCGGTTGCCATGCCTGTGCCGTCAATTGCAAGGAATGGAACACCGGTGGCCACATGGCGCCGTTGACGGACCTCAATCCCTACGGTGCCGGGCCGGACGGTGTGTGGTTCAACCGTATCCATGCCTACGAGGTCGAAACCGAGGCTGATCAGGCCAACATAACGACCTATTTTCCGAAATCCTGCCTGCATTGCGAGCAGGCGGCTTGTGTTACGGTTTGCCCCACGGGCGCATCCTACAAGCGGTGCGAGGACGGCATTGTTCTGGTCGACGAGGCCAAATGCATTGGTTGCAAGCTTTGCTCATGGGCCTGTCCGTACGGCGCCAGAGAGTTCGACAGTGATGCAGGTGTGATGAAGAAATGCACGCTCTGCATCGACCGCATTTACAATGAAAACCTCGAAGTCGTCGACCGGGTGCCGGCGTGTGTCTCCACCTGCCCGGCGGGAGCACGCCACTATGGCGATCTGAATGACCCGAACTCTGACGTCTCGAAACTGGTCGCGGAGCGCGACGGCTACGATCTCATGCCGGAAATGGGCTATAGGCCGACCAACAAATATTTGCCGCCTCGTCCACGCGCCGAGAAGGCGCCGAAAACCGTACCGGAACCCACTATGGACAATCCGCTCCTACGTTGGGCCGATCGTTTCCTGTCGCGCTAGGGAAGGGGAAAGAAAACCATGCATCCCGCATACTCAGTCATCTTCTTTACCGTCTCGTCAGGCATTGGCTATGGGCTGCTGGCGCTGATCGGTATTTTTGCGGCCACCGGTGGATTGCCGCTGGCCAAGGACCTGGGCCTCGTCGGGCTCGGTGTTGGTTTCGTGGCAGTTTCTGTCGGCCTGTTGTCGTCGACATTTCATCTTGGCCGACCCGAGCGCGCCTGGCGGGCGCTGACGCAGTGGAAGTCGTCGTGGTTGTCACGTGAAGGTGTTGCCGCCGTATTGACATTCCTGCCGGTTATTTTGCTCGCCTATACCTGGGTTTACCGTGGTGGTGCCGCCAAAACCTTGGAAATTTGGGCCATGCTGACGGCTTTGGGGTCTTTTGGGACTGTCTATTGTACGGGCATGATTTACCGGTCTCTCAAGACTATCCACCAATGGCACAATGCTTGGACGTTACCGAATTACTTGGCGCTCGGCCTCGCCGGCGGCTCGGTATGGTTGGCAGTCATCGTGGCGATGTTGGGCTATGACGCGCAACGTATTGCCGCCGTTGCCGCTGTAACGCTGATGGCCGCGTGGCTTGGCAAGGTTGGATATTGGCGGTTCATCGATACCACCCGCCATCCGGTGACGCCGGAGACAGCGACGGGGTTGGGCAGGTTTGGACAAGTCTCAAAATTCGAATCGCCGCATACTTCACCCAACGATCTGATGAAGGAAATGGGCTATCAGGTGGCCCGCAAACATGCAACGAAACTGCGCCGTTATGTACATGCGTTCTGTTTCGCCCTGCCGTTGGTATTGACGCTTGTGGGAGCTGCGATGTCGGGGGCCATGGCGTTGTTGGGGCTAATGCCGGCAGCGTTGCTCATGACCCTGGGATTGGTGATCGAGCGCTGGTTGTTTTTCGCCGAGGCCAATCATGTCGTCACGCTCTATTACGGAGAAAAAACAGCATAATAAGGGCAGCCCTGTGATCCTCATCACAGTTTTTGCCGGCTATGGTTGCTACAAAATCGGTGGACGCGTAGAGTAGTCCTATAGAAGAAAAACAACAAAGCACCCTATCTCCGTTGGACGCATATATGGCACGAGCTGGCGTCCCGTGAGGTAAAATTATGGCCGACCTGACCCCCACCCCCGAAAGTGGCGATGAGCTGCTGTCGATTAATGCTGGCGACAGCGAGTCCCTGTCCCTTCCTGAAGGTTTTGATCTCACCTCTGCTGAGTTCGAGGCCAGTGGTGACGATTTGATCGTTACCGCGCCCGATGGCTCGCAAGTTGTGGTCGAGGACTACTACAGCCAGGACAATCCCCCCGAACTGACGTCTCCCGATAGCGCGCAACTGTCCGGTGAGATGATCGTTCAATTGGCTGAGGGCCCCGCCGGCGGCGACATATCCGCCGGCACGGACGGTGCCACGTCCGCGCCGGGTCTCCCAGAAGGCTCTCTTGCTGCCAACCCGACCGTGATCTCGGGCACCGACGGTGAACCCATCGGTAACGTCGAGAACATGTCAGGTGAGGTGTTTGCCGTTCGTGCCGACGGCACCAGAGTTGAGCTCAACGTGGGTGATCCGGTTTACCAGGGTGACATCCTCGAATCCGGCCCGGAAGGGTCCATCGGTGTGTTGTTGGCCGATGAAACGACATTCTCCATGGGCGAAGACGGCCGCATGGTGCTCGATGAAATGATTTACGATCCCTCTACCCAAGAAGGGTCTGTCTCCATGACCGCGTTGCAAGGCGTGTTTACGTTCGTGTCCGGTCAGGTCGCGAAAACCGACCCCGACGCCATGACGCTCGATACACCGGTAGCGACCATCGGTATCCGTGGTACCCAGGTGGGTTTGGATATCTCCGACGGCGAAAACATGAACGTCGTGTTGATGGAAGAGGCTGATGGGTTCGTCGGCGAGGTTGTGGTCATGAACGATGCCGGCGCCCAGGTTTTGAACGGCGCCAACCAATCCACCGGTATTACCGGTTTCCAAGCGGCACCGACACCTATCACGCTGGTTACGGACGACGACATTATTACGCGGTTCAGCGCAACCTTGCGTCACATTCCGAAGATTCACGGTAACCAGAACGATTTCGGTTTGCAGAACGATGCGCCGGAAGGTGAGTTTTTGGACCAAGAGATCGAGGATCTGGATGCTGACGCGGCAGCTGGTGAACTCGATGGTGAAGATCTGGAGAATTTTGAAACCGCGGCTGGTGAAGAAGAACCGGAGTCCAGTGATCTTATCAATGTTGCCGGTGAAATCGGGATGTTTAATATCTTGAAAGGGATCATTGGCGGCGTGCCAATAACCGAAGCCCCGATTATTGATGTTACTGAGGCTCCGGTAACCGAGGCGCCTATCACGGTCACAGAAGAACCTCAACTCGTTGCACCTGCCGGTGCTCAATATATTTCAGGCCCTGGCGGGGAGCCTATGCTCGTGCCGGCAGAAATCACCAATGCCTCATTCAATGTAGCAACAGGTATGGTGCAAGGCACGGTGCCTGGTGATTTCGATCTCACCGATAGCGACTATGCCGATCTGTCCTACAACTTGACCGGCAGTGACGGCTCCAATTTCATTCATACAGGGTCCGGCGACGATATCGTTGATGGGACCGGCGGCGACGATGTCATATTCGGTGGTACGGGCAATGATACACTTTCCGGCGGCGCGGGCGCCGATACGCTTGCCGGTGGTGAGGGCGATGATGTTGTTGACGGTGGCGAGGGCGATGATCTGGTCCTGGGCGGCGATATCGAAGAAGGTACGACTGTCAACGTCTCGGATGACGGCGAAGTCACCCTGACGGTCACGACGACCGATGAAGACGGCGAAACGGTAACGGTTACCACGGCAGCCGATGACGAGGTCATTGGCGCTGGTAACGATACTTTGTCCGGTGGCGAAGGCGCCGATGTCGTTATCGGCGGTGCCGGTGAAGACGTGATCGACGGCGGCGAAGGCGAGGATGTTTTGGTTGCCGGTATCGGTGACGATGTGGTCACCGGTGGTGCGGGCGATGACGTTGCATTTGGCGGCGCTGGTAATGATTTCATCGAAGGCGGCGATGGTTCCGATGTGCTCGATGGTGGTGCCGGCGATGACATCATGGTTGGTGGTGAGTTCGGAGAAGGCGCGACCAGTGTGCGCGTTACCGATGACGGCACGGTCATGGTCACCGACGAAAACGGCGTTGAGACAGAGCTTGGCGACGACGAAACTGTCGGTGCGAACCCGGCGGTGCCGCATGACGATGTCATGGACGGCGGCGCGGGCGACGATATCGTCATTGGCGGCTTGGGCCACGATGTTCTGCAAGGCGGCGATGGCAACGATATCGTTGTCGGCGGCGCAGGTGACGATACCATTGAAGGCGGCGCGGGCGATGACGTTGCGTTTGGCGGTACTGGTGATGATGTCTTTGTCGGTGGTGCGGGCAGCGATACCATTGAGGGCGGCGAGGGCACGGATACGCTGACCTACGCCGACGCTGAAGCCGGTTTCAATATCGTTATCAACATGAAAGATGGCCAAGCCTATGACGCCGCGGATTCCGTCGGCCCGTGGGTCGACCTTGATACATTTAGCGGTATTGAGCATGTGATTGGCGGTGCCGGCGATGACACCCTGATTGGCAGCGATGGCAACGACACCTTGGAAGGCGGCGCTGGTGACGATTATGTTGAAGGCGGGTATGGCGATGACGTGCTCATCGGCGGTGCCGGCAACAACGTTCTTGTTGGTGGTTACGGCGATGACATCGCGCGCTTTGATGGCGCCCTTGCCGACTATGAAATTGTGCCGGTTGATGATGGTTTTGCCGTCATCAATAGCGCTACAGGCGAAAGAAGCGTCCTGCAAAGTATCGAGCAGCTTGATTTCACCACCGGCGGCATCACGCAGAACATGTCCGTTGTTGAGATGCCGGCCGTAGAAGATCAGCCGTTTGAGATGAATTTGCTGGACGTCATTGGCCAATCCGATGGTTCCGGTAACTTGGCGCTTCCAGACGGCACGGAAACCATTTCCATTGATGGCTACCCGGCTGGAACGACATTGGAGATTGATGGTCAAACGATATCCGCCAACGACGATGGCACGTTTGAACTCGGATCCAATCAAATGTCCGGCATTGTCGTGCACTTGCCCGAAGATTATGGCGAGGAATTGATCGTCAATGTACAGGCTTTGAATGCGAGCGGTGAGCCCGTTGGGCAAGCGTTGATCAATCTTGACCTCGAAGCCGTTGCTGATATGGCGCACATTGAGGCAGTCGACGTTGCCGGTGGCGAGGATATCCCCATTGGTCTCAACATGGACGCCGCCTTGATGGATATGGATGGCTCCGAGACCCTGAGCATCACGCTTTCCGGCGTGCCGTTCGGCGCACACGTGGTTGATGAAAACGGCAATCTGGCGGAAGGCCAGGGCTTTGCCGTGCTGACCTCTACCTACACGGCCACCGATAGTGCCGGTAATGAGATCAGTGTGCCGGTCTCTATCGAACAAGATCCAAATGACGGCACGTTTACGATGGACAGCGCTGAACTTGGCTTGTCACCAGAGCAGATGAGCGAATTGGTCGCCAACATGACCCTGACGCCGGCGCTGCACCACGATGAAGATTTCACCGTGACCGTCGAGGCGACCGTGACGGACTCCAATGGCGATACGGAAACGATGTTCACCACCGCCAGCGGCGGAGATCCTGTCGATCACTTGAATTTCGACGTCGAGGTTTATGACCGTGCCGACGCACCGGTTATGGAAATGCAGGATGCGGCCGGGTTTGAGGACAGTGTCATCAATCTCGACGTGTCCGCTATGAGCGTTGACCCGTCCGAGACCTTATCGATCACGGTTTCGGGTATTCCCGATGGCGCTAAGTTCTTTGTTGAATTCGCACCCGCGGGCGGCGACCCGATCATGGTGCAATTGCCAGTCGATGATTCCGGTAGTGTGTCTATCCCTTCCGGCTTTGTCGGCGCCAATATGGCGGTACAGCCTCCGCCAGACTCTAATGTCGATTTCGACCTGACAGTTACCGCGACCGCCTATGAGCCAGACGCTACGGAAGTCGGCCCCGACGGCGAGTTGCTCTATGAATACGCCACCACCGAAGGTGTGCTGCATGTAGACGTGCTTGGTGTTGCTGACGCGATTCCGCTTGAAGTGAGTTCTCCTGGCGGTGACGAAGATACGGCCATTCCGCTCGATATCTTCACCGAACTGTCGGATACGGATGGTTCGGAAAGCATTTCCATCACCATTGAGGGTGTGCCCACGGGCGCAACGCTGTCTAACGGTACTGATAATGGTGATGGCACTTGGACTCTGACCACGGATCAACTGGACGGCCTGACCATCACGCCACCCGAGAACTTCGAGGGCCAGATCGATCTTGATGTCACGTCTACGACCACCGACGTCGAAGCCGATGGCGAGCCCGTGCATGGCGATGAAACCGCCGACATGGCGACCTTCTCAATTTCCAAATCGGTCACCATCGAGGTTGATTCCCGCGCCGATGCGCCGACCCTGACGGTCACCGACACGACCGGCTATGAAGATGAACCGATTGTTCTGGATATCACGTCGGCGCTGACGGATACCGATGGTTCCGAGACACTTTCGATCACAATTTCCGATATCCCGGACGGAGCGGTTCTTTCGGCGGGTACGGTTAACCCGGATGGCTCCGTGACATTGCTCGCTGATCAGCTGGATGGCTTGACGATCACGCCGCCGCACGATTCCAATGTCGATTTCTCCCTCACAGTTACGGCTGAATCGCTCGATATTGCTTCCGGCGAGATCGCGCCCACCGAGGCGAGCCTGGATGTGACAGTGCTCGGTGTTGCCGATGACATCACGCTTGATGCCAGCGGCACGGATGGCAACGCGGGCTTTGAAATCCCGCTCGATATCTCGACCGGCATTACCGATACGGACGGCTCCGAGACTGTATCTATCACCATCGATGGCGCGCCAGCAGGCACGGTTTTCTCCGCTGGTCAGCCGAACGATGACGGTAGCTGGACCTTCACGGAAGCCGAGCTTTCCGGCCTGACGGTTACACCGCCGGCCGGGTACGACGGTGAACTCACCTTAGACGTTGTGGCGACCACCACTGACGTCGAACCGACGGGCGAGGGTGACCATACCGATAGCAATTCGGTCTCTGGCACCATTACGTTCGAAGTGGATGGTGAGTCCGAACCGCCGACGCTCGACCTTTCCGACAGCATGGGCCTGGAAGACACACCTATTGATCTCGACGTGCAGGCCGCGCTGACAGACACGGATGGCTCCGAGGTTTTGTCAGTCACGGTTTCTGGCGTGCCGGATGGCGCGCTGTTGAGCGCCGGTGAAGATTTGGGCGATGGCTCTTGGTTGTTGACGCCTGATCAGTTGGCCGGCTTGCAAGTGACGCCGCCTGCCGATTCGAACGAAGACTTCACTCTGACGGTCACCGCGACGGCAAGCACCATCGCAGGCCCGGGCAGTGAAGAGATTGTCGATACCGCCGATACGGTTGGATACATAGATGTTGATGTTGTCGGCGTGGCGGATACGCCGAACCTGGCGACGGAAACAGCGACTGGCGACGAAGACACAGAGATTCCATTGAACATCGATTCCAGCCTGATGGATGTCGATCAGTCCGAGACACTTTCGATCACCATCACCGGCGTTCCGGATGGTGCGTCCTTGAACACCGGTGTCCACGACACGGAAGCTGGCACCTGGACCTTGACGCCTGATCAGTTGGCCGGTTTGACCATCACGCCGCCGCTTGGTTCCACTGAAGATTTTGAGCTGACGGTAACCGCGACGACAACCGAGAATGATGCGGGTACGGCATTCGATGCTGACGGTAACGACGTGGGGATCACATCCATTGAGATGCCGTTGCAAGTGAATGTGCTTGATGTTGCCGACCAACCGACCTTGGTGCTGCGTGACAACATTGGGTATGAGGATTTCGAAATTCCGGTGCCGGTGCATGCCGCTTTGACCGACGATTCCGAAGTGTTGAGCGTAACCATTTCCGGCGTGCCGGAAGGCGCGACCCTGAGTGCGGGCACCTATGATGCCCAAACCGACAGCTGGTCAATAGATCCGTCCGATCTGGAAGGCTTGACGGTGACACCGCCTGCCGATTCTAACGAAGATTTCACCCTGACGGTCACCGCGACTTCGACTTCCGAGGACGGTGACGTAGCTGAAACCACGGGTACGGTGGATATCGACGTTATCGGCGTTGCCGATCGGCCTGACCTGGAAACCCAGGATGCCGCCGGTGAAGACGGTGTGCCGATTGCACTCGATATCACTTCCGGCCTGACGGATACCGATGGCTCCGAGACCCTGTCCATTGATATCTCCAACGTGCCGGACGGCGCCGTTATGGCCGCTGGGGGCGTTGAGCTGACGCCAAATGCCGATGGCGTTTATACGTTGACCCCCGATCAGCTGAGTTCTGTCACCGTGACCGCGCCGCCTGACAGCGATGGCGATTTCACGCTGCACGTGGTCGCACGCGCCACCGAGGACGACGGCGATGTCGCTATCAATTCCGGCGTCATCAACGTGACGGTGGATATCGATACGGCTGAGCCGCCGGTTCTGGTGTTGAACGACGTACAAGGCGTTGAAGACAACAACATTCCGCTCGATATCACGGCTGCGATCGCATCTGATGACGATGTTTTGAGTCTGACCATCTCCGGCGTGCCGGAAGGCGCCAGCTTGAGTGCCGGTACCGACAATGGTGACGGTAGCTGGACACTGACACCCGACCAACTTGATGGTTTGAGCGTTGCTCCGCCTGAAGATTCGAATCTCAATTTCGACCTCACCGTAACCGCCACTGCCGTAGACGGTGACGACACCGCCACGTCTACCGGCACCTTTACCGTCGATGTGCTGGGCGATGCCGATGCGCCGACGTTGCAGACGTCGGATGCCAGTGGCGACGAAGGGCAAGCAATTGCGCTGGATATCTCTTCTGGCCTGACCGATACGGACGGTTCCGAATCGCTGTCGATCAACATTTCCGGGTTGCCGCAAGGTGCCACGTTAAATGCTGGCACCATCAATCCGGATGGCTCCGTGACGCTGTCGCCGGACGAGCTGGCCGGCCTTGAGCTGACGCCGCCGGCCGGTTTCGACGATGATTTCTCGCTCACGGTCACAGCCACGGCGACCGATGTTGAACCCGACGGCGAAGCGCCACACACGGATACGGCCGCGGTGGTCGGCACCATTGATGTGGATATGTCGGCCAATGCCGAACCGCCGGTGTTGGTGCTGAACGATGTGACCGGTGATGAAGACAGCGCTATTCCGCTTGATATCAACGCCGCCGTCACCGACGCGGACGATGTGTTGAGCATCACCATCTCCGGTATTCCGGACGGCGCAGTGGTGTCTGCAGGTACGGTCAACCAAGACGGTTCCGTAACGCTGACCCCCGATCAGTTGGACGGCTTGACGATCACGCCACCAGCCGATTCGAACGTCGATTTCGACCTTACGGTCACGGCTACGGCGCAGGATGGCGACGACATCGCCGAAACCACCGGCACGCTCAGTGTCGATGTGCTGGGTGTCGCCGATGATCCGACGTTGGCGACCCAGGATGTTGCCGGTACTGAAGATACGAGCATTCCGCTGACGATCACTACCGGACTTACGGATACCGATGGTTCCGAAAGCCTGTCGATCACCATCTCCGGCCTGCCTGAAGGCGCGAGCCTGAACGCGGGTGTTGTCAATGACGACGGTTCCGTGACCTTGACGCCTGATCAATTGGCCGGCTTGACCTTAACGCCGCCAGCCGATTCCGATGTTGATTTCGCGCTGACGGTGACCGCCACCTCGACCGATGTCGAGCCCGTGGGCGAAGGTCCGCATACCGATACGGCCTCGGTTGTTGGCACGATCAACGTCGATTTGTCACCCGATGCCGATGCGCCGACGCTCGATCTGACGGCGGCAGTGGGCCTCGAAGACAATGCCATTCCGCTCGATATCGGTGCGGCCCTGACGGATACGGATGGCTCCGAGACACTCTCGATTACCATCTCCGATATTCCCGAAGGCGTGGTTTTGTCCGCCGGTACGGTGAACCAGGACGGTTCCGTTACGCTGACGCCGGAACAATTGACCGGCCTGACCGCGACACCGCCGCTGCATTCGGACGAAGACTTCTCGTTGACAGTGACGGCGATGTCGCAAGATGGCGACGATACGGCTGCGACCAGTGGTACGCTCGACGTGACGGTGGGTGCGGTTGCCGATGCGCCGACCGTGAGTGCCGCCGATGGCGATGGCGATGTTGGGCAGACCATTCCGCTCGATATTTCCAGTGCGCTGGTGGATACAGACGGCTCCGAAGCGCTGTCGATTACCATTTCCGAGGTGCCGGACGGTGCCGTCATTAATGGTGGTGAGCAGGTGGATGACGGCACGTGGTTGCTCGACGCCGGTGATCTGGCCAATCTGACCATCACGCTGCCGGCTGGCGCCAGCGACGACTTCGATCTTTCGGTTAGCGCGACGGCCACCGAGGCCGACGGCGGCGATCAGGCATCGACGGCAGTCACGACGTCTATCAACGTGGACCCGAACGCCGTAGATGATACCGGTGAAGTTAATGCCGGCCAGACGGTGGACGGTAATGTGCTGACGAATGATACCGGCACCATCGAGGGCGCCAACAGCGTTACCGATGTTACCTTCGGCAACACGACCAAGAGCTTCGACAACCCCGACGACGTCATGTCCGACGACAACGGCGATTATCTGATGATCGAGGGCGATCATGGTTCGCTGAAGATGTACGGCGACGGCACCTACGAATATGCCGCCGACGATGGCGGCGCGGGTGGCAGCGGCGAGGCCGGCCTTGAAGGCACGGGTACGCCGGCCGAAGTCGAGGCGGCATGGGAAGGTGTTGAAACCTTCGCGTTCGATTTCGGCACGCCGATCTTGAACGGCGACGGGCAGTTCGACCCGTCCTTGGCTGACGATACCGTTACCTTTACGTCGCGCGGCTTGGGCGTTGCGGGCACGCAGAACGGCATGCCGGCGGGCGACCAGATCAATCATGATGAAACGACTGGTGAGTCCGAGGCTCTGGGTATCAACCTGGGCTCCGAGGCGAGCAGTGCGTCCGTGCAGTTGTCCAACATGTACTTGACAGAGGACGGTGGCGAACAAGGCACGTGGCAGGCTTTCGATGCGGACGGCAACTTGGTTGGTTCCGGCCCGATTGATGCCACTACGGTCGATTACGACGGCTCCAACAACGTCGGTACGTTGAATATCGACCTGCCGGGTGAGGAAGCTTTCCAGTACGTCGTGTTTACGGCGACGGATACGGCCAACGACTCCAACCCGAACGACTCAAGCGACTTCTTCGTGCGTTCCGTTGAGTTCGAAACCGATGGGCCGAATGTCGGTGACGATGCGTTTACCTACACCATGAGCGATGCCGACGGTGATACGGCGCAAGCCAACCTGACCTTGACGGTTGAGAATGGCGACGTTACCGCCGAAGAACCGGTGTTGATGGTTGATGACGCCACAGGATACGAAGACACAGGCATTGATCTCGATATCGCGGCGGCACTGACCGATACGGATGGGTCAGAGACTCTGTCGATCACCGTCTCTGATATCCCCGATGGTGCGGTCCTGAGCGCCGGTATTGTCAATGATGACGGTTCCGTCACCCTGACGCCGGATCAACTGGACGGCCTGAGCATTACACCGCCTGCGGACTCGAATGTCGATTTTGATCTGACGATTGCCGCGACCTCTGTTGAGAGCGCTTCTGGTGACACGTCGACGGTTACGGCAAACCTGCCGGTTGATGTCGTTGGTGTGGCTGATGCACCGCCGCTCGAGGTTGAGTTGGGCGAGGGTACACCGGTAGGTGGCGATATGCCGGACTTCCCGCCGTTCGACCATGCTGTTTCCAATATCGTCCTCTATGTGGCCGACGAAAATGGCGACATCTCCAAGGTCAAGATTGACGACTTCTCCGGTGGCGAAGACGCTGTCCATGACGTCAACGATCTCGATCTAGCTGGTTTTGTTGCCGACAACTATCCGGGTAGCGAACTCGTTGCCATGACAGTGAAGGCCGGCGACAACCATCCGGACGGTTATGGCCCGGGCGAAGGTGAGTTACTGATCGTTGCAAGTGGCACGACCGAAGGTGATCTTCCGGTCGCGGATCATGCTGATGTCACCTTTACCTATAATGATGTCTCCGACGCCTTGGCCGGCGGTGAAGGTAATATCGTCGGGACAGAGTATCCGCTCGATATTTCGACCAATCTTGTCGATACCGACGGTTCCGAGACCCTTTCGATCCAGGTTTCTGGGCTTCCCGATGGCGTGACGCTTTCAGCAGGCACGCAAAACGACGATGGTTCGTGGTCGGTTCCCGAAGGTGATTTGAGCGGCTTGACGATGTTTGTTCCCGCCGATGAAGAAAGCGCCTTCGATGTGACCGTGACGTCAACGACGACCGAAGACGATGGCGATACGGCAAGTGTCTCGGCTGGTGTGACGGTGCAGGCCGGCGACGTCACCGCGGAAGCGCCTGAGCTCGAAGTTGAGGCTGCGCAAGGTGACGAGGATACGGCGATTGCGCTGGATATCGCTTCGGCTCTGACCGACACGGACGGTTCCGAGAGCTTGTCGATCACCATCTCTGATATCCCCGATGGTGCGGTGCTGAGTGCCGGTACGCTCAACGATGACGGTTCCGTCACCCTGACGCCGGATCAATTGGACGGTCTGACGGTGACGCCGGCAGCGGACTCCAATGTGGACTTCGACCTGACGGTAACCGCCACCTCCACGGAAAGCGCCAGTGGCGATACGGCGACGACGTCTGCGACGCTGAGCGTCGATGTGGTTGGTGTCGCCGATACCCCGGGCGCGACCGCGCAAGACGACAGCGGTGCGGAGGATCAGTGGATACAACTGAATCTCGATAGCCAGATGTCGCAAGACACCGATGGTTCCGAGACTCTGTCGATCACAATCAGTGGTGTGCCGGAAGGCGCGATCCTGAACCCGGCGACTGAGGTGGGTAATGGCGTGTGGACGGCGACGGCGGACGAACTGCCGAGTGTCTGCATCCTGCCGCCGGCTGACTTCTCCGGTGATATTCCGCTGACGCTGAGCGTGACGACCACGGAAGACGATGGCGACAGTGCCACCGTGACCGAGGGCTTCACGGTAAGTGTTGAAGCGGTTGCCGATACGCCTGATCTCGAGCTCAACAACGCGCAAGGGCTTGAAGACAATGCCGTGGCGCTTGATCTGAGTGCGGCGTTGACCGATACGGACGGTTCCGAGAGCCTGTCGATCACGGTTTCCGACATTCCGGAAGGCGTGACGTTGTCGGCTGGCGTGCTCAATGACGACGGCTCCGTGACTTTGACCTCCGACGAATTGGATGGTCTCAGCCTGACGGCGCCCGAGCACTCCAACGTCGATTTCGCATTGACCGTGACGGCCACGGCGACGGACGGCGACGACACCGCGACGACCACCGGTACTGTGCAGGTGGATATGGTCGGTGTTGCCGATGCGCCGACGCTGGACGCGAGCTTGGGTGATGGCACCCCGGTTGGCGGTGAAGGCGAAGACGTAACTATCGATTCGAACAACGTCACGAGCGCGGAAAACGGCTTTACCGTCACGGCGCGTTCGATCGATGACAATGGAGAATGGAACGAACCTACCGCCGATGACATCAGCTTGCGGTCGAGCTATCCGCAAGGCTTCGGCGTCAGCGGCAGCGCATCCGGCGCGGATAGCGAGCTCGGTTATGATAGTGAGCATGAAATTTCCGAGCAGATGATCGTCAGCTTCGATGACGAAGTGTCGTCGGCCGATGTCGCCTTTGCCTGGAAGCATGGCGGCGAAGACGCCACGATTGAGTTCTATCGTGATGGCGTAAAGGTCGGCGAGACGACGGTCGTTGGCGGCAGCGATGGAATCGACCCAGCGATCACATTACAGCCCGATGATGGCAGTGCCTTTGACCAAATGGTCTTCTCGGCACCGGGTACAGGTGATGATTACCTGATTAACTCGATCAGTTTTGAAACGGCGGGAGTCGCGGAAGGGACCGAGTATCCGTTGGATATTACGTCCAATCTGGTTGATACCGACGGTTCCGAGACGCTTTCCATCACCGTTGACGGATTGGCCGAAGGCGTGACGTTGTCAGCCGGTACGGTCAATGACGATGGTTCCGTGACCTTGACCCAGGCGCAATTGGAAGGGTTGACCATGACCGTTCCGGACGAAGCGCCGGCTTTCGATATTGGTGTCAGTGCCACGACAACGGAAAACGACGGTGATACCGCAACTGTTACAGCGACTATCGCCGTTGACGCACAAGACGGTACGGCCGATGCGCCGGATCTTGACGTTACCGCAGCACAAGGTGTCGAAGACACGGCTATTGCGCTGGATATCGACGCGGCGCTGACCGATACGGACGGTTCAGAGACGTTGTCGATCACGGTTTCCGGTATTCCGACCGGTGCGGTACTGAGTGCCGGTACGCTCAACAACGATGGCTCCGTGACCTTGACGGTGGATCAGTTGGATGGCCTGACGGTTACGCCGCCGGACGATTCCAATGAAGACTTCGCCTTGACCGTGACGGCGACCTCAACGGAAAGCTCCACGGGCGATACCTCGACAACCACCGCAACCCTTAATGTCGGTGTTGTCGGTGACGCAGATGCGCCGACGCTTGACGCATCGCTTGGCGCCGGCACGATCATTGAGGTGCCAGGTGAGACGCCTGAGCCGACCACCGTGTTTGCAGCAAACTTCGGTCAGAGCGACGACGGCCAGGGCAACTTCGTCCAAGAGGTCGACGGCTGGACGACGACCTCCGAAGCCATCGAAGTTTGGCACGATGGAGACCAGGGCCAAGGCGGCGAGGGTGCCTATGTGGAACTGAACGATGATGCCATTGATCACTACGACGACGCGGTCAATATCATGCGTGATTTCCCGACAGAGGAAGGCGCGACCTATACGTTGACCTTCGAATACTCGCCTAGGCCCGGCTATGACGCCGACGTCAACGCCTTTGAATTCCGCATTGATGGTGAGACCCTTGGGTCCTTGGCACCGGACGGGTCCGACAACTCGGACAACGTATGGCAGTCGCATACTGTGACGTTTGTCGGTACCGGCGAGCCCATGAACCTCGAGTTCGCGACCACCGGCGACGCCCAAGACTACGGTCGCGGCATCCGGCTCGACAACATCGGGTTGACCGAGACCTTGCCGGCAACGGAAGGTGAAACATTGGTCGAATATCCGTTGGATATCACGTCCAGTCTGACCGATACGGATGGTTCAGAGACGTTGTCGATCACCGTTAGCGGATTGCCCGATGGTACGGTGCTGTCGGCCGGTACGACCAATGATGACGGATCGGTTACTTTGACGCCCGCCGAGTTGAGCGGCTTGACAGTGACCGCGCCGATTGACGCAGAGGATTTCGACCTCAGTGTCAGCGCTACGTCGACTGAGAACGATGGCGATACGGCTACGGTGAGCACTACGGTTGCAGTGGTGGCATTTGACGATGAAGCCGAGGCTCCCGACCTGACCGCGACTGATGCGTCAGGCCTGGAAGATATGGCTATTGCCCTGGATATCGATGCGGCACTGACAGACACGGATGGTTCCGAGACTTTGTCGGTGAACATCTCAGGTATCCCGGACGGCGCGGTTCTTTCCGCTGGGACGCTCAATGACGACGGTTCGGTCACTTTGACGCCGGCAGAGCTGAGCGGCCTGACGATCACCCCGCCGGCCAACTCCAACGTGGACTTCGCGCTGAATATCGCCGCGACTTCGACCGAGGCGGCTACGGGCGATACGGCCACAACTTCGCTGACAATGAATGTCGACGTGACCGGCGTTGCCGATGCGGCGACTGCGAGCGCACAAGACGATGCCGGATCTGAAGATCAGTGGATTCAGTTGCACCTCGACAGCAGCGTCTCCCACGATACTGATGGTTCCGAGACGCTCTCGATCACCATTAGCGGCGTACCTGAAGGTGCGCAATTGAGCCCGGGCACCCATATGGGTGAGGGCGTGTGGTCGGCGACGGCGGATGAACTGCCTTCGGTCTGCATCCTGCCGCCGGATGACTTCTCCGGTGATATCCCGTTGACGCTGAACGTCACGACCACCGAAAACGATGGTGACAGCTACACGGTGAGCACGGACTTCACGGTTGCGGTCGAAGGTGTCGCCGATACACCTGAGGTCGATATCCAAATCAGCGACGGTGTTGTGGTCAACGAAGACGATCTCGATGACTACGGCTTCAACAACGGTGCGGGAAACGCTGTTGCCGGTTCCGTCTATGCCATGAGCGTGGCGGCAGCTGTTACGGATAGTTCCGAGACGTTGTCTGTCACCTTGGGTGGGCTGCCTGACGGTGTCGAGCTCTCAGCCGGTACGGATAACGGCGACGGAACCTGGTCGCTGACGTCGGATGAACTTAGCGGACTCAATCTCTATGTGCCTGCTGATGTCAGCACCGATTTCTCGCTGTCGGTCACGGCCGTTTCCACCGAACCGGTGAGCGGCGATACGGCAACCTTGACCGAATCCGCGACGGTTGACGTGGTCGACATCCCGACCGATGAGGCTGTGTCGCTCACGGGTTCCGGCGGTTCCGATGAACTTGAAGGCGGCTCCGGTGACGACTATCTGCACGGCAAAGGCGGTGACGACGATATCGACGGTGGTGCCGGTGCCGATGAAATCAGAGGCGGCGGCGGCCAAGACTCCATCGACGGCGGCGACGGAGACGATTGGATCCACGCTGGTAGCGGCGACGATACAGTGTTCGGCGGTGACGGCGATGACTATATTTTCGGCGCCAATAACAATGACTGGATCGAAGGCGGCGACGGCGACGATACGCTGGTCGGCGGCAAGGGCGATGATGTCCTGATTGGCGGCAAGGGTGATGATATCCTGACCGGCGGCGCGGGTAAGGACACCTTCATGTTCGACTCTGAGAGTGGCCACGACATCGTTACCGACATCTTTGAGCAAGACACGTTGGTCTTCGAGGGGCAGGAATTCCACATGGATGACCTGGTCCTCAGCGAGAACGACGAGGGCAGCGTGGTCGTATCGTTCGAAGGTGTCGATGATGCCTCGGTAACGCTCGACGGTGTCAGCATGGATGACATCCAAGGTGATGGCGGTAGTTCCGGTTACTCGGTGACCGAGGATGACGGTCGGGTGACCATCACGATCGATACAGAGTAAAGCCGTTCAAACGAGCCTGATCATGAACGGTCCAGGCGGCGGCGTTTCGAAAGAGGCGCCGCCGTCTTTTACTCCGCGGCTTCTGCCGTCGGCGCATCGCGGAAATGTGCCCATCGATGCATGCCGTCGCGGTTTTCCAAGAAATTGACCAATGCGGACACGGGCCTGCGATCGTAACGAGTGTCGGTATCTTCCGTCAGGATATCTGCAGCCTTACGGAACGGCATGGCGCCACGATAGGCACGGGCACTGATCATACCAACAAAAGCGTTGGCAACCGACAGGATGCGAGCCGTGACGAGGATTTCCTCACCCTTAAGACCCAAGGGTCCGTTACCGTCCCAGGTTTCGCCCAATTGTCTAATCGATTCCACCACCGGTCCGTCGAAGGTGACGCCCTCAAGCAAATCCACGGTGGTCAGATAAGCATTGGCCAGCATGGAGCGTTCTTCGGCAGTCAGGTCATTGGATTTCACCAGTATTTCCGGCGGGATGAATATCTTGCCTAGATTCATCAACTTGCCGGCGGTTTCTACGGTCTTGACCTCGACCTCGGTCAGTTCCATTTCCTGGGCCATGGCACGCGACACTTCGGCGACCCGCGTGGAGTGATTGGCGGAGAACGGATCACGGCGATCGACGACAGTCACCAAAGTATCGATCAATTCGTTCATCATGCGCTCGCCGCGGCGTTTCTCGGCGGTGAGTTCCGTCACATCGCTGAGGATCATTAAGGCGGCGGGTGGGAAATCGCGGTCACCACGAAGTGGTACGTGATGCGAGCGGATAACCTGGAAACGCTCCTCGCCTTCGGCTTCATCATCTTCGGGATCGCCGAATGAAAGTGTGTGGGTTTCATTCTGGAAATTGTTGATGACTGATTTGTTGATCTCGGCAAAAGCTTGCGAGCGAATCGGTCCCCATACACTGGCCATGGTCTTGCCCATCATGTCCGGCGGCTCGATCCCGGTACCTTCAGCGGCTGGTTCATTGGCGAACGTGAAATGCGTGGCTTCGTCTACGGCAACGATAATGTTGGGCTGGTTGTTGGTCACAACCTGCATGAACTTGCCCATGTTGGTGAAGCGCTCAAGCGCCACTTGGGCTTCATGCAAAGCCTGCGTGGCGCGCACGGAGGCACCTTTCTTCCATACAAACAGCACAGCCAACGTGACAATGACAATTACTGAAATGAAGACGATCAGGATGACGCGAAGGCGTGTGTCGGTGGCGGCTAACGCTTCATCGCGACCGATTTTTCTGATCAATACCCAAGGCAAGTCGGCGATGGGCCGTGATGCGGCCAGAGCATTGACGCCGGTATAGTCTTTCAACAATCCGAACGAACCGGGTTTGGCTAGGGCTTTGGCGGCTGCGAGTTCAGGCGTATCGGTGGAAAGGGAGCGTTTCATGGCCGGCGTGCCGTCAGCCAGCGGCGTCAGGTATTGAATGGTGGCGCCCGCCGCACGGACAATATAAGTCTCCGCGGATTTGGCGATTTCACCGGGTTGTTTCAGGCGGTCCCAAAGGTCTTTGCCGATAACCCGCATACCGACGACGGCACCAATGCCTTTGGCGCCAGCGGCAGAGTCCTCCTGGATGCCGTAAATTGGCAACACGAAACCCATGGTGGGGTCACCCCCGGCACCGATATACAGATCGATAATTGCGGGTTCGCCATCCAAGGCTTTGGCCACAGCGGCGCGGATTTTACCGGTCATGGGCGGCATATCAGGGGTTGAGACAATGGCCTGGCCATCTTTGTTGACCAATCCAAGACCGGCAACGCCGGCGCGCTCTACATTCGCGGCAATTTCTCCGACTGGTGCTGGCGCTTTGAAACCGGTGCGTTCGGCGGTTGCGACTAACAAATTCCGCAAATACGAAGCCGATGCACCACTGCTGACTTCTCCCTCGCCTTCATCTTCATCGGAAGCCGGCAGGTCATCGTTTGATGGCAAATCATCCGAGGCTTCCGCGTTATCGGTGGTTGGCTCGTCGGGCTCGGCGTCAGGTTCCTCGCCGCCACCTTCCGTCAATGTCGACAGGTATACCTGCAAGGAAGCATTCTGTGACAATTCACGCACGTGGGCGAAATTTTGCTCAATCCATTCGTTGACGGCGGCGGCGCGGCTATCGGCGACAATGCCGAGCCGGATTTGCCATTGCTGCACCTCGCGCTGACGTTCGGATTCGACAAACGAAACGGCGCCGAACACCGCAACGGCAATGACCGCCAGCATGGCGGCACCGCCCAGCAGCGCGGTTTTGTTCATCCGCGCCAAGAAATTGCCACCCTCAGAGGCTGCGTTATCGTTTTCGGCCTCACTGGCTGCCGTTTCTTCGCTCATGATTCCCTCAACTTCGGCCTGTCGCCATTAAACCACGTTGCCTTCTTGTAAATGCATAAGCTTTTCTAAAATCTTAAGTTCTTGGCATTATCACACAATAAAGAATATTTCCTGGGTACCGGTTCACGCCCGTCACACGCGGAATTTATGGGCGCAAGTTGATGGAAACCAGTATACTTGGAGATGTTACAGATTGGCAGTGCAATACAACGACATGAGGAAATGAGCCCTTTGCAGCCTGATCGCAGGATTGCCCGACGAGAAAATGTGCGCCGCCGCTATTCAGTAGCCGTGGGTTTTCTCGCTGTTGCGCTTGTGTTTGGCGCGAGTGACGCTTGGGCAAAAAAGAAAAAGGCCGCGCCTAAACCAAGCTTCTTCAAAACCGTTGAGGTCCGCTCCTCAAATCTCAAGCCATTCAAGAAGTGGCGTTCGGCAATGGGACGCTATTACAAGGATGTCAAAAAGAACGGCAAAAAACAGGTCCGGTGCAATTCCAAACGGCTCAATATCTGTGATTACGGCGATTGGGCGAAATTTATCAATAGCCTCAAAGGTAAAGGGCGATTCGCGCAGTTGAAGGCCGTCAACTCACGCATGAACCAAGCCAAATACACCTCCGACAAAACCAACTGGGGCCGCAAGGACTATTGGGCAACACCAGCGGAGTTTATGTCTCGGTTCGGCGATTGCGAAGATTACGCTATCGTCAAATACTTGTCGCTTCGGATGCTGGGCTTCAAGGAGGATCAACTTCGGGTCGTCGCCGTGAAAGACCTGAATCTAAAGGTCGGTCACGCCATCTTGATGGTTATTCTGCGCGACAAGAAGAAGCGTAAACGCTATTTCGTGTTGGACAATCAGATCAAACAGGTGGTCGAAGCTCATAAAATCCGCCACTACCAGCCGGTTTTTTCGATTAACAAGCGGAATTGGTGGCGTCACTTGCCGAGAACGGCATCAGGCTAACCCAACTTCAATTCTCGTCGCGGCGGTCCCGGTCGGTCCGGCGGGGGCCTTGACGGCGAGTATCGGCCGCAGCCCGACGTTCGTCGCTGCGGCGCTGACTTTCGGCGCGGCGGTTTTTCTCAACCTCAATAGCTTGTTGCCGGCGTTCCTCTTCGGCGCGGCGGTCGGCGTCCCGGCGTTCATCGGCGCGGCGGTCCGGACCTCTGCGGTCCGAATCTTTGCGTTCTTGGGCTTGTCCCCCCATAGATCCCTCCAACATTCGGCATTGTGTTTTATTGAGCACGTTCTCGTATGCAAAACCTATCCGCGCAATGGTCGATTGGCAAGAGAAGAGCAAGTTCACGAAACCGCTAGCTATTTTTGCTGAAGCGGCTAGATTTGCGCGCCGATCAGACAACCACAATTGGACAAGAGCCAAACCGTGAGCGAGTTGCCCCCCGCCGTCGCCAGTCGCAGGACGTTTGCGATTATTTCGCACCCCGATGCTGGTAAAACCACCTTGACCGAAAAACTACTGTTGTTCGGCGGTGCTATTCAGCTTGCCGGCGCGGTGAAAGCGCGGGGCGAGCAACGCCGCGCGCATTCCGATTGGATGAAAGTGGAGCGCGAACGCGGCATTTCGGTCACTTCGTCGGTCATGACATACGATTACAGTGGGTGCACCTTTAACCTGCTCGACACGCCCGGTCACCAAGACTTCAGTGAAGACACCTACCGCACGTTGACGGCGGTCGATTCGGCCGTGATGGTGATTGACGCCGCGAAAGGCATCGAGGCTCAGACCCGCAAGCTGTTCGAGGTTTGCCGCTTGCGCGATGTGCCCATCGTAACCTTCGTCAATAAACTGGACCGCGAGGCGCGTGATCCGTTTGATGTCCTCGACGAGATTGAGCAGACACTCGCCCTTGATGTGACGCCCGCCAGTTGGCCGATCGGCATGGGACGTGATTTTCTCGGTTGCTACGATTTGGTTCGCGATCGGTTGATTCTGCTCAGCCGCTCACGCGAGGAGCGTCCCGATGAGGGCGAACAATGCAACGGTCTCGATGACCCGAAGCTCGATGAACTGCTGCCCGATTACGCCGTGGCGCGCCTGCGTGAAGAGGTGGAAATGGCGCGCGGACTGTGCCCTGAGTTCGACTTGCAGTCCTACAAGGAGGGACATCTGACGCCGGTGTTCTTCGGGAGTGCTCTGAACAACTTCGGTGTGCGTGAACTTCTGGATGGCTTGGTCGAAAACGCTCCGCCGCCCCGTCCACAGCCGGCGGCGGAACGCACCGTAACACCCGGTGAAACCGAGATGAGCGGGTTCGTGTTCAAAATTCAAGCCAACATGGACCCCAAGCACCGAGATCGAATCGCCTTTGTGCGCCTGTGTTCAGGGCGCTACAAACGGGGCATGAAAATGCTTCACGTGCGGTCGGGCAAGACGCTCAACGTGCACAATGCACAACTGTTTTTGGCCAGTGACCGCGAGTTGGCGGAGGAGGCCTGGGCCGGCGATATCATCGGTATTCCCAACCACGGCAATCTGCGCATCGGCGACACCCTGACGGAAGGTGAGGGGCTACGGTTTCGTGGTATTCCGGTTTTCGCGCCGGAAATGCTGCGCAAGGTCCGCCCCGATGACCCGTTGCGTGCCAAGCATTTGGGCCGTGCGCTGACGCAACTGGCCGAAGAAGGTGCTGCGCGGGTGATGAAACCGATTATCGGCGGCGATTGGGTGGTTGGCGTGGTCGGCGTGTTGCAGTTCGAAATTCTGGCTGAACGGGTGCGCACGGAATACGACGTGCCGGTACGTTTTGAAGCGACCGAACTCTATACGGCGCGTTGGGTGGAGGGCGCGGATGCGGCGATGGTCAAGAAATTCGGTGATTCCAACCGTCCCGCCATGGCCGAGGACCACGACGGCGCGCCAGTGTTTTTGGCGCGAAACGCTTGGCACATGAGCAAAGCTGAAGAGGATTGGCCCGACCTCGAGTTCCGCAAAACCAAGGAGCAGGCGGTCTAGCTCATTCGGTCTTGCGTCTTTTTTCGCGAAAAAAGATATAAAGGCCACTGGCGATGATGACCGTCGCGCCGATAATCGTCCATTGATCGGGAAAATCTCCGAATAAAAAATAACCGAACGTTGTCGCCCAGATGATCGCGGTATAGGAAAACGGCGCCACAGCGGCCGCGGGCGCATCAGCGAATGCCCTAATCACCGCGAAGTGGCCCAGACCACCGCATATACCAGCAAAAACCATCAAACCCCAATCCTGGGCCGTCGGCGCGACCCAAACAAACGGCACCGCAAATGCCGGTATGACGGCACCCATAGCTGCTGTGTAAAACAGCGTCGTTAATACGGGGTCGGATTGGCTGAGAAATCGCGTGCTGACCTGATAGACGGCGTAGGACGCCGCCGCACAAAGTGGAAACAAGATCGCAAGTTGGAAATCCCCTGTGGGGCGGATAATGATCAACGCACCGCCAAAGCCGATAATCACACCGGCCCAGCGGCGGATACCGACTGGCTCACGCAAGACCGGCATGGATAGCGCGGTGACAATCAGCGGCGAAACCAACATCATCGATGCAGCATCCGCCAGCGGGACATATATGAGACCCGTGAAAAACAATCCTGTCGTCAAGATCATCAAGGTGGAGCGGAAGAACTGCAGGCCGGGATGTGCCGTCCTTGCGATTGTGGGAATGCGTCGTGCGAAGACGATTAGAATGAACATCAAATGGAAGAAAAACCGTGCCCAAACCACCTGTACGGTCGGGTAATGTTTGACCAGGTGTTTGACCGTCGCATCCATGGTGGCAAAGAAAAACATCGCCATCAACATCCATAGGATACCCTGGCCAATAGCATGTGATTGCGTTGGGGGTGTCGAAGGCGTAGTGACGGTCACGGGGGATTATCCCTAACTTTATGGCATACGGTAGTACCAGCTTATGAGCCACAACGACTCGAATGCCAAGCCCGCTGCAACATTCACTGCTGAGCGTTGGCTCCGGCATATCTCGGAGATGATGCGTTTGGCGCCGGTGATCGTACTGGCGCGCTCGGGTGTGATCCTGATTGTCGTGATCGATACCGTAATGGTCGGGCACTACGCGGCGGTCGAATTGGGTTATTTGGCCATGGGTTTGTCGTTGGTGCAGCCTTTGGTGGTGGCGTCGCTCGGCTTGATCATGGGCACCATGGTGTTGACTGCCCACCACTTTGGGGCTGGTGAATTGAAGCACTGTGGAATGGTATGGCGGCGCTCCATGATTTACGCGGCGGGGCTGGGCACCATTGGCGCGTTCGCTTCGCTATTTGGCGAAACGTTCCTGACCTGGACCGGCCAGACACCGGATCTGGCGCGTGAGGGCGGTAAGGTGATGTTCGTGTTGGGCATGGGGCTGCCGGGACACTTGGTATTTCTGGCGTGCAGTTTTTTCCTGGAAGGCGTGCGCCGACCGATGCCCGGCTTTATCGCCATGGCGGCGGCCAATGTGATCAATCTGGGACTTAATTGGCTGTTTATCTACGGGTACTTCGATGGCGTGCCGGAAGGTGCGCTCGGTGCTTCGCTGGCGACAACCATTTCGCGTTGGTCGGTTGCCGTAATGCTGGTCGGATATGTGTGGTTGATGCGGGACGGCGGCAAATTCGGAATCCGCGAACCCGCGCCGGGTGGCTGGCGGGCTTGGTCACGTCAGCGCCGGTTGGGATATGCGACGGGCGTTAGCCTGGGTGTGGAATCGACAGCATTTACGGCCATGCAACAATTCGCGGGCTGGCTCGGCGCGGTGCCTCTGGCAGCGTTTGCGGCGACTTTTTATCTGTTGGTCGTGTCGTTCATGGTGGCGATCGGGTTCGGTGGTGCGACCGCTGTGCGGGTAGGCATAGCGCATGGTCGCGGTGATTCACATGATATGGCGCTTGCCGGCTGGACCGGGCTGGGATTGACGATGTTCATCACAGCGGTATTGGGCGTTATCATGGTCGGCTTTGACAGTGAACTCATTGCCGTATTCACCAACGATATGGATGTCGCGGCCATTGCGGTGCCGACCGTGTTTTGGGTTGCAGTGGCAGTGTTGAGTGACGGCGGCCAAGCCGTGATCGCCAATGCACTACGTGGACGCCAAGATGTTTGGATGGCGTGCTACATACAAACGTTCGTGTTTTTCGGGATCATGGTGCCGCTCAGCTGGTATCTGATGTTTCCGATGAAACAGGGCATCGCTGGGGCGTTCCAAGCGGTGTGGGTTGGGACCATGGTTGCGGTAGTTATGTTGTCGTGGCGGTTCTTTCGGCTTTACCGCCGAGACCAGTCGGTCAATACCACCTAGCTCGCACGCGCACAGGCAATGCAGGCCGGCACCGTGGGGTCGTGTTCCAGGCGCTTCGCCTCAATGTCTTCACCGCAGACAGCGCAATAGCCAAATTCACCGTCTTCAATTCGGGCGAGGGCGGCATCAATGCGTTGCAGCTCTTGATGACGGCGGCGTTCTGTTTCCATTTGCATGGCTTGCACCTGTAACGCGTCCATGCGCGACAATCGACCGACGGAGGTCTGGTCCAACTCCACCGGCTTACGTGCGGTCGCCGTGGTTTCAGAGTCCTGCTCATTGTCAGCGCGCATGGTGAGCAGGCGTTTTTTAAACGCTTTGAGTTCGGATGTTTCCATGCGCAAAACCTGACACGTGCGGACGGGCTAGGGCAAGCTTGCTTGATCGTGGGTGCCGCTTGGCGTATCACCCGCCATCATGAACGTATTTCATTCCTTCCGCGACGATATCGTCGCCGAGATCAACGCGTTGGCAAGCGAGGGCTTGTTCGTTGGCGTACCCGACACGTCGCGGGTCGTTGTCGAACCGCCACGTGATGCGGCGCATGGCGATATCACCACCAACGCTGCCATGGTGCTGGCTAAACCCGCCGGCATGAAGCCCCGCGATCTGGCCGAGCGATTGGTGGAAAAACTGCTGCGGTTGGAATCGGTTGAAAGCGCGGATGTCGCGGGGCCCGGCTTCATTAACCTGCGGCTGGCGACGGACTTCTGGCGCGCGCAGGTCGGCGAAATATTGCGCTCAGGCGTCGCTTATGGCGACAGCGCCATGGGTAACGATACCAAAATCAACGTCGAGTACATATCTGCGAACCCGACCGGCCCCTTGCACGTGGCACATGCGCGCGGTGCGGTGATCGGCGACGCCTTGGCCGGCCTTCTATCCAAGGCGGGATACGACGTCACGAAGGAATATTACATCAACGACGCCGGCGCCCAGGTCGAAGCGCTGGCGCGTTCCGCCCATCTTCGTTACTGCGAAGCGTTGGGTGAGGATATCGGGGAGATCCCCGAAGGGCTGTATCCCGGCGATTATATGGTGCCCGTAGGTCAACATCTCGCTGAAAGCGAAGGTGACAAATGGAAAGACGCTGACGAGACCGAATGGTTGGATGTGTTCCGCGAGAAAGCCGTTGAGCTGATGATGACGAGAGTGCGCGACGATCTCGCTGCACTTGGCGTTAATCAGGATGTATTCGTTTCCGAACGCTCATTGGTCGACGCCGGCGCCGTTCAGGATGCTTTCCAGGCATTGGACGAGCGCGGGCTGATTTACACAGGCGTACTGGAGCCACCGAAAGGCAAGAAACCCGACGACTGGGAGCCGAGACCGCAAACCTTGTTCAAAGCGACCGATTTCGGCGATGACGTAGATAGGCCGTTGAAGAAGTCGGACGGCAGTTGGACCTATTTCGCCAACGACATTGCCTACCATTTCGATAAGCACCGCCGCGGCTTCGAAACCATGATCGATATTTTCGGCGCGGACCATGGTGGATATGTAAAACGCATGAAGGCGGCAGTCGCGGCCATGACCGGCAAGGACGATACGCTCGATATCCGATTGTGCCAGATCGTGCACCTGAAGAAGGGCGGCGAGCCCATGCGCATGTCGAAGCGTGCCGGTACGTTCGTTACGCTGCGCGACTTGATCGACGAGGTCGGCAAGGACGTGGTGCGTTTCATTATGTTGACGCGCAAAAGCGACACGCAAATGGATTTCGATCTGGAAAAAGTGGTTGAGCAATCTCGCGACAACCCGGTGTTCTATGTGCAATACGCGCACGCGCGTTGCCGTTCTGTGATGCGTAATGCCGAAGGTGTGGTTGCAAACGCAGACCTGTCGCCGGACGTACTGGCGGCTGCGAATTTGGTCAGACTCGACGACGCTGCCGAACTTGAATTGATTCGCTACATGG
>JAERTE010000097.1 GCA_016845145.1 Rhodospirillaceae bacterium
TCCCGGACAATCGCTTCGAGACGCCGACGGTCTTCGGGAGTGACGGTAATGGATATTCCTGTGCGCATCCATAAGACTCGCACAAATACACGATCAAAGGAATCCCCCGAAGGACTCTTTTGTGTCGTTCAATCCACTAGACTGACACCAACACTGGAATCGCAGCGCAATTCTCATATTTAATTTGACAATTAATTGTCATTATGACATTTAATTGCTTAATGAGGAGTGTTGATCATGAAACATACAGACGCCGGGGCTGCGTTCACCGAGCTTTTATTGGAAGCGTTCCGTTTCAACGGAGCCCTGTTGGCTGCGGGCGATCAATTGACATCGGATGTCGGCTTGACCAGCGCACGCTGGCAGGTGATGGGCATGCTCGACGGGCGCGCCGCTCCGGTGCCGAACATAGCCCGTGAGATGGGCCTGACCCGGCAAGGCGTGCAACGCACGGTCAAAATTCTCGAGAAAGAGGGATTGATCGAGCTACGAGAGAACCCTCATCACAAGCGTGCGAAACTGGTGGCATTGTCGCCGGAAGGGCAACGACGCCTCGACCTTGTGGCCGACGACCAAGTCCAGTGGGCCAACGCCATGACCGGTGATACCGACGCCACCCAATTGCGTGCCGCGCTCAATGTCATTCGCACACTGAGACTCAAAGTCGAAAAGGGGACCGCGTGATGCGGAAGCTAACCCGTACTATTCACATCCTGGCCGTATGCGTGTTCGTCGGATCGATACCGGCCCACATCGTGCTCGGACAATTGGCCAACAGCCATTTGATTGGCGGCGGGACAATGGAAATATTTGCGGCTTACCAGCAAGCCAAATACGCATTAACCATCGGGCTGACGACAGCCGGAATCGTTCTTACATTTCTGAGTGGCGCCGCCTTGGTGATGGGCCGCAAGCCACTGCTCCGGCAGAACTGGTTGCGCGCCAAACTCGCCGTCGTCGCATTGATCGCCATCAATGGCGCCGTCGTGCTGACGCCGCTGGCTGAACAGATGCGCGATCTGGCCGTGACCGCCATCAAAAGCGCCGCCCTGGACGCCGCGTTTCATGCCGCCGAAAACACCGAGGCCGTTGCTGGCGCGATCAATCTAGCGCTAATCGTTATCGCCCTAGTTCTGGCAGTGTTTAAACCGAAGTTCCCCGCACGGGCGGAGACCGCATAAGATGGACGCGTTCACACTGCTTCGTTTCGCTCATCTGATCGGACTGACGTTGATGGGCGCAGGGCTGATTGGTGTTTTCATTTGCGATATGCGATCGCGCCAAACCCGCGATCTCCTTCAGTTCGGGCAACTGGTGTCGTTGATCGGGGTATTCTATGACGGCGTGGTGGTGCCAGGAGCACTGTTGCTTCTCACCAGCGGCGCATGGCTGATCATCGAATTTCACGACGGTTGGGCGTTTCTCGACACGCCGTGGCTTGCCGGCATGGTCGGGCTATTCGCGTTTGAATTCATTGAGGGCAACACCATCACGCGGATTTTCTTTGTGCGTCTACGCCGGCTGAGCCGCGAAGCCGCCGACAAAGGCGAGTGGACGCCCGAACTCATCCGTGCGCGCGGCGAACAGCTGGCCTCGTTCACGCATTTTCTCGACCTGCCCGTTCTGTTGGTCATTGTCTCGCTTGGCGCGTTACGGCCGGACGATTGGACACAGTTTTTTGTTGGTTCGGCTGTTGCCATTGCGCTGGCAGGGGTGCTGAATGTGGCCGTGCCGCGGCTCTATCCATGGAACGAAGCATCATCAGATTCGGCAGATTGAACCAAGCACCATATGTACCGGCGATGGGTATTGCATGGAGGGCGTGGGCTGATAGGTTGTCGCCGGCTCGGGCAAAGGGGAAGTATCCGCCAAACGAGCCCAGCAAAATACTCACGGAGGGAACACATGAATATTTGCAAATCACTCGTCGCATCCGCGGCTGTTCTGGCACTCGCCGCGACAACCGCCCAGGCCGAAACCCGCGTCACCTACAAATCGGCGAAGACCACGTCGTCCTATTATCAAATGGCGGTGCAGATCGCCGAAGCCATGAAGAAGGGCTCAAACGGCGGCATCATCGTCACGGTCGAAGAGAGCCAGGGCTCGGTGCAGAACGTTAAGGAAGCCGCTGCGCGCAAGGGCAACTACATATTCACCACGCCGCCGGTACTGGTGAAACTGGCACAAAACGCCGCCGCCATGTTCAAGGGCAAGGCCAATCCGAAATTCAAGGAAATCCGCGCATTGTTCCCGATCCCGTCGCTGACCATGCATTTCGTCACGCGCAAGGACGCCGGCGTAAAGACATTCGCCGACTTGGCCGGCAAAACAGTGCTCATCGGCAAAGGCTCGTTTGGCGCCAAGGAAGGGGCGAAGTATCTCAAGCTGTTCGGGCTCGAGGGCAAAGTGAAGTTGGCCAACGTTGAATTGAACGCCGCCGTCAACGCACTGAAGAACAAGCAAATCGACGGCTTTGTCACCGCCGGCTCATTCCCGGCGCCGAACGTCATCGAAGCAGCCGCGTCGACGGGCGTGAACGTTCTGTCGCTGAGCGACGAACAGGTGAAGAAAACCAAACGCACCAAGCTGGTCATCCCCGGCGGCACTTATGCCGGCGTATCGAGCGACACGGTAACCACGTCGCTGCCGGTTGTCGCGCACACCACCACCGCCATGAGCAACGACACCGCCTATGCGATCACCAAAACCTATTGGCAGCAAAAGAAAGCCATGGGCGCAGATCACGCCTGGTGGAACGGTGTTTCCGGCGACCTGCTGGTTAATGTCTACGGCAAGCTGCATCCCGGTGCGTTGAAGTACTACAACGAAGCCGGCATCAAAGTGCCTGCCGCGATCCAGTAAACTGACGGATCGGTCTTTGTGATGACGGTGCCCAAGCGCCTCGTGTTCGCGGCTTTGGGCACCGTCTCCATCGCCTTTCATATCGGGCTGATTTTTTCAGGCCTGGTGCCCAACTTGGTCGCCCGGCCCTTGCATCTTGTGCTCGCGTTACCGTGGATTTTTCTGTTCACGGCGGAGTCCCGGCGCGACCTGGCAATAGGTGCGGTATGGGCACTCGCGGGCATCGGTTGCAGCCTTTATATCGTCGCCAATGAAGTGGCGCTCTCCGATCAGTACGGCGCGCTCGAAGGCCCCGGCCAGTTGGCTATGGCGATCACCATATTGGTTGTTGTCCTGGAAATGGCCCGGCGAGCCATCGGCTGGCCGCTGCCGATGGTCGCGGCCTTCGCACTGGCCTACGGATTGTTCGGCCAATACCTGCCCGGTGAATTTGGCCATCCGGGCCTGCCGGTGGAAAGTTTCTTAGGGACCTTGACCATTGCCGAAGGCGGCATCTGGGGCAGCCTCACCGGCATTTCCGTCAATATCGTCGCTATCTTCGTCATCATGGGCGCGGTATTGAACGCCGGCGAGGCGGGCCAGGGGTTCATGAATTTAGCCGCCGCCGCTGCGGGCCGCTTAAAAGGTGGCGCTGCAAAAGTATCCGTGCTGTCCTCGGCGTTCTTCGGCTCCATCTCGGGCTCGGCATCAGCGAACGTGGCATCGACGGGCGCCATCACGCTGCCCGCCATGCGCAAGCTCGGCTATCCGCCAGCCCTTGCGGGCGCGGTGGAGGCCGTGGCCTCATCGGGTGGCCAGATCATGCCGCCGCTGATGGGAGCCGGCGCGTTTGTCATGGTGGAACTGACCGGCGTGCCCTACACCGGCATTGTCACAGCCGCACTGCTGCCGGCGATCTTGTATTTCGCCGCCGTGTGGATCGGCATCAACGCCTTTGCCGCGCGCCACGACCTGGCGGGATTGGCCAAGGAAGACCGGCCCGCAACGCGAGTCGTGATCATAACCGCATTGTTTTTTGCGGTACCGTTCACCGTTTTGCTGGAGCGCATGTTCCTGGGCGGCTTCACGCCGCAATATGCGGCCTGCGTCGCGATTTTGGCAGCCTTCGTCATGCTGTTGGTGGATGCGCGGCTGACCTTTTCATGGCCGCGCACGCTGGAACGCATGGAAGCGGTGGCGACCAATGCCGGTAAACAGATCGCCATGATCGCCGCGATCATCGTCTGTGCGTCCATCGTCATCGGTGTGCTTGGGCAAACCGGGCTCGGCGTCAAAATCACCTCGCTGATTTTGTCCGCGTCCGGCGATACGCTGTGGCCGGCATTGCTGCTGACGGCGCTGGCGTGTCTGATCTTGGGCATGGAGGTGCCGACCACGGCGGCCTACGTGATTTGCGTTTCCGTCGCCGGGCCAGCGCTGCAATCGTTGGGGTTGGCGCCGTTGCAGGCACACCTGTTCGTCTTCTGGTTCGCGTTGCTTTCGACCATCACGCCGCCGGTGTGCGGCGCCGTCTTCATCGCGGCGGGCATGGTTGAGGAAGATTGGCTGCAGGTCGCGGGACGCGCCATGCTGCTGGGCATCGGACTGTATCTGATTCCACTCGGCATGATTGCCAATCCGACATTGATCGCGCTCGAGACCGACCCCGCCTGGGCGTTGGCATCGGCGGCCAAAATCGGCCTCGGGCTCGGCGCCATCTCATTCGGCGTTATCGCGCCGAAAGCGCTTTGGATACGCGCGGCCCTTGTGATCTTCGGTGTAGCGGCGTTATTCGTCCAGCTTGCGTAACTCGGTTTTCAGCACCTTGCCGTAATTGTTTTTCGGCAAGGCATCCATCCGCACATATGCCTTAGGGCGTTTGAAGCGCGCGATGCGATTCAGACACAGCTCATCAAGCTCGGCCTCCGGCGCATCACCAACCACATAAGCGACGATAATCTCACCCCATTCGGGATGCGCGCGACCGATCACGGAAACCTCGCTCACCTCCGGATGTTCCAACAGAACCTCTTCCACCTCGCGCGGATAGATGTTGGAGCCGCCCGAGATGATCACGTCCTTGGCGCGGTCTTTCAGCGTCAGGAAACCGTCTTCGTCCATGGCGCCGAGATCACCGGTGTGCAGCCAACCGCCCTTGAGTGTCTCGGCAGTGGCATCCGGGTTTTGCCAATAGCCTTTCATCACCGCGTCGCCGGCAACCAGAATTTCGCCGGTCTCACCGGGCGGCAATGTCTTGCCATTCTCATCCGCCACCCGTACCGCCACCGTCGAATTGGCAATGCCGACAGATGCCAATCGCTCAGCCCAGCGTGGATGGGTTTTGTCGGCAATGGTCTGACGGTTACAAACGGAGATCGTCATCGGGCTTTCGCCCTGGCCGTAAATCTGCACCAAGCACGGGCCGAAACGTTCCAGCGCAGCGCGCGCATCCTCTACGTACATCGGCCCGCCGCCATAACTGATGGCGCGAAACCCAGCCGCAGGCGGATCGGCGGGGCACTCGGTCATGCGCTTGACCATGGTGGGTGCGGCGAACAGCGATGTCCCGGGCCAAGCATCGGCAAGACGGAAGATTTCTTCCGGTTCAAAACCGCCCGATTGCGGCACCACGTTGCATGCCACCGCCAGCACATGCGGCACCATGTAAATGCCCGACCCGTGGCTCATGGGCGCGGCATGGACAATCGCGTCTCCGGGGCCGGTGGGGTCGATATCGCTATGATAGGCCAACGCCATGGCGCAGAGGTTGCGATGCGTCAGCATGGCACCTTTCGGCCTGCCGGTGGTGCCGGATGTGTAGAACAACCATGCGAGATCGTCGGGCGCGACTTCGGTGGGCGTACCAACCGTTCCTGAAAATAGCGCCTCATAGTCACCGCTGCCGAACGTGATCAGATGCTCAAGTGTCTCCGGCGCGTGCGCGGCGACGGCGTCGAACAGTTCCGGCCCCACCAAACATATCCGCGCGCCGGAATGCTCAAGGATATACCCCAACTCCGCGCCGTGTAGTTTTGCATTGGCCGGCACGGCGGCAAACCCGCCCCACCAAATGCCGTACATGGCCTCGACGTACGCCGGCCGGTTCTTTGAGCAGATGGCGACGCGGTCGCCCGGTTGCAGGCCCAATTTCGCTAGGCCGCCGGCAATACTTGCAGCCCGTTCCGCAAGCGCGCCGTAATCGTGGACCACGCCTTCCCCCAGCGCCACGGCTGGATTGTCGGGAAATGCCTTGCCGGCGCGTTCAAGCCAAAGTGCGAGGTTCACAGCGCCGCCTATTCGTCCGCTGCAACAACTTCGGTTGAAGTGGTAATCTCCGCCGTCATGCCGATCATTTTGGACGCCGAGCAATATGTCTCTACCGAGAGCCGCACCGCTTCTTCCGCCTTGGCAAGTGGTATATCGCCTTTCACGGTGAACGCCATGTGCACCTTGGTAAATACCGCCGGCACCGCATCGGCGCGCTCGGCCTCCAACTCGCAGATCACATCGGCCACGGGCTGGCGCATTTTTTTGAGGATACTGACCACGTCATAACTGGAGCAGCCGCCCATACCGAGCAGCACGACTTCCATGGGTGACGCACCGACGCGCGCCGCGCCTTCCATGGCGGATGCCTCCATGATGATCGCCTGGCCGCGCTCCGTGCCGCCGATGAACCGCAGGCCGCCGGCCCAATCCACGCGTGCTTTCATGTGTTCGCCTCCGAATTTGAGGGCGAAAATTACCAGCCTTGGCGAAGAACTGCAAAGGCAAGCGCCAAGAGACTTACTTGACGCGTATCCGGTAATCGATGGTTGGGTTGAAGGGGCAGGAATATACGTAGTCGCCTTCCACCAAGTTGATGGTGAAGCTTCTGCTTTGACCCTTGAAAATGCCCCCGCCGGACACGCGCGGCATAAACGGTATCAAATCGCGGTCGGCGGCACGGAGATAAAAGCCGAGCTCATAGGGCACATCGGTGTTGCGGACGTCAAACGTGTATTTACCGGGCGCCAGCTCAAGCGGCTTGTGATCTTTAGAGCGGGTTTTCTTGGTTGTCTTGTTAAAGGCGCGGCATTCCTTCGCTGACATCGGCTTGATGCCCAGGTCCTTGCCCTCCGGTTCAAGGAACTGACACCCTGTTTGCGTCAATGAGATCTGTGGATTGCCCGCATACGCCGATGCGCCACCCACGACAGCCCCCAGCAGTGACAACGCTGCCCACACAATTACCCGTCGAAACATCCTTCGGCCCCCTATTTTGCCTCGGGTCTAGGCGTCGTGATGCGGGATTCTTGCGCGCGAGTCAACGCGCATACGGGCGAACTCACGGGCACGTGTATAAAGGTGAAACCGGGGTATTCAGGTATCGACAGCGAACTCGATCCGTTTCAGACCGATGATCGTCGCCAGCATCACCAATATAAGCCCGAACACCTGCAGATAGACGGCGATGGTCGTCAACTCGGCTGCTTTGCGGCGCAGCCCCGCCAACTCGCGGTCGATGGTTTGTTCGCGTGCCTGCAGGCGCGCATGCTTCTTGTTGACGACACCCAGAAGCCGCACAAACTCGCGTGCGATCTTAAGCCGTGCCTGCTTGTCGCCACCACGCGCTTCGGTGGCCACGGCTTCGAACTTGAAAGCGACCTCGTCGAAATCGGCCTCTGCGTCATGTTTCAACATCGAGACCAGGGCGATTTCGTAGGCGCGGAGAGCTTCCTCCGTCAAATGCGCGCGCCCAGCCTCATCCGTGGCCAGGCCTTCCAGCGCCGTGTAGAGGGTGTTGAGATCACGCAGGCGCACAGCCTCGCGCCGCGTATCGGCGACCAGCACCACTTCGTTCAACAGCTTGGCGCGTTCTTCGGCCATGACACCCGCACTGCCGTGGTACTCACCGGCCCACTGCTGGTTGACGATCACCGAGAAAACCGCGAACAGCGTGCCGATGATCGCCAGCACCGTGTCCGTCGAACAAAAAATGCGCCACGCCGTCGAATTCATTTCCCCTCCCCCTCAGGATTTTTGTGTCAGCCGCGCCCCCGATATGGCGCCACACCTTGGTCCGGCAACCATAACCCCTCGGGCGCCTCGCCTGTCTGGTAGAACACATCGATTGGTATGCCGCCGCGCGGATACCAATAGCCGCCAATGCGCAGCCACTTGGGTGATATCGCGTCTTCGATGCGCTTAGCTACAGTGAGTGTGCAATCCTCGTGAAAGGACGGGTGATTGCGGAACGCGCCCAAAAAAAGCTTCAGTGACTTGCTCTCGACAATGGAATCTTCGGGCACATAATCGATGACGAAATGCGCGAAGTCGGGCTGGCCGGTGACGGGGCAGAGCGAGGTAAACTCAGGCGCCGTAAAGCGCACCAAGTAATCGGTTTCCTGGTGCGGATTGGGTACCGCCTCCAGCACCGCGTCATCGGGGTTTTCCGGCACCTCGCCGTTCCCCCCCAGTTGCGTCAGGTTATCGTAGATGCCGTTGCTCATGGTTTACAGTCCATCTTCCCCAATCAGATGTCGTTCATCCCATGGTCCCCGTTTAACGAGGGGTGGTCAATGGCAGTGTTGGGCGCGTCCTAAAACCGGCCGGCCTGATAGTCCTGGAATGCCTGCAGCACTTCGGCACGGGTATTCATGACAAACGGCCCGCCGCGCGCCACAGGCTCGTTCAAACGGTTTCCGCTGATCAGCAAAAACCGCCCACCCGTTTCACTGGCCGCCACGTCGACACGACTGCCCTCACCCAATACCGCAAGCGTGCCTGCGGGGACTTCGGTGCTGTCGGCGCCAACATTGACGCTGCCTTCAAACACATAGATGAAGCCGCCATGCTGGTCCGGCACGGATTGCGAAAATCGTGCACCTGAGATCAAATTGACGTCGAAATACAACGGGTCGGTCGAGATATCTGTCACCGGGCCTTCCGTACCGGCATCGGTTTTCCCGGCAATCACCTTGACTCTCCCACCCTCCAGGTCTTCGACAGCGATCTGTGACGCCGGAAACTCCTGATAACGTGGCGCGGTCATTTTGTCCGCCGCCGGCAAGTTAACCCAAAGTTGGAATCCCATCAGCAGACCGTCTTCCTGCTCCGGCATTTCCGAGTGCACGATGCCGCGCCCCGCGGTCATCCATTGCACGTCGCCAGGGCCGATAACGCCCTCATGGCCGGCGTTGTCCTTGTGGCGCATGCGTCCGGCCAGGATGTAAGTGACGGTCTCGAAGCCCCGGTGCGGATGATCGGGAAAGCCCGCGATGTAGTCGCCCGGTTTGTCGGAACCAAACGCGTCCAACAGCAAAAACGGGTCGACCATATCGACCATGGGAGAACCGACAATGCGGGTCAGCTGTACGCCGGCACCGTCGGAAGCGGCCATGCCGGGGGTGAGCTGGCTCACCTCCCGGACGATTGGCGCTCTATCAAGCGAAACGTTCATTCAAACCTCCTTCAAGCATTGCCAGCGAGAGCGGCGCGGCCGCCCCGGCGGTTATCAAGGGCATAGGCGCCCGCACCATGGGCCACCAGGAATAAAAATCCACCCGTAATGGTGATGTTCTTCATGAACATGATCATCTGCACTTGGTCGGCGAAGTTGGCATGGAACAGAACCGCCGACAATAGCGTGAAGCCGGCCAGCGCCAATGCCGCCAATCGGGTCTGCCAGCCGACGATGATCGCCAGCCCGCCACCGACCTCGAGCGCGATCACCAGGGGCAGCAATTCGCCCGGGACGCCCATGGCTTCCATATAGCCTTGGGTGGCTGTGTAGCCACTGATTTTATCGACGCCGGCGAAGACAAACATGAGAGAGAAGAAAACGCGCCCGACAGGTGCGGCGAGGGGCGCTGCGAGATGTTGAAGATTAGACATGGTATTTCCTTTCGTTGGCCGCGCTGCCCACCCGGCAAGTCGCGGGGCTTCGGCGCGGACACTGTGTTTGAATTGATAGCAGCACCTTAATCGTTGTGTTTTTTCGGATAAACAATCGTTATTGCAAATTATTGTTCTTTAAATTAGAACAATTTGTCATGGGTCAATTGGAAGACATGAATGCCTTTGTACGCATCGTTGAGGCCGGCTCGATCAGCCGCGCGGCAGACCAGATGGGCGTGGCGAAATCCGCCGTCAGCCGACGTTTGGTGGATTTGGAAGGGCGGCTCGGGGCGCAATTGCTGAATCGCACCACGCGGCGCTCGAGCCTGACCGATGCAGGCCAGCGATACTATCAGCGCGCGCTGCACATCCTCGCCGACGTCAATGAATTGAATGCCGAGACCGCCGAGCGCCGGGGGGCTCTTGAAGGCGTATTGAAGGTCGCGGCACCGCTTTCCTTCGGATTGCTGCACCTGGCGCCGGCGATCACGGACTTCGCCAAATTGCATCCCGGCATCGTGTTCGATTTGGATTTCAGCGACCGGCAAATCGATTTGGTCGACGAAGGTTTCGATCTGGCCGTACGCATTGCCGAACTTGGCGATTCAAGCCATATGGCCAGACGCTTGGCCCCCATCAGCCTTAGCCTATGTGCCAGCCCGGGTTATCTGCACAATCGGGTTGCCCCCCGACATCCGGACGATCTCAAACAGCATGACATTCTGCATTACGGCATCGCATCGGTTCGCGCCTGGACCTTCACCGCGCCGAACGGGCAGGACGTGAGCGTCCGGCTGCCCATGCGCATGAGTGCCGACAACGGCGAATTCCTTTGCCACGCGGCACTGGCGGGATTGGGCATTACCATTTTGCCGACATTTGTTGCATGGCGCGAGATTGAAGCCGGCAATCTGGTTGCGGTGATGACCGATTACACCTTGCCGGCCCGCAGCGCCTACGCGGTCTATCCACAAACCCGCCATCTATCGCAACGCGTACGCGCCTTTATCGATTTCCTGGTGGAACGCTTCAGCGGCACGCCGGAGTGGGAAGCCTGCCTTCAAGCGTAATCGGCCCGCGCCACGGTCATCTCCGCCGTCACCTTGCCGGCATCGTTGAGGCTGCGAAAACAGTTTGCTTTATCCGGCGTGTCACCTGCCCAAAGCTCCATGACATCATCCCAAAAAACCGGGCGACGAAACTTGAAACTGGCATCCAGGCTGGCGGGTGCTTTAGGCGCATCAAGTGCGCCCAGCGAATAAACAGCCGTCATCACGCCATGCGCGATCGGTGCGCGAAACCCCTGGCCCTGAGCGAACTCAGAATCCAGATGAATCGGATTTCCAGCCCCGCCATAGGCCTGTACGTGATGGGGCTGCAATTGCCGAGCCCCCAATTTCACGAAGCCATGGCGCGGATCGGTTGGGGCTTTGCCCGCGGGCCTAGGTGCCGGTTGGCTATCCGTGTTCACCGAATCCGGCATCATCACGCCCATTTCGATACGGAACGGCGTATCGCCATCGGGCGTTTCGAATGCAAACACCATAATCGCTATGGGGCCACGCGAGGCGGCGGCGACCTTTTCGGTACGGCCTTTGATTCTAAGCGGGCAATCAAGGGGCACGGCGCGAAATTGGGTGATACGCATGTCCACATGGACGACCCCGGCAATGCTATGGCCGACGTCGCTCAGGTGCTGGAAGCAATCCGTGCCCAACAGACCGACGGCCCAATTGCTCCCGTGCGCGGCCGGATCAACGCCGCAGCTCTCCAAGCGCATAGCTTGAAATGCGGGCGCGCGGACCAGCTCCATGGCCGGCGTCTCAAACCCGGCATTGAGAAACGCATGTTTATCCATGTCGCGCCCGCAAACTATGTAGATTGTGAACGTGGACGTGGTCACCGGGCGCGATGGCGTCACTGGCGGCGCCAATCACTTCGCCGTATTTCTTGACCTCGTCGCCGGCGGCAATGGCCACAACGGCAAATTTGTGACATATGCCAATGTCTTCCGAGACGGTGATTTCACCAACATCCGGCAAGAGAATCATCTCCCCCGCTTTCAACGCCCTCAGCGCCGTCGCCACATGGTCGTCGCCATGCAGCCGGATGGCGTCAGCCGCTTGCACACTCATAGCGATTCCCCCAACCGTGTGAATACCTCACTCCCCTCGCCCATGACCTCCCCCCAGGTGCGCGTGCCGGATGCGGCGTCCACAATAACCGCACCGAGTTCGTTTGCCGCTTGTTCAAGCGTTTTCGAACCCCGGAATACGTCAGGGCAGGTGAAATCCAACTGTTGTTTTAAGCGCTCACACGTCTCGGGGTTCGCACTGATCTTGATCGTCGGAGAAATCGAATTGACGAAACTGTTGCCGACACCGGTGGAGAACAGCACCAATTGAGCCCCCGATGCCGCAAAACCACTGAGCGATTCGGGCGCGTAGGCGGCGGCATCCATCAGGTGCATACCGGGGCCGGTGACGGCCTCGGCCCAGCGCACGACGCTTTGAATCGGCCGGCTGCCGCTTTTGGCAATATTGCCCAGCGACTTCTCTTCGATGGTTGAAAGCCCGCCGGCAATATTGGTTGGGTCCGGGTTGTTACCGGTGAGATCGATGCCGGCGGCGATGGCCAGTTGTTCTCGGCGCCGGGCGGCGGCCAAAATATCTTCGCGAACGTTGTCCGACACCGCACGCGCCGCGAGCAAGTGCTCCGCGCCCAGCCACTCGGTGGTCTCGCCGATGATCGCGCGGCCGCCCAAATCCACCAGCGCATCGGCAATCAGCCCCATCAACGGGTTGCTCACCAGCCCCGACGACGGGTCGGAGCGCCCGCACTCAAGCGCCAGGTACAGCGCTGAGATGGGCGCGGGCTCACGGCGCACGTGTGATATTTCGACAGACAATTCCGCCGCTAACCGGACGCCGCGCTCGGTCAAGGTGATTGCGTCATGGCCGCATTCGTCAAGCGTGATGGCCCGCACGGGCTTGCCGCAAGCCGCGATCCGGTCGGCCAATGCGTCAGTGCGCGGCGGGTTGGCGCCAATGACCAAAACGGCACCGACATTGGGGTTGGTACCGAAGCCGACAAGCGCTCGATCTTGAATGTCGCCGTCACCAGGCTTTGGCACCATGGCTGCCGTACCATAAGGATAATCGACAACCAAGGCCCCCGTCACTGCGGCCGCAATGCGGCGCGCCGTCGGTCCCGTCAGGCCGGTCACCGACATCACCAACAGATGATTGCGCACACCGACGCTGCCGTCCGGACGTAGATATCCATCGAATGTTTCAGCAAAAGGCATGGTGTTATGATGATGGCGGCGGCGGGGATACACAACCCGCCGCTATAGCGTCATCCCGGCCTTCTCCATAGCTTGGCGCCAGACCTCTTCGGCGCTGCCCTGACTTTCGAAAATCAGCGCGCGATCCGGCGGCGCATCAAGCCAATCCCCACGAGAGATTTCGTCTTCCAACTGCCCCGCGCCCCAACCCGCGTACCCGGTCATAAACCGATACCGCTTGGGCCCATGGCCATGAGCAATGGCATGAACGATTTCCTTCTCCCCGGTCATGGCAAACCCGCCGGGCGAAACCACCGTTCCCGGCCCTTGGTAGCTGCCGTCGTGCAACACAAACAGCTTCCTCAGAGCCACCGGGCCGCCGAAATAAAGGTCAACCTGACGGTCCTTGGCAGGCGCACCATCCAAATCTGCCACCAATTCGGTCAACGACCCAGCGCCCACCTTGCGGTTGACGATCAATCCGATGGCACCGTCAGCATCATGTTCAAGCATGTAAACCACCGCGTGCCGGAAATACGGATCACTTAGGTTTTCGGCAGCGACCAGCATGCGTCCGGCGAGATAGGGTTTGTCGGCAGCGAAGGCGTCGCTAGCCCATAGACTGAGAACCAACAAAAGACACCGTAGTCTCATGGCTGCCCCTCACTGCCGGGCAAGACCAACCCGTCCAAACGTTGCCAATCCACGCGAGGCATCCGGACCAATCTAAGCTCACCGGCGGAAAGCACTTGATCTTGTAGTGTCAGCGGCGTTTCCACGAAGGATTCACGGCCCGCCGGACGCTTGGCGATGACCGTCAGCACAAGCTTGGCCGCCGTCGCGTCAATCGGTCGCATGAGGCGCGCTTTCACCAAGGCTTCCACCGTCTCCAGGTAGCGCTCTGCACGCACCGTAAAGGCGCCTTGCGGTTGCAGTTGCCCATCCAACGCCGCGGTACCTTCGGCCTGGATCTTTAACGCGCCGTGCTCGGCGACGAAATTCGCCACCTCCAACGTACCGCCATCGTCGCGCCAACGCCGAAGCGCCGGCAACAGGGGCCCTGCCGGCGCCGAGCCGCTCAGGCTGGCCACAAGGCGCAATGTCGATACGCGGCGCCCCATGGGCGTCGTCCAAGCCGGCGGCAAATCGGCACCATCTATGCCGAGGTCTACACGTAACGGAGCCTCGCCCTCAACAGGACACGCTTGCCACGCCAAGTCCAAATCCAGCCGCCGCGCCGCGGCTTCGCGCTCGGCATCGCGTTCCAGAACGAAGGCTGCAGCTTTCACCTTTATCATCCCCCCATGCGCACCCTGCAAGACGACGCGGCCATCCAGGCGGTCCGCCCCAATAACGTAAGGTTCGGGGCCGACCCGCAAGCGCTGCACGCCGCCAAGCGCATATTCGATATGGCCGAGTTTCCATGGCGCGGCCCAGGCCTCAATGGTGGGCACCTGCCAGTGCCACTGGCGCGCCCCCGCCCGACTGACGACCGACAGTGCATCCAGCTTCATATGCAATCGGCCCGGAAAACCCGAGACCGTTCGCTGCTTCATGGTGATATCGATGCCTTCACCGCGCCGCGCCTCGATCCAATTGTCCAAGCCACCTTGCAACTGCCGCGCCATCAACGTCCAGTAGCCGACGTACAGACCGAGCAGCGCTGCGAAACCGACGAAGCCGATCATGCCGCGCTTCATCCAGACAATGCCGGCGGGCTCGCTTTCGGGAAAAGGTGCCTGGTTCATGCTCTCAGTGTACGGCCCAGGGCTTGGTCGGCCAACGGACAATTGCCCGCCTGGGGGGGAACGTCTAATTTGGACGCATGACGACGAATACTACCGGAACTGCTGGCACACCCTCGGCACCCGACACATTGGCATGGTCTCTGGCCATGCCGGCATTGCTGGTGTTTTTGTGGAGCACCGGGTTCATCGGCGCCAAGTTCGGCCTGCCCTATGCCGAACCGTTCACCTTCGTCTCCATCCGTTTCGCCATCGCGGCTGCGATTTTTACCCTGTACGCGTGGTACAGCCGTGCGCCCTGGCCGCGCAGCGCACGCGAAATCATCAACACGGCCATTGTCGGCGTCATGCTCCATGGCACCTATCTAACGGCCGTGTTTATCGCCATCTACAACGGCACGCCGGCATGGGTGGCGGCGCTGTTGACGGGCCTGCATCCGCTGCTGACGGCGTTAAGCGCGGGCTGGGCTTTGGGAGAGCGCATCCGCCCCGCGCAATGGCTGGGCTTCGTGCTCGGCCTCGCAGGGATAACGTTGATCTTGTGGCAAGGCGGTTCCGGTGGTTCGGGCACTGCCATGCCGACCATCGGCTTGATTGCCTGCACGGTGGGCCTATTGACGCTCACCGGCGGCACGTTGTTCCAGAAACGCTTCGGGGCGTCCACCGATCTGCGCACCGGGCAGGCCATCCAGCAAATGGCGGCGCTGGCGCTGGTGCTGCCCGGCGCATTTCTGTTTGAGACGCGGGTTATTCAGTGGACCGGTGAGTTCATTTTCGCGCTGTCATGGCTTACCGGTATCTTGTCGGTCGGCATGTTCACCTTGCTTTATACCCTGATCCGCCGCGGCGCCGCATCGAAGGTCGCGAGCCTGTTCTATTTGGTGCCGCCGGTGGTGGCGCTGGAATCGTTTTTCCTGTTCGACGAAACCGTAACGCTCCGCCAGCTGGCTGGTATGGTATTGGCTGGCATCGGTGTCGCACTGGTCACCCGCACCCCCGCCAGAACATCGAAAGCAGCGGAACAATGATCGAGCGCCCAACAGGCGATCTATGGGTCTTCGCCTATGGTTCCTTGATGTGGAACCCCGACTTCGATGTCGCCGAAAGCGCCCCGGTGGTGGTACACGGCTACCATCGCGCGCTGTGCCTGTACTCGTTCGAATACCGCGGCACCCGCGACGTGCCGGGGCTGGTGTTCGGCCTGGACAGAGGCGGCGCCTGCCGGGGCGTTGCCTTCCGCATCGATGAGGCGAAAGCGGAAAAAGTGCTGACCATGCTATGGCAGCGCGAAATGATCACCGCTATCTATTTGCCGCGCTGGCTGGAAACGTCGCTACCGGACGGTCGCCATATAAAGGCTTTGGCCTTTGTCGCCGACCCCGCGCACGAACAATATGCAGGCCGGCTTGACGTGGACAGCGCCGTTAAGCTGGTCCTTCAAGGCAAGGGCAAGGTCGGCCACTGCCTGGAATATATCCGCAATACCTTGGATCACCTGGAAGAAATGGGTATCCATGACCGTACCCTGCAACGCATCGTCCATAAGGCCGAGACAACCCAACAACACCGACGCCAACGAGGAACCAAACCATGACCGCGCCCGCCCGCATTGACCTTTATTCCGACACCCATACCCAGCCCTCGCCCGCCATGCGCGAAGCCATGGCCAGCGCCGAGGTTGGCGACGAACAGCACGGTGCCGACCCCACCACCAACCGCCTGCAAGATATGGTGGCGGAACTTCTGGGCATGGAGCGGGCGCTGTTTTTACCGTCCGGCACCATGTGCAACATCATCGCCTATCGAGCCTGGTGCCAGCCCGGCGACGAAGTTGTCTGCGACAAGACGGCCCACACCATCCACAACGAAACCGGTGCGCCTGCGGCGCTGGCGGGGGTCATGATGCGTACCATTGAGGGCGAACGCGGTATGTTCGGCGCAGATCAACTGCGTGAAGCGATCCGCCCGAAACGGCGAAACGTCCCGCACCCGAGATTGCTGTCACTGGAGAACACGTCGAACGCCGGAGGCGGCTCGGTGTGGCCGATCGGCCTCGTCCAAGAGGTTTGTGAGACCGCCGCCGAGGCCGGGTTGATCCGTCATATGGACGGCGCGCGCCTGCTTAATGCCGTGGTCGAGAGCGGCACGCCGGCGGCTGAATACGCCAAGCATCTGGATTCCACTTGGATCGATTTGTCCAAAGGTCTGGGCTGCCCCATCGGCGGGGTGCTGGCCGGTGACGACGAATTCATCGAACGCGCATTCCGCTTCAAGCATCAGTTCGGCGGCGCCATGCGGCAATCGGGCATTGTTGCGGCGGCCGGTATCTACGCCCTGGAAAACAACGTCGAACGCCTGAAAGACGACCACGAAAACGCCCGCAAGCTGGCCCGCCGTCTGGCGCAAATTCCGGGCATTGCCATTGATGCCTCGGAAGTCGAGACCAATTTGGTATTCTTCGACGTCGCCGGCACCGGCAAAAGCGGGGCTGAGATTTCCGACGCATTGCTGGCCCGTGGCGTCCATATCGGCGCGCCCGGCCCGACCCGTATGCGTGCCGTCACACACTTGGACATCACTGAAAGAATGATTGATGAAGCGGCCGATATCGTGGCGGAGGTTGTGAGCTAAACCAATTCGGCGGCCAAATACCTGCATGCAATTGTATTTTCCGTTCCGACAGGTCTGCTATCATCGCGGCAGGCAGACCGGACTATCAGATTTGGAAAGCATTTCGCGTGCGTCGAACACTTACCCGCATATCGCATTTCATCGACCCATTGAAAATCCGTTTTGCGGGCATTTGGGTGGCGCTGATTATCGCCGTATTTGCCATGACCCCAACCTCAGGGAACGGCCAAGGCGCGCCAACACCACCACCCGCTGATCCCGTACAGGCAAAAGCCGCCAGCGAGGCGATGTTTAAGCTTGGGATTGTGGGAAACTTTCTCGATAGCGCCGACAATCAGGTGCTTTCCCTTGCGAACAGTGAATTCACCCGCCGCTACGCCGCCGCCTACGAAGAAGCGGACCGGGCGGCATTGGTTTCACTGTTCCATGCCGTGGCAGGGGCCAATACGGATTATATGCAAGTGCGCTTTTTGGACATGCACGGCCGCGAGCGGGTGCGCATTGAAAGGCCGAAGGACGAGGGTGAGGCCAAACCGATCAGCGTTGCGCCTGGGAATATGCAAGACAAAGGCGGCAAGGCCTACTTCCAGGGTCCGAAATCGATCGCCAGCGGAAACCTCTGGCACTCCAAATTCAACCTGAATATGGAACAAGGCCAGATCGAAAAGCCGATCCGGCCGACATTTCGAGTTTCCACGCCAGTTTATATTGAAGGTCAGTTTCGCGGTGTTGTGGTCGTCAACTTGGCCATGGACCGGATCATTGAACTCCTCAGCCATTCCTCTGATTTCGACGTCTTCGTGATCGACAGGGATGGTGAAATCCTGGTGCACCCTGACCCGGATAAGGCTTGGTCGCGTTATCTCTCCAATCGTGCGGATTTCACCGTTGAAATCCGTAAACGCGCGCAAGACGGACAAGCCCCCCATGCCTTTTCTCTCAGCGATGTATTCAGAAACGAGGAAGGGTTAAGCCTGGCGTTGATCGCCAAAGAGCATCTGCTAGCAAGCCGCCCCGCCGGGGCATCCGTCCCGCTCAGCTCGGAAGAGAGAGCCTGGCTTTCGGAAAACCCCAATGTGCGCGTCCACAATGAGACAGACTGGCCACCGTTCAACTTCGCCGTCGACGGCGCGCCTCGGGGGTTTTCCATCGATTATATGAACCTGCTGGCGGCGAAAGTGGGTATCGAAATCGAATACGTCACAGGTCCTTCATGGAATGATTTCATGAAAATGATGAAGGCCGGTGAACTGGACGTGATGTTGAATATCGTGAAAACCCCGGAACGTGAGAAGTTTCTACTCTATACGCCGCCCTACGCCCACAACCCCAATACGATCCTCAGCCGCCGGGACACGCCGTACAACAGCCTTGAAGACCTGGTGGGCAAAACCGTTTCCCTGCCTAAGGGCTTCTTTTACGAAGAAATCCTCAAGCGCGACTTCCCGCAAATCAAACTGCACTTGGTCACGGGAACACTGGATGCCATGAAAGCCGTCAGCTCCGGCAAGGCCGATGCGGCGCTTGGGGAATTGGCCGTTTTCAACCATCTGCTGGCGCGCCACATGATGACGGATCTGACAGTCTCGAGTGAGGTCAAGGTGGGGGATACGACACTGTCGCTTTTGAACATCGCAACCCGAAAAGACTTGCCCCTACTGGCCTCGATCCTGACCAAAGGCATGGCGGCAATCACAGCCAGCGAACGAAGTGAAATCCAGCGCAAATGGCTGGCCGATTCTGGGCGGGGAAGCTCCGCCCGAGTGCTCCTCAATCTGAGCGCCGCTCAATCAGCTTGGCTGGCTGAACACCCAACCCTGCGCCTCGGTATCGACCCGGCGCACCCGCCGTTCGAATTCATCGCCGACGACGACGCCTATAGCGGCATTGCCGCCAGTTACGTAAAAGCGGTCTCTCGGCGTCTAGGCGTTGAGATGACACCCGTTGATGAGCGATCCTATGCTCGGGTTTTGGACCTCGCGAAATCAGGGAAAATTGATGTTCTTCCAGCCGTTGTCAGAACCCCAGAACGCGAGAAATCCCTGGCTTTTACCAGGACCTACGCCTCCTATCCCGTGGTCATCGCCACCCACAAGGACATGCCCTATATCGGCGGGCTCCAGGAACTTGTCGGCCACCGGGTCGGCGTTCTCAAAGACGATTTCATCTCCACGCGCCTGCGTCACGATCATCCGTCCGTCAAACTGATGGCCCAACCGGGTATCGCCGAAGCTCTCAAGGCGCTGGATCAAGGCTGGATCGATGCTTACGTCGGAGCGCTGCCGGCCATCACACGAGAAATCACCCGCGCGCATCTGTCCAATGTCAAAATTGCCGCGCCGACCAGCTACAAGCTCGAACTCTCCATGGCCGTCCGCAAGGACTGGCCTGAACTGGCGGTTATTCTGGACGTGGCGCTCGCCGATATCGGTGGCGACGAAGCCGCCGCCATCCAAAACGTGTGGATGGCGCTTGAAGTGAAGTTCGGAACCGACGTTGAGACCATCATGCAATGGGCGCTGCCTATTGGCGGCGGTGCGGTCATCGTCATCATTGCGATTGTTTTCTGGAACCGTCGGTTGACCCTCGAGATCGCCGAACGAAAGAAGGTCGAGGAAAAACTGGCGGAAGCCGAGGAACACGCGCGACTGCTGCTGGCGTCCGTCGGCGAAGGCGTTTTCGTTGTTGATCTCGAGGGCCGCATCACCTTCGTCAATCCGCAAGCCGAAAACATGCTCGGTTTCGACGCCAACGAAATCGTCGGCCAGAAAGCGCACCCACTATTCCATCATCACCGTTATGACGGTTCCGAGTATCCGGTCGAGGAATGCTGGATGTTCAAGAGCTTTACCTTCGGCGAGTCCTACCGCATCGACGATGAGGTGCTGTGGCGCAAAGACGGACAACCGTTGGAGGTTGAATACCACAGCACACCTATCATGCGCGGGGAAGATATCGTCGGTGCGGTGATCTCGTTTATCGATATTTCGCTGCGCCGGAAGGCAGAGAAGGAACGCCGCGATGCCTTCAATGTCATCCGCGACTCCATCAATTACGCCACCCACATCCAGCGTTCGATCCTGCCGAAACCCCAATGCCTGGAAGAAACCACGGCCGAGCATTTCATTCTTTGGGAGCCCCGCGACCGTGTCGGCGGCGATCTTTATTGGTGTAAACCTTGGGGGTTGGGGAAACTGCTCGCGTTGGGCGATTGCACCGGACACGGCGTGCCCGGCGCCTTTATGACGATGATCGCCAATGGCGCGTTGGATATGGCGACATTGGAAACCATGCCGGGAGATGTCGCAGCCCTCTTGCAGCGTAGCCATCAACTGATCCAAGAGGCGCTCAATCAGAACTTGGATGAGAGCGTCTCCAATGACGGCCTCGACCTGGGTGTTTGCTATATTCCTCCCGACGGCAAGGCGGTCACATTCGCCGGCGCGCAGTTTTCACTGTTTGTTGCCGCCGATGGCGCGGTTTCCGAAATCAAGGGCGATCGAAAAGGTATCGGCTACCGGCGAACGCCGCACAATGCCGTCTTTACGGCGCACGAGATCGAAACAGGCGAGGGGCATGGCTATTTCATGACCTCAGACGGCTTGACCGACCAGATCGGCGGGCCCAAACGGCGGAGTTTCGGGAAACGCCGATTCATGAAGCTGTTGGATGAACTCGACAACAAACCCATGCGCGATATCGGTGACGCAGTCCTGCGCACTTTGAATGAGTACCAAGGTGACGAAAGCCGCCGCGATGACGTTTCGGTGATCGGTTTCAAACTCTAACGCCACGACCTCACGCCGCTTTGGCGGCCAAGAAGGTTCCGGTTTTCGCGTCTGTCTCAAGTATGTGATGCGTGAGCCATTCTTTCAGGAACGGCAGCATTTCTGCAGGCACGGTTTCGTCGCCACTATCGAACCTGGTTTTTAGGGTAGTGGCTTGCGCGATCAAATCCAGGTGTTCTTGTTTGTGATTGAAAAACTCGGGATCGCCGTAGGTCTGCATCAATCTCTCTTCATGCCTGAAATGCCACGACGTATAACTCAACAACTCTTCGAGCACGGCACCGATCGCCGCTATATCGTCTTGGTTTTCCACGGCATCACTCAACGCGTTGACCATGCCGACGAGTTTTTTGTGGTCTTCGTCGATCTCATCGAAACCGACGCTCAGTTGCGGGGTCCATTCTATGAACGTCATCTTTTCAGTCCCTTTTTCTTAATGTTCCGGCCTTAGCAGCTCCTTGGCGCGGCCGCTGTCATTCAGTTCGATCAGCACCTTCTCCATGGCCGGCACCAAACGCCGATGCTTGACGTTGACGTAGTGGTAAAGCGTCACCGTTTCGACCGGTGGGGTCAGCACGCTCACATCGCCGATCTCTGACGCCAGCCGCTCGGCGTCCGACGTGATCACCAGCCCCGCATCGACGCGCCCCGCCTTGACCATGCGCACCACCGAAGCGGCGTTACGTGCCTCCATGGCATTCATGTCGCGCGTCCGGATATCCAAGATCTGGTAGCCGCGCGGATAGGCGACACGGTGCTTGCCGATATCCTCCCACGAACTCATCCAAAGCTTCGAGTCCTTGCGCACCACAGCCGAAATGCTGAGCGCGAACACCGGCTCCGCGACCCGAACCAGATTGGGATACTTGTTCTCCGCGCCGGTAATACGCGCCAACTCGGCGTCTGAAACACCTTTGTTGACTTCGCTGAGGCTACGCTTCGCCGGGCGGATGACCAGTTTAAGCTCGTGCCCAAGCTTGCGGTAGACCTCCGTCATCAACCGCATCATCACTTCCGTCTCGGGCGCCTCGGCTGTGGACACCCTAAAGGTTTCGGCATTGATATCACCAAGCCACCCAAACATTGAAACCAACAGGGCGCAGACAAACCGCATGTACTTGCCTTTCATGCTCGTTCTTTTCAAAGTCGCCAACTTCATAGCCGCTGGGTCGCCGGGCCGGCTAGGCGAAGTGCTTCAGGTACATATAGACCGTGGCTATGATCATGGAACCGAACATCATCGGCAGCCCCAACACCAGAAACTTGCCGAAGGTGATCGGGTAGCCGGCGCGCTCGCCCAGGCCTGCCACCATGACGTTTGCCGCCGCCCCGATCAGCGAGCCGTTGCCGCCGAAGCACGCGCCCAACGCCAGAGCCCACCAGACGGGCTCAAGCGCTTCCTTGCCGCCGATGGCCGCTTCCATGGATTCGACCATCGGGATCATGGTCGCCACGAACGGAATGTTATCCACCGCCGCCGAGACAATGGCCGCGATCCACAGTGTCGCGAATGTGGTGGCCATGGGTTCGTTGTTGGTGGCCGCCATCAACTTGGCGCCGAGAATATTCAACAGCCCGGCGTGTTCGACACCGCCGACGACGACAAACAATCCCATGAAGAAGAACAGCGCGCCCCATTCCACTTCCGAAAACACTTCGTGCAAGCGCTCGGACTGACCCTCCATGGTGTCATTGATGCCAACAACCAGCAGCAATACAGCCGCGCCGGTCATCGCCGTGGTGCCGGGACGGATATGATAATGCTCGCCGATAATGAAGCCCATGATCACCAGCACCAGAACGCTCAACGATTGCACCAGCAGCTTTTTATCGGTGATGGAGTCCTGCTCGCGGAAACCCATGATCCGTTCGCGATGTTCCGGCGTCGCCACCAGGGATTTGCCCCATATGAGGTGGAATGCGTACAGCGAGATCACCAGCACCACCAATACCACCGGCCCCATATGAACCAGGAAATCCATGAAGGTCAGCCCGGTGGCCGACCCGATCAGGATGTTGGGGGGATCGCCGATCAACGTCGCCGTACCGCCGATATTGGACGCCAGAATTTGCGACATCAGATAAGGATACGGGCTGACTTCCAATTTCTCCGCCAGCAACAGCGCGATGGGCACCACCAACAGCACCGTCGTCAGGTTGTCGAGAAAAGCGGAGAACACCGCCGTCACGATGGACAGAACAATCAACACACCGCGCGGATCGGCCTTCACTTTCTTCGCCGACCAGATGGCGATGTACTCGAAAAAGCCGGTGATGCGGATTACCGCGACGATCATCATCATGCCGGTCAGCAGTGCGATGGTATTGAAGTCGATGCCGGCGATGGCGCGGTTTTGATCCAAGAGCCCCGAAATGATCACCATGCCGGCGCCGACCAACGCAATCACCGTGCGGTGCACGCGTTCCGACAACAAGATGGCATAGGTGATGATCAGGATGCCGGTGGAAAGCCATAAGGGGTCGAGGCCGAAGATCACATTTGACGCTTCATGACCGCTCATGAGGCATCTCCCTGCTCAGCCTTTTTCTGTTCGTCGCTGAGGAAGTGCAGCAGCGTGAAGAACGAGATGGCGCCGACCAGTTTGTCGTTTTTGTCCAACACCGGCACCACGAACTGTTTTTCGCTGATCAGCAGCATGGCATCGATGAAGGGCGTGTCTTCGTGCGCAACCTTGACGTCGGGGTCGATCAAATCTCGGATGGTTTGGTTACGCAATGAGTCGAGCCTGGACTGCAATTCGGCCGGGCTTTCCTGCAGATAGCTGGCGCGCTTTTTGCCGCGCATCATGTGAATGGAGGCGGGAATCATGAAATGCATCATGCGGTCGCCCGACAGCAGGCCCACGAAGGTGCCTTCGCGGTCGACCACCGGCACCAGGCCGGAGCGTTTCTCGCGCATGAAATCAATGGCGCTACTCGCCGGATCATCGGCATACAAGGGCACGGCCACCGGCCCCATGACGGTCTTGCAATCCATGATCAGTCCTTTCCCCGATGGAACCTAAATCGAGGCTAGAACATACCACCTTCATCAGCATTGATACGGGTCAAATTTACTAAAGTCACTCCGGCAGCGTGATCGCACCGTCATCAGAGATCGGAAAGAACGGGTTCCACGCCACCTCCCAGTGATGCCCGTCGGGGTCGGCGAAATAGCCGGAATAGCCACCCCAGAACACATCCTCGGCCGCCTTCACGATGTTGGCGCCGGCGGCTTTCGCTTCCGCCAGCACGGCGTCGACCTCATCCTTGGAACGCGCGTTGAAGGCCAGCGTCACGCCGTTGAACCCGAGCCGGTCGGAATAATCGATACCGATATCGTCGGCCAGGGCCTGGCCGCCATAGAGCCCCAAGATAATCCCGCCCAGCTGAAAAAACGTAATGTGTTCGTTGGAGTTCGCTTGGGAGCGCTGCCAGCCGAGCCGCTCATAAAACGCCGTCGCCGCAGCGACGTCGGCGACGCCCAGCGATACGAGGCTCAGGCGCTGTTCCATTACGGTTCCACCTCTTGCCAATCTCCAGTATCCAAGAAACGGTTGATCTGATCGCGGTACGGCTGAATGTGAAATCCTTTTTCGGCGAGCCAGTCATCGGCGTAGTAGGTTTCACGGTAGCGTTCGCCAGGATCGCAGAGCATGGTGACGACGGAGCCGCTTGTCCCTGCCGTCGCCATATCACGGATGACTTGAAGCGAGGCATAGAGATTTGTACCGGTGGAGCCGCCCGGCAGGTGATCGACTCGTTCAGCCAGCACCCGCATGGCGGCAAAGCTGGCGGCATCGGGGACTTTAACCATGTGGTCGATGACGCCGCGCACGAAGGACGGTTCACAGCGTGGCCGTCCGATACCCTCGACATTTGATCCCGCATCAATAACGAGATCGTCCCGGCTTTCGAGGAAACTGTCGTAAAAGACCGAGATTTCAGGATCGGCGACGCAAAGCCGGGTTTGAAAGCGTTGATAGCGGATGTAACGCCCAATCGTCGCTGCCGTGCCGCCGGTGCCGGCGCTGACCACGATCCATTCCGGCACGGGATGGTTCTCTCGCGCCAGCTGCCGATAGATACTCTCGGCGATATTGTTGTTGCCGCGCCAATCGGTCGCCCGTTCGGCGTAGGTAAACTGGTCCATATAGTGGCCGTCGGTCTCGCGGGCCAGCTTTTCGGCGGCGGAATATATTTCCGAACCTTTGTCCACGTAGTGACAGCGCCCGCCGTAGAATTCGATGGCTTGCACTTTCTCCGGCGACGTCGATTTCGGCATCACGGCGATGAAGTCCAGGCCCAGGAGGCGGGCGAAATATGCCTCTGATACCGCTGTCGATCCCGACGAGGCCTCAATGACGGTCATGCCCTTGTCGATCCAGCCGTTGCAGATGGCATACAAGAACAACGACCGAGCCAAACGGTGTTTGAGAGAGCGGGTCGGGTGGGTGGACTCGTCTTTGAAATACAGTTCGATCTCGGGAATACCGGCGAGTTCCAAGCGAAACAGATGAGTGTCGGCAGACCGATTGCCGTCGGCTTCGAGTTTGCGCACCGCTTCGGTGCGCCACGCTGAATCCGTGGTCACCCCCTCACCCGCACTTCGAATAACCGCAACTGGTGCAGGTGTCGCAGCCCTCTTGTCGAATGAGGCTGGCTTGGGCGCATTTCGGGCATTGGCGGAAGGGGCTGGAATTACCGGAATTCGATGCGGGCTCTTCGTCATCGCCGCCGCCGGCAATGGCGACGATCTTGGCTTCGAACGCATCGGGGTCGGAAAGCTCTCCCGGTGTGCCCAGGAACCCGATACTGATCAGGTGTTCCTCAATCACGCCGCCGATGGCCGCCAGCAAGGACGGCACATACTTGCCCTTCATCCACTGCCCGCCGCGCGGGTCGAACACGGCTTTCAACTCCTCGACCACGAACGACACATCGCCGCCGCGCCGAAACACCGCCGAGATCATCCGCGTCAGGGCTACCGTCCAGGCGTAATGCTCGGTGTTTTTGGAATTGATGAAAATCTCGAACGGGCGAATGCGGCCGGTATCGTCGAGAATATCGTTGAGGGTGATGTAGATGGCGTGGTCGCTTTCGGGCCAGCGCAGCTTGTAGGTCCGGCCCGGCAGTTCGCCTGGGCGGTCGAGCGGTTTATAGAGCTGCGCAACGGTGCCGGAATCGCCCGTATCCATCGGTTTCACAGCCTTCGCCGGCGGCTCCAGGGGCAATTCGGGCTCGGCCTCGTTGGAGGCTTTTTGGGCGTCCTTGCGTTCCAGCACGGCGCCCGTAACATCGTTGGGCCGATAGGTCGTGCAGCCCTTGCAACCGAGGTCATAAGCCTGGACGTAAACATCCTTGAACTCGGCGAAGTCGATGCTTTCAGGGACATTGATGGTCTTGGAAATCGAGCTGTCGATGTATTTCTGCACGGCGGCCTGCATGACCAAGTGGTCGTGCGGGCTCAAATCCTGGGCGTCGACGAAGGCGTCCGTCAGTGGTGCGCCTTCACCCTTGATCCAGCGATAAAGCCGGTAAGCGTAATCGGACACCTCTTCCTCACGCCGCGAGCCGTCGGGCATCAGGACATGGCGGTTGTAGGCGAACGAAAACACCGGTTCCAGCCCCGACGACACGTTGTCGGCAAACAGCGAAATGGTGCCGGTCGGCGCAACGGATGTCAGCAAAGCGTTGCGGATGCCGTGCTCGGCGATGGCGTCTTTTACGTCCATATCCAGCGCCTGGATGGTTTCGCCGGCGAGGTATTTGTCCTTGTCGAACAACGGAAATGCACCCTTTTCGCGCGCCAGTTCCACTGAGGCCAGATAGGCGGCGCGCTGCAACCGCCGCATCCAGGTTTCGGTCAACTTCACGGCCCGCGCGCCGCCATAGCGCGCGCCACACATGATCAGCGCGTCCGCCAGACCTGTAATCCCGAGCCCGATGCGGCGTTTGGACTGGGCTTCATGGCGTTGTTCATCCAACGGGAATTCGGAAACGTCGATGACGTTATCCATCATGCGCACGGCCGTGCTTACCAACTCATCAAGCGTATCGAGATTAAGCTCGGCGTTTTCAGAGAACGGCTCATCCACCAAACGCGCCAAATTGACCGACCCCAGCAAGCACGCCCCGTAAGGCGGCAGTGGTTGCTCGCCACACGGATTGGTGCCGTGGATGGTCTCGCAGTAGTTCAGGTTGTTGCGTGCGTTGATGCGGTCGATGAAAATCACGCCGGGTTCGGCATAAGCGAAGGTGGCGCGCATGATGCTGTCCCACAATTCGCGCGCCGGTAGGCTTTTGTATGTGGTCCCCTTGAAGGTCAACTCCCACGGCTCGTCGGCCTTCACCGCTTGCATGAACTTGTCGGTCACCAGCACCGACAGATTGAACATGCGCAAACGACCCGGTTCGCGCTTGGCCTCGATGAAGGCCTCAATATCGGGATGGTCACAGCGCATCACCGCCATCATGGCGCCGCGCCTGGAGCCCGCACTCATGATGGTGCGGCACATGGCATCCCAGACATCCATGAACGATAGCGGTCCCGAGGCATCGGCGCCCACACCCTTGACCGCCGCCCCTTTCGGACGGAGCGTCGAAAAATCGTACCCGATGCCGCCGCCCTGTTGCATGGTGAGTGCGGCTTCTTTCAAGCCATCGAAGATACCGGACATGTCGTCGGGGATATCGCCCATGACGAAACAATTGAACAACGTCACCTTGCGCGCCGCGCCGGCGCCCGAGATGATTCGCCCGGCGGGCAATAACTTGAAGCCATCCATGGCGTCAAAAAATCTTTGTTCCCAATGGGATGGATCGGACTCTTTAACCGATAACGCACGTGCCACCCGGCGCCAGGTGTCTTGCACGGTTTTATCCACAGGCTGGCCGTCGGCACCTTGAAGCCGGTATTTCATATCCCAGATTTGCTGGGAGACGGGTGACAGATCGACCATGTTTCCTCCGGATCGCGTCCAAAGCGGCAATATTCGCGAACCAATCGTTTCGGCTTAGAAATGGCTCGGCAAAATAGGTGAAATGCCGGAAACCGGCGGTCACTCTATTTACTGAAGCAATACCAGGGCCTTGATTTCCCTTGAAATTTAGGCGTTTTGGCGCAAATCGTCAAGAGTTGTTCTCTTTTTGTTTCCACATTCGACCCCAGGAAATATCCCACGGATGGATGCGCAAAAACTTCATAGACTCCAAAGGCTTGCGATTTTACCCCCGCGATTCACATGCTTGGGCGTGAGAATATCCACAAATCAATCCACAGCCTGCCCCGAACCAGCCTGCGACCCATTTGTAGCAGATGTATCGGGGCCTTCGACCAGCGCCGCGCGGGTGAGGGGAAACTGTTTCACGCCCTCGTGCGCCAACCGCTCGGCGGTACTTTCTATTTGAGTCTCAAGCGCTTGCATGAAATCACGGCGCTTCATGCCGGTCGGCATCGCCGGCAGAAACTCGATAATGATGGTGCCCGATTGCTTGGTATAACTGCGCCGCCCCCAAAACAGGCCGGAGTTCAGCGCCACGGGGATGACCGGCGCCTCGCATTGTGAATAAAGCGCGGCGATGCCCGGATGATAGGGTTTGTGCGTCCCGGGCCGGGTGCGCGTGCCTTCCGGAAAAAGAATGACCGGGCGATCATCGCCGAGGCGCTGGCGGGTATCGCGCACCAGCGCTTTCAATGCCGAAGCGCCGCCTTCCCTGTCGACCGAGATCGCCGCACATTTACGGGCCATCCAGCCCCAAACCGGAATCTTTACCAACTCTTTTTTCAGCACATAGGACGGGTCGCTGAATAAAAGATAGAAAACATAAGTATCCCAAGCCGATTGATGTTTACTCGCATAGATAGCCGCACCATGGACGATATTTTCTTCCCCCCGGATTTCGAAATCCAGACCGACCAGAAACTTCAGCGCCCAATGCTGCGACCAGGCCCATATCTTAACCGCGCGCTGCATGACAGGCCTGGGAAACGGCAAAAACAAGATCATGATGGTGACACTGACGGCCGTCCAACCGATGAACACGATGTTGTACAACCCGGATCCGATGATCGACCGCAACCCGCCCATAGGTTCCTCTACTGTTTCACCGGTGCGCCGAACATGTAGTCCGTCCGGTGGCGCACCCAGGCCATTAGAAATTTACTGTACTCGCTCATCATCAGCGTCGCGGTTCCCGGCCAAGCCCACCATTCCTCTTGCTTTACGTGCTCGGGGAATACCGGGTTGGGGACGATGGCAACATCGGGCATGGCATTGGCGAACTCAAGACGCGAGCGCGGCATATGATAAGCGGCGGTGACCAGCCGAATTGAAGTAATTTTATTCTCCTTGGCCCAGCGCGCTGTTTCGTCGGCATTGCCGCGGGTGTTTACGGCATTGCCGATGCCGACCCTGGATTCCAGCCCCGCCGGATCGCGCCGGGCTGCTTGCAACAGATTGCGCACGTCCAACCCCCGATAGACGCCTGAAACAAACAGCCGGCCCGCCATGTTGCGCGACAGCAACTCAAGCCCCTCGTGCAGACGGCCACTGCCGCCCGTAAGCACCACAATGGCGTCCGTCCGCGTGGTCTTGTCGGAAATTTCCGCCGGAATATCGCCGACATAACGGATCAAGCCGATAACCCACAACCCGAACAGAAAAACCAGCAACACGGCCAGGTTCAGCCAAATCAGCCCGCCCTTGCGCTCCCCTCTCCGGCTACCTTGGCGCGCCATGTTCTAAAGCATCCGCTCAAGCGTCCGCATGACCGTTACCTTGGCGGTCACCATGGCCACGATCGACACGCCCACCGGCAGTGCTGCCAACAACGCCCAATGCGCCGGCCCGAACCCGATATCGGGCAACAACCGGTCATCCAGACTATGGGCCAGGTGCGCCAAGCCCCATAATGTCGGCACCGCCAACAACAACCCGACAATGCCTCCCGCCAATCCCAGGCCCAATGCCCGGCGCGCGAACTGGCGTGCGATATAGGTATCGTGGGCGCCGATCAGGTGCAGCACCTCAATGGCTTCGCGGTGGATCGACAGACCGGTGCGCGTGGTGAACACAATCGTGCCGACCGTGGCCAGCACGATAAACAACAAGACGACCAACGCCAGCACCTCGAAGGTCTCAATCAGGCGAACCAAATGATCGAGCCAGACCCGATGATCGTCGATGCTGACGCCGGAGACTTTCTCAGCCAACCGTTCGTGCAAGGCCTGGGCGGTCAATCCCGATGCCGGCTTCATTTCCACATCGATCAGGCGCGGCAACGGCAACTCGCCGTCACCGGCGACGGCGCCGACCCAGGGCTCCAACAACTTGATCAGGCGCGAGTCGTCCATGGAATCATAACGTTGAATTTCCGGCGAGGTTGCCAGTACGGTCAAAACGGCATTGAGGCGCGCCTCATCCTTGGCCGCGGCGTCAGATGGAATGATCTGCACCGTCATGGTGCCACGCACACCCCGGTCCCATTTCGATGCCGTCGCGTTGAGCACCAGCATGCCGGCCACCGCCAACACCGACAGAAATACCATGAACGCAATCAGCCATGGCAAAAACCGGCTGAGTTGGTCTCGGTCGAGCGGCAGGTCGGAACGCAGCAAGATCACAGATAGTTCTCCAGGCGTCTCGGATCGGATTCGGGGCCGGACGCCGAATCACCGGCCGAATCGCCAGTCGATTGGACAGCCGATTCGGCCTCTCCACCCCGTTGCCCCCTGTCCGTCTGGCGCTCTCGCCCGTTGTCGCCGGAATCCGCCAAGTGCCGATTCCGAGCCTCATCGGACGGCGCATCATTGCGGCCTGACGATACGACCACGTGGCCGTCGACAAGCCGCAGGCTGCCATGGCCTAAGCGTTCCACCACATGCCGGTTGTGGGTGGCGATGACGATGGTCGTGCCGAGCTTATTCAATTCCTCGAACAGATGGATCAACCGATACGCCATGGCATCGTCGACGTTGCCTGTCGGTTCATCGGCCAACAACAGCTTCGGTCGGGAAATCACGGCGCGCGCAATGGCGACGCGTTGTTGCTGCCCGCCCGATAGCGTTGGTGGCCTGGCCTTCATATGATCTTTCAGGCCGACCCAGGCGAGAAGCTCGCTAACATGCTTGTCGACTTCGCTCCGCTTGACCCCAGCGACGCGCAACGGCAGCGCCACATTATCGAATGATGACAAGTGGTTAAGCAGCCTGTACTCCTGGAACACCACGCCGACGCGGCGGCGCAACGGCGGCAGGTGATCGCGCGCGGTGGTGGCAATATCCTTGCCGAAAAGCGAAATCAACCCGCGTGAAGGACGTAAGGCCAGATAGATCAGCTTCAACAGCGACGACTTACCGGCACCGCTTTCACCGAGCAGGAAATGAAACGAGCCCGGTTGCAATGAAAAGGTGACGTCTTGCAAAACTTCGGGTCCCAGGCCGTAGCGCAGACCCACGTTCTCAAAACGGACGATGGCGTCATCGTGGTCAGAATTCACCATATTTCCTTAAATCCGCCAAAATCCGCCAAGGTCCAGTCGTGACCGCCACGCCCGCGCCCCGTCCCCGCTTGGGCGGGTCCGGCACCAACTCCCGCACAATGCCATGATCGAAGGCCCTCAGTCCAGGCCGCCATGCCGAGCTGTCGCGGTTGGCTATTTTTCGCCAGATGATGCAGAGCGGGTTGCGTTCGAATCATGCAAATCCTATAAATGACAAAACCTTACGCGGGGTCCGGCACCTATGATTATCTCCTGCCCGAATTGTACGACGCGCTATAATATTCAGCCCGCACTGTTGGGCAATGGGCGTAGCACACGTTGTTTCAATTGCGGTCATTCGTGGTTCCAAGACCCCGTGGTCTCGCCGCCGCCGCCGCCGATGGCGCCGCCGGCCGTGCCGCCCGCCATGCCGCAAGCAATGCAGCCCGCCATGATGCCCGCAGCCATGGCGCCCGGAATGACGCCTGGAATGGCTTATGCACAACCGGGCATGCCCCTACCTGGTCAACCCATGCCCGGACAGCCGATGCCCGGGCAACCCGCCGCCTACCAAGATCCCGCAGCGCCTGCGATGCCGGCCCCGGTGCCGGAACCGGCCCCCGAGCCGGAGCCCGAACCGGAACCTGAGCCGGAACCTGAGCCCGAGCCCGAGCCGGAACCCGAGCCCGAACCGGAAGCGGAGATCGAAGAGCCTGATTTCGAGGCCGCATTGGCGCCTGAAGACGATGAACCGGAAGCCGAAGCCGACGATGAGGAAGGCCTCTCTCAGGAAGATCTCGACGCCATGTTCGGCGATGACGAGGATCCTGAACCGATCGCGCCACTGGTCCCCGATGCCGATGACGATGCGGACGAGTTTGACGTCGACCTGGACCCGGAAGATATCCCCGAGCCGGAGCCGATCCCGAACGTCTTCACGCCGACCGATGATGACGAAGAAGAGGCCAAGCCGCGCTCCATCGTGAAGATCATCCTGATTTCAGTCATCTCGTTGATTGTGGTGTTGTTGCTAACGTTCGTTTTCGCGCGGGGCATGATCATGGACATGCTGCCCTTCACCAAGGGCATTTATGAGACCATCGGGTTGGGTGAAAAACTGGGCGCCGGGCTGAAGATCGGCGATGCGAAACCAACGCGTGGCACCAGCCGTGGCAAGGAAGCGCTGATCGTATCGGGCGTCATCACCAACGTGACCGAAGAAACCCGTCATGTCCCAATGGTCAAAGTGACGCTGCATGATGGCGAGAACAATGTCGTGCAATCGGCTGTGGCGCCGCCACTGAAAAGCGAGCTGGAAGCCGGTCAGCAGATGAAGTTCAAGGTAACGCTGATTGAGCCGTCACCGTTGGCGCGCCGAATTGAGGTAATCTTCGCCGCGCCCGAAGCGCCCGGGGAAAAGTAGAGACCCGTAAAACCGCTTAGAATCTTTTGATGAGGCGATCGATGTAATCGCGTTCTTGGCGCGGGCGGAATTGCTCGCCCGAGCGGCGGCGCAACTCCTGCATGATCTCGCGTGAGCGCAGCAGTTCGCGTCGTGTCGGCACCTTCACACCATCCATATCGGTTTCGCCGTTGGCACCTTGCCCGGTACGCCGTCCAAACGGGTCGCGGTCGCGTTGCGGCATCCGGCCTTGCGGCCGGCCCATGCCCAGCCCCATGGCCCCCGGTTGCTGCTGGCGGGCCATCTGTTCCGCCATCTGCTCAGCCGCCTGGCGCAACTGGCTCAGCGCCTCCGCCTGATCACGCGCCGCACGGGCCGCGTCGCCTTTGCCCAGCGCTTCAGCCGCCCCCTTCATGGCGCGCTCAGCGCGGCCCATGGACGGCGGGATTGCGCCCAGCATCTCATCCATCTGCAACATCATGCGGCCCAGGTCGCGGCGCAGTTGGCCCTGGCCCGGCGCCAATTGCTGGGTGGCGTTCGGACGGCCCTGTTGTCCGCGCCGCTGTTGACCTTGGCGGCCCGGTTGCTGTTGACCTTGTTGTCGACCTTGGCGGCCCATCTGCTGTTGGCGGAACGTCTTGTCGAGGAGCTGTTGCTGGCGGCGGCTCAGTTCGCGCAACTGGTTGAGCGCCTTGCGGGCTTGGTTCTGCCCCGCCTGAGGGCGCGCAAGCCGGGCGCCATTGCGAAGCTGGTTCAGCATTTGGTTCAGCTGTTGCAGCATGCGCTTGGCGGCGTCGCGCGCACCTGCTTGGCTCAGTTCCCGCGCCTGATCGAGCATCCGCTGCAGGTCCGCGCTCTCCATCATCTGAGATGTCATCGGGTTCATCTGCTCGGCTGTCATGCCGTTTTTGCGCAGATGCTCGGCCAAGGCCTGCATGTATTTATCCATGGCGCGCTGCAATTCGTCCATGAGGCGTTCGATTTCTCGGTCGTCCGCGCCCTTGCGCAAGGCCTCGGTCAAACGGTCTTGCACATCGCGCAGTTCGCGCTCGGCAATGGCGAACTCGCCATCTTCAAGGCGCAGCGCCGCCTGCCATAGAATTTCTTGCACATCGGGCCGCATGCTTGGGCTTTCATCATGGCTGAGCCGCGACTGCGCCACGGAAAGTGCCAAAAACACCACGGTGTCGTCATAGAAGTGCCGGGGCTGTTCGGCGATCTCCTGCAACTCCGAAATGACCGCCGATACAAGCGCTGCGCCCGGCTGGTTCAGTTTTTTACGCGCGGCGACAACCCTGCGCGCCACGGGATGTTTGAACTCGCGTTCCGGCAGCGCCAAGGTCACGGTCTCGGTTTCGCCCTCCTGGCCGGCCGCATCGACGGCCACCAGCTTTAATTCCACCAACTCGCCGGCCCAGGGATGGGCTGAGAAATCCCTGGCCGCACGCCCCTTGCCCGCGGCAGCGCCCGGGTTGGGAAGCGGCAACGCCTGGCGCGCATCACGTTTGTCGCTACCCGGCAGCGGCCAACCTTGGCTATGGCGCACCTGCAGCCTGAGCGCCGCCAGCGCATAGTCGTCACGGGCCTTGTATTGCAGGGCAAGAATCCCCCTGCCGCGATTTTTCGCCGGCGCCGTGAGTTCCACTTCCGGCGGACGATCCGCCACGACGCGCATGGGCCATGCCGCAACCACGTCATCACCGATCCGGATATCGAGTTGCTCCGCGCCAAGGTCGTCATCGTTGATCTCGATCTCCACTCGGCGCCCCGCGCCCGCCTGCGCGCTATCAAGGGCATCGAAGGCCACCGCGCGCTCACCAATCATCAACCGAGCCGCGCCATCGGCATGCCCGAGCTGTGCAAGCACTGTACTGCCCACCGGAACCGGCACGGCACCCCGATCTGCTTTCGAGACCGCATCCGAAATCGCTTCGGCGGCAGCCGACCGCGGTTCCTGCAACGATTGGCGTTGCAACAAGACCGGCGCCATCTGTGTATAGGCCGGCGGCGTTATCCAAATATCGAGGGTCAGGGCGTCGCCCGCAACGCCGCCCGGCTTCGGCATCAAGGCCCGCTCTAGGCGTGCCCCGGCCTCGCTACCGCCCGCCGCGAAGGCAACCAAAAGCAACATCGGCACCACGGCGCGCAGCCCCCAGGGGTCGCGCCGCGCCATAGCCGGAGACGGCACGCCAACACGCAACCCCGACAACACACTGCGCATGCGCGCCAAATGCGCGCGCCAAAGTGCGCGTTTGGTCGGATCGAGATCGTCATGCAATGGGCGGTCTACAAGTGCCGTCAGGGGGCGGTGTGCGACATGGCTGTCGCGCTCGATACGGTGGCGGGCCTCAATGCCGGACGCACCATAGCGCCCCTGCCAAAAATACCGGATCGTCCATGCCAACGCACCGCAAAAACCCAACAGCACAAGGCCATGTAGCCAGAACGGCAGCATCGGCAAAACATCGAACAAAGCGACACTAACGAACACGGATATGGCCGCCAAAATCGGCAGCACGCGGGGCCACAAACGCTCCCACATCAAGGCCAAAGCCGCCAAACCGGTCAACAGCCAGAGCCGCGAATGCTCACGGCGGCTCAATCCCGGGCTCGGCGGCGGTTGGGTCATCTCGTGGTGCTTCCCGATTCCAGCCACGGCGGCAATGATTCGAGAGCCAGCATGTCTTGCACCGTAAATCTCCTGCGGATCACCGCGTAATCATCACCATCCACCAAAATCTCCGGCGCCAGCGGCCGCGTGTTGTAGGTCGACGCCATCACCGCACCATAGGCTCCCGCCGTGCGCACCGCCAGTAAATCACCGGAGTCCAACGGTGGCAAAGCGCGATCCTTGGCGATGTAATCGCCTGTTTCACATATGGGGCCGACAACATCCATTTCCAACAAGTCTACACCAGATTGCTGTTCGGTCACCGGCACAATTTCGTGATGCGCGCTATAGAGCGTCGGGCGGATCAAATCGTTCATGGCGCCGTCAACGATGCAAAAGCGCTTGGCCGTGCCCTGTTTGACGAAAATCACCCGGGTGACCAAGATGCCGGCGTTACCGGCGATCATGCGGCCGGGCTCGAACGTCAGCCGACATCCCAGATTGCCCACAGTCTCCGCCACCATGGTCCCGTACTCGGCAGGTGTCGGCGCCACCTCGTCGCCGTAGGTGATGCCAAGCCCGCCACCCATATCCAGGTGCGTGATCTCATGTCCATCGGCGCGCAGCACACCCACCATTTCCGCCATGCGCGTATAGGCCTCGCGGTAGGGGGTAAGGTCGGTCAATTGCGAACCGATATGCATGGCCACGCCGCACACATTCAACCCCGGCAATTCAGCGGCGTGCCTGTACGCGTCGCGGGCCAGCGCCAGATCGATGCCGAACTTGTCTTCCTTGCGTCCCGTCGAGATTTTCTCATGCGTCTTGGCATCGACATCCGGATTGACCCGGATCGCCACATCCGCCGTCTGCCCGGTTGCCTGTGAAGCGGCGCTGAGGATATCCAGCTCTGGATAGGATTCGACGTTGATATGCGTCACGCCCGCGGCCAAGGCGCGATCCAACTCGTCACGGGTTTTACCGACACCGGAAAAAACGATCTTGTCGGGCGCAATGCCGGCTTCCAGAGCCCGCACCATCTCGCCACCCGACACCACGTCCGCACCAGCCCCCAGCCGTCCCAGCGTCGCCAGTACGGCAATATTGGAATTGGCCTTGATGGCATAGCAAATACCGGCGTTCAGTCCTGCAATGGCATCTTCGAAAACTTTGTAGTGACGCGCCAGCGTAGCGGTTGAATAGCAGAAGAACGGCGTGCCGACGGCCTCCGCCAGCGCACCCAAAGCCACCCCTTCGGCATGCAACTCGCCGTTGCGGTATTGAAAGTGATCCATTTGCTTTGTCCTGGTGGTGTAACGGGGTTAGCGGGTCGTTAGCGGGTTGGGCGGCGGCGGCGGCGGCTGATAGGTCGAGGGGTTCGGATATTGGTAAATACCGCCCGTATTTCCAGGTGGGGTTTGACGCGACGTCGTTGTCGATGTCGATGACCCGGATTTTTTCGCCCCCGGCTTCACCTGCAACGGTGGCAGAGCTTCGGGATACTGTTGCGGATGGGTCGCACCCGGCGGATAATCTGGAGTGGACTTCACGCCACAACCAGCCAAGGCAACGGCAACCATCGCTGCCACTACACATCCACGCCCCATGCGTCCAACAATTCTCAATCGCTCACTCATGGCTCGCACCTTAACCTCTTAAGCTCCGCCAAGGAACCTTTTGCGCGCCTGCAGGGCCGCTTCGGCGACATTGACGGGCGCGGCCCCGCCGAACGACGTGCGCCCGGCCAAAGCGCTGTCGACACTGAGCACGGAATAAATATCATCCGTGATTCCGGCTTCCACCGCCTGCATGTCACCAAGCGCCAGGTCCGCGAGATCACAGTCCTTGCCCTCGGCCAGTTTGACGATAGCGCCGGTGACGTGATGCGCGCGGCGGAACGGCATGCCCAACACCCGAACCAGCCAATCGGCCAAATCCGTCGCAGTGGCAAATCCGCGTCCCGCGTCGGCGGCCATGCGCTCGCGCGCAAACGTAGAGTCCCGCAGCATGCCGGTCATCGCCGCAAGACAGAGCTTCAGCGTATCGTGCACCTCAAACACCGGTTCCTTGTCTTCCTGCATGTCCTTGCCGTAGGTCATGGGCAGGCCCTTCATGACGATCAACAGCCCGTTCAGCGCGCCGATGACGCGCCCGGCCTTGGCGCGCACCAGTTCCGCCGCGTCGGGATTGCGCTTTTGCGGCATGATCGACGACCCGGTCGAAAACGCATCGCCCAACCGAACGTAGGCAAACTGTTGCGAGCACCAAATCACGTATTCCTCGGCCAGACGCGATAAGTGCACCGCGAGGATCGAGGCAAACGACATGAATTCCAGCGCGAAATCCCGGTCTGCGACCGCATCCATGGAATTCGCCGCCGGGCCGTCGAAGCCAAGCGCCTCGGCCGTCATGTGGCGATCGAGCGGAAACGAGGTGCCGGCCAGGGCCGCCGCACCGAGCGGGCTCTCGTTCAGCCGCTCACGGCAATCACGCGCGCGTCCCCGATCACGGCCGACCATTTCCGTGTAGGCCAGCAGATGGTGGCCCAGCGTCACGGGCTGCGCCGATTGCAAATGGGTAAAACCCGGCATGATGGCGTCGGCGTGCGCCTCTGCGACGTCAATCAACGCCGCCTGCAACTCGCGCATGTCGCCGTCCAGGGCGTCCAAGGCATCGCGCACCCAAAGCTTGAAATCGGTGGCGACCTGATCGTTGCGTGATCGGCCAGTGTGCAAGCGTCCCGCAGCTTCGCCGATCAGTTCCGCCAAGCGCGCCTCGACATTCATGTGAATGTCTTCAAGTGCCCGCGAGAATGGGAAGTCGCCAGCCTCGATCTCGGCCTTCACCGCATCCAGGCCTTCGATGATGGCTTTCGAATCCTCATCTTTGATAATGCCCTGCGCCGCCAGCATGCGTGCGTGCGCCTGGGAGGCGGCAATGTCTTGGGCGTACAGCCGTTTGTCGAAATCGATCGATGCGTTGATGGCCTCCATCACCGCGTCGGGTCCGCCGGAAAACCGCCCGCCCCACATGGTGCTGGCGTCAGTGCTGGATTTTGTTTTATCGTCGGTCATCGTTTTGCTCACCAACCGTGCCCTGCAAGGCTTTGCGCAGGGTCATTCAAGGAGTGCCATCCTATATGTCCGAACGGCTTCTAAGTACAGGAAAAATCGTCACTTTCCTCGCTGTCATCGGTGTCGTGGGGGCACTGGGTTGGGTTTATCTGATGCCTGGCGACGACCCAACCACCGACGCGCACTCGTGCGAACCCGAGGAAGGCGTACTTGCCAATTTTGTACCCAGCGACGGCCTGCCCGCCGTGCCCGATACGCCTTTCCTCGATAATGCGGAGAAAAACCGCTCCCTCGCCGATTACAAGGGGCGCGGTGTGGTGCTTAACTTCTGGGCCACCTGGTGTGCACCGTGCGTGCGCGAAATGCCGCAACTGGACCGCTTGAATGCATTGCTCAAAGGCACAGGCATTGAAGTGCTGACGATCTCGGAAGACCGCAAGGGCCTGCCACTGGCGCGCAAATTTTTTGAGGTCAACAAATTGCGCGATCTGGAAATCTTGGCGGACCCGAAAGGCAAGCTGCTGCGCGCCTTAAACGGACGCGGCCTGCCGACCACGGTGATCATTGACCGCCAGGGCCGCGAAGTCGGACGCGTTGCCGGCATTGCCGAATGGGACGCGCCGGAAACCGTCGGGTTTTTGAGAGATTGCCTGGGCGCTTAATGCTTTAGGCTTCCGATGCCAGATGTTCGTTGACGAACGGCACGTAATCCATGTCGCTTTTCAAGACGTGATTGCTGAGCCAGTTTTTCAAGAAATCCATTAAATCGGCGGTCGGAAACGCTGTCGGATCGACACTGAATTCGACCAGCATTTTGCGCAGCGCCTTCTCCAGCTCGTCATGCTTGCCGATATGCGCGTCCAACTCTGGGTAGCCGCAATGCCGCATCAGCGTTTCCTCGCGCCCGAAATGCCCGTTGACGTAGTCGGACAGCCGCTCGAACAAATGCGGCAGTTGGTCGGTAGCGCCATCGCGCTCCAGCGCATCGTGCAACGCATTGACCATCATAAACAAAGTCTGATGATCGCCGTCGATCATCTCCACGCCGGTGGCGTATTCTTCCGACCACACTAGAAAACTACTCATTTACGCTCTCCCCCTGTTTGCGCAACATCTGGCGCAATTCCGTCAACTCGCGTTCCAAAAGGTCCAGTTTCCCCTCGATAACCAACGCGTCGTGATGAATTTCTTCAACCGTGTCGCGATGCTGGGCCTGCATGGAATCAACAATGACGCCGATGAAAAGATTAATCACCGCGAAACTGGTAACCAAGATGAAAGGCACGAAAAAAATCCATGCATAGGGGTAGGTCTCCATGACCGGCCGCACAATCCCCATGGACCAGCTCTCCAGCGTCATGATCTGGAACAGCGTATACATGGACCGGCCGATATGACCGAACCAGGCATCGAATTCAGTGCCGAACAGATTGGTCGACAACACCGCGCCGACATAGAAAATCAGCGTGATCAACGCCACGATCGAAGCCATCGCCGGCAAGGCGCTGAACAACGCCTGGATGACCACCCGCATTTGCGGCACCACCGACAACAGCCTGAGCGTCCGCAAGATCCGGAGCGCGCGCAATACCGCCAACGGCCCCGCAGCCGGTATCAACGCAATCCCGACAACGATGAAATCAAACACGTTCCAGCCATCGGTGAAGAACCGCGCACCCCGGTGGATCAGCTTGGCGGCGATTTCCAGCACGAACACCGCCAGCACAACTTTATCCAAGACATGCAACCCCGCCCCATAGTTGGCCCTCACCACGTCGGATGTTTCCAACCCCAGCGTTACCGCGTTCAGCACGATCAGTCCGGTGATCAGGTTTTGTATCTTGGGCGCCATGACAAAGGCGCCAATACGCTCGCGCATGCTCATATTTTCCGGCCTCTCCGTCTCCGCATGAGGTCTTACCCTTTACGCGCGCCGCTTCGCAAGTGCTGAAAGCGCGGCACCGTCATCGACATCGCTGAGCGTCGCCGCCTGCGCGTGCCGCCAGTGCGCAGGCAGGTTGGCCAAAGTGTCGGCCAAAGTGTGTTCCGTCGACCAGCGCACGTGGCCGAAAATCTCCACATACACCGGCCTGCGTTGCAGCCCGACCAACCAATAGCCGCCGTCAGCCGCCGGGCCGAACACCGCCTCGGCACGGCCCAGGGCTTGAAACGCATGATTGATGTGGCGGCGCTCGATGCCGGGTATGTCGGCCCCCACCAGCACCGCCGGTCCCGGTGGCACAGCCGCCAAAAGCCTGGCCATGCGCTGGCCCAGATCACCCGTTCCCTGTTGGATGCGCGGACAATCGACCGGCCATTGGCCGCCGTCGTGCGCTGCCGTGTCCGGCGCGACGCCAAGCCATGTGGTCCAGCGTCGGTCGGCGGCAAGGCGGCGGCTGACCTGGCTCAAGGTACGGCGATAAAACGCCCAGGCACCAACAACGCCGATGTCGCGGGCCAGCCGCGATTTGACCCGCCCGATCCGCGGCGCCTTGGCCATGATGATCAGGTGATTGCTTTTAGGCGTCATCGCTTGCGGCCCCTATTGGAACCCTCGTAGAGTTCCACCAGCCCCGCCGGCGGCACGCCGATGAAATAGAGCGCCAGGCATAAAAGGTTTCGCGCCGGACGCAGAACATATCCGCCATGTTGGTAGCGCACCGCCGATGTCACCGCATCGGCGTGCAACGCCTGCAATCGGTGGTTTGGGATTTTTCGCACCAGAGCGACATCCTCCATCAACGGGATGGGCTCGAACCCGCCGAGTTTTTCATAGTAGCCCGCACCAATCAGTAAGCCCTGGTCTCCATAAGGCAGCCCCAAAACCCGGCAACGCCATGCCACGATGCGCTCCAACCGCCTTGCCGCCTCAGACGCATCATCCAGCGCGAAACGAAAATAGGCGGCGCGGAAACGATTGGCCTCATCGGCCATGAACCGCTTGGCGACCGTCTGCCAACCGGGGCCCAGGCGGGTGTCGGCATGCACAAATAACATCCAATCCCCTGTCGCGGCCGCCGCGCCTGCCGCCATTTGGCTGCCGCGGCCTTTTGGCGCGGCAAGCACACGCGCGCCAGCCAAGCGCGCCAGATCGGGGGTGCCGTCATCAGAACCACCGTCGACGACGATCACCTCAACCCCGCCTTCTTGGGCATCGTCGGTTTCCAGCCAACGCCCAATCTCGTCGGAAATTCTGCCCGCCGCATTCAACACCGGAATGATGACACTCAACACGCTGCGTCGCCCGCCACTCAGGAAAAGAAGGCGGAATCTTGGCCCACGGACTTCGGTTCAGGCAAGCGCGAATTCGGTATACAGGCTTTCGGACACGCCTGAAATCTCGAAGCGGTTTCGCCCACCCTCCTTCGCCGCGTACAGAGCCTGGTCGGCTTGTTCGAGCAAGCCGGCTAAATCGTCGGGGTCATTTTTGCCGGGCATCCGGATGGTGAGCCCGACACTGACCGTGAACGAATACCCGCCGTCGGCAGTCGAAAGCTCGGCGCCGGTACGAAAGCGCTGCAAAATTTTGCTGCCCAACGTCGGCAGATAGGCCGGCGCGATACCCGGCGCAATGATGGCGAATTCTTCCCCGCCATAGCGCGCCACCACATCGCTGGTGCGGGCACTTTCCAACAGCAGCGAAGCCGCCAGCTTGATGGCTTCGTCGCCGACCGGATGGCCGTAAGTATCGTTGATGCGCTTGAAATGGTCGATATCGGCCATGACCACGCCAAGCGGTGTTTGCTCGCGCTGAGCGCGGGCGACCTCGCGTTGAAACATTTCGTCAAACCCGCCCCGGTTCCAAAGCCCCGTGAGCGGATCAATCATCCGGTCGCGCTTGGCGGCGACCAGCGATTCCAACAGTGCCGACTGCGTATCGCTCAGTTTGCGGTTGTCCAACACGATCTCGATCATGCGACCGAGGTCTTGCAAGGTTTGGGACTGCGCAGCGGTGAACTCACGTGCTTCGGGTGAGATCACGCAAAAGGAACCGATGCAATGGCCGTCGCTGTTCTTCAGCGGATGGCCGGCATAGAACTTGATATGCGGGTCGCCTGTGACCAGTGGGTTGTCGTGAAAGCGCTCGTCCTTGCTGGCATCATTGACGACGAAAATCTCATCGCCGTGGATGACGTGTCCACAGAAAGAGATGTCACGCGGCGTTTCGGTGGCATCCAGCCCACAGCGGGACTTGAACCATTGCCGGTGCTTGTCGACCAGCGAGACCAGCGCGATTTCCGTGCCCAACGCAAACTGCGCGGTTCGGGTGATGCGATCGATATCGGCTTCGCGCGGCGTCGACAGCAGGTTCATGCCTGCCAATGACGCGAGCCGTTCTTCGTCGTTTTCAGGGATAGGCGCGGATAACATTCGTCCGATACCTCCTCAATGTGTGATCAATCTCACCATCACATTATATGGGAGGTGTCGCGCAATGTTCCTACAACAAACTTCAATTGCGCGTGATACGGAAAGGAGCAGCCGCCACGCAAGGTCGGTGGCGGCTGTCCGTCAGATGCAGAAATGTTAGCCGCGGATCAACTTGGCAAGCGCCAGCATGCCGGCTTCGACGGCGTTGATCAGCTTGTAGGCGCCGATAGAGATCAACTCGGCGATTTCGACGTGGTTGTTCTGGGTGTTGTATTGAGCGTTCATCGTGCCCTCCATAACTAAGATCATTTTAACTAGTGAATGTGTGTTGATCGTTATGTAACCTCATTTTTGATTGGTCACAAACGATGTTTTTTCATAATATGAATTAGTTTTTCTTAACTGTGTAAGGTTTCCTTAAGATGCGCCATCTTCCGCCGCTCAATGCCTTGCGCGCCTTTGAGGCCGCCGCGCGTCACATGAGCTTCACCCGCGCCGCCGATGAGTTGAATGTCACCCCTGCCGCCGTCAGTCAGCAGATCCGGGGACTGGAGGATTGGCTGGGCACGCCGCTGTTTCGCCGCCTGACCCGTGCGCTGCGCCTGACCGAAGCGGCGCAGGGCGTTCTGCCACAGCTCTCCGAAGCCTTTGATCAGCTGGTCGACGTGGTGGCGCGCCTGGAGGCCGATATCGAGTCGCCCAACCTCGTGGTCAGCGCCGCACCGACCTTTGCCACCAAGTGGCTCGTGCCCAGGCTGCAACATTTCAACGATGCCTATCCCGATATCAACGTGCGCATCGATGCCTCGCTCAGAGTGGTCGGTGATTTCGACCGCGATGGCGTGCATGTGGCGATACGGCTTGGCAACGGCGACTACCCCGGCATGCGGATGGATAAACTTGTCGATGAAGACGTCGCCCCGGCCTGCAGTCCGGCGCTCGTCTCGGACGACCACCCACATCCTTTGCGCCATCCGGACGACCTTCACCACCATCGCCTGATCCATGTGGATTGGGGGCCGGTCAAAGATCCTCCCACATGGAAATATTGGCTCGATATTATGGGCATCACCGATGTCGATGCCGACAAAGGGGCGGTATTCTCCATCGAAGATCTGGCGATCTCGGCGGCCATGGCGGGTCAGGGCGTGGTCTTGGTCAGCACGCTGGCAGCCGAGGACGATCTTGCCTCGGGCCGCCTGGTGCGGCCTTTCGATATCGTCATGCCCTCAAACTCAGCGTTCTGGGTGGTGGCGCCGGAGCGCACCGCCGAGCGTCCCAAGGTGGCGGCGTTTCGCGAATGGATCATGGGAGAGATCGCAGAAACATAACTTAAGAACAAATGTTCTTTATTTGTTCTTTTTCTGTGATACACTCCGATCATGGTCGAAGCTATACCCTTGCAGGCCCAGAAGGGCCGTGGTGCCGTTTCCAACGCGAGCGGCCGGTTCGAGCCGACGGCAAGCATCGCCGTCGATGACGGCTGGCATTTGGACAATGATACGCCGCAGCTCCGCACCACGGTCACCGATGAACATCCGAAAACCGTCATCACCCGCAACCAATCGCCCGACGTGCCTTTCGACCGCTCGCTCAACCCATATCGCGGCTGCGAACACGGCTGCGTTTATTGTTTCGCGCGCCCGACCCATGCCTACCAAGGATTGTCACCGGGCCTGGATTTCGAAAGCCGCCTGTTTGCGAAACCCGATGCAGCTGACATTCTGGAGCACCAGCTCCGAAAGCCGAATTACCGCCCCGCGACACTGGCCATGGGCACCAACACCGATCCCTACCAACCCATCGAACGCGAGCGCAAGATCACCCGCAGCGTGCTCAATGTGCTTGATCGCTTCAATCACCCCGTCGCCATCGTCACCAAGTCGGACCTGATCTTGCGCGACCTTGATATTCTCGGCCCCATGGCGGCGCGCGGCTTGGTCTCCGTGGCGCTCTCCGTCACCACGCTCGATCGCGCGCTGGCCCGGCGCATGGAACCGCGTGCAGCGGCGCCGGCAAAAAGGCTCCGCGCCGTGCAGGCATTGGCGGATGCCGGCGTGCCGGTGTCGGTGATGGTGGCGCCCGTGGTGCCGGCCATCAACGACCATGAGATCGAAAACATCCTGGCCGCCGCCGCCGGCAGCGGGGCTGCGGGCGCGGATTACATTTTGCTGCGCTTGCCGGGCGAGGTGAAGGCACTGTTCTCAGAATGGCTCGGCCAACACTACCCGGACCGCGCCAACAAGGCGCTGGCGCTGATGGCTGATCACATAGGAAACCCAAAGAGTGGGCAGCTCTACAATGCCGCCTGGGGCAAGCGCATGCGGGGCGATGGCGCCTATGCGGCCTTGTTGGCGAAACGTTTTGCCATCGCGTGCCGACAATTGGGCCTGAACCAAAAAGCGGCGCGCGAATACCGCCACCGCACGGACCTGTTCAACCCGCCGCCGACACCGCCCAAGCCGGGCGACCAATTGTCATTGTTCTGATTTTTCGCTGCCCGAGGCCTCAGCGCCATCCGCCGTTTGCGCGCCGCACGGTGCTTCGTCGGAAATGGCTTTCGGGTTTTTCGGCATGGCTTTGTTCGGGCGCGGGCCAGCCCGCTCGATCTCGATAATATTCTCGATGCCCTGGCGGATATCGGTCATCAGAAAGTCGGCGCGGCGCGCCGGCCCGCCGGTACGGCGGTTGGGGAAGTGCTGTTTCCAGGCGTCCATCTTCACCGACAGCGAACACAGTTCGCCGCCGATGGTGGTGTGGTAGCTCTCGATCATCGCTTCCACTTCGCGGAATTTCTCAGCCGAGATGTTGTGCCACATGGAGCGGGTCGATTCCTCGAAGCTGTCGAACCGTGCCGCCAAAGCCCGAAGCAGCCCCGACACCGTCCGGTGCATCATACGGCAGGTCTTCATCAGGTTGACGTTATGCGTGAACTGCGGATGCCCCTGGATTTCCTCGATTGAGCGCAGGAAATCGCGGATGGTGGGTTTGATCTCGTCCAGGCACTGTTGGTAATAGGACAAGGACAAAAAGATGTCGCCGTAATCCTCCAGAAACTTCGGCAAATCGGCCAGATCGATGCCCAGCTTGTCGGCCATGATGCGGAGCTTCTTGCGCGCCTCGCCGACATCGGGATTCTTGAACAACGCGATCACGTCGCTGAAATCCTGAATGTCGACATCTTCATTGCCGTAGATTTCACCGATCAGCGGATGGGTGAATTCCTTCATGTATTTGGTGAGCTGGCTTACCCGCTGGTCGGAGAGCTTGAGCGCTTCCAAATCATTGACCTCAATGCCCAACTCCCGGAGCGAATAGCGCAAACTGAACACATCATAGGAATGCAGTGATCCCAGCGCGCGCAGCACCATCATATCCGTGCGCGAACCGCCCGATGCGGGGCCGAACTCCTTCTCCGCCTCGCCGACATCCAACTGCCCTGAGCCGGATTGCTTGTCGTGGAACACCTCGACGACGCTTTCCAGGTGCGCGTTCATGATCAGCCGCGCATGCCGCAGCGACTCGTTCTCGAACGGAAAGATGGAAAGCGGCAGAATATTCAGCGAATCACGATCGTAATCGTCTTCTTCATCCAACATGGCCGCAAGCTTGCCGCCCGCCGTGATGGGGAGTTTATTGCCGCTATCTTTATTGTCCACTGCCATGATGTAGAATCTTACCCGTTTGGCTCGCCGGCTTCCAGCCATTCCGCATATTCGGCCTTGGCCTCGTCGTTAGGCGGATAAATGCCCGGCACGGGGCGTCCTTGCGAAACCCGCATTTTGGCGAAGCGCTCATAGCGCTCCTGCTCCAACCCGTCGCGCCCGATCTCGGCGGCCAGCGCTTTCGGAATGACAATCACGCCGTCGCCATCGGCGGCGATGATGTCTCCCGGGATCACCGCCACGCCGCCACACCCGATCGCGCACTGCAGATCACCGGCGGAATGAAACGTCACGCTGGCCGGCGATGCGGCGCCGGCGGCATAGATGGGAAAGCCCGCTTCCAGGCACTCCTCGGCATCACGGATTCCGCCGTCGGAGACCAGCGCGGCGACGCCCCGCACCTTCAACCGCTCGATCAAAATATCGCCGAGCACCGCCACGTCCGAGCGCCCGCGCCCATCGACCACCAACACGGCGCCCGCCGGCACCTCTTCGATGGCGCGCCGCGGTGCGAAATCGGGCCGGCCCAAGACTTCGGGCCCGGACAAGTCCTCGCGCAACGGAATGTAGCGCAGCGTATAGGCCTCGCCGACAACCGGCTTGGTCGGCGTATTGAGCGGCCTGACCCCGGCCATGGCGACGTTGCGGATCCCGCGCTTCAACAACTGCATGGAGATCGTCGCCACCGACAGTTGTTCCAGGTTGGCTTTGGTTTCAGCGTCCATGGGAGCTCCTGTTTACTTTGACCGAGGCCGAATTGAAGGCGAGTATAACAGCGCCGAAGTATGAGGGGAGTCCCGTGGCGAAACGAAGCAAACGCGGACCACGCAAAAAACGCAAACCCACCGCCCCCCCTGATGATCCAGCGGCGCTGTTCCGGCACGCCTCGACCTTGCACGAGCGCGGAGCGCTGGATGAAGCCGAGGCCATGTGCAGGCGCGTGCTCGCAACAACACCTGACCACGCCTGGGCACTCAACCTGATGGGCGTCATTCACTGCCAGACCAAGCGCGCCGACGACGGCATCAAATTCATCGCCACAGCGCTCAGCCACGCCCCCAATGAAGCCAGCTTTTTCAACAACCTGGGCACCGGCCTCACGGGGCTTGGCCGTCACGGCGATGCCGTCACCGCGTTCAGCCGCGCCATCGAACTCGACCCCGCCTACGCCACCGCCCACAACAACATCGGCGCGCCCCTGAAAGCGCTGGGACAACTCGCAGACGCCGCCGGGCACTATCGCGAGTCCGTGCGCATCAAACCCGATTATGGCGCGGCGTGGGCCAACCTCGCCAACGTGGAACTTGATCTCGGCAACATCGACGCCGCGGAGGCCGCCGCACGGGAATCGGTTCGCTTGGCGCCCGATTATCCCGCTGCCCGCAACAACCTGGGCACCATCGAACATCGGCGCGGGCATTACGGCGATGCAGAGGCATGCTTTCGTCGTGCGCTTGAGCTGCAACCGCAATACCCCGACGCGCTCGGCAACCTGGGCGAAATCCTGAAAGAGACGGGACGCGCCACTGACGCCATGGACGCCTACGAACAGGCCTGGAGGCTTGCCCCCGGCGAGCCCGAGAAAGGCAGCAATTTGCTGCTGGCGCTTTGCGGCCTGGACGACGCCAAGCCCGCCGATATCGCCGCCAAGCACAAGCAATGGGCCACAAATTTACCCGCCGCCGCGCCAACGGCCTTCGAGAAGACCACGCGCGCGCGGCTGCGGGTCGGCTACGTATCGGGCGACTTCCGCCGCCATTCGGTCGCTTATTTCCTGGAACCCATTTTGGCGCACCACGACCACCAGGCGTTCGAGATTTTTGCCTATGCCAACATGGCCGATGGCAGTGGCGACGCGGTGACCGAACGCCTGAAAGGCCACGTCGGCCATTGGCGTGACGTGCTGGGCTTGGATGACACCCAACTGGCCGAGCAAGTCCGCGCCGACGGCATCGACATCCTGGTCGATCTGGCCGGGCATACGCGGTCCAACCGCTTAGGCACCTTTGCCTTAAGGCCCGCGCCCGTACAGATCAGCTATCTCGGCTATCCGGCGACCACGGGGCTTTCGCAGATGGACCTGCGCCTGACCGACCCCTGGGCCGACCCGCCCGGCCTGACCGAGAGCTTTCATTCGGAAGCACTGTTGCGGCTGGAAGGCGGCTTCCTTTGCTATCGCCCGCCCGAAGACGCACCGGAAGTATCAACGCCGCCATACGCCGAAAACGGTTATGTCACCTTCGGTTCGTTCAACAATCTGGCCAAGCTGTCGCCGACCACGATAAAGCTATGGTCGGAGATTTTGTTGGCCGTGCCCGATGCCAAGTTGCGGCTGAAGGCCAAGGCGCTGGGTGATGAAGGCACGCGGCTATCGATCATCCAGCGGTTCTCCGAGGCGGGCATCGCCGAGGACCGCCTGGAATTGATGGCCTGGATCACCAGCGCCTCGCCGCTGGCCGCCTATCACGGCGTCGATATCGGGCTCGATACGTTTCCCTACCACGGCACGACAACTACTTTGGAGGCATTATGGATGGGTGTGCCGGTGGTGACGCTGGCCGACGAGTGGCATGCGTCGCGGGTCGGGGTCAGCATTCTGGCGCGCGCCAAGGCGGACGATTTGATTGCCGCCAATGGCAACGACTACGTCGAGATCGCCGCCAGTTTGGCGGGCAAACCCGACGTCATGGCCGAATACCGCCGCCACCTGCGCGGCATGCTGGTGCGCGGCGGTTTGACCGACGGCGCGGCCTTCACGGCCCAGCTTGAGCAGACTTACCGGGACGCCTACCGGCAACTTTTCAGCTGAGACTCAGTTTAAGAACGAGATGGATTGACTATTTTCGCGGCCGTCACATATCTCTTATAGGTTTATTGGCACCCACAAAAGAGACTCCAGATGAACGGCAAACCATTGGAAGAAATGACTGAAATCGAACGCATGCGGCATTGGATGGATATTGTTGAAAATGGAGGAGGCGAGTTCGAGGCTATATCTGAATCAAAGGACAACTCCCAAATCACGATAGTCATCAGGAAAAAGAGTGAGGACTAAAGCCTCTTAGACAGAACACCAATACCATACGTGTTCCCGAAATCGAGATGGTATATCTATACGACTCAGTGCCGGACACGCAGCAGGTCTACATAGATTTCTTAGCCCCTAAAGCCTAAGAATGAAATTGGCTGTTCCATGCCCAACTTTAAAGCTGACATTGATGCCGTCGGAAGCATACAAAAGGGCATGAGAACATATATCGGGAATAGCTGTCTCCAAAAACACCGAGTGCGGCACTAACAACTTTTTCCATGACGTGCGTGTCTGAAACACCTATATCAAGGGCATGCAAGCTGTTCTGCCATATCTCATGGGCCTCGCCATGTTCGCCACGCTGGCCGTGGTGATGGTCGGCATCATTTCGTTCGCGGTGCACGGCAAGTTTTACCAGCGCCACTCCAACAATCTCATGCGCCTTCGCGTCGTGTTCCAGGCCTTGGCGCTCGCGGTGTTCGCGGTGCTCATGTACGGTTTCGCGAGTTCATAATCATGGTATCGCTCGATAAAATCTACACGCGCGGCGGCGACAAGGGCGAGACGTCGCTGGGCTCGGGCGGACGCGTCGCCAAGCACGACCTCCGCGTCGCCGCTTACGGCACATCCGACGAGGCCAACGCCGTGATCGGCATCGCGCGCCTGCACACAAGCGGCGAGGCCGACGCCATGCTGGCCCGCATCCAGAACGACCTGTTCGATTTGGGCGCGGATCTCTGCACACCGGAAGGCGACGAAAGACCACGCGGCGCGTTGCGGGTCACCGAGGAACAGACCGCCCGCCTGGAAGCCGAAATCGACGCCATGAACGCGGACCTGGCCCCGCTCACCAGCTTCATCCTGCCCGGCGGCACGCCTGCCGGCGCGCACCTGCACCTGGCGCGCACCGTGGCCAGGCGCTGCGAACGCCTGCTGACCGAGTTGGCGGAACGCGAAGCCATCAACCCCGAATGCGTCAAATACATCAACCGCCTATCGGACCACCTGTTCGTGCTGTCGCGGCATGTGAACGATGGCGGTAAGCTCGATGTGTTGTGGGTGCCGGGGGCGAATAGGTAAGCTTAGCTAGCATCAAACAGTAAATCTAACGACAGTTGAATTTTATCCTCGCTCGATTTCCGCTAGAAGTGTACGCTGACCGAAATTTCATTCTTGAAGAAAGCGGATATTTGAAGATGGAAAAGACGGTTTTCGAAATGCTGATATTGGCAGAACTTTGGGTATCTACACCGGGCATATTGGACACGAAGGACACATACCTCGAACTCTCTTAGCGATAATGGAGTCTGAAGGAGTTGTTCAACAGGATCACGACACCAACGTTTGGACGCTCAAGGAAATTCGCTGAATCGGAATCAATGCATACCCCTCGCCTGCGATTAAATTCCGCGGTTCTCTGCCAAATCCACTTGTGTCCTCACTCGGCCCGGTCTCGGCATGACGTGAGGTGGCGTTATACCAACCCCAACTCCCGCGCCTTGATCTGCAAGGCCAGGTATTTCGAGAACATGCGGCATTGCGAAAACGCGCCGGCGGTGAACCATAGGCCGGGTTGCGGGGTTGCCATCCACATGTTGGCCAGTTCCTGGTTTTCATCGAAGCCCCAAATCTGGCCGACGCGCTCAAGCACCGTGGCGCCGAACATGGTCTCGACCGCGTGTTCGAAGCCTTTGTAACCCGTGGCCAGCACGACCAGATCGGCGTTGCGCTGAGAGCCGTCTTTCATGGCGTAGCCGTTTTGGGTAAAGCCTTCCATGTCGTCCCATTGCGTGAGCCCGACGCGGCCCTCGACGATCAGTTCCGAGCCGCCGATGTTGAAGTAGTAGCCGCCGCCCCGCGTGCGGAACAAAAGGTTCCATCCGGTGCCGTTTTCGCCGAAATGCAGCTTGAAACCCTTCGCCGCGAGCCCGTCGAGGATCGGTTTGTCGATGATGCGGACTTGGTCGGTCAGATGTTTGTGCACCTGTTTGACCACGTCGAGTGGGATCGAAATCGAGATCAGGTCCTTGTCTTCAATGGATGGGCCTTCTTCGAAAAATACGCCGTCGTACATTTGCGCCGACGGCTCGACATTCACCACCACGCTAGCACTCCGCTGCACCATGGTGACCCGCGCCCCGTGGCCCTCCAGGTCCTGCGCCACATCGTGCGCGCTGGTGCCGACGCCCAGGATGGTGACGTCCTTGTCCTTCCATTCGGCGCCGTCGGTGAACTGGCTGGTGTGCAGCACCGTGCCGCCAAAATTTTCCAGCGACGGAATGTCGGGGATATTGGGCGTGGCGCTGACACCGGTGGCGACGATGATGTGGTGCGGATGCATGATGCGCATGTTGCCGTCGGCCAGGCGCACGTTGGCGGTCCAGCATTTGTGCGTCGTATCGTAGGTGGCGCTTTCCAGGCCGGTCTCGGTCCAGAAATTGATGTCCATCGCCTCGACATAGAACTCCAGCCAATTGGCGATTTTGTCCTTCGGCGTATATTTCTGCCAGGTCTTGGGAAACGGCAGGAAAGGCATGTTGTTGGACGGCGGCTGGTTGTGCAGCTTCAGCCCGTGATAACGCAACCGCCAGTTATCGCCGATGCGTTTTTCCCAATCGATGACCAAGGCGTCGACGCCCAACTCGCCGAGCCACGCCGCCGCCGTGATCCCGGCATGGCCGCCGCCGACCACCAAAACCGTCGGGTCGTGGTCTTTGTAGGCGCGCGCGGCATCGCGTTTCTCGGCCCAGTTGGGGCCGTGAAAATCGCGCAGGAACGCGGGCTCCTCACGGCCCTCTTGGACGGTGGCTTGCTCGTGCCCGTTGATCTCGGCCAACGCCGTCATCAATGTCCATGCGGCGCAACGCTCACTGCTCGCGTCATCGGTGCGTATCCGCACCAGACCGGTGCACGGCCCGACCTGCGTATCGAAACGCACGAAGGCCTCGACCACTTCAATCCCGGCACGCTCGATGATGCGCGGCGCCAGCCGGTCGGGGTCGATGGCGAAATCGCGGGCTTGAGCGTTTTCGTTCAGCGCGCCCATCTTCGCGGTAATGGCATCAACACCGCTGGTGGTTGCCAGCGTCCAGTCGAACGCCAGCACATCGCGCCAATGACTGTCGGGGCAAAAACAGGCGGCGATTGCGGCGGGGTCGGCCGCGCCAAGCGCGGCATTGAAATGCGACAGCCAGCGTTCGGCTATCGTTGCGGGATCTACGTTGCTATCGAGAGGCATGGGGATTCAACCGGAAATTCATCAAAACAAGGGTTATACATTAACCGTCTCGGCCCTCGCCCTGCAATGTCGACGGCACCACGTCGGGCACGGCTTCAGCGCGTTTCGACAGCCAATACTCGTACGCCGGCGGCATCAGGGCGTAGGGGTTTTCCGCGCCCAGCTTCAGCGCCGCGTCGAGCGGCCAGTTGGGATTGTGCAACACCTCGCGGGCCAGCGCGATCAGATCGGCCTCGCCCGATTGCAGGATATTCTCGGCTTGGTCGGCATGCACGATCAGCCCGACCGCCATGGATGCGATATCGGCCTCCTGGCGCAGTTTCGCCGCCAGCGGCACCTGATAGCCATAGCCCAGCGGCCTGCGCCCGACCCCTACCGCCCCGGAAATGCCGCCCGACGAACAATCGATGACATCGACACCCAAGGCCTTCACCGCGCGCGCCACCTCGACGCTGTCGTCGGCGCTCCAACCGGCGTTGTCCTCCACCGACAGGCGCATGAACAACGGTTTGGCGTCCGGCCAATTGGCGCGGACGCATTCGGTCACTTCCAGCGCCAGGCGCATGCGGTTTTTCAAGGGTCCGCCGTAGTCGTCATTCCGGCGGTTCGCCTCGGGCGACAAGAACTGGTGCAGCAGATAGCCGTGGGCGGCGTGGATCTCCAGCATCTCGAATCCGGCCGCGTCGGCGCGCGCCGCGGCCGCGCCCCAGGCGTCGACCAAATCCGGCAATTCTTCAACTGCCAACGCCCGAGGCTCGGGGTCGCCCGTCTCCGCAATGGCGCTCGGCGCAACCAACTCCCAATCATCCCAATCGACGCCCCAGTCTTCCGCCATGGCGGCTTCACGGTCGAGGGGCGAGCGCCCTTCCCATGGCCGGAAGCGGCGGGCCTTTCTGCCGCTGTGGCCGATCTGGATGCCGGGCACGGAGCCGTGCGCACGAATGAAATCGGCAAGGCGCTTGAAATGCGGAATGAAGTCGTCGTGCCACAGTCCCAAATCACCCATGGTGCCGCAGCCGCGCCGCTCGACCTTGGTCGATTCGACAATCACAAGCCCCGCGCCGCCCACCGCAAACCGCCCGGCGTTCATCAAATGCCAGTCGGTGGGATAGCCTTTCTCGGCGGCGTATTGGTGCATGGGCGCGATCACGACGCGGTTTTTCAAGGTCACGTCACGCACTTGCATGGGCGTGAAAAGTTTCGGTTGGGCCACGCTTGTCTCCTTTGGAATGCGACGTCAGCCTATCGGCAAGCCCTGCACAACAAAACAGATTTCATCGGAAAACTTGGTTATATTGGCTCCATTCATAACCCGCTAAGCCGGAGCCTTCGATGACCCGTACCCGACGTATCCTGTTCATAGCCGCCCTGACCTTATTGGTTTCCGGCGGGCATGCCGCCGCCAACGATTGGCTGAAAACGCTGAAGGGCGCCGTCGACCAAGTCACTCAGCCGCAATCCTCAGGCTCGACACCCAGCCTTGGCGGGCTGACCACCGAAGACATGATCTCGGGCCTGAAAGAAGCATTGCGCGTCGGCACCGAGACGGTCACCGGACAGTTGGGCGCAGCGGACGGCTTCAACCGTGATGCGAAGATACACATCCCGCTGCCCGAGCAGCTGCAGAGCGTGCAATCGACGCTCCGGAAGTTCGGCCTCTCAGGCCTGGCTGACGAGGTCGAACTGAAGCTCAACCGCGGTGCCGAAGCCGCCATGCCGAAAGCCAAGGAACTGGTGTGGAACGCCATCACGTCGATGACGCTGGAAGACGCCAAGGGCATTTTCGATGGCCCCAAGGACGCCGCCACGCAATATTTCCGGCGCGTCGCCACGCCTGAGCTGAAGGCCACCATCGCGCCGGTGATCGATCAATCGCTGCAAGACGTCGGCGCGCTTGCCGCCTACGATCAGTTGATCGGCCAATACAAGACGATCCCTTTCGTGCCGGACCTCAAGGCCGACCTGCAAGCGCACGCCACAGATCTGGCTCTGGAGGGCCTGTTTCACTATCTGGCCCAGGAAGAAGCCGCGATCCGCGACAACCCGGCCAAACGCACGACGGATATTCTGAGTCGCGTGTTCGGCGGTAGTTGAAGCGGCGTTGAAGCCCTATCAGAAAGGCCTATTGCTGACCGGCTCCGGCGTGTTGCTGGTCAGCCCGGACGCCACCTTCATCCGCCTTATCGGCGTCCCGGCGATGGATCTGTTGTTTTGGCGCGGCGCCATGACGGCGCTGGTGATGGGCCTGTTGATCGTGATCCGCGAGCACCGCGACCTACCAGGGTTCGCCGCACGGATTTCGTGGGCCGTGGTGTTTGCCGCCTTGGTCACCGTGGTGATGAGCTTTTTGTTCATGGTCGGGATCACACACACCAGCGCCGCCAATGCATTGGCGATCTTGGCCGCAACCCCATTGTTTGCGGCTGTTATCGGCAGATTTTTTTTAGGTGAGCGCCTTTCGTGGTTTACCTGGGCCGCCGCCGTTTTTGTGGTTGCTTTGATCGGCATCATTGCCGGGGAGGCATTGGCCGCAAGTAGCGGCGTCGGCGTGATGGCGGCCATTGGTGCGGCATTGGCATTGGCCACATACTTCACGATTTTCCGGACCCATCCCGACATCAGCCGGTTACAGGTCTTCACCATCGCTGGCGTCATGGCTGCCGGCATGGCGGGCATGCTCGGCACGCCATTCGACTTTGACTCCCGCCAGATGTCCCTGACCCTGACGCTCACCATATTCATCATACCCGCCGCCACATTGTTGATGACCATGGGGCCGCGCTACCTGCCGGCGGCGGAGGTCAGCCTGTTGATCCTTCTGGAAAGCGTATTCGGCCCGCTATGGGTGTTTCTTGTCATCGGCGAAGTGCCCAGCGCAACCACCATGGCCTGCGGCGGCGCCATCCTGGTTAGCGTCGCCTGGCACTCGATGATGGTGAGGCGGCGCGAAGCCGGACGATCGCCAGCTGAGTAGGTATATACTGGTTATCCCCGTTTACGGCACCAACCGCCTAGGCGATCTGCGGCGACAATGACGACTGGCCGCGTTCCGGGTTCGGAACCACGTCCGCCTCAACGATTTTCTGCAAATCATCGGCACCACCCACGTAATCGCCGTCAATCCACATTTGCGGCACCGTGACCGGGGTTTTCGGCCCGACGATCGGCTTCACGCGGGCCAGCATTTCATACAGGGCGCGCGGTTCGCGCACCACGTCGTGGTAGGTGAAATCGATACCCGCATCATCCAGATACCCCTTGGCGCGCTTGCAGTGCGGGCAGGTTTCCTTGCCGAAGACGACATTGCCCTGGCGTTGGGTCTTGGACGCATGCGCCTCGATCACGGCTTGCGTGAGCACGCCCCGGTTCAACGCCGCGCCCTGACTGACGATCTTATCCTCGACCAGCACGATCGGTGCGTGGAACCCGCCTTTCGGCAACGGCTTCCACCATTCGCTCAGCCAGTCGCGCATATCCAACTCCACCGGCACGCCGGCCAGCTCGGTGGCGATGGTGTCTTCGATAACATCCTTGGTCAGCGAGCATTCACCGCACGGAATCTTCACTTTGAACGGCCCCCAGGCACCAGCCCAACGGTAAACAGTCACTTTGATCGGATCGGCAGTCATATTTGCATCTCCTTTGTCTTTGGGCGCCAGCCGGAATTCGGGCCTGCGCTGCACCCCCTGTTTTATAGCTGATGAGATGTAGCAATGGCGCGCCAGAAGGGCCAATGACGCTTGCTCAAGAACGCGTGAGAACCTGCTGAGCGCGTGTCGCTTTTCGAGACAATAGAAAACGGCCGGACAATCGGACGGCTCAGAGCGCAACCAATTAAACGTTGCCTTGAACGGACCGATGAACTTTATACCAAGTCAGCGCCGACGGCGGTGCGTCGCAAAGGATTCACTGGTGAACGGACTTTCAAATCACGCCAAGGGCTTCGTGTTAACGTTCATCGGCGTGATGGCGTTGACGCCCGATGCCTTGCTGTTGCGGCTGGCGGACATGGACGTCTGGCCGATGACATTTTGGCGGAATGCCCTGATGTCGGCCGCGTTGCTCACGGTGTTGCTGGCAGTGTACAGAGGCAAATTCGTTTCCCGCATTTCGGCCCTGGGCAAAACGGGATTTGGCGTTGGCGTGATGATGGCCGTCAGTTCGGTGACGTTCGTTTTGGCATTTGAATACACCAGTGCCGCCAAGGTGCTGATCACGGTCGCCATCATCCCCATGCTCGCCGCACTGATGAGCACGCTGTTCCTGAAAGAACCAATCAAACTGGCGACCGGCATTGCCTGCGTGATAAGTCTTGCCGGGATCGGTGTGGTCGTCAGCGACAGCCTGTTTGTCGAGACGAACGGCAATGAAGTGTGGGGCATCGCCTACGCTTTTGTGACCGCCGTCGCCGTCGCCAGTGCGTTTACCCTCACCAGATCGAAGCCTGCCGTCAGCATGGTGCCGGCGACGGCGTTGGCGGCTCTGGTTGTAGCGCTGTGCCTTGTGCCGTTTGTACCGCCGTTGCATTTGGCGGATGATCAGGTGTTCCCGGTTCTCGCGATGGGATTGTTTGTTCTGCCGGTATCGTTCGGTCTGTTGGCCATCGGCCCCCGGTTTATCCCGGCGCCCGAGGTTGGATTGTTGATGCTGTTGGAAACCTGCCTGGGGCCGTTCTGGGTCTGGCTGGTGTTGCATCAACAGCCGTCGGTTACGGTTTTGGTCGGCGGCACGATTGTCGTCGTGACGTTGGCCTGCCACGCGATTTGGTCGCTCCGCAGATCAACATGAGACTCGTTAGGGGGTTTTGTGTTTTTCATAGAAGGCCTTGCGTTGCGCGGCGTCCGTGACGACGTCTTCGGCAACCATTATGCCAAGTAGATACCAGTCCGCCGATCCATCTTCGTATTCGATGGCCGGCCCATCCTCACGATGCAAGTGGCCGCTCACCCACCATTGGCTCATCTCACCCTCTTCGACGACTGCCGGCCCGTCTTCACGGTGCCGCACACCCTTCACCCACCACTGCTGAACGCCGTCATATCTGATAACGGCGGGCCCGTCTTCACGGTGGTAGGCGCCGTGTTGGTGCCATTCCCGGGTTCCGTCCGCTTCAATAACGGCGGGGCCGTCTTCCCTATGCAACTCTCCATCCGCCCACCATTCTTTCGTGCCGTCGGAGTGTTCGACGGCCGGGCCACCCAGGCGATGCTGTTTACCATGCAAAAACCAGCCTTTGGTGCCGTCGGGCCGTTCAACGGCGGGACCGTCTTCGCGATGCAGTTCGCCGTCGAGCCGCCACTCAATCGCGCCGTCTTCCGTTGTCGTCTTCTCGGGTTGCTCAGGCATGTTGAAATCCGTAATGGGTACTGATGATTGTCGGGAAAAGGTATCACAGGCGCTTCGCCTTACAATGCATGTCTATGATACGGCCCGGATTGACCGACAAGCGCGCTCCCCGTTCCCAGCTTGGTCCCGTTCACGGCTTGGCTTCGGCACCCCGCTCGGGATCAGTGGTCTGTGCGGATCAAATCTAGAAAGCCCTTGACTTTTTTCTCTATTTACGTTTATTTTCCTTTTTTGATATTGACCATCATGGCATCATCCGCACAAATCTCCGCCAACCGCGCCAATGCGTGCCGTTCCACCGGCCCGCGTACGCCGGCGGGCAGGGCGCGCTCGCGCATGAACGCGTGCCGTCATGGGCTGTACGCCGCACAGCAGGGCGAGGG
>JAERTE010000098.1 GCA_016845145.1 Rhodospirillaceae bacterium
CGACAAACCCCACCAGCACCGCCATCCAACGCCGCCACCCCACATGTTCCCCCAACATCGACGGGGCAAGCGCGGTGATGAACAAGGGCCCGGCGAAAGCAATGGAAATCGCATCCGCCAACGGAAGGAACTTGAGGCCGCTGACGAACAGGTACGTGCCGACGATCATCAACCCGGCCCGCAGCGCATGCTCCTTGTAATTCCGGGTCATCAAAGCGGTAATGCCGCCCGCACGCCAAACGAAAATACCAATCGGCAGCATGACGAAAAGCCCGCGCACGAACATCAGTTCGCCCACCGGATAGCCGCCCGTCAACCACTTGAGCACGGCATCGTTGGCGGTCAGCAGCGCACCACCCGCGATCATGCAGGTGATACCTTTCAACGGTGCGGATGAACCGCGTGCTTCAGCCAATAGCGCTCCTAAACCTGGCGCTCATGGCCCTGCCAGTATGGCTCACGAAGCCGGCGTTTGTAGATTTTGCCGTCATCGCCGCGCGGCAACTCAGTTCGGAACTCAATGACACGCGGCACCTTGAAGCCGGCCAAATGCCGGCGCAGAAAATCCATCACGGCATCTTCCGAAATTTCCGCGCGCGGTTCCGGCAGCACCACGGCCATCAGTTTCTCACCGAACTCCGGATCAGGAATGCCGAACACAGCCCCATCGGCAACACCCGGCATATCCGTCAGCACCGCCTCGATCTCAGCCGGATAGATATTGGCGCCGCCTGACACCACCATGTCTTTCGCCCGGTCGCAGATGAACACATACCCATCTTCATCGAAATAGCCGATGTCGCCGATGGTGATCAAATCGCCGCGCCCCACCTCTCGCCTCGCCTCTTCGCGTTTGTGATAGGTGAAATCAGGGAAAAGATCATGCTTTCCGTAGAGAACTCCGGGCTCTCCCTGGGGTACTTCATTGCCGTTTTCATCCAGCGCTTTCAGGGTCACCTCCGCGGGCGGGCGGCCAACAGTGCCGGGCTTGTTCAACCATTCATCGGAGGTGCTGACGGCCCAATACCCGCCTTCGGTGCCGCCGTAGAACTCGTTCACGATGGGTCCCATCCAATCAATCATGCGTCGCTTGACGTCCGACGGACAGGGTGCCGCCGCATGCATGATGTAGCTGAGCGATGAAATATCACAGCGCAACCGGGTATCGTCCGGCAGCTTCAACAATCGTACGAACATCGTCGGCACCATGAAGGTGGTGGTGATTTTCTCGCGTTCGATGGCCGCCAAAAACTCCTCAGCATCAAAGCGCGGCAGGATGATCACGGCATCGGCAACTTTTCCCGCGCGCATGGCCATCGAATTGGGGGCTGTATGATACAGCGGGCCACCCACCAGGGCACGGATGCCGGGTTCAATGCCGTATAACTTGTCGCGCAAGATCGACATCGCAGCACTGACCTCTGGCGACTGAGTGCTGCGCCTAACACCTTTGGGCAAACCCGTGGTGCCTGACGTATACATCATGGTTTCTTTTGGCTGCGGATGCGGCTCGGCCAAGGGCTCGAACGCGGCAAGCCATTGGTCCCACAGACGGCAGGTCGGCATCGGTTCCGCGTCGGCTGGGTCGAGGCCATAGGCCGCCACCACTTCCGGCGGCGTCGGCACAGTCAAAACCGTTACGCCTTCGGGAATGCGCTCCGCCATGTGGCGCAACAGGTCGGTGTGCACGACCAACACCTTGGCTTCGCTGTCTTCCAGGATGTGGGCAATCTCCGCCGGGGCCAGGTGCCAGTTCACCGGCACCGCATACACCCCCGCCGCTTGCGCCGCATACGACGCTTCGAAAAACGCAAAGTCATTGCGCATGAGGATAGCGATAGCGTCGCCAGGTTCGACGCCCAGCGCATGAAAACCGGCGGCGGCGCGCATGGTGTTGCTCTCCACATCTGCGTGAGAGCGAAAGCGATCCGCGCTGATCAGGCCACGCCTGAGTGTCATGAATGTCCTCCCCGTCCTTGCGGCCTTCATAGCACCGCGCGCGGGTGCGGGAAAGCCGCCGACTAGACCGGGTCGCGCAGCCATCCGTCTTGAAACCGAAGACTGGACAGTTCCACCAGCTTGCGCACTCGCTCAAGTGCGCTTTCCAATCGGGTCATACGGCCGTTACCGAATTTGACGCCGGGTTCCGGCCACAGCGCCCTAACCACAAGCGCGTCCTGGCCGCGTTCCGCTTTCATGTCCAGGCGGCCGATCATCCGCTCTCCGTCCATTAGCGGGAAAACGTAGTAGCCGTAGGTACGCCGTTCCGCCGGCACGAAAATTTCGATCCGGTAGTCGAATCCGAACAGATTGACCAAGCGTTTGCGGTCTCGGATGACGGGGTCGAAGGGGCTGAGGATGCGCACCCGCTGGACGGGAGGCTGTTGCTCGGCGAGATGCTCTTCGACATCCGCCAGCGCATAGAGCTTGCGTGGCGGATCACCGCCGAAGTTGTGAACCCGCACTTCGACAACGTCACGGCCAAGGCGTGAATCACACCAAGCCTTGGCTTCAGCGGCCTTGACGTTGCCCCAATAGCCGGCGATCTCCCCCGCCGTTCCGAAGCCGAGACGCTTCAATGCCTCCGAGCACGACCAGTCGATGAACTCGTCCTCCGACATTTCCTGCCCGTGATGAGCGTTGGGGATCACGCGTTCCGTCAAATCGTATGCTTTTTGGAAACCTCTGCGGTGACAGATGCACAAACCGCCGGTGCGCCAATGATATTCCAGCGCGGTCTTGGAAGGCTTCCAATTCCACCATTCGCCTTCGCCCGCAACGCCGCTCGGGTCGCGGCCGTCCGACATATCGCGCGTTGTGATCGGGCCGTTTTCGGCGGCGTGCGCCAGTATGTGGTCCAGGTCCTCTCGATAATCATTGCCATGCCAATCGGCCCAGCGTCCGGCGAGGCGCGCCATCTCGCGTTTGAAGCGCCGTTTCCAAACCGGGAAATGTTCGACCGGCAGGATGGCGGCGTCATGGGTCCAGTTCTCGAACAGCGCCCGGTCTTTCTCAATCAAGCGAATAAGGTCTTTTTGCCGGTATCCGTCCCAGCGACTGGCCAGGATCATGTGATGCGCGCGCTCGACCCATTGGATCGAATCGACCTGAACAAAACCCAGTTGCCGAATGAGCTCCAGCAAGCCCTCTCTGCCCAACTGCCGGCGCGGCGTCTCCGCCAGTCCTTGCAATTGAAGGACCATCCGGCGCGCCTGGGTGGCGGAGATTTCAATAGGAGATTGCGTCATGGCGAGCGATCAAACACGCGCCGGGCAATACAGTCAAACCCGCGCATGACAGACTGGTTTGGACTCAAGAGCGGAAGTCATGGCCCGTTGACAGGAATAGCTGATAATAGCCAATCCAGGAAAACCGGTCGCTGATGAATCTAAAGCTGCTTCGCCTTCAGCTCCGGAAGGAAACTACCGTCGGCCCTCAAGCCCGGGATGTGCCAGGAGCCGTCTAACCGTCGGTTTCCAAAGAATGTTGGCTTTCTGATCAGAATGCGGAAGTCGTCACGCGTTTTCCGCATATGCCTGAGATGGCTCATTTCGGTCTTCGAGATCTCGACGTCCAGGCTTCTGCTTGTGGCTCGGTTTCCGGACATTTGACCGTTCAAACTTGTATCGCTTGACGTGCCACAAGCCGATTTGTCGCGCGTCTCAGATTCCAGAGCTTCGGGTTCACTCATTGTTTAACCGCAACTGCACTCGATCGGCCAGGACTCGCGCGTCGTGGACAGGCGGGTCGATACTGTCGTCTAGCGCCGAAAGTAATTCGTGACACCCAGGGTGTTCAGCGCATCCTGCAATCCCTGAAAACGTGCCGCCAACTGGTTGGCTGGCGGCAGCATACCGTCTTCTACCAATTCTCCGCTACGTATCTCGGCGAGAAGGATGTCGCAAATCTGTTGCTAGATCGGATGGAATGACGTGCGGTCGATAGTTCTTTGGTCGATCATCATGAAAGATTTGCACGACTGTCAAAGCTTCGACACCGACCATCCAATACCGCCACGCAAACCATCAACGCCAAGCGACCAGACAACAAATCCAGATGAGCCAGATCTTCCGTTAAACTGCAGGCTCAGAAGTCCCAAGCGTTTTGATGGCGAACAAGTATTGAGATGTATTAACTGCCGATTTCCTTCTGCAACTTTGCCGCCTTTCTTTGATGGGTCTCGTTGAGGCGTAATTTTTCGGTTAGCATCTTTTTGCCCTTTTTCGTTTTCTCGTTTTTCAACTTCGTCTTCAGCTTCTTCTCCTTCTTCTCAAGCTTGCCGATAAGCTTCTTCAGAGCGGCTTTTCGCTGGGATTTTTTCATGGATTTTTCATCGAAGACTTGTTCGATCATGTCTCGTGTTTTCATGGTTTGTATCCTTTAATGGGGGATTTCACATTTGTTTGTTGTTTCATCAAGCCTTACGATTCTTGTCGTTCCGCACTCAGGATATCTTCGACATCGATCTCATCAAGGCCGATCAAATCTTCGATCTCTTTCTCAACGGAATCGTGCGTACCGTAGAGAACCTTGCCCACGTCGGTTAAATTCCAGACAAGGTTTCGCGCGTACCCGTGGTCATTCATCAACGACGTACCCATGATTGACGTGACCTTTTCCTCTCGGATCAGCGCATCAAGACTACCATCGACGACACTGCTGTCGCGCTCGATCTCCACCTTGTAGTTGTCCAGATCCAGCACATCTCGGTCTTCCGGTTCTTGCTGGCGGAGCACATGCAGTTCACGCATAACCGCTGATATCTGTATGCGCAGTTCGTTGTATTCCTTGCGGATATAGTCGTTGTCGCTGACCATGTAGGCGGTGACGTTTTTGCGCATATGTTTGATGCTTTTGACGCAAAGCACGATTTGCCGATTGGCTTGTCGAAGATCAAACAATTGGGTTGAAAACGACGATGGTATCGTCGTCTGAGCCCGACTGATGAAATCCAAGATCTCGGCATAAAGCGACTTGACCTTGCGTTCGTATACGTCGTCGAGATCGATATCCAATATCTCTCGATCATTGTTGATCATCGTCTCCAATTCTTCGTCCGACAGGATTTGCGAACGATGAAGATTGATGCCATGCGCCATGATTTCAAAAGCGTTGTCGTAGAGGTGCAGTGTTTCGTTTCGCACGGCCTCAAGTAAGGTCTCTGGGAAGCCCATCACCGAATCATTGAGATATTTGGGCTCCACCAAATCGACTTTTGGCGCCGGCATGGCTCTTTCCAGGAAACCAACGAGTTTATTGACGAACGGCGACATGACGCCAACACCGATCACATTGAAGATGGTATGGAAAATCGCCAGTTTCAGCGTCCAGTCATCATCAGCGATCCCAACGAATGCCGCCGTGCTCTCAACGGCTTCCATGATCTGATAGATGAAGGCGATGGCGATCAAGCCGGTAACGACATTGAAAATCAGATGCGCCGCGGCCAATCGTTTGCCCATGTAATTGGAACTGAGCGAACCGAGAATAGCCGTGATCGTGGTGCCGATGTTGGCGCCGATTGCCAGCGCCAGGGCGTTTTCATACGTGATCTGATTGGCCGCCAGCGCCGTTATGATCAACACCAGCGTGGCATGACTGGATTGCATGACGACTGTCGCAAACACGCCCAGGCCGGTGAAAATGAACAGGCCCGGATAGCCGGCGATCGCAAATTCCGTCAGGTCAATGGTGGAACGAAAGGCCTCGAAGCCTTCTTTCATGTGGTGGATACCGAGGAACAAGAACCCCAGCCCGGCCAAGATATAGCCCATGCCCTTCAAGGCGTTTGATTTCTGAAAGACCAAGATGATGCCGACAACCAGCATCGGCATGGCATAGGCCGAGATCTTGACCTTAAGGCCGAAGCCGGCGATCAGCCATGCTCCTGTGGTCGTGCCAATATTCGCGCCGAAAATGATACCAATCCCGGATGCCAAGGCGATCAACTCGGCGCTCAGAAATGAAATCGTAATAACGGACACCAGTGAACTCGACTGCATGATCGTCGTTGTCACGATGCCGAAGCCTATACTCTTCCATAGTTTGTTGGTCGTCTTAAAGAGAATCTGCTCGAGCAAGCCGCCGGTAAATGCCCGGAAGCCTTCCTCAAGAAAAAGCATGCCGAAGAGAAAGATGGCGACACCTGCCGAAATCTCCTTGAAATCCGGGCTGACCCAGAAACCATAAAAAAGCAGCAAACAAATGGCCGGGAGAAGGATTTTCCGTATCATCAGTCAATTCCTCAATTCAAATGACCCGTGGGTTCGGAGCGCATGTCAACTTTGGTCATTCATAAATTGCTTCTCAGTTACATTCAGATTTGTTCCACAACGCCCGCATGAAAAAACAACAAGACACCTTGTCCACCCTCGTTGGATGCCTTGCGAAAACCAACCCAAGTATTTGCAACATTTCTAGCAGCAATCGAAGTTGCTTCAATTGAGAGAGATCAAAGGTTTTCAACTGACCACTTCAGGTTTTCGGCACGCGTTTCGACGCGGCGAATCAGCCGTCCTTTGTCAGTGCCGACTGTGGGGGCGATTTAGTCCAGATTGTTTACAAGCGCCAGAAGCGGTTCCGTCGGGTATTCGAAGGGGACGAGCCGCTTTCCAACATTGAGGAAAATACCGGGTCCCTGGGGATTGCCGCTATAAAGAACATGGTGGTCTTTGATATCCCCAACATTGATCCAGACCGAGCCATGCGGTGACAGCGGTGTATGGCCGACAATCAGAGGCGTGCGTTTGATGGCACCGAGGCTTTTGCGAAAACGCTTCACGTCTCCCTTGGAATAACCGCCGGGTTTGTTGGGTCGTTTCAGCCGCGATGTCATAACTTCATGCGTTCTCTTGGGGTGGTTGCGCAAATTGACAATCTCGTCATATTTCATCTCTCGACTCGGAGGGCCCGCGTGGCAGGCGATGAAGGCCTCCGCTCTGGCGATATAAGCCAAGCGCTCGAAAAAACACTCCATTTCCCGAACGTATTCTTCCCCTCGTAATTCCAGCAATCGACGGCGCAGCAACACCCCTTGCGGAACGCCGTTCTTACTAACTTCCGGATCGAAGCTGTCATGGTTTCCACGAAGGTAGAAAAAATTGCCTGGAAAACGTTGCTTGAGACAGAAGATCAAGTCCAACATCAAGATCGAAGTATCCATTTCCTCGAGTTGCCCATCGATTTCGGAATGGATGGCATCGCCAAGAATGAGGAGGTTCGCGGTTCCTTGTTCCAAGCAGGAAAGAAAATGGTTCTCAATGAGAACTTTCAGCAGATTATCGATTTGCGCATGAAGATCACCGACGATCACGGTCGCAAGGTTTTCCGGCAGATCGATCAACGCGCCTGCTTCACCGCGCGCATCCTTTTCCCGGCAAGGTTCATTGAGGAGCAATTCATTTATCGATTTAATCTGCGCCAAAGCTAAATCCGACGGAAGCAGCTCGATTGTGCCACCAAAATACTCACGCACTTTTTTCAGGGACGACAAGCGTTCGGTATATATATCGCGCACGCGCGCCTTCCAGGGCAGACTGGAGATAACAATCTCTCTTTCTTCCTTGGGCAGTTTAGAGAGCAATGTCTCCCGATCTTCATCGAGGACCGTGAAAATCAAATCGCCGTTCTCGTTGGTGATTTTGATATGGCTTCGGGCGACGTTTTTAGAAAAATTGAAAACTGCGTCGTATTCATCGTTCGCACGGCCGACCACGACGTTCTCCCCCTCTTTGATGCGGATCGATGGATAGGGACCTTTCGCCGCATCTTTGGGATCGTAGACAATCCAGTTCTTTTGTATTCGTTTAAGGCGCGCGCCAAACGGAACTTCCGGCACAAACTTCAAACCCATACCACCTAGATTGAGTTCCAATGGGTACCCATCATAGGCCACGCGAGATTCGCCGATCAGTTCCTGCGGCTCGTCTCCTGGCTCCAACCAATCGATGTCGTCATTGCCGAGGATCGTCTTGATGATCGTCGTCATTCCATCAAATCTCAAGAGCGGTTCAGGTGATTTGACCGCCCAATCCGGAGGCCTGAATTCGTGTTCCTCGGCGATCCGCATCGGAGGTTGATCAAAGGCCTCCCGGACATATACCTGAAAGTTCCTTCGCTGCATGAACTGCGCAACTTCTGCATAAGTTGCGACTTGGCGATGAATAATTTCGAGTGTCACATCTTCATCAACGGGATGGTACGAATCCGCTTTGCGTCTTTCGCGAAACTCCAGAATTTTCTCTGGTGGCGGAAGAAGAAACTCAAAGATGTAGCGCCCCAACCAATCCGTTTGGAACAAACCCTCTCCGGTCGGCGGAATGACAAATCGGGAGGTGTCCAGTGTTGGGGCAGTCGGTTTTTCAAGCCATTCTTTGTCAAAGACCGTCAAGGCCTCTGAAAAACCAACGAACGGCATTCCCAGATGAACTTCGCGCGGTCGATAGGTGAGAGTTTGATCGCGCCACCAATCACGGCGGGTTAGGTCGATATACCCTTCGTTCGGCCAGCCATGCAGCAACCTAATTAAGTGACTCTTCCCCGATCCCGGAGGGCCTGTGACGATCAGTTGCCGGAACTTCAGGCCGATTGGCAACTGGATGTCATGGATCGTTTGCAGTTTCTCGACAGGCACCAATTTTTTATTGATCGAGATAGACATATCCGGGCATCCATTTGAACCGAGTGAGTCTTGAAAACTGGCCTAAAGCCAAATGAAGGCCTTCATCCTAACATCTTGAAGATGCACAGTGTAGATGGTTGTTGGTGATCTGAATTTACAAGAAACAAGGCTTCCAGGACCTGCCACCTTAGTACGGTTCGATTTTCAATTTGAGGATCGCGCGTTCCGTTGCGTTAGTCACGGTAATCTTGAAACCGGCTTCCGTGATGAATTCGTCTTCCTTGGGGATGTGGCGTAACCGCCCCAAAACCAGACCGCCGATCGTGTGAAACTCCGCCGTGGGAATACCGGCACCCAGAATTTCATTTGCTTCGGAAACGGACAGCCGAGCATCGACCAGATACCGACCGTCACCCAAATCCTCGACGGTGCGCTGGCGGCGCGGATGGTATTCCTCAAAGTGGTATCCAACGTCAATTTCGCCCACCACTTCTTCGACAATATCCTCCATGGTGATGATCCCAATCGCCGCGCCAAACTCATCGACGACAACCGCCATGTGGTCTTCGCGCTGGTGGAGTTGAGGCAACAGTTGATCAATGGTTTCCAAGGGTGAAACATAGAACGGTGTCTTGATCAACTCTGGCAGCAATTGCCCCTCATTCCTCGTCTCCATCAAATCCCAGGTGGAGAGTGTTACCAGGCCGGTGATGTTGTTGGTGCTGCCTTCAAAAACAGGCAGGCGGTTGAACCCGTGCTTGCGCACCAAGGAGACGGCCTCGGATCGGGTGCTGTCATGAGCGATCACCGTGGTTTCTGAAATCGGTATCATGGCTTCTTTAACTGTGGTCTCGGCGAAGCGGATCACACGCCGAATCCGTCCATGATCGAAGGCGCGCAAGGCTGAGTCGTGCTCCGCTTGCTCGACCAATGTCGATAATTGTTCACGGGTCACAAACACCACCTGAGAACCGCCGCCCGCGCCGACAATCCGAGCGGCAAGTCGCGCAATTCGTGAAAAAATGAATATGACCGGATAGAAAACGTAAGACGCCCACTTCAAGGGGTAGATGATGATCGGCGTCAGGAAATCCGACTTGTGCTGATATATGCTCTTGGGGACGATTTCGCCGAAGATCAGGAGAATCGGCGTGAATACCAAGAACGCGTAGAGGTCGCCCATTTCACCGAAAAACTCGATCATCAACAGCGTGCCGATGGTCGTCAGCGCGATCGTCGACAAGTTGGTGCCGACAAGCGTTGTGCTCAATAGAAATTCAGGATTGCGAAACAGATCAAGGGCCAGCTTCGCACCCTCATTGCCTTGCTTGGCCTCATGGCGAAGCTTGATCTTGTCGGAGTTGACCAGGGCAATTTCCGATCCGGAGAAAAACCCCTTGAGCAGAAGCAGGATAACCAAGGCGACGAGAAAAATGACAAATTCCATGACTCAGTTCGCCTCCGGTTTCTCGGCCGCGGCGCTAGCCGGCGGTTTCTCGGCCGCATCGCTGGCCGGCGGTTGTTCCATCGCGTGCACGTCATCGGCTTGATGATCTTCTTTGTCCCAGTTTGGTTGATATCCATCGTCGGCATTCTCAGACGGGTCTCCGAGATCGCCTTCCACGACGCGCAATTTGACCAGGCGATGCCCGTCCATTTCGAGAACCGTGGCAACCAAGCCATCCATCAAGGGAACCGAGTCGCCAACATGGGGAAGCCGATCCAGATAACGGAAAACCACACCGCCGATTGTGGTCATTCGCGGATCTTCAATGCCGAAGTTCGTCAGGTCGTTGAAGTCGGTTAACTTCATTTGACCGGGCACGACGTAGATATCCTGGTCTTGTTCGCGATAGAGATCCTGGCCTTTGACGTCTTCGGAAATCTCCCCAAACATGAAGTTGATGACATCGCGCATGGTGATGAACCCATCGACCCCTCCAAACTCGTTCAACACGATCGCCGCCCGCGCCCGGTTGTTTTGAAAAAAGTCGAACATCTCATCAACGTTCTTGGTGGGCGGTACGACAATGGGTGGATGCAGCAGGTCATCAATGACCAGTTCTTCAAGGTTCTTGCCGTCCAAAATGAGGTTCATAATGTCTTCAGCGTGAATGAACCCTTCCAGATTGTCGCGATGGTCACGATAAACCGGCACGCGCGGATGCTGGCCTTTGCGGACCATCTCGGCGATCTCAGGCACCGACATATCTGCTTTGAGAAAATTGACCTGTGTGCGCGGCGTCATGATCTCGACGATTTCCGTCTCACACGATTCCAGCAAATTATCGATCAGAACCCGTTCCGTGGCATCCAGCACCCCCTCTTCCGCAACATCCTCAAGCAGCGTCTTGAAGACCTCGGTTTGCAGGATGTTCTCCATGGTCCGTTCTTCACCGACAACCCAGGTCGTCACCCGGTCAGAGACGATACGGATGAGTTCTCGCAGTGGAGCGACGATCTTCACCCACAGCGTCATGGGCGCGCCGACCACCCCCGCGCTAAGCCGGACCGGATTGCTCACCGCAATGGTCTTGGGCGTCACTTCCCCCAAGAGCAGGATAAGTGGGAACATCACCAAGAGATTGATCCAGCCTGCGCGCTCCGGGTCCGTCAAAGCCACCAGGATGCCGGCCAAGTTTGCTGTTGCCGCGACATTCACCAATTCATTTCCACAGAGTATGGAAATGATCAGGCGCCGCGGCTGATCGAGCAGGGCATGCAGATTGTCGGTTTGCGGGTGGCGCTCTCGGCGCAGTTTCTGCAGATCCAATCGAGACAAGGAAAACAGGGCCGTCTCCGAGCCGGAATAAAACGCAGACAGCAGGAACAGAAGCGCCTGGATGATCAGCCGGATAATAATATCCGGATCGGACAGCCGGTCGTGATCGATGGCGAAAAAGGCATCAATACTCTGCCAAGCCTGAGCAATATCAAAAGAAAATGTTTCCATCGCTAACGACTCGCTCGGTTAAAAATTTCTCAAGCCCATTCCCGGCAGACTTTCTATTTCAGGTTCGAAATCCGCAATTGCTGATCTTGACGGCACGCCCCTACGTTATCCGACAAACACTCTTTTGCCATCCAATTCGGGCCGCCCATTGCCACACCGAAGCAGATTGAACGCTTGGGCATTCCACACTTTTTTTTAGTATTAACATGCTTTAGCGGCGCAGGCCATGTCGACTCGACCGGGTTCTCTGTTTATTCCCCATGCGCTTACGTTGGCACGGGTTCGGGGGGTATCAGATCCGAACGTTAGCACATCGACGGTCAGTGAACCTTCAATATAGCATTCACACAGACAAGGCGTAACCTGCGCCTCTGATGGTCCGGATCGGATCCTTCCGATTATTTTCGGTCAAATTTTTGCGCATACGCCGTATATGAGCATCAACGGTCCGGCTCTCGACGTAGACGTCGCGCCCCCAAGCCATGTCCAACAGCTGTTCGCGATTGAAAACCTTACCGGGAGTCTCCGCCAAGACCGCCAGAAGACGGAACTCGGTAGCGCTCAAATGAACGGTTTCGCCTTCATAGAAGACCTCGTGGGTCTCAAGGTTGAGATGAAGTTTGCCGCATTCGATCAGCTTATCCGACGTGGCCGGCCGTGACCGTCGGAGCACGGCTCGAATGCGGGCCAAAAACTCGGATGGCAAATACGGCTTCACCACGAAGTCATCAGCGCCGAGATCAAGCCCGCGTACCCGGTCATCTTCAGTACCGCGTGCGGTCAGCATGATGATCGGTATCTCCTTTGTTTTCTCATTGTCGCGTAAAATGCTGCAGACTTCGATGCCCGTGAACTTCGGCAACATCCAGTCGAGCACGATCAAATCCGGTTGGTATTCCTCGGCAAGCAAGTGCGCTTCTTCCCCGTCCCGCGCATGCAGGGTTTGGTATCCGGCGTCTTTGAGGTTGTAGATAAGCATTTCCGCCTGATGCTCTTCATCCTCGGCTATCAGAATGAGCGGCTGGATTATTTGCTTCATCGTCATCCTCGTTTGCGACGCCTATTGCGAAACATAAGCGGTAAACACGCTTTCTTCGCCAAGGACACTTGTGATGTCGAGTTTGCCGCGGTGGCGGTTCAAAATATGCTTTACGATCGCGAGCCCAAGGCCCGTTCCCCCAACGGCTTGAGAGCGCACTTTATCAACCCGATAAAAACGCTCCGTCAATCGGGGAATGTCCTCTTCGTCGATGCCAGCGCCCCGGTTCTTGACGGCGATGGCCAAAGCCGGACCCTTAATATCCGCAACCGCCTCGGCGCACGTCACCGAGACGTCGATCCGAGTTTCCGGATCGCCATACTTGATCGCATTGTCTATCAGGTTTTCAACAACCTGGATCAATTGGTTCTTTTCCCCGCGCACCTGAATATCCTTGTTTGGACATTCGACAACAATCTCCATGGACTTTTTCTCTGCCCGATTTTTCAACCGCTCGACGACCGGCAAGAGCACCTCGGAAACCGCGACCATTCCTTCCGGCCGTTCGTGCTCGTGCGCCTCGATCAATGACAAGGACAACAGGTCCTCAAGCAACAACGCCATCCGCTTGGATTCCTGCGCCATGATGTTGAGAAACGCTTCATGGCGTTCGGGATCAAGGTTCACCGCGCTTTGCATCGTATCGATGAATCCCATCAAAGTGGTCAGCGGCGATCGCAGCTCGTGGCTGACATTGGCGACAAAGTCCGCTCGCATGCGCTCATTGGCGCGAATTGAGGAAATATCATGCATGGTCAGCATGACACCGCTTTTCTTGTTTTCGTCCTCGCTGGACAGTGATGTGATATCGACGGTGTAAATCCTGCCGACCGGATAGGGAAAGGACGTTTCCTGGACGACAGGGGTGCCGCCCTTGAGGGCCTGGTCGACGGCGTTGAGCAAATTTTGGTCACGAAACGCAAGCGCAAGGTCTTTGCCCTTGTGCTCGATTTCGACGATTTCCTGCGCCGCCCGATTGAAGCCGATGACTTCGCGATTGTTGTTCACCAGTATGACGGCATCTCGAAGGCTGTCGAGAATATTGGTTTTTAAGGCCAGTTTCCCAGCTTTGAGCGGCGATTTACCCATCTGTATAAGCCGTGATTTGTTTTCGGGTTCGCATTCGCAACAACTTCAATACAGCAAATTGTCACCGAATTGTCACGAAACGATCATCGAGCCGTAACTTAGCCACGCTATAATTTAGCCGTGCTTTTTGCACTGCAATTCCGCGCGCTCTGGAGGAACGGAAATAGACGCCGTCAAATAGCCTAAGCAGCTTGGTTTGGCATCGACAGTTTGATCCTCACATGCGCGGCTAGAGGGAAAAACTCTGAAACATCGCAATGGCTTATATTGAAAAAATACAGAGGAGCTGAGCCAATGGTCACCAACCCACTCAAAAGTTTGTTCGGGCATTCCCCGTTCAAACCCCTCCAACAACACATGCGCGTCGTCGTCGATTGCGCCGCTCAAGTGCCTGGTTTGTATCAGGCGCTATTTGCAAACGACGATGCCGGTGTCCAGGAAGCCCGCGACAGGATTTTTTCGCTCGAACAAGAGGCAGATGACATCAAAAACACCGTGCGGGCGCATCTGCCGAAAAGTCTCCTGATGCCCGTAAACAGGGCGGATTTGCTGGACTTGTTGGGAGTGCAAGACGACATCGCCGGTTCGGCGCAAGATGTTGCCGGCTTCTTGATGACACGCAAAATGGCGGTTATTGAGCCTCTTAAAGAGCCGATGATCACACTTACCGAGCGTTGTTCCGACACGTGTGCGAAGGCCGGTGAGATTGTCGGTCTTCTCGATGAATTGATCGAAACCGGCTTTGTTGGGCGCGAATCCAACAGCGTTGGCGATTTGGTCGAAGAACTGAGCAAGATCGAAAGCGAAACGGACGTTATGGCCGTCGAGACATCCAAGGCGCTCTTCGCCAACGAGGACAAAATGGGTCCCGTGGACGTCATGTTTTGGTTCGAACTGATCAAATGGACTGCAAACATGGCCGACAATGCCGAGCATGTCGGAAATCGTCTGCGCCTCATGATCGCCCGCTAGTTCCGGTATTCTCAATTTTATCCAGAGGGAAGTGCTATGGAAATCCTCTCACAATACGGTACGGTACTGATCGTTATCGCCATTATTTTTGCCATCTACATGACCTGGGGCATTGGCGCCAACGATGTCGCCAACGTTATGGGGACCTCTGTCGGGTCCGGCGCGATTACCGTCAAGACGGCCATCATCATCGCCGCCATCTTTGAATTTGCCGGCGCCGCCCTGGCCGGCGGACACGTCACCAAAACCATCCGCAAGGGTATGGTTGACCCGTCGGGCATCGCCGGCAATCCGGAAATTCTGGTTTTTGGTATGTTGGCGGCCTTGTTGGCTGCAGCGTTGTGGTTGATGATCGCCTCGTTCCGTGGCTGGCCGGTCTCGACGACCCACTCTATCGTCGGCGCCATCGTCGGTTTCGCCATCGTCGGGATCGGTTTCGAGGCCGTCAAATGGGGCGCCATCGGCAAAATCGTCGCCAGTTGGGTGGTATCGCCCGTTCTCGGCGGTATCATCTCGTTCGTGCTGATGATCAGCATCCGACAACTGATTTTGAACACGGACAACCCATTCAAAAGCGCCAAGAAATGGGGTCCGTTTTATGTCTTCCTGGTCGGCTTCATCATCGCCCTGGTGACATTGTTCAAAGGACTCAAGCATCTCAAACTCGAGTTTTCCATGGACGTGACGGTCGCCTTGGCGGGTGCCTTTGGCGTATTGTGCGCACTGCTCGGTATGGCGATGATCAACAAGGTCAAGGTCGACGAAGAAGCCGACAAGGACTTCCACTTCGCTAGCGTTGAGAAGGTCTTCATCCCGATGATGCTGTTCACCGCGTGCGGCATGGCTTTCGCCCACGGCGCGAACGACGTCGCCAATGGTATCGGCCCGCTCGCAGCCGTATACGGGATCATTCAATCCGGTGGGGAAATCGCCCAGAAGTCGGCCATGCCCTTGTGGATTCTGATCCTGGGTGGTGCCGGTATTATCTTTGGCCTGGCGACCTACGGCTATAAGGTCATGCGGACCATCGGCACCAAGATCACCGAGCTGACTCCAACGCGCGGCTTCTGTGCCACCATGGCCGCGGCGATTACCGTTGTGGTGGCGTCCCGGCTTGGTTTGCCGGTTTCGACCACGCACATCGCCGTTGGTGGTGTTATTGGTGTCGGTTTGGCGCGCGGTGTCGGTGCGATCGATCTGCGGGTTATTGGCGGAATTTTCGTTTCGTGGATTATCACCCTGCCCGTCGGTGGCGCCCTTGCCGCTATCATCTTCTTCATCCTGAAGGGGATCTTCAGCTAAAAGCCGTATGCAATCGCCTTGGTTCTACGGAACTGAGGGCAAATCAGAAGAGCCCGCTCCCGTTGAATTCGGGGCGGGCTTTTTCCCGGAAACCCTTATCTCGATCTTGGAATGGGACGATAGATTTGATCGAATTTTCTTTCTGAACATCGCCATCGTGAACAGCCGGCCCGAAAGAAACTGGGTCAAAAGATGAGAAACGAGCCGACTTGGAGGCCGGTGAAATCGTTGTTTCTCCGTTTAAGGGAGATCAATGTTGTTGGGGCATCTCGGATCCTTACGGCGCTACCGAAATCACTTCCGCTTCCTGATCAGAAAGTTGTCATTTCCTCGAAATCCGGCGTTGGACGGCTCCTGGCACATCTCGGAAACTCCTCTCGCGTGGATTTTGCGACCGAAAGGTGAGGGAAGCTGACGACGCGGCCTGGCGGAGGCGCCCTCGTTGAGCAGCGAACCTAGGCCATCTCCTCCTTGATCGCCTCTGCGATGGCGCTGATCTCGTCCATGTCGCCAGGATTCAGGCCCCAGTTCAGCAGCATATTGTCATCCTTATGCCGGGGGATGATGTGAAAATGCGTGTGAAACACCGACTGGGCCGCCGCCGGGCCATTGGCCTGAACGATGTTGATGCCGCCCGGTTGCACGGCGCGCTCAACGGCGGGCGCGACCTTGCTGATTGTTGCCATGGCCGCGGCGGAGGCGTGCAGAGGGGTAACGAAGATGTTTTCCGCGTGATGCTTCGGGATCACCAGACAATGGCCCGGTGCCGCGGGATTGATATCCATGAAGGCCAGCGACGCGTCATCCTCGTAAATCTTGAACGATGGGATTTCGCCCCGAATAATCTTGCAGAAGATACAGTCATCATCGAGTTGAATTTCGTTGCTCATATCTGCCCTCCGTTTCGCCATAGAACGGCTCGCACGGTGGCTTGACGACACCAAGCTGTCAAGAAGCCCGCCTGCGCCACGGCCATGCCAGCCATGCATATAATGCATTTGTCGATGCCGAGCTATGAGCTTAAATACACCCTACATGTTGCAACGCAGCATCGGGCCGGAACAGAAAGCCGCGCCTTTTGAGAAAAAAGGAGAACCCTCATGGGCAATAAAATCCACAACTTGAAAAACCAAAGCTGGGCCTACCTGGTCGGCGCCGTCACGGTGTTGATCGCTTTTGGCGTCGCCATCGCTTAACCGCGCCGACCAGGAAGTTTCAGAAAGAATCGGCGGGCTTAGGCCCGCCGTTTTTTTATGAACCCTTCGGCATATAGTCATCGATAATAGGAATTTATTGACTTTATGCTCAAAAAGTTCATGCTCGTCTCCGTAGCGTCGAAATTCGGCGCAGACGCGCTATAGGACAATCGAATCTGAAATGAACCGGTACCGATGATGTGACGTTGGTGCCGGTCTGGACAAGACAATCGTCATTCCTGTGAAAGCGGGAACGATGAATGGCGGCATGCCAAACATACACTGGCATGCGGACCATTGATTTCATTGCATAAAATTGGGTTCGTTCCGTCACTTTTTTAGCTGGAACGACAAGAATGGGAACGCCCTAACGGTTCTCCACCGACTGTCCCTGGCCGCCATCAATGGCCGCTTGCGCGGCCGCAAGGCGGGCGATCGGCACTCGGAACGGTGAGCACGACACATAGCTCAACCCGACCTCGTGGCAGAACCGCACGGATTCGGGGTCGCCGCCGTGTTCGCCGCAAATGCCGAGCTTGATGTCGGGCCGCACGTTGCGGCCTTTCTCGCAGCCCATGCGCACCAATTCGCCAACGCCATCGACGTCGATGGACATGAACGGATCGACCGGCATTACCCCCTTGTCGTGATAGACCTCAAGGAACGGGGCCGCATCGTCGCGCGAAAACCCATAGGTGGTCTGCGTCAAATCATTGGTGCCGAAGCTGAAGAACTCCGCCGTTTCGGCAATGGCATCGGCGCGCAGGCAAGCGCGCGGCAGTTCGATCATGGTGCCGACCAGGTACGAAAGCTCAACGCCCTTTTCCTGTTGCACCGCCGCTGCCGCATCATCGACAACCTGTTTCAGCATATCGAATTCCGGCCGGTCGACGATCAGCGGGATCATCACCTCCGGCACCACGGATTTGCCCTCCCCGGTCAACGCCGCCGCCGCCTCGAAAATGGCGCGCGCCTGCATCTCGTAGATTTCGGGGTACGTGATGCCGAGCCGGCAACCGCGATGGCCGAGCATCGGGTTGGCTTCGTCCAGCTCCAGCTTACGCGCCTTCACTTGGGCGACATCAATACCGGCTGCGGACGCGATCTCTTCCATCTCTTCCAAGGTATGCGGCAGGAACTCGTTCAACGGCGGGTCCAACAAGCGGATGGTAACGGGCAGCCCTTCCATGATCTTGAACAGATCAAGGAAATCCTGACGCTGATAGGGCAACAGCTTATCCAGGGCGGCGCGGCGTGCGCGCTCGGACGTGGCCAAGATCATCTCGCGCATATGAACAATGCGCTCGGGCTCGAAAAACATGTGCTCGGTGCGGCTCAGCCCAATGCCTTCGGCGCCGAACTTACGCGCCGTTTGGGCATCCGTCGGCGTTTCCGCGTTGGCGCGTACACCCAGCACCCGGACCTCGTCGACCCACCCCATGAGGCGACCGAAATCGCCCGTGAGTTCAGGTTGCCGGGTCGCCACCAGCCCCAGCATCACCTGACCGGTGGAACCGTCGATGGTCAGCACTTCGCCCTCAGCGTAGGCCTGACCCAAGGCCATGATTTTTTTGTTTTCGTAATCGACGCGCAGATCACCGGCGCCCGAAACGCATGGCGTACCCATGCCGCGCGCCACGACGGCTGCGTGCGATGTCATGCCGCCGCGTGTGGTCAAGATGCCCTTGGCAACGTGCATGCCGTGGATGTCTTCAGGCGATGTTTCCGTGCGCACCAAAATAACGTCTTCGCCGCGCCCAACCCATGTTTCGGCGTCGTCGGCGGTAAAGACGATACGTCCGGCGGCTGCGCCGGGGCTCGATGGCAGGCCATGACCGATGATGTTGCGCTCCGCGTCGGGATCAAGCGTCGGGTGCAGCAGTTGGTCCAACTGGGCCGGGTCAACGCGCTGGATGGCTTCGGTTTTTGTCAGCAGTCCTTCGTCCACCATGTCACAGGCAATCTTCAACGACGCCTTGGCCGTGCGTTTTCCATTGCGGGTTTGCAGCATCCACAACCGGCCTTGCTGGATGGTGAACTCCATGTCCTGCATGTCTTTATAGTGCTGTTCCAATTTCACTCGAACGTCATCGAGCTCCTTGAACAGTTCGGGCATGACCTGTTCCATGGATGGCAGGTCCGTGCCTTGTTCGGCCTTCTCGGCTTCCGTCAGCGGTTGCGGCGTGCGGATACCGGCAACCACGTCTTCGCCCTGGGCATTGACCAGGTACTCACCATAGAAATGGTTGTCGCCGGTCGACGGGTTTCGGGTGAAGGCGACGCCGGTGGCGCAATCCTCGCCCATGTTGCCGAACACCATGGCCTGGACGTTTACGGCCGTGCCCCACTCCGCCGGAATGCCATGCAGACGCCGGTAAGTGCGCGCCCGCGCGTTCATCCAAGACCCGAACACAGCCCCGATGGCGCCCCAAAGCTGCTCGGCCGGGTCTTGCGGGAATGGCCGGCCGAGTTTTTCCTCGGCCATTTCCAAATACTGCTCGACCAGCCGCTTCCAGTCGTCGGCGGTGAGGTCGGTGTCGAGGTAGACGTCGCGGTCTTCCTTCATGTCTTCCAGCAGATCTTCGAACAGGTGGTGATCAACGCCGAGTACGACATCGCCGTACATCTGGATGAAGCGCCGGTAGCTGTCATAGGCGAACCGCTCGTCGCCCGAACGTTTGGCCAGGCCCGCCACGGTGACGTTGTTGAGACCCAAATTCAGCACCGTATCCATCATGCCCGGCATGGACGCCCGCGCGCCCGAGCGCACGGAAACCAGCAACGGGTTTTCCGCGTCGCCGAATTTGGCTTGCATGATGCCTTCCATATCGGACATGGCGGCCATCAGTTCCGCATCCATGCCGTCCGGGTAGGCGCTGTCGTTGGCGGTAAAGTGAGTACAGACTTCGGTGGTGATGGTGAAACCCGGCGGCACCGGCAGGCCGAGGCCCGCCATCTCCGCCAAGTTGGCGCCCTTGCCGCCCAACAGTTCACGCATCGCGGCCGAGCCCTCTGCCTTGCCGTCGCCGAACGCGTAAATCCACTTGCTCATGCTATCACCCTTCGAGTTTGGAGAAATCCGCAACGCCCCCCAGCGCTGTCCGAATTTCATTCAACAGCTTCAATCGGTTCTCCCTGAGCGCCGTGTCATCGGCGTTCACCGTCACTTCGTCAAAAAAGGCGTCCACCGGCCCGCGCAGCGCTGCCAAGGCTGCCATGGCGGCGGCGAAGTCTTCGTCATCAACAGCTTTTGCAATCGCCGGGCCAGCTTCGGCCAAGCCTGCATGCAAGGTGCGCTCTTCCTCTTGTTCGAAAGCGCCCTCATCCACCGCGCCGTCAAAGCGCCGCGAGTCCTTTTTCTCTTCAATTTTCAGTATGTTGGCGGCGCGTCGATAAGCCGTCAGCAAGTTCTCACCGTCGTCGGAAGCAAGGAAATCCGACAACGCATCGACCCGCGCCATCAGCCGCACCAGATCGTCTTCGCCACCCAGCGCGAACACGGCATCTATCGCATCATGCCGCACGCCACGCTCTTTGAGATGCACTTTGAGACGATCGGCGAAGAAGACCAGCAGGTCGTCTGACGGATTGTTGTCGGCACCATAAAGCTCCGCCCCTTTGGCGAATTCAGGCGCCAGCGGCAGACGCAGTCCATTTTCCAACACCAGCCTGATCACACCCAAAGCCGCACGGCGAAGTGCGAACGGATCTTTGGAGCCGGTAGGCTTTTCGTCGATAGCGAAGAAACCGACCAAACTGTCGATCTTATCGGCCAGCGAAACGCACACGCTGACCGGCTTCGAGGGGCAATCATCATTGGGGCCGAGCGGTGAATAGTGTTCAGCGATGGCGTCAGCCACTTCCGCCGACTCGCCATCGTGAATGGCATAATAGCGGCCCACAACACCTTGCAGGTCCGGGAACTCGCCGACCATGCCGGTCGACAGATCAGCCTTGGCCAGACGCGCGGCGGACCGCACGCGGTCCTTATCGGCACCTTCGACGTGCACCGCGATGTCAGCGGCCAACGCCTGCACGCGGTCGACCTTTTCGTCCATGGAGCCCAGCTTGGCGTGGAACACGCGGTCTTTCAGCGCCGGGGCCTTGCTCGACAGCGACGACTTGCGGTCCTGATCCCAGAAGAATTTGGCATCCGACAGCCGTGCACGTAGCACGCGTTCATTCCCGGCCACCACCTGCTTGCCGCCATCCGTGGTTTCGGTATTGGCGACGACGATGAAGCGGTTGGCCAGATTGCCATCGGAATCGAGGCACGAGAAATACTTCTGATGCGATTTCATCGACGTGATCAGCACTTCCGGCGGCACGTCCATGAACTCATCATCAATGGCGCCCATATAGACCACCGGCCATTCGACCAATCCGGTCACTTCGTCCAGCAGGCCCGGGTCGTCCTTGACGCTCAGCCCTTCCGCCGCTGCCAGTTTATCGGCCCCGCCCTGGATATGGGCGCGGCGCTCGGCCGGGTCGAGCATGACCTTGACATCCAAGAGCTTTTGTTTGTAGTCGGCGAAATCGGCAACTTCGATGGCATCGGGTGCCAAGAAACGATGGCCAACGGTCGATTTCCCAGCTTCCACCGCGCCGAACAGAAACGGCACATCACCACCATTGAACACGGCAATCAGCGAATGGATCGGGCGCACCCACCGCATCTCGTAATCGGCCCAGCGCATGGACTTCGGCCATGGCAGATCGCCCAAGGCCTTTGGCAGAAGTTCCGCCAAGACGTCGTTAGATTCACGGCCCTTAATATCGACAACGGCGAAAAGGAACGTGCCCTTAGGCGTTTCGCGTTCTTCGATCACCGCTCCGTCAGGCAGCGAGCCTTTAAACCCGGCCATGGCCTTTTCCGGCGCGTCGGCGCGCGGGCCGCGGCGTTCTTCGGAGACGTCCGGTTGCTTCTCGGGGAGGCCATCGACCAACAGCGCCAAGCGGCGCGGCGTCACGTAGGCTTCGGCGCTTGAAAATTCCAGCCCCGCAGCCTTCAGGCCATCACAGACGAGGCGTTTGAGATCAGCCGCCGCGCGCTTTTGCATCCGGGCGGGGATTTCTTCGGACAGCAATTCCAGCAGTAATTCAGGCATGGCTTAAACCTCCACGCCTTGAGACTTGAGCCAAGCCTCGGCGCAGCCCTTGGACAACGCACGCACACGGCCAATGTAGGCAGCGCGCTCCGTGACCGAAATCACGCCGCGCGCATCAAGCAGGTTAAACAGGTGCGAGGCCTTGAGGCAGTAGTCGTAGGCCGGCAGCGCCAAGTTTTTCTCCAACAACGCGGCGCATTCCTTCTCTGCGTCAGCGAAATGGCGAGTCAGCATCTCGGTGTCGGCGTGTTCGAAGTTGTGGGTCGAGTACTCGACCTCGGCCTGATGGAACACATCGCGGTAGGTCTTGCCGCCCTTATCCTTGTCGACGCCATCCCAGTCCAGGTCGTAAACGTTCTCAACGCCTTGCACGTACATGGCCAAACGCTCCAGCCCGTAGGTGATCTCGACGGGCACCGGATTGCAGTCGAAGCCGCCGACTTGCTGAAAGTAGGTAAACTGCGTCACTTCCATGCCGTCGCACCAGACCTCCCAGCCAAGGCCCCAGGCACCCAGCGTCGGGCTTTCCCAGTCGTCCTCAACAAAGCGGATGTCGTGTAGCGCCGGATCAATACCGAGCACACGAAGGCTCTCCAGATAGAGGTCCTGGATGTTCGCCGGGCTCGGCTTCATCAGGACTTGGTATTGGTAATAATGCTGCAGGCGGTTGGGATTTTCGCCATAGCGGCCATCGGTAGGACGGCGCGACGGCTGCACGTAGGCGCAGTTCCAACGGTCGTCGGGCTGGCCCAACGAACGCAGCGTCGTCGCCGGATGAAAGGTGCCGGCGCCGACCTCAATGTCGTAGGGCTGCAACAGCACGCAGCCTTGCTCCGCCCAGAAGCCTTGCAGCTTCAGGATCAGGGCCTGGAAACAGGTATCTTTGTTGGCTTTCTGGGACATGTTGGTAGACATGGGCGCGGGGCGCTTTGAACCGGTGATTACAACCGGCTGGAACCTAACACCCACCATCGGAGAATCAAGTGCAGCGGTGCCCGCCACCTTTGGCCACGTAGGCTCCACAATCTGGACATTGCACCATTTCTTCCACGTCGGGCGCTTTCGCGGCTCCCGCTTCAACGCGGCCGGCATTGTCCGACTGCTGCTGTTGCACTTGGGCGCGGCGGTTTAACCACTTGAACCCGTACCAAACAGCGGCGATCACCGCGATGGTGAACAGAATTTTCGGCAGCGAGAAAATACCAAACATAATTTTGGTTTAAGCGCTTAAGCAGGGGATTGCAATGTCACTCAAAGCCCGAATCGATTCCAAATCAGACGTTCCTCAACTGCGGCGATGAGACCGGATGAAAGATCGCCACCCATGTCCGCACTCAACCAGTGCCCAGATGCATTCATACCGAACCGCTTGCGCCACCAAGGCCGGCGTTCATCCATGACGCGGAACCGCACCTCCTCCCCGTGGATGTCGCGCATAACGCCCCTGAGGTCGCCAAGGCCGTCGATGAGTCCCATTTCCAGCGCTCTGTGCCCGGTCCAAAAAGCGCCGCTGAACAATACCTTGTCGTCGGCTTGCAGTTTCGAGCCTCGGCGTTCGCGGACCATGTCTTTGAAATCGTCGTGAATTTCCGCCTGCAGGGCTTTCAGGTGCTTCACATCAGCGGCTTTTTCCGGCCCAAACGGGTCGAGCATGGCTTTCTTGTCGCCAGACGTATGCATTCGGCGCTCAATGCCCATCTTCGCAATCATTTCGGTGAAGCCGAAACCGCCAGAAACAACGCCGATGGAGCCGACAATGGATGATGGTTGCGCATGGATGCGGTCCGCCGCGCAAGCCAGCCAATATCCGCCCGACGCGCCGACATCCTCGATAAAAGCATGCACGGGCACTTCGTTTTCCACCGCCAGATCTCGGATACGTTTCGCGATCAGCGCCGATTGCACTGGTGAGCCGCCGGGTGAATTTATCGCCAAAGCCACGCCTGCCAGATGTTTGGTTTTGAAAGCGCGCTCGATACGCGGCGCCAACGCCTGCAGGGACAACCCGCGCTTAAAACTCCCCATGCCGCCGATTACACCGGTGAGCGGCAACACGGCGACAACCGGTTTGGGCTCACGCCAAGATGCGACGGGTAGATAGGGTCGAATGGATTCCATCATGGTCATGCCTCGATTATAACAGCGGCTCGGCGTCGCGGAGAACCGATTGCGCCGCCTCGGAATAGGGCCGCCGATGGCCATCGGGATGTATCTCCGCTGCATGTAGCACCAACGGCGGATAGAAGATAGTCTCGCCGGCGCGTCCCTTCCAGCCCCTGACAATGACCCGCTTGGCAGTGGCATCCGGTATCGGTGCGATCGGCAACACCTCAAGCGCTCCGCACCCTTCGCCCGTCAGCCCATCACAGACTTCCCGAAGTCGGTCGGCGCGGTGAATGACCGTGCAACTGCCGCCGGCTTTCACTCGATCCACACAAAACCGCAACCACAACGGAAGCTTCGCCCGCCCCTCCACCATGGCCGTGGCTTTCATGGGATCGGGCGGCGGATGGCCTTTGCCGGCGGGCATATATGGCGGATTGCTCATGACATGGTCAAAACTCGCCGGTTCCAGTTCATCTGGCGGGGTCAACAGGTCACCGGTCACGACGCGGACCCTTGCCCCGAAATTATTGGCATCGATGCCCTGCTGCGCCAACCCGGCCAACAGCGCCTGCAATTCAAGCCCGACAACGCGTGATTCCATGGCGCGTACCGCGACACAAAAAGCCGATGCACCGACCCCGGTGCCGACATCGAGCACCCGTTCGCCGGCTTTCGCGGGTACGGCAGCCGCCAATAGTACGGCGTCTATTGCCGTGCGGTAGCCCTTCGCCGGTTGAAAACACCGCACACGACCGCCCAGCAAGTGGGTTTCGGTAGCCTCTGGTGTCTCTGGCCTCCCTGGCGTCCCTGGCGTCACAGGTTGTCAGCCTCGCGAAGCACCAGCCGTGCTCGGCCAATATGCGGCTCAATAACCATAACTCGGCGCTGGATGGCGGGAATTGACCCGTCAGCCACAGCCATATGGCCATCAAGGACAACGGCCTCGATCCCTTCCTGGTCCAAGCGCATGGTCAGCCACGAGAGGAAAACTGCATCGTTGCTGCGTATCAGTTCGATCATATTTGGTTGTCCATACTTGCTCGTCTCCGCTTGCCGCACCGGCGTCCAGTGTTATGCTCACGAGTGATTGTGCCTCGTCAAGACGATCCTATTACAGGCGGGGAAAACCTGGGAGGACCTTTTGGGAATCGTTGTCAGCCTGGATGGCGAACACAAAAAACCGTCGTTGGATGCGCTCACGGCTATCGTCGAAGATGACCTAGCGGCGGTCAATCGCGTCATTTTACGCAAGATGGACTCGCCGGTAGCGCTGATCCCACAACTGGCTGGCCATATCATCGCAGCCGGCGGCAAACGCCTGCGCCCCATGTTGACCCTCGCTGCCGCGCGCATGTGCGGCTACACGGAAGGCCAACGTCACATCGCATTGGCGACATGCGTCGAGTTCATCCACACGGCCACGCTTTTGCATGACGATGTCGTTGATGAAAGTGATCTGCGCCGCGGTCAGGAATCGGCCAACGCCATCTTCGGCAACAAGGCCAGTGTGCTGGTCGGTGACTTCCTGTTCAGCCGTTCGTTCGAGTTGATGGTCGAAGACGGCTCGCTCGACGTACTTGCCATTTTAAGTCACGCCTCTGCAGTGATTGCCGAAGGTGAAGTCCTGCAGTTAATCACCACCAACGACACCGAGACCGGCGAAACCGCCTATCTGGACGTGATTAAAGGCAAAACAGCGCAACTGTTCGCAGCCGCTTGCCGTGTTGGTGCTGTTGTCGCCGGCCGTCCGAAGGTTGAGGAAGAGGCGCTCGAGTCCTACGGCATGAATTTGGGCATCGTGTTTCAGTTGATCGACGATGTGCTCGATTACTCGGCCGAACAGGCGAAACTTGGCAAAACCGTCGGCGATGATTTCCGCGAAGGAAAGATAACGCTACCCGTGATCTTGGCGTTCCGGCGCGGTGATGACGAGGAGCGAGCTTTTTGGCGGCGCACACTTGAGGATCTGGAGCAAACCGACACAGACCTTGAGCGAGCCATCGAACTGATGACCCGCCACCAAGCGCTCGACGACACCATCGAACGGGCCCGGCACTACGGTGCTATTGCTCGGGATTCCTTGGGTATATTCAAAGACGACCCGATCAAACAGGCATTTCACGACCTGATCGATTTCTGCATCGAACGCGCCCACTAGGACATTATTTGTAAATCTTTTTCAAAATCTTGCCCTTACGCAGATACGGCGCTATAACGCGCCCCTGTCCGGTTTCCCGTAAGTTGCTGGACACATGGTCGGGACGTGGCGCAGTCTGGTAGCGCACCTCGTTCGGGACGAGGGGGTCGGAGGTTCGAATCCTCTCGTCCCGACCAATTCCTCATAAAATTCAATATATTAACGCCGGCTCACTCGTGTCCTTGCCCCGGCACAGGTGTGGCGCCAGGGGTGCCGATATTGAGGGCTTTCTCGCGGCCGCCAAATTTCTCGATCAATGCGTTCTGATCGTCCTTGGCCTTCCGGTCCGTCTTCTCCGGGTCGCAGATATCACGAAGGCACGCTTCGTACTGCCTCAGAACCGACGCAAAATCCGGGTTGCCCGCCAGATTGGTCGTTTCGTCGGGGTCCGTGTCCATGTCAAAAAGCTCAGGCTCGAAGCCGACATAGTAAATGAATTTGTACTTCCCTTTGCGCAGCATAAACGCACCAGTCGGCGATGATGATGCATGGTATTCGCTGAAGACGATCCGTTCGGGGTCGTTGTCCTTGGCGGCAAGGTCAAACCAGCTTTCGCCTTTCAGGCTTTGCTCTTCCTCGTTCAAAGGCACGCCGACGCTCTCCAGCACGGTTTGATAGCTATCCAGCAACGACGACGTCGTCGTGCACACTTTCCCTGTGGGAACACCATCGCCGGCGACGATCAGCGGAATGCCGGCACTTTCTTCATATAAGTTGGATTTGCCCCACATGCCGCGCGCACCGACGTTGTCGCCATGATCGCTGGTATAAATGACGCGTGTGCTGTCTTCCAACCCACTGGCAGCCAAAGTTTCAAGAACCCGGCCGATCTGAAAATCAACGAAAGTGCACAATCCGAAATAGGCGGCAACGGCCTGCAATCGTTGTTCCGGCGTCAAACGTCGATCGACCTTGGTGAATTCGTCCATGTGCTGCAGCCATGGATGGCGGACAAACCCAGTCTCGGGGTCGAGTTTGCGCGGCGGCAATTTATCAAGCGGATACAAATCATAGAACTCATCAGGCACCACCAAGGGAAAGTGCGGTGCGACGAAACCAAGATAAAGCACCCAAGGTTTTTCATCGTCCCTCGACGCAGCTTCCTCTAGCCAGCTACAGGCCTCGTCAGCAATCAAACGGTCGTAACGGTTGTAATTCGATTCACCGGGACCGATTTGCTTCAGCATCTGGGACGGGCGTTCATCGGGCAATGGGTCGCGAATGGAACCCCACACCTGACCGATACCGTCCATGACGTGCATGGGATGATGTTGTTTGGAAAAGCCAGTCGGCAGATCTTCATGGCGATAGTGCAGCTTACCGATAGACTCGACCCTATGGCCTTCCTCCTGCAAGCGATGCCCCCAGCTTTTCTCTTCGCCGTCATAGGGCATGGCATTGTCCCAATATCCTGTTTCATGGGTATAGCGGCCGGTGGCAAAAGCGGCGCGCGCCGGAATACATATGGGGGAATTGGTGTAATGCGCCGTAAATCGCGTGCCGCGCGCCGCCAATTTATCAAGGTTGGGCGTTTGAACCTGATCATGGCCATAGCACCCGAGCATCTTCGGATTGTGTTCGTCGGACATGATGTACAGAGTATTCTGGGGCTTCATCGTGGTTCGATCCTTAATATTTCCGGCAACCCGGACAACAACGACATAAGTGCGAAATGCAACTATCCGCCAATTATTCAATTCGATCAAACTTGGGCGGTTGCTAGCGCGGGGTCTATAAGCTGATCAATTGCGCTCAATTCATCGGCTTGGCATTATTGTTGGATGAAGGTGATTTGAGAGATGGCATGGGGATCACATGGGAATAGAGACTGAGTGGGTTGAGTACGATGTTGTCGTCATTGGGTCCGGCGGTGCGGGTGCACACGCAGCTGGAGCGGCGGCGGACGCCGGCGCCAATGTCCTGGTCGTATCCAAGGACCCAATTGGCGCATCCGACACGAAGATATCGGAGGGCATCTCCACGGTGCGGGAATCCGGATCGGACGACGACACGGAAGAAATTCTTTCAGAGAACCTCAAGATGGCCGGCGCAGATTTGCCGGTGCGCGGCATTACCGATGCTTTCGCCCAGGACAGCAAAACAGCTTATGATCGGTATCGCGCGCAAGGCCTACGGCCAGGTATCGATACTCAACGCAATACGCCGCAACCTCTCCCGCTGCCGTTCGGCGGCCATACCAGGCGGCGTTCCGTCGGGCACAAGAACGGCGGCGTGGCCTTCGGCCATGCGAATTGGAATATCATCGTTCAGGGCGGCACCGCCCGCGGGCGGATCGATTATTTGGAAGACGCGTGGTTTCTGGATTTGGCCACGGAAAGACACCAGGGTAAAACGCGGCTGAATGGCGGCTTGATCTATGATGCGGCGCGCGGATTGCTGGTTGCCGTGCGCACGCCGTCGGTGGTGATCGCGGCGGGCGGACTGTCGACGCTGTATTTCCCCAAAACAGACACCATGCGCGGCAACACCGGCGACAGTTTCGCCATCGCCGCACGCGCCGGGGCCGAATTGGTGGATATGGAGCAAATTCAATTCCTGCCGTTTTGCCTCGCCTCTCCTCCCTCCTACGAAGGCTTGGTCTGTGGCGAACCGGTGACGGCAAGTTATCTTGGCGTGCTTCGCGACAAGAACGGCAAGGTCATTTTGGACGGCGTCTATCTACGCACCCGCGCCGAATGTGCCGCCGCCATCATGCGCGCCGTAGAAGACGGCCGCGGCACGGAGAACGGCGGCGCATATTTGGATATGACCGCCAACAAACGCGCACCGCGCTCAGGCCCCTATTTCATGCGCTTCCTCGAGTCCGTGCTGCCGTCGGCTTATGTCAACGCGCGCCAAGCGTTGGGCAAGGCTGCAGCGAAGTGCGAGGAGCCATGGGAGGTGCGCCCCAGCGCACACTATTCCATGGGCGGCATCCGTACCGATGCCAACGGAGCGTGTGTCGGCGGTGATGGAGACGGCACAACCGAGCTTGGCATAAACGGCTTATTCGCCGCCGGGCAGGCCATGGGCGGGCTGTTCGGCGCCAACCGCCTGGGCTCCACATCGCTGACGGAGGTGGCCGTGTTCGGCATCCGCGCCGGACAGATGGCGGCACGGAACGCACGAAATGCACAAGCCGCATCCGATGACACAGCCTTCAGGGCTTTGATTGAAGCGGCGGCCAACCGCTTTGGACAAAAAGGAGATATCGCAGCCGCCACTTTGCGGCTGGAACTGCAAAACGAAAGCTGGATCAATATCGGGCCCGTGCGCTCAGCCGAGCGCCTTGAGCGCATGCGCGCACTGGTTGATGGCTGGACGGAGCGGTTGGCCAGCGTCTCAATTCCCGCCCATGCCAGATGGAATCAAGCCTTCCTCGAGTTCGAGGAACTCCGCAACATGCTGGAAACCGCCAAGGCCATTGTCGCCGCCGCACGTGAACGCGATGGCAGCGTCGGCGGACACGTACGGCTTGACGGCAAGAACATCTCCCCCTTCTCTCAACCGTATTCGACGGTCGCCAGACGCGAACCGGGCGGCCAATGGCATGCCCGGCGGGTCGCGCGCGAGCGCACACCACTGAAGCGGTTGGTCTCTTACAAAATCGAAGAACAGAAGAAATTGTTTCAAGCGCGGTTATTGCGTTTGATGCCAAAAGGTATGCAGGATCGGACGCTGGAAAAACGCTACAAAGCGACCATGGGTGCTGGCGGGTCTGCACCGGAGGTTTCCCTTGGCGCGCCTGAAGCAGCCATCGGCGAGGCATCGCAACCATGAGTGAAAAGCACGGAAGCCTAAAGGTAGAGATCGTCACGCATCGCGAGGGCGAAACCGCCAGCCAAACGTTTGATTATCATCTGCGTGCCAAGGACGAACGACCGATGGCACTGGATGTCTTGCTGCAGGCGCAAGCCACAAGCATGCCCGAGCTCGCATTCAGATATGGCTGCCGGGCGCGCAACTGCGGTGTATGCACCATAGACGTCAACGGCCGCCCGCGCATTGCCTGCCGGGCACGGGTGCGGGCCGGCGACACCATCAGCCCAATGGCCACACTGCCTGTACTGAGCGATCTGGTGGTGCGCCGCGACGGCATCGCCCGGCAATTGCGAGGGCGTTTGATGAGCGGTGGCCAGGGCAACGCGCTCAATGTTGAAGCGCCCGATACCTACCACGACCTCACGGCTTGCATTGAATGTTACGCGTGTTTGGACAAATGCCCCATGCATGCCCGCAATTTCGCCGATGGCCTTCCCGGCGAAATGAACAACGATTTACCCGACCCCGCCCAGGGCTATCGCTGGGGCAATCCATTTTCCCTGCTTAAGCTACAGCGAATTCGGATTGACCCGCTGACGACCGAAGTCGGGCGCGGTACGGCGCTCGATCATGCCATTGAACTTGGGCTGGACGCTTGCGTCGGCTGCCCAGGCTGCAAGTGCGGTATCGGCATCAATCTGAAAGGCGACGTTATTAAACCGCTGATGGACGCGGCTGGCGAGCGCTTGCTATCGCCTTAAGTTGCTTCGCCTCGCTGCTTGCGCTTGGCGTTGCGACGAATGGTGTAGAGCGTGCTTCCGATGATGATCAACGATCCGGTGATCGTCCAAACCGTTGGAATTTCCTGAAAAACGACAATGCCGATCGCCGTGGCAAACAACAATCGAGCATATTCCACAGGCGCCACAGCCACAGCCTCCGCCGCCTTAAGCCCTTGAATCATCACCCACTGCATCATCGACATCAAACCACCGATTACCACGATCAGCGCCACTTCGGGCCACGTCGGCATGACCCAGAGATACAGCGCCGGTCCGGCCATAATGGCGGTGACCATAACCGACTGGTAGGTCATGATCGTCGACGGCGGTTCCGTGGCGGAGAGCTTCTTCAAGACAATGATGATACCCGCCACGAACAACGAAGACAGCAACGCCAATAGCGCATAGACATTCACGTTATCCGCATCGGGCCGAATGATGATCATCACGCCAATGAACCCGATAATCGTCACCGACCACCGTCGTACACCCACCACCTCGCCCAGAAAAACGATGGCCAGCAAGGTCATGAACAAGGTCTTGGCAAAGGTGATAGCCGTGGCTTCGGCCAATGGCATGTGGACCAGTGCCGTAAATCCCGTCGCCATTGCAATGGCGGCAAATCCGCCACGCATGAGATGGAAGCGCAACATCTTGGTCCTGAAGATGGTTCGATGCGTGCGCACGATTACCGGCGTCAGCACCGCCAAAACACAGAGTTGGCGCACGAACAGAATTTCGAAAACCGGAATGCGCTGCCCAATGAACTTAATCAGCGCCGCCATCACAGCACCGATCAGCGACGCCAGAAGCACCCAGAAGGAGCCCCGTACGTTTCCCGGAAATCGCCGCCAGCGTTGCCGCGTATATCTTAACAGTGTTTCAGGATGATGGATGCCTGTTACCCCTCACCTTCTGCCTCTGTCCGACGCAGGTCGGTGAAATTCGGCTTCCGCTTTTCCAGAAAAGCGCCGATTCCCTCCGCAGCCTCACCATCACCCTGAGACATCACCATCAAATCGGCCTCGAAATCCAGTTGCTCTTGCAGGGTGTTTTCCTGCGCGCCGTGACACAGCGACTTGATACGCGCCATCGTACGGGCCGGACCTCGTGTTAGGCGTTGTGCGACCTGTGTAGCCTCATCAAGAGCGCTGCCTGGCTCCACCAAATGGTTGACCACGCCGAACTGGTGCAACCGCTCAACGGTTATCGGTTTTCCGGTCAAACACAACTCGGTGACCAATTGCCGCGGCAAGGCCTTGCCCAGAAATGCCGTAACACCCCCGTCCGGCGACAACGCCACCTTGACGTAGGCGATCGAGAAATATGCCTCCGACGCAGCCACAATCATATCGCAGGCAAGGGCCAGTGACGCTCCGGCTCCTGCCGCTCCGCCCTCAATAGCCGCAATAATCGGCTTTGGGCAGTCGCGCATGGCACTGATCATACCGTGCAACCGGTCAATTCCACCGCGGCGTTCTTCGGGCGTGCGTTCGGCATTGCTCTTCAGCCTGTTCAAATCACCGCCCGAACAGAAGAAATTCCCTGCGCCGGTCAGTACGATGGCGCCAATGGTGGGGTCTGATGACGCTTGTTCGAGTGTTTTGGCAAATCCGACATAAAAGTCTGGGTTCAGCGCATTTCGGTTGGCAGGATTGTCGTTAACGACCACCATAACATCGCCTTTTCGTTCAATTTTTATCGTTTCGGTCATAAAAACACCCTGCCTTTTTCACTGTGTGGAACTCGGACCAACAAACTATTGCATGCCCAATCCATGCATGAACAATGGAGACGAGAAAAGACAAAAGGGAGGGGATCGGAACATGGCGCACGGCCTGGAACCGTTGCTGCATCCGAAAACGGTGGCAATCATCGGTGCTTCCGACGCACCGGAACGCATCGGCGGACGACCGATCAGCTACATGAAATCTGCTGGCTATAGCGGCAAGATTTTTCCCGTCAATCCAAAGCGCGAAACCGTGCAGGGCATCCCCGCTTATGCCTCCATCAAGGATATTTCCGAATCTGTTGATACGGCGATTGTTTCGGTACCAGCCAAAATTGCCGTGCAGTCCATCCAGGACTGCATCGACGCCGGCGTCAAAAGTGCCGTTATCTTCACCGCCGGCTTTGCCGAGATGGATGAAGACGGTGCCGCAGCTCAGCGTGAGATGGAAGAGATTATCCGCGCCAGTGATATGCGAGCAGTCGGCCCCAATTGCCTGGGCGTCTTTAACGTCAAGGATGGCTGGTACGGCACGTTCGCCAATGCGCCGGGCATGGTCGAGGTGCCGCCCGGCCCTGTCGGTATCGTCACCCAAAGTGGTGCTTATGGTAGCCACGTGTTCGGTGCGGCGCAGGCCCGCCGGGTCGGCGCCAATTATTGGGTAACGACCGGCAATGAGTGCGACGTAGACGTAGCCGAGGTCATCGAATACTACGCACAAGCCCAAGACGTGAAGGTGATCTTGGCTTATGCGGAAGGTATGAAAAGTGCCGATCGCATCTGCCGTGCGCTGGAAATGGCGCGTGACGCCGGAAAGCCGGTAATCTTTCAGAAAGTCGGGAAATCCGATATCGGCGCGCTGGCGGCCGCCTCGCACACAGCCTCCCTGGCGGGCTCCGATGCCGTCTACGATGCACTGTTCAAGCAATACGGCGTTTACCGCGCGGAATCGACCGAGGAAATGGTCAATATCGCCTATGCCTGCCAGTTCGATCGCTATCCCGAAGGGCGCAAAATCAGTCTGCAAACGATTTCCGGCGGGGTTGGCGTACAAATGGCCGACGCGGCGGATAAATATGATCTAGATGTTGAACCGATGCCTGAAGGCACGCAGAAAAAGCTGAAGGAATTGCTGCCCTTTGCCGCCGTGCGCAACCCTGTCGATTTCACAGCCCAGGCATTGAACGAGCCACACCTGATGGAAGAAAACCTCATCCTTACGGTCGAGGAAGCCGACTACGACGCCTTTATCATTTATATGGCCGGTGTCGCGGGATCATCCTTCACGCGCCAGGGCGTGCTCGACCTGCTGACGCGGCTACGCAAGAAATACCCGGATCAAATCTGGTTCCTCAGCACCACGCGGGTCGACGATACGGTTGGCGACTACGAAGAGATCGGCATGCCTTGCTACAGCGATCCCGATGTCACCGTGCAGTCCATGGCCGCACTCATGGGCTTTGGTGAGACTTTCCGGCGCGGTCGCCCGGACGCGCCGCCGATGCTACCGGCTGGCGCCCTGCCCGCACCCGACACGGCGGTCGGTGAATTTGAGGCCAAACAGATACTCGCCAGCGCCGGTATCCCGGTGACGCGGGAATCCTTGGCGACCGATCCCGAACAAGCCGTTGCCGCGTGGCAAGAGATTGCCGGGCCGGTGGTGATGAAAATCGCCTCTCCGGATATCCTGCATAAGACTGAGATCGGCGGCGTATTGCTGAACGTCGACGACGAGGCTTCTGTCGCGGATGGCTACGCAACGCTATTGGAGCGCGCTGAATCCGCAAAACCCGGCGCCCGCATCGACGGCGTTATCGTCGCCGAGATGGCGCAAGCTGGGGTCGAAACCGTAATGGGCGTCGTTATCGATCCCGTGTTCGGCCCGGCAGTGATGTTTGGGTTGGGCGGCGTGTTCGTGGAAGTGTTGAAAGATGTCACCTTCCGCCTCGCCCCCTTCGGTATCGACGAAGCACATCGCATGATCGATGAAATTCAGGGCCGCGCCATGCTCGACGGCGTGCGCGGCGCGCCGCCCGCCGATATCGATGCCCTAGCGGAGGCTTTGTCCCGGCTTTCGGTCTTCGCTCATGCCAATAAAGACAAAATCGAAAGCATTGATGTCAATCCATTCATCGTTACGCCCACAGGTGCCGTCGCTGTAGACGGCTTGATCGTGCCGGCGGATCATTCTCAATAGTTCGAACAGGAGATAACCATGACCAATCCAATGAGCCTTGATGGAAAAAACATCATCGTTACCGGCGCCGGCCAAGGTATCGGTGAAGCCGTTGCGCGACTGGCCAAGCAACTGGGCGGCAATCCTATCCTCATGGATATTCAAGCCGATAAGGTGAAGGCCGTCGCTGATGAAATCGGTGCGGATGCGTACGTGGGCAGCGTTGCAGAACCAGGGTTCGTCCAAGACACCATTGGCGCAGTTGTAGAAAAGAACGGCGCCATTCATGGCTTGCTCAACAACGCCGGCATCGTACGCGCAGCGATGATCAATAAGATGCCGATCGAGACGTGGCAGGAAGTCATCGACGTCAACCTGAGCGGCGTGTTCTACTGCCTGCAAGAAGTTGGGCGCCACATGATCGACCGTTCAAAAGCCGGTGATGAAGCGCCCGGTTGCATCATCAATATCTCATCCATTGCCGGACGCCGGGGTACCATCGGTCAAATCAATTACGGAGCCGCGAAATCCGGCGTACTGGGCATCACCATGAGTGCCGCCAAGGAATGGGGACGCTATGGCATCCGCGTCAACAGTCTGTGTTTCGGTGTGGTGGAGACGCCAATGACAGAGACCATTCGGTCCGACAAATTCCGGGAAATGTACGAGAGTCAAATTCCGCTCGGCCGTTTTTCGACACCGGAAGAAGTCGCCGGTCCGGCGTGCTTTATTTTCTCCGATGCCGCCAGCTATATCACCGGTCAGCATTTGTCCGTCGATGGCGGCTCACATATCGGCTATTGAGCAGGAAAGATATTTATGAGCATCAAAGGCAAGGCCTATATCGCGGGTGCCTTCGAGCACCCGACACGAAAGGCCGTAGACAAGTCGTTGGCGCAACTGCATGCCGAATGCGCCAAGGGCGCGTTGGAAGATGCCGGCCTTACCAAGGATGATGTCGACGGTTATTTCTGCGCCGGTGACGCACCGGGTTTGGGGGCACTTTCCCTGGTCGACTATATGGGGCTCAATTTGCGCCATATGGACACTACGGAAACCGGCGGATCATCCTATTTGGTGCATGTTTCCCATGCGGCGCAGGCAATCGCCGCCGGGAAGTGCTCTGTCGCCTTGATTACCCTTGCTGGCCGTCCCAAGGCAGAAGGCATGGCCACCGGCACAGCGCCGCGCGACTATGGCGCCAGTTGCCCCGACGTGCCGTTCGAGTTGCCGTACCTGCCGACCGTGGTCAACATGTACGCCATGTGCGGCATGCGCCACATGTACGAATACGGCACGACAAGCGAGCAATTGGCATGGATCAAGGTTGCCGCGTCGCACCATGCGCAACACAACCCAAGTGCGATGTTGCGCGATGTCGTGAGTGTCGAAGAGGTCGTCAATTCACCGATCATCGCTGACCCGCTGCACCGGCTCGATTGCTGCGTCATCTCTGATGGCGGCGGTGCCTTGATCGTCGTATCTCCCGAAGTGATGCGCGGCTTGAACCGTCCGAAAGTAAAAATCCTTGGCGCCGGTGAGGCTCCAAAAGTGCAGATGGGTGGTGATCTCGACCTCACCTTTACCGCCGCCGCTTGGTCGGGACCACGGGCATTCGAGGAAGCGGGCGTCGCACCAAACGACATCAAATACGTCTCGATTTACGACAGTTTCACCATCACCGTGCTGTTGCAGTTGGAAGATCTGGGCTTTTGCGAGAAAGGCCAAGGCGGCAAGCTGGTCGCCGACGGCAACCTGATTTCAGGCACCGGCAAACTGCCGTTCAATACCGACGGCGGCGGGCTTTGCAACAACCATCCGGGCAATCGGGGCGGCATGACCAAGGTGATCGAGGCCGTACGGCAATTGCGAGGCGAGGCGCATCCTGCGGTGCAGGTCGAGAATTGCGATATCGCGCTGGCACATGGCACCGGTGGCAATATCGGGCTTCGCCACGGTGGCGCCACGCTGATCATGGAAAGGGAATAGAGCCATGAATGCTGAACGACGCACAATTAAGGCCCCATTGGTCGATCCGGAGACCGAAGAGTTCTGGGCCGCTGTCGATGAGGGCAAGCTTTTGGTCCGCACGTGCCGGGCATGCATCAAGGCGCATCACTATCCGCGCACCATTTGTCCGCACTGCGGTAGCGACGACACCTACTTCCAGGAAGGCTCTGGCAAGGGCGTCATCTACTCCTACAGCGTCATGCGCCGCGCACCGGAGCCATATGCCATCGCCTATGTTACGCTGGATGAAGGCCCGTCGATGCTGACCAACATTGTCGATTGCGATTTCGACAGCTTGTCCATTGGACAGGCGGTACAGGTACAATTCCAAGAGACCGAGGGTGACGGCCCAGCCGTACCGGTCTTCACGCCCATTGGTTAACTGATTTGATGGAGGCAACGATATGAACCTCAATTACACCCCCGAGGAAGAAGCCTTCCGTCAGGAAGTCCGCGAGTTCCTTAAGGAAAGACTGCCGCCGGAGCTGGCGAAGAAAACCCGCAACGGCCTCAAGCTGGAAAAACAGGATTTCAAAACCTGGCAGCGGCTTTTATATGATCGGGGCTGGGTGTCGCCCAAATGGCCCGAAGAGCACGGCGGCACCGGTTGGTCCGCTATCCAGTTGCATATCTTCGACGAAGAGTGCTTTGCCGCGGGCGCGCCACGCATTCTGCCGTTCGGTATTGGGCTCGTTGGCCCGGTTCTCACGCATTTCGGCAACGCCGAACAACAAACCAGGTACTTGGACGATATTCGCTCGGGCGAAGTGTTCTGGTGCCAGGGGTTCTCGGAGCCTGGCTCGGGTTCGGACTTGGCGTCGCTGAAAACCCGCGCCGTCTTGGATGGTGACAAGTATATCGTCAACGGCCAGAAAACCTGGACGACGGCAGCGCACTGGGCGGACTGGATGTTCACGCTTGTCCGCACCGACCCGGACGTAAAACAGCAGGAAGGTATCTCGTTCCTGTTGATCGATATGAAGTCGCCTGGGATTTCGGTCAGGCCGATCATCACCATCGACGGCGAACACATGGTCAACGAGGTGTTTATTGAAGATGTCGAGGTGCCGGCGGAAAACCTCGTCGGTGAAGTCAACAAAGGCTGGGATTATGCCAAGTTCCTGCTCGCGAACGAACGTACCGGCATTGCCGGCATCGGCCAATCCAAAGAGGAATTGCGCAATCTCAAGACGATTGCCCGAAACGAGCGCAAGAACGGCAAACCATTGATCGAGGACCCGCTGTTCCAGTCTCGCTTGGCGAAGCTGGAAATCGATCTGATGGGATTGGAAATCACCAACATGCGAATGTTGGTTGCCGAACAGAAGGCCGGCAAGCCGGGCCCCATGTCATCAATCCTGAAAATTCGCGGCACAGAAATTCAGCAACAATTGGCCGAACTTTCCATGGATGCGGTGGGCGTTTACGCCAACCCGTGGATCGAGGCCGCGCTGGAAGCCAACTGGAACGGCGAACCCGTGGGCCCCGAATACGCCGCCGCCAAGACGCCCTACTACCTGTTTAGGCGCAAGGCATCGATCTATGGCGGGTCGAACGAGATCCAAAAAAACGTGCTGACCAAAGCCGTGCTAGAGCTCTAGAGAGGAACGACCGATGGACTTCGATTACACAGAAGAACAAACGCTTTTCTCCGACAGCCTGCGCAAGTTGCTTGAGGACAATTACAGCGACACTCAACGCCGGGCCGTGTTGGAGCAAGAGGACACCTTCCATTCGGAAGCGCTCTGGCAGAACTATGCCGAATTGGGGCTGCTTGGTATTCCGTTTAGCGAGGATCAAGGCGGCTTCGGTGGCTCGGCAATCGATGTCATGGTCGCCGAGCTCGAGTTCGGTCGACATTTGTCGCTGGAACCGTTTTTGGCCAACGTCATTCTGGGCGGCGGCGTGGTCCGGTTGGCTGGCGACGCAGACCAGCAGAGCAATCTGATTGAGCCGATGATCGCCGGCGAAATCAAACTGGCTTGCGCGTTCGGAGAGCCGCAGTCGCGCTACGATGCTTTCGATGTGGAAACCCGCGCGGAAAAATCGGGCAACGGATACAAGCTCGACGGCCGCAAGGCGGTTGCCTTGGGTGCCGATTGCGCCGACAAACTTATCGTTTCCGCCCGCATCGCCGGTGACGTTGCAGACAAGGACGGGCTATGCCTGTTTGTCGTTGACGCCAAGGCGCAGGGCGTGGACGTCAATGGATACCGCCTGTCGGACGGCCGCGGCGCGGCTGAAGTTATGCTTGATGGTGTCGAGGTTGGCGCCAGTGACCTCCTGGGTGAGGAAGGCAAAGCTTGGCCCGTCATCGACCATGCGGTCGACCTGGGTACGGCGGCACTTTGCGCCGAAGCCATCGGCGCCATGGAAAGAGCCAACGATCTGACCCTCGAATACCTAAAGACCCGCGAGCAATTCGGACGCCCAATCGGCAAGTTCCAGGTTCTGCAGCACCGCATGGTCGACATGATGATCGAGAAGGAACAAGCTGAGTCTCTGGCGCTATTGGCGTGCATGGATGCCGACAAGACGGACGCTGAAGTCCGCCAGCGCGCGGTATCAGCGGCCAAGGTGACTGTTGGCAATGCCGCGCGCTTCATTTCTGAGGCCAGCATTCAAATGCACGGCGGCATTGGCGTCACCGAGGAATACATGCTCGGTGCCTACGTGAAACGGCTGTCCATGGTGCAAGCCACCTTTGGCGATGTGGATCACCACGTTCAACGGTTCGGTGCGCTGACGGCAGCCGCGTAACTCTATCGTGATTGGGAATTCGGCGGCGGCTTTCATCAAGCCGCCGCCTATTCTTATGCTCGCACCAATGTCCGCATAGCGACCCATCCAGTGACGTAAACACCGACAACGCAAGAGGCGCTGATTATCGCCAGATCGGCGTTGGAAAACCCGATCACCGGACTTCCCGGCATGGCCAGCGTCAACCCGCCCAGCACCAGCATAATCCGCAACGGCCATTGTACGAGGCCCAAGCGTGTCAGATCGCCGAGGCCATATAGATAGCCCTGCAACCCCGTCGAAAGGATCACGACCCCGACCATGGCGGAGCCGAACAGCAGCGCGATGTGGGAGGGTTCGCCTTGCATGATCAAACCTGGGTCGAGGACGAAAAAGAACGGCACGAAGTAGATAATGGTGCCAAGCTTGGTCGCCTCAACGCCCGTACGCATGGGATTGGCCCCCGCCAACGAAGCGGCGGCGAAAGCGCCCAATGCCACCGGCGGTGTAATGAAAGACAACATCCCCCAATACAGCATGAACATGTGCACGCCCATGGGGTTGAGCCCCGAATCGGTCAATGCCGGCGCCAACGTGATGGCGAGAATGATATAGGCAACAGTCACCGTTACGCCGATGCCCATGATGAAACTGGCCAACGCGCCAAGCAGCAACAGCAAGATGATATTGTTGTCCGCCAGCTGCAGCAGGTCGAACGCCAAGGTGCCGACCTTGCTCTGGTAAGCCAGTGCGCCCACGATCAGCCCGACGCCGGCCAACACTGCCGCCAACTCGGCAAACAGCTTGCCGATACCCTCGATGAAATTAAGAAATTGCGCCTTGCTCCAGCGATGGCTCGGCACCAACTGGTTGATCAAGATCAGCAGACCTGTGGCATAAAACGGCGCCTGCGATTCGCGGTTCAGCACCAAAAGCCAATAGATCAATAGGCCGAAGACCAAAATGTAATACCAGCCGTCCTTCATGACGTCTTTGACGGATGGCAGTTCGGCCCGGTCCAAACCCTTTAGATTCAGTTTCGCCGCATAGGCGTCGATCTGCATGAACAGCGCAAAGAAATACAACACTGATGGAATCACCGCTGCGATAACGATGTCGCGGTACGGTACGTCCAGATTAATCGCCATGATAAACGCCGTCGCCCCCATCACCGGCGGCATCAAAACCCCACCGGTTGATGCACAGGCCTCGACGCCTCCTGCGACGTGCGGTTGAAAGCCGATGCGTTTCATCGCCGGAATCGACATGGAACCGGTTGTCAGCACGTTGGTGATAACGCTGCCACTCATGGAGCCCATCAGGCCCGAGGCGAAAATAGCGACCTTCGCCGGTCCACCGCGTACGTGGCCCAGGAGTGCAAACGCCAGATTAATGAAAAACCGCCCACCGCCGGTGTGCTGCAAGGCGACGCCAAAGATCAGAAATCCGATCACCAAATTGGCAAAAGCCCGAAACGGAATCCCGATGATGCTTTCCGTCGACAGCGCGTGGAACGCAGCCGTATCGCCAATCGATTCGGTCGAGCCTTCCAAAATGCCCGGCAACGAGCCAGCGAACAGCGGATATATAGAGACCACGGCGATGATCGTCGCAACGATATTGCCGCCGCCGCGCCGCGTTGCTTCCAGCACCAGCACCCAAAGTGCGACACCAAGATACTGCATGTGGTCGGGGGCGCTATATTCCCACCCCATGTCGACGATGTCGTTGCTGAAATAAACCAAGCTGCCCGAAATCCCCAGCGCGGCCAAGGTCAGGATCACATCATACCAAGGCACTCGGTCGAGCGGGCTTTTGGACGTTGCCGGAAATACGAAAAACGCCAGTGGCAGCAAAATTGTCAGTACCGCATAAAAATAGCGGTTCTCGATAACGACGAAACCAACCATGTTGCCAAGGTTGAAGGCCTGGTAAAGAGCAAAAAAGAAAGAAACGGTCGCGCTTAACAACAGCGCGAACCGCCAGATCGGACTAAGCCGGCGATAGCGGAGTTCCGCTTTCGCCGGCTCGTCCACTGTGTCAGTGGTGTTCAAGGTTCAAATGGGCCGAAGCCCAATCCTTAGTTGAAGACCACGGGCATATTTGCCTGCTTGAGCGCCGCGGCACGAGCCTTCAGCCAACCGGCCTTGTAGGCGTCCTTCGGTGCGCCTTTGGCAGAGGCTTTGTAGGTCTTCCAGGCGGCCTGGATCACGCCCTGACGTTTGATCAGGTTGTCATTGTGTGCCTGCGCGTCTGCCGTCCAGACACCCTTCTCTTTCCAGTATTTGATGGCGCCGTCGTGATACGGCAAAGCCCATTGCATTTTCTGGTTGGCCAGTGCCCAACCGGTCCCGCCTTTGGCACCCTTTTTGTAGTCATCAAAGTTTTCGACCATGGATTTGACCAAGGCGTAAACCACATCCGCACTCTTATCGGCATTGGAAACCAAGATCGGATACGGATAGGCCGCGCCATAGTGAGGTTTATCCTTGCTCAAGTTGGTCCCAACTGAGCCGACGTTCTGGTAATAGATCGGCGCCACGGACTTGGCGCGTTTCCAACCAGCCGCGTCATCATGCGGCAGTGGCGGCCAATGAATACCGCGCGGCGAAGCTGCGAGTTTCTTGGTTACCGGGGAAACCGTGCTGGTAAATCCGGCATCGGCCTGGCCATTGATAATTGCATCGAACGAAGCCGCAAAACCGGAAACCGTCACCTTGGTGACGTCATCCCAACTGACGCCGCCGAAAGCCATGTGTGCTTCGGCATTCCAGTTCAAAGCGTCGCCGCCTTTCACGAAAACAACGCGCTTACCCTTAAGGTCGGAAAGAGTTTTGATCCCTGAATCACCGGCAACGGCCAACGCCAGGTTATAGCTCCCCGCAGCCGTCATCGCGAGACGCAGCGGTTGCGGCCCCCAAGCTTCGTCGGCAAACAGGAAGGCGCCTTCCTGGCCCATGTAAACGGCAGCCCCGCAGGCGCAGAAATCGATCTTACCGTCACGGAGCGGTGCCATGCGAGAAATGTCGTTCTTGCCCGGAATGATGCGAATAGACGTGCCGTGACGTTTCTTCAGCATGTTACCGATGGCCACGGCCTGCGCGTATCCAGATGACGTCGTGCCATAGGCCGACCAGGTCATTTTTTTGGGTAGATCGGCAGCTTGTGCGCCGCTGATCATAAAGGCCGCGCCAACGATAGCGGCAGCTGTTGTTGTAAAGCCGAATTTCATCTTAGTCCTCCCATGAGTATTTGAATCGGATTCTTTCGCAAATCCATCCCTGGCGAGCGCTCCCAGCACTTGCAAAGACATTTTCTTATCAGTAACCAAAGCCCGGATGAATTTTCAGGTCAAGAAGTAAAAATGAAACGACTTGATTTATGTCAATTTTATTCGCGCCGCAGCAATTGCCTCTCCGGGGGGATCACGTCATAGTCCCCTCTACTCGTCAGTACGGGTTAAAAACAGGGCATTTGTATCCATGCGAAATCTCATTGCCGGCATTGTTGTGGGGATGGTTATCGGGATCGTCGTCGGCACCACCGTCGTTGCCCCACGACTGAAATTACCCGTTCAAACGGCGGCCGAGCGCATGGCCAGTACCAACGCCTCGCCTCGAGCCCGCGGTGCGCCGCGCAAGGCTTTCGTCACCGATACGCCAACGCCGAAACTCGCACCGGCACAGCACAGTAGCGGCTCACCTCGGCCATCGGTTTCGTCAGATGAACAAGACCGAACCCGCTGGCGCATGGCCAGTGCTTACGCCAGTACGTTGGCCGAAATGGGCAGCCTCGCCAAACGTGTGGAAGCCGATATCTGGAAAGCCTCGGACGGCCGTTTCCGAATAGAGTTTTTTGAGCCGGGCACTCTGGTCGACACGGAAAAAGCGTTCGACGCCGTGCGGTCGGGCGCCATCGAAGCGGCATTCGCCGCCCCCTCTATATGGGCCGACCGCAATCCGGCCCTGCATCTTTTTTCAGCTATCCCCTTTGGCCCTCCTATCCAGGAATACTTGGCCTGGACGCATGCAAAGGGGGTCGTGATCATGCGAGATATCTACAAGAAACTCGGTGTCCGCGGCATGGCTTGTGGATTGCTTGCGCCGGAGGGCTCGGGCTGGTTTCGGAAACCGGTAAAATCGTTGGATCAGCTAAGAGCACAGCGCATCGGCATGACGGGCCTGGGTGCCGAGGTTCTACAACAACTCGGCATTGAGGTTTTACCTGTCGCCGAGGGAGACGCATTCGTGGCATTGGAGCGCGGCTTGATTGATGCTGTCGAAGCTGCCCAGCCATCCATCGATTTACAACTCGGTCTGCACCGCATGGCCCGGCATTACTACTTCCCAGGCTGGCACCAGCCGGCAACATTGCTGAACCTGATTATCAACCAAAACGCATGGGATAAACTGGGCCCGGCCGCGCAACGCCAGTTGCAAAGTGTGTGCGGTGACAACATACGTCGCGGCCTGGCGGAAAGCGAAGCGGCTCAATTCGAAGCGCTCAAAACCCTTACCGCCGAGGGTGTCTCCATCGAAACATGGTCGCCGGAAATTCTCGCTGCACTCCGTGTCGCCTGGGCCGAAGTGGTTCGTACGAAACAAAAGAAAAGCCGCGATTTCGATCGCGCTTGGAAGTCCCTCAAACTATTCCGCGAGGAATACGGCATCTGGCGTGAGATCGGTCAGCCTGCCAACAGGCCGTAGATCAGCGGACAATAAGCACCGATATATCCGCGTGGCGCGCCACCCGGGCGGCATTGGGACCGAGCAGAAACTCCTTGAGATCCGGCCTGCCTGCCGCTGTCACGATGAGATCGGCGCCAATTTCGCTAGCGATTCGCAAGATCACATCATAAACGGTGCCCTCGCCAACGATATGCTGGACATTGACTTCATCCGGCACATTTTCACCGGCGAACACCTTCAACGCGCCCAAAACCTTAGCCGCAACGTCTTTCTCATAGCCTTCCGGAAAATACTGACCGACAACACTCATGCCGAAGTCGGGCACCACAGTAAGCAAATGGAGGTTTCCGCCGCCTTTGCGGCACAATTCGACAGCACGCGGCAATGCTTGATGCCACGAACTCTCATCACCCAAATCGACCGGCAGCAGGATATCCTGATACATCGCGGTTCTCCCTTCAGGCCGCTTCGCGGCGTCGGCGTTGCAACAGAATTATCAGTCCCAAGAGCAAGATCGCAGGGATATACATCCATTGTTTGGCAGGTCGGTCCGCCTTTTTCAAAACACCGGCGATCTCCCAATCCAGGTCGATCTTCTGCTTTTCGGCGGCACTGCCGAAGACCACATTATCAACCATCATCTTGTCGCCGTCGCGGCGCAGTTCCAAACCGGCCTTGAGCATGCGCTCTTTCCCGGTTTTGGCATCGCCCACGGGCAGCATGACAACTTTGTCGATTTCATTGTCATTGAGATCGAGGCCCTTGACCCTGACCTGAATTTGCGCACCCGCCGATAGGCTTTCAGCCGCCTCGTAGATTTGCGCCGCCGGCACTGCCTCCAGAGGCGGGTATGCCTTATCCATAAAGTATCCAGGCCGGAAAAAGATGAACGCGACAGCCAACAGCACCAGAGACTCCCATAGCCGGCTCTTGGTCAGAAAGAACCCTTGCGTCGCCGCAGCAAACACCAGCATGGCCGCAACAGCGACCACAACCGTCATGATCAGATGTACCGGCCCTTCGATACCGATCATCAGCAGTTCGGTATTGAAGATGAACAGGAACGGCAAGATGGCTGTCCTGATATCGTAAGTGAAACCTTGTATACCGGTGCGTATGGGATCACCGCCCGATATGGCGGCAGCGGCAAAAGCCGCCAGCCCCACGGGTGGCGTATCATCGGCCAGGATACCGAAGTAAAAGACGAACATATGCACCGCGATCAGCGGCACGATGAGGCCGTTCTCGGCACCCAACTGCACCACCACCGGCGCCATCAGCGACGAAACAACGATGTAGTTGGCCGTGGTCGGCAGACCCATGCCGAGTATCAAGCTAATCACGGCGGTGAACAGCAAGATGAGCATCAGATGCCCGCCCGAGATCACCTCAATGAACTCAACCATGACCTGACCAATACCCGTCAGCGTGATGGTACCGACAACAATACCGGCCGTAGCCGTTGCGACGCCGATGCCGATCATGTTGCGCGCACCTGAAACCAAACCGTCAAACAGGTCTGTCAGGCCCTCGGTGAAGCGCATCGCCATATCGGACCCCTGGCCCCGAAAGATCGCCAATAGGGGTTTGTGCGCGACCACAACAAACATCATAAAGGCAGCCGCCCAGAACGCCGATAAGCCCGGCGACAGTCGCTCCACCGTCAGGCACCAAACCAGCACGACGACGGGCAACAAGTAGTAAAGTCCCACTTTGATCGTTGGTCCGGGTTCGGGCAGAACCTCAATATCGTCGGTCATTGCTAGGTCGGGGTAGCCCGACGCGAATTTAACCAATCCAATGAAGGCGATAATCAACAACAACGTCGATACAAATGGCGTTGCCTCGCCAGATACATCCTTGATCCAGCCAAGCCCGTAATAGACCGCACCCGACAGAACCATCAATCCGATGATCGTCATCAGAAATGACAGAAGACTTTGCATCCAAGACCGCTCTGTAAGGCGCGGCAATCCCTTCATGTCGGCTTTCATCGCTTCGAGATGAACGATGTAAACCAATGCTATGTAGGAGATAATTGCCGGCAAGAAAGCATGCTTGATCACTTCCACGTAGGATATTCCAACGTACTCCACCATCAGGAACGCCGCCGCCCCCATGATCGGCGGGGTCAACTGACCGTTGGTTGATGAAGCCACTTCAACAGCGCCTGCTTTCTCGGCTGGAAAACCCACTTTGCGCATGAGCGGAATGGTAAAGGTACCAGTGGTGACCACGTTAGCGATCGACGAGCCGGAAACCAGCCCGGTCATACCCGAAGACACCACAGCCGCCTTTGCCGGGCCGCCACGCATATGGCCGAGCAATGCAAAAGCAACCTGAATGAAGTAATTGCCGGCGCCGGCCTTCTCCAGCATGGAGCCGAACAATACAAACAAGAATACCATAGACGTTGAAACGCCCAACGCGATGCCGAATACGCCTTCGGTGGTCAACCAATAGTGCGACATACCTTTGTTCAGGCTGGCACCTTTGTGGGCGATCACATCCGGCATGTGCGGACCGGCAAACGTGTAAATCAGAAAAACAATGGCGACGACCATCAACGGCGGGCCGAGTGCCCGGCGGGTGGCCTCAAGCAGAACAACAATACCGATTGCCGCAATGATGACATCTTGCTTGATCGGCGCGCCAGGACGGTCTGCCAGATCCGCGTAGAACAAATACAGATAACCGGCGCAAAAGGCGCCAATCAAGGCCAACGCCCAATCAAGAGCGGGAATACGGTCGCGCGGCGAGCGCTTGGTCGCGGGGAAAGCGAGGAATGTCAGGAAAATGGCGAACGCCAAATGAATGGAGCGGGCTTGATTGCCGTCCAGAATGAAAACTCTCAGCATTGTCGGTAGTGGTGACGAATACCAGAGTTGGAACAAGCTCCATATCAAGGGAATGACCCAAAGCACGTGATATGAAAAACCGATCGGCGCCCGAGCGCCTGTATCGGCTTCCGCGATCATATCGTCCAATACCTGCTCGTCCGAACCCTTGCCGCTAATTTCGGATTGCTCACCCATGGCGCCCTCCAGATTTTCATTCGTGGCGGCATTCTTCGTGCCGCCTTGAAGACAAGAAAAAGAGGCGGGATGACCTGCACCCCGCCCCTATGGCTGATTACATTAAGCCGGCTTCCTTGAAGTACTTGGCGGCACCGTCATGCAGCGGCGCGGACAAGCTGTCTTTGACCATTTCCTCTTTCTTCAAAACGGCAAAGGCCGGGTGCAGTTTCTTGAACGTGTCGAAGTTCGTGAACACGGACTTAACCACCGTATAGACGACATCCGCCGGCAAAGCGGTTGAAGACACGAACGTCGCACCGACACCGAAGGTCTTGGTGTCATTCGGGTTGCCGCGATACATGCCGCCCGGAATCGTCGCGTAGCGGTAGAAGGAATTATCCTTCACCAGCTTGTCGATCACGGGTCCCGTGACATTCACCAACGACGCGTCACAAGAGGTCGTTGCTTCTTTGGTGTTGCCCGATGGGTGACCAACGAGCCAGAAGAAAGCATCGATCTGGTTGTCACAGAGCTTCTGCGATTGCTCTGCCGATTTGAAACCGGTAGCCAATTTCAAATCGCTCTTGCGGTTCCAGCCGAGTGCGGCTTCCAAAACCTCCCAAGTCGCCCGCGTACCGGAGCCAGGGTTGCCGATGTTCAAGCGGTTGCCCTTCACTTGGGAAATGTTGGTAATGCCCGACTCTTTACGCGCCACCATGGTCACCGGCTCAGGATGTACGGAGAATACCGCACGTAAGGCCTTGAATGGACCAGCGGACTTGAACTTCGACGAGCCATGATAAGCATGGTACTGCCAATCGGATTGGGCGACGCCCATATCCAATTCACCGGCTTTGATGGTATTGATGTTGTAGACAGAGCCGCCGGTTGATTCCACCGAGCAACGCAGACCGTGCGCCTTGCGGCCTTTGTTGACCAAACGGCAGATGGATGCGCCAGTCGGATAATAGACGCCGGTAACGCCGCCTGTACCAATCGAGATAAACCGCTTTTTAGCGGCTTCCGCCGTACCCGAGCCAACCGTCAATGACAGACCGGCAAACGCAACAGCGGCAATGAGAAGTTTATTGTACGTCATAGTTGGAGCCTCCTTGAGTGTTGCTTCCTAGTTTGTGAACGCGCATGAACCTGGCGGTTCTTTCCGGTAGCGGAACCCGAAGGGCCCTACGATACTGCCGCCGGAAGCCGCGCGATAACCGCCCGGCCATGGTTTCCGTCGGATTGCTCCAACGGACAAGGTCGTCCGACCGGATTGGCAACCGCCAGTCCTTGCGCATGGACGCACGACCCGAAATTCCAATGCTATCGTATTCATCATCTGCATCATAACCCTGTATTGGCCAGCGCTGCATCAACGGATTTTCCGAGCTTGTCTGTAAGCTCATCCAATTGTGCCGGAGATATAATGAACGGTGGCGCTAAAAGCACATGATCGCCACGCGCTCCATCGACCGTGCCGCCGCTGGGGTAGCAGATCAAACCGTTCTCCATGGCACTCGCCTTTATGCGTGCGTGTAGCTTCAATGACGGATCAAACGGCTCTTTGGTGGTGCGATCTGCGACCAGCTCAATGGCCTGAAACAACCCACGCCCGCGAATATCGCCGATATTCGGATGGTTGCCGAACCGACCGTACAGACGCTCAGTCAATTGTTCTCCGCGTTCACGCACCTGCGCCAATAGGCCTTGGTCGCGGATTTTCGTTTGCACCGCCAAGGCCCCTGCACATGCCGCTGCGTGGCCGAGGTATGTATGGCCATGCTGGAACAATCCACTACCGTCTTTGAACGCAGCATAAACTTTATCAGTCGCCATGGTCGCTCCGATGGGTTGGTAGCCAGCACCCAGCCCCTTCGCGATACAGACGATATCCGGAACAATGTCGTCCTGTTCACAGGCGAATAGCGTACCCGTGCGCCCCATGCCGCACATGACTTCGTCAAGGATCAACAGCACGCCGTATTGGTCGCAAATCTCGCGGATGCGTTTGAAATACCCTTCCACAGGCGGAAGCACACCTGCAGTCGCTCCACCGACGGTTTCAGCAATGAAAGCCGCCACATTTTCCGGTCCCAGGCGCAAAATTTCCGTTTCCAGCTCATTGGCGATGCGCAGGCCGTATTCCACCTCGGATTCGTCATCGCGACGCTCGCGGTAGGCATAACACGGTGCGATGTGACTGGTTTCAACCAGCATTTCCTTGAACGGTTCGCGACGCCAGACATTTCCGCCCACCGAAAGCGCCCCAACCGTATTGCCGTGATAACTCTGACGGCGGGCAATAAAACGTGTGCGTTTGTTATCGCCACGTTCGAGATGGTATTGGCGGGCCATTTTCAAAGCGGCCTCGACCGCCTCCGATCCGCCGGAGAGAAAATACGCCATGGAAACGTCGCCCGGCGCCGAGCGGGCCAGGAGATCCGCAAGCTGTTCGGCGGGTTCCGACGTAAAGAACGCCGTATGCGCGAACGCCAGGGTATCGAGCTGCGTCTTCAGCGCGGCAATAACATCGGGGTCGCCGTGCCCGAGACACGACACTGCAGCACCACCCGACGCATCAAGATAACGCTTGCCGTCGGAATCGATAAGATAGGCGCCCTCGCCGCCCACGGCCCGCGGCAATTCGGCACTCAGCTGGCGGTGAAATACGTGGGTCATGAGTTCCTCGCTTCACGCCGCTCGGTACCTTGCTGGATGCTGCGCCAATAGGCATTGAACTGGTTCAATTGATCTTCACTCTCTGAAATAGCCTTGAGCGCGGTGCTCCCGCCACGCGCGACCATCAAAGCCATCAATGCCTCCGTGGCCGATAGCGCTGGGGCAAGCGAATGAAAAAAAGACGGGCTCTCGTTTTCGATCAGCAAAACGTGCTTGGCATGGCGCGCCAAAGGCGAGACCAAGCTATCGGTAATCACCACGGCAACACCGCCGCGCGAATGGGCGTATTCCACCGCGGCCACCGTTTCACGGGTATAGGGCTCGAAACTGACGGCAACGAGAACGTCGGAATCGGTGATGTTGCGTAACTCGTCTGTAAAAGTACCGCCCTGGGCATGCAGCAGCACGCCGTTGTCGCGGAAGACCCGGTAAACGTAGTGGAAAAAGAACGCGACGGGGTAGCAGCTTCTCAACCCAGCGATATAGACCCGCTCGCCAGCAAGAATTTCTTCCGCCGCAGCATCGAAACGCTCGGCACCGTTGATTTCAAACGAATGGCGCAAATTCGAGAGGCCATTTTCCATGACTTCAGCAACCAGATCGCCAGGGCCGCCGGAACCGCCAGCGCGAACTTGCAACTCCCTGGCCCGGCGCGCGTAGTCAGATGTGTGGCCACGCAACCGTTTTTGAAATAACACCCGGAACGAATTGAAACTATCGAAATCAAATCGCCGCGCCAGACGCACCATGGTCGTCGGATGAACGCCGGCATTGGCCGCCAAACCCCGCATGGACAACAACGCCACATCATCCGGTCGGTCCAGCACATGACGCGCCGCCAGCTGTAGCTGCGGACTTAAGCCCGGAAAGCCATCGGCAATCGCCTTGGAAAGTGCCGCGTAATCCATCCCTGTCGAAATCCCGTTTTTGCCGCCCGAATTGTTTTTCAGGCCGGGCTTTTCATTGCGTGAAATAGACTTGCAGAATTTGATACAAAGCGCAACAAGGCATTTGAAAACGAAACATATGTATCATTTGCGAGTGTGCATTGTCGCAGCCGAACGCAGCAGTTACGATGCCGCGCTTTATGCCATTACTCCCACCGCAAACATGCACTGACCACCAGAGAGCCCAGAAAGAGAGCCCAGAGACATACCATGGACCTTAAGGAATACATTCGTTCGATTCCGGATTTCCCAAAACCGGGTATCCTTTTTTACGATATCTCCACATTGCTAGCTCACGCCGATGCTTGGCAAGTGGCTTTGGCACGCTTGGCGCGGATCGTCTCCAGGCACCAACCTGACATCTTGGCGGGAATCGAATCACGAGGCTTCCTTGTGGCCGCTCCCTTGGCATCGCGCCTAGGGCTTGGCTTCACCATGGTGCGGAAAAAAGGCAAATTGCCCGGTAACGTCATTTCCCACGAATACGATTTGGAATATGGCACCGATATCATTGAAATCCAGGACGATGCCGTCCACCCCGGCCAACGGGTCGTGATATTGGACGATTTGCTGGCCACTGGCGGCACCATGGCCGCGTCGGTTGATTTGTTTGGCAAAGTCGGCGCTGAGGTCGTAGGCGCCGCCTGTATTATCGAACTCTCATTCCTGGGGGCACAAGAGAAACTCAATATGCCATTCGATGCCCTGATCTCCTACGATTCCTGAGCACCGACAGCCAAGATATCAAAATCTGGCGGCAGCCACATGCCGCGCAACTTTTTTCATCGCAGTAGGCAGCGCCAGCCCACCGAAATCGTCGGGCTGGCACCAACGCATATTGTCGCCCTCGTGCGTCGTCTGACCGCCAATTACTGTGAGATGCAGTCGAAAATGCGTGAAGATGTGTTCGACGCGGCCTGGTAGTTCCCGCCAATCCGCATCCATCGGCGCATAGGCTTCAATTTCCGGTGCAGCCGGCGGCAGTTCTTCCCAGGGTGTTGAAGGGAATTCCATCATCCCGCCCAAGAGCCCTCGCTCCGGGCGCCTGCGCACCAACACCGCACCATCGGGGCGCTGCAACCAGAACACGACGCCATGGCGCGTGGGCCGCGCTTTTTTCGGCGCCCTGATGGGAAAGCGCGCAGGATCATCAGACCCACGCGCCGCGCAACCATTGCCGAGCGGGCAGTTCCCGCAGTCCGGAGCCTTAGGTCGGCACACGGTCGCTCCCAAGTCCATCATCGCCTGGGCAAAATCGCCGGCACGTTGATCGGGCGTCAATGTCTCGGCGATGCGGTGGATTTCCGGCTTGGCTTTCGGCAGAGGCGTTTCGATTGCGGACAATCTCGATACCACGCGTTCAATGTTGCCATCCACCGGCGTTGCCTTTTCCCCGAACGCAATGGCCGCCACGGCGGCAGCCGTATAGGGTCCGATTCCCGGCAATGTTGCCAATTCCGCTTCGGAAGCGGGAAAGCTGCCGCCATGCACCGTCACGACCGCGATGGCGCATTTATGGAGATTGCGTGCCCGCGAGTAATAACCAAGCCCCTGCCAGGCGTGCAGGACATCATCGAGATCGGCTGCTGCGAGATCATTGATCGTCGGCCAGCGTGCCACAAAATTGCCGAAATACGATGTCACGGTCGCCACCGTGGTTTGTTGCAACATAATCTCGGATAGCCAGATGCGGTACGGATCGGCCTTCTCGCCCGAATTCTCACGCCCAGGCTTTGCACGCCCAGGCTTTACACGCCAAGGCAGGTCGCGCGCGTTGGCGTCGTACCACGCCAACAATCGAGCCGACATACGTTCAGGGACGAGCATGAGCGGTGCAGAGGTCATATTGTTAATCCCGGAACCCGAGCCTACCATGAGCCGCCATGACCAAACAGCCCGCATACCGCAAATACAAGACGCCCGAGCGGCGAAACCGCACCGAGTTCCTCGGCAAAAGCGTCGGGCGGCTTACCAAGCCGCTGTTCGGCCGGCGCGGCATGGCCGATGGCGCCATTGTTCGCGACTGGCCGACGAGCGCCGGCGAGGCCATCGCCAAACACAGCCAACCGGAAAAAATCACCTATCCGGGACGCGAGCGTTCTGGCGGCATGTTGCACCTACGTGTCGACAATTCCGCCATGGCCACCCAATTGCAACATCTCGAGCCGCAATTGCTGGAACGCATCAACGGCCATTTCGGTTATCGTGCCGTCGCTCGCCTGCGCTTTATTCATGGGCCCTTGCCAAAGCCGTTCGTCACGGCGCGGAAGGCCAAAACCCACGAGACATCACCGGCAAGAAAACGGGAGTTGGCGCATACTCTGGACAGCGTCGACGACCCCGAATTGCGCCGCGCTCTAGAGAAATTAGGCGAGGCTCTACCCGAAACCAAACCAGACTCAAAACCGGAATCGGAGTCGAATTCCTGATTGTATCCCCAACTTTTTCTCTTACCTGGGGAAAACTTGGTGTGAAAAGGAGTCGACTCTACGCTTTGCACGATTCTATATTCACCAACATCTAGTGGCTAGGAGGGTTCCTTGTTACGATATTTGCCTATGAAGACCATTTTTGCTGTTTTCCTAACTGTCGCCGGCTTGGCGCTTGCGGCACCCGTCAGTGCGGAAATCGCCAAGTTCGAAGACGCGATCAAACCCGCAGTCATCGGCAACCCGGATGCGCCTGTCACGATCATCGAATACGCCTCGTTGGGCTGTCCGCATTGTGCCAATTTCCACCACGACACCTATCCGAAAATCAAAAAAGATTACATTGATACCGGCAAGGTCAAATTGGTATTTACTGATTTCCCGCTCGGCACCCCGGCGCTGGCAGCATCGATGATCGCGCGCTGCTCGGGCCCGCAACGTTACATGGGATACATCGATTTATTTTTCCGCGCCCAGGCCCAGTGGTCACGCGCCGATAATCCGCTGGAAGCGCTAAAGAAGATTGCGCGTTTCGGCGGCATGACGGGCACCGATGTGGACGCCTGCCTAGCCCAACAGAAACTGATTGATCATGTCCAAGGAACGGCGCGAAAAGCCAGTGAAGAACACGGGATCAATTCGACGCCGTCATTTTTGGTCAACGGCGAGAAAATCTCTGGCGCAATGACGTATCCTGATTTTCGTAACGTCATCGACGCCGCTTTGAAAAAAGCGCAATAACACAAGGTAAAGGGCTGAAGAGTCTTGCTGCAGTTCAATAAACTCCGCCTATCGGGCTTTAAATCGTTCGTCGAGAATACCGAGCTCCCTATCGAGCTCGGTCTGACCGGCGTCGTTGGCCCGAACGGTTGCGGCAAGTCGAATCTGGTGGAAGCCCTGCGCTGGGCAATGGGCGAGACCTCGGCCAAGCAGATGCGCGGTTCCGGCATGGAGGATGTTATCTTCGGCGGCACGTCGAACCGGCCGCCGCGCAACGTGGCTGAAGTCGTCCTCACGCTCGACAATGCAGAGCGTGCAGCCCCGGCACAATTCAATGACGAAGGTGAGCTGGAAGTCAGCCGCCGCATCGAGCGCGAAAAAGGATCGCATTACAAAGTTAACGGTGCCGACGTGCGCGCCCGCGACGTGCAATTGCTGTTCGCCGATTCCGCCACCGGCGCGCGGTCCACCGCCATGGTCAGTCAGGGCCGTATCGGCGCGCTGATCAACGCCAAGCCGAAAGAGCGGCGAGGCTTGCTCGAAGAGGCCGCCGGCATCACCGGCCTGCACTCGCGCAGGCATGAGGCGGAATTGCGCCTGCGTGGCGCTGAAACCAACCTGGAACGCCTGGATGACATCTTGGTCACCCTCGACACCCAGTTGCAGGGCCTTAAGAAACAGGCCCGTCAGGCAACCCGCTACCGCAACCTCTCCGACCACATCCGCAAGGCCGAGGCAACCATGTTCCACATGATGTGGAAGCAGGCCGGAGAGCACCTGTCCGAGGCCGAAGAAAAGCTCCGGGTCATTGATGGACAAGTGGGTGAACTGACCGGGCATACCGTCCATGCCACCAAACAACAGACCGAGCGCGCCGAGGTGATCCCCGCGTTGCGCCAGACCGAAGCGGAGGCTGCGGCTGAACTGCACCGCCTGACCGTGGCGCGCGAAGGCCTGGAAGAAGAAGAACGTCGTATCCGCGAGACCACAGAACAAACCGCAGCCCGCCTGGAGCAGGTCAAGGCCGACAGCGAGCGCGAGCGGACTATCGCGAACGACGCCGCTGCCGCCATCGAACGCCTCGAGACCGAGCGCACCGAGATCGAGGCCGCCCGCGAGGGCGAGGCCGAAGCTCGCGATGCCGCTGCCAGCGCCCTCAATGAAGCCAACCAAGCCGTCGACGAGATCGAAGCGAGCGTCGCGGCGCTCACGGAAAAAGTCGCCGGCATTGAAGCACGACGTGACAGCTTGGCCAGGCGCGTCAGCGAATTGACCCAACGGCGCGACCGGCTGCAGATGCGCGCCGAAGAAATCGCCGCTCAAAAGACCGCCCTGGAAATAGACAGCCCCGATGCTTCGGAACTGAACGAAGCCGAAGCCGCTTTGGGCCACCATCAAACCAATTTGATGGACCAACGCGACGCACAAACCAAAGCCGAGACAGCGCGTGCCGAATCGGAGGAAAAAAGCCGTGCCGCCGTCAGCGCCCTGCACGAAGCACAAGCGCAAGTAACGGAACTGCAGGCCGAAGAACGAGCGTTGGAGAAGGTCCTGGCCACAGTGGAGAACGATCTGTTCCCGCCGGTAATCGACGCGCTGGATGTAACGCCCGGTTTTGAGGCGGCCCTGGGTGCGGCCTTGGGAGACGATCTCTCCTCACCCACCGATGAAGCGGCCCCGACTCATTGGCGCACGCTCGCGCCCATGGGCGACTCACCCGCGCTGCCCGAAGGCGCGAAACCCTTGGATACAGTCGTGCAGGCGCCAAGCGCGTTGGCCCGCCGGTTGGCGCAGATCGGCGTCACCGAAACGGATGCCGAAGCTATTGCGTTGGCGGGACAACTGAAACAAGGCCAACGCTTGGTCAGCCGGCAAGGCGGCCTATGGCGCTGGGACGGCTTTACGGTGTCGTCCGAAGCTGCGACCCCTGCAGCCACCCGGCTGGAACAGCGCAACCGCTTGGCCGAACTGCGTGGCCAATTGGATAACCGCCGTAGCACGGCATCAAACGCGGAACGCAATCGTGATGCAGCTCGTGAAGCGGAAAGTGCGGCACGCGAGGCGGAAAAGGATGCACGGCGCGCCGTCGGTGAAGCCGAGACCGCCTTGAACGCGATCCGCGACCGCTTGGCCGACGTGAAGGAACGGGCCAGCGCTCATTCCTCCAAGCTGAACGCCCTCATAGAAGCGGCGGAAACGAACGGCACGGACTTGGACGAAGCGACCGAAGCTCTAAAGGCCGCAGAAGGCGAACGCGCGGCCCTGCCCGACCCGGAAGCCGAGCGCGAGGTCATCACCCGCCAGCGCGGCGAACTGGCCGAACGCCGCACGCATCAGGTGGAATGCCGCACCCGCCACGAAGGACTGGAGCGCCAAGCGCGTGAACGTGGCCAGCGCTTGCAAATGATCGCCACCGAGCTGCAATCGTGGGACCGTCGCCGCAACGAATCGGGACGCCAGCTTGAAGAACTGGAACTGCGTCACGACCAATTGGCGGAGGAACTGGAAAAGTTGCAAGCCGCACCGGAGGCCTTGCACGAGCGACATCAGTCGCTTTTGGAGGCGCTTTCCGCGTCGGAGGAAAAACGCAACGCAGCCGCCTCACAGTTGCAAGCCGCGGAGAATGCCTTGCGTGAGGCCGACGGTACGTTGCGCGATGCTGAAAACACACTAAACCAGGCACGCGAGAACCGCGTCCGGGCCGAAGGAGCGGTGGAACAAACCAGCCAAGCCAGTTTTGCGCTGTCCGAGCGCATCGCCGATCGGCTGTCATGTGCGCCAGAGGCCTTGTTCGAGATGTCCGGATTGAACCCGGAAAAGGACCTGCCGGACCTGGAAGCCACGGAAAAGAAAGTCGAGCGCCTGCACCGCGAACGCGAGACCATGGGGCCGGTCAATCTTCGCGCCGAAACCGAAGCCTCGGAAATGTCAGAGCAGATCGATACCTTGAATTCCGAGCGAGAAGATTTGCTGACGGCTATCGACAAGCTGCGCCAAGGCATTTCGGAGCTAAACCGCGAGGGCCGCGCGCGCTTGCTGGCGTCGTTCAAGGAAGTAGACAAACACTTTCAGGAATTGTTCGTGCGCCTGTACGGCGGCGGACGGGCGCATCTGGCATTGACGGAATCCGATGACCCGCTGGATGCCGGTCTGGAAATCATGGCCAGCCCGCCGGGTAAGAAGCTGCAAGTGCTGTCTCTGCTGTCGGGTGGTGAACAAGCGCTGACGGCATTGTCCTTGTTGTTCGCGGTGTTCTTGACCAACCCCGCCCCGATCTGTGTCCTCGATGAGGTCGACGCCCCGTTGGATGACGCCAACGTCGACCGCTTCTGCAAGCTGTTGGAAGAGATGTCTCAATCGAAACGGACGCGTTTCTTGATCATCACCCACCACCGCATGACCATGGCCCGCATGGACCGGTTGTTCGGTGTTACGATGGCCGAGCGCGGTGTATCGCAACTGGTGTCGGTGGATCTGCAGAAGGCCGAGGAAATCAGGGATATCGCCTGAGCGATTCAGTTGAAATACTGGCTCAGCGAATTCCCGTAGTAGCGTACCAGCGCAGCTGCCGAAGGATTCACGGCCAATCCGCCTTTGCCGTCACGAACCAGCATGCCACGCTTCAGGGCTATCGTCATGGCATGCTGCAACGTCGGCTCTTCATCATCGTCGACCAGCACCGGATGGCAGTTGGCGTTACGCAACTTGGCGACCATGGCAGCGAAATGCTCGGCCAGAACATCCTCGGCAATTGTCTGATCCGGATCATCAAACCACAGCCGGCACAGCATCGGCACCGGTGTAGCCGGCACCAGCGATGTGATATCGCCGATCAACTGTCCGCCCAGTTCTTGTATCCAATGAAAGCGCTGTTCGCGTGTCTGCGCCGGCCAATCAACATCACGTTGCCTCAACCAAGCCGCGAACGAGATCGGCAGACCAAAATTGGCACAAGTGTAGCCATAGCTGCGACGGCGCAAAAGCACCTCCCAAGCCACCCGAAGCCCGAACTGCAGTCCCTTAAGCGCCACATAGCGTCTGCCTTTTTCACGAAATTCGGCAGATGTGAACCGTACCATGTTCACGTCTTCGGCAATGTGGTCGTAGTTGATGGCGATGGGGATGAAGACCAAATCAGGTGAATTCTCAGGGTCGAAGTCCTCGGTCACGTAACTCAACAATCCAGCGCGTGCCTCGCCGACGCTTCCATCCGGCGACAATTGGCCCTCGATGAAGATCGCGTGCGGCACGCGCGCAGCCGTCGCCATCTGCACGTAGCGCTTGAGCAGCATGCGATACAACGGATCACCGGAGTCACGGCGCACGAAATAGCCACCTGCCATGCGCATCAGCGGCTGGATCGGCCATAACCGCGACCATTCCCCCACCCCGAACGACAGCATCGTGCGTTTGGCGGTCAGGTAGTTGGCGATGACGTAATCGATGTTGGAGCGGTGATTGATAATGAACAACACGGATGTGTCGGCCCCGGCCTCGGCCATGGAGGCTTCATCAACGAAGGCAATGCGGATGCGGTACAGTGCGCGTACGGCGTTGCGGGCCATGCGGTAACCGACACGGAAATAGAAGTATGGATTGAACGCCGGTACGATATCCCACGAAATCCGCCAGGCCTCTCGTCGAACACTTTCCAACGGCTCGTCGCGTTGCCGCGCAATTTCGGCGACCCCAGCCTCAATACGCTCGTCACTGGCCAGCCGGTCAGCCAGCACTTGGCGACGGGTCAGCGTGAACGATGACAGCCCCAATTGCAGCAGCGGATTGATCTCTTCCACCACGTGGCGTGAGCGCACACTCCAGAAACTGGCCCACAGCGGATAGATCACCACCCGGATAACCACCAGCACAAAGGTGGTCGCCAGGATTGCGAAAACCCAAACTGGGAGCGTGACAGTTCCGGTCATGACGTGCCGAGACGGTCCAGAATCTCACGGAACCGATGCAGCGGCCGATCGTTGCGGATCATGGTCATCGGCACCGAGAAGTGCCCGCGCCGCCAGAGAAAACGGTTCTCTGCCGGGACCTTCCACGCATCCATCAGGCCGAGACCGCTCTCGAAGGGCGTCACATGGTCGTAACGGCCGAGCACACTGACGATGTTCTCCGGCCTGATAATCGGCGGCGTATCCCAGTCTGGGTCTAATATCGGCAGATACTTATCCGAGGTCTCAGACGTCCAACCCGCAGCCGCCATGGCCTCTCGCGCCTTCCAGACCCGCGCCAGAGCACCGCGCACCAAAGCATCCTGTTGATGTCCTGAATGGGTAATCAGCAGCATCGCTTCGGGCCGCAAGCGCTCAGGCCAATGGCGCGAAACATCGGCACACAAAAGCGACATCAGCGCCCCCAGGCTAGACCCACCAATCGCCACAGAACCGGTACTGGTTTGTCGCGCCCAGTCGATCAACACCGACCATTCACGAAGCGCGCCCGAAAACGCATCCAACGGACCGAACGGCGTGCGCGCGACAATGGCCTCGCCTGAGTATTGTCCCGGCGGACGCCGGCGTCCGTGCCATGGGGCTTCAGGCCGGATCACGCGAATGCCCATACGGCAAAGCGCATCAACCTCATCGACAAGCCCGTGCCAATGGTCGAACTCAACGCAGATTCCGTGGCCGAAAATGATCGTCGGTGGGTTTTTGACCCCTTCGGGCTCATACACCCGCGCATAAACCGTATCGCCCAGGCGCTCGGAAGGCGACGGAAACCGCAACCAGAAATCCGCTCCCGAGGCCCCCGGCACGCGGCGTGACACGTCCATCTTCGGCATCGGGTCGGGGGGAGCAAACATCGGGGCTCGATTGCTAAGTGCGGGATCATAGACCGCGCCGACCTCTTGGGGTGAGGGCGTTTGCGGGGAAACGATGGGCGCGCCGTGTTTCAACAAAAACCGGAACTCACCGCGCGTCGTGTTCAGGTCGTGACGATGATCGCGGCGCGCGGTTTCAATGGCAACCAACTCTTCCGCATGAATGTCACCGCCACCGAAGAACGCCTCTTCCCAGGCGGCATCCACCGCCGCCGCCGTGGCCCGTGCCGCTTCGACCTGAAAAAGCACGCCCTGCACGCGGTCCAAATCAATGCCCTGCGTGGACAAGGGAACCTGTGCCAAAAAACGTTCCGGGATCCCGTTTGAAAGCGTTGCCGCCGCCCAAAGCCTGGACAGCGGGAAAAAGTACTTCACCAACATCCAGAGCGACAGACGGTCGAACCAAGGATAGGCCAACAACATTCCCATAGCACCGCGAATACGGCGCGCCGCCGCATCTTCGGGCCTCAGGCGCGGGTGCCATTCTGATTGGTCATCAGGTGGCAAAGAAGATGAAGCCATTACTTATCCTCAATGATTGTAGGGAATGAATATCTGTTTACGGGCGCGGGATCAACTTGGCCGCCCCCACCACCACATGCGGAAAAGCTGGCATCGGAGGACGCAACGCTGTAAGTCCACGAACGGATACGAATCGACGGACGAAAACGCCTACGGCGGAGCGGTTTTTCATGATCGAAGACGACGATAAAAGGGCCTTGAATGAGCTTGATGAGCGCCTAAATCGCGCCCGTGAACAAGCCCAGGACCCGCTGAAACAGGAATCAGCGAAAAAGTCGGAAAAAGGTGGCCCACTTGGGCTTGCTTTTCGGGTGTCAGTTGAGATAGTTTCCGCCGTCGCCGTCGGGGTGGCCATCGGATGGTTTGTCGATGATTGGCTGGGTACCCGACCGTGGTTTATGCTTGGTTTCATCGTTCTTGGCGGTGGTGCGGGCATACTCAACGTGTATCGCATGGCCTCGGGCTTCGGATACGCGGTTGGGTATCAAAAGAATGAAGACGGGACCGAAGACAAGACCGGTCCGGACGAGGGGTAAAAGCTTTGGCTGAAGGACATAGTCCACTCGCGCAGTTCGAGATCAAAACGTTGGTGCCCATGAATTTGGGCGGAATCGACGTTTCGTTCACCAACTCATCGACGTTCATGGTGCTCACGGTCATCACCGTCAGTGCCTTCCTGCTGCTGGGTATGCGCCGCGCACAATTGGTGCCGGGTCGCTGGCAGTCGATGGCGGAACTCAGTTATGTGTTCATTGCCAATCTGGTCAGAGATACCGTGGGCTCCGAAGGGCGAGCGTATTTCCCGTTTATCTTCACGGTTTTCATGTTTGTGCTGTTCGGCAACATGTGGGGCATGATCCCCTACTCGTTCACGTTCACCAGCCACATCGCCGTCACCTTTGCCATGGCGATGGTGATTTTCATTGGCGTGACGCTGATCGCCATTGCCAAGCACAAAATGCACTTCTTTTCGTTTTTCATGCCGCCGGGCGTGCCTATGTATATGGCGCCGCTGTTGATCCCGATCGAGATCATTTCCTATCTGTCTCGTCCGATATCCTTAAGCGTGCGGCTGTTCGCCAACATGCTCGCCGGTCACACACTGCTGAAAGTGTTCGCCGGATTTGTCATTTCGCTGGGGTTGATTGGCGGCTGGTTGCCGCTGGGATTCATCGTGATATTGACGGGCCTGGAAATTGTTATCGCATTTCTGCAAGCCTTCGTGTTCGCGATCCTCACGTGCCTCTATCTCAACGACGCCCTGCATCTCCACTAGGGGCATCATTAGGTTCAATTAACGTATCAAACGGAATTTCGATTTAAGGAAAGGAAAGTTCCATGGAATTGGCTGCTGCAAAACTGTTGGGTGCCGGCCTCGCCACCATCGGCGTAATCGGCTCGGGTATCGGTATCGGTACCATCTTCGCGTCGTTCATTCAGGCCGTCGGCCGCAACCCGGCCGCCCAGGCTGCCGTGTTCCCGATGACCATGCTGGGCTTCGCGCTGGTGGAAGCCATCGCGCTGTTCGCGTTGGTTATCGCGCTCGTCATCCTGTTCGGCTAAACCCCTAGTTTCGGCCCTGCCCGGTCTTACCTGCGTGGTAACCGGGCGGTAGCGCCGGGAGTCCGCTCATGCCTCAACTAGAGCAGATCGATACCTTCGCCGGTCAGATTTTCTGGCTCGTGATCGCGTTCTTGGTATTGTTCGTGATCATGTGGCGCATTGCCGTGCCGAAGATCTCCGACGCCCTGGAAGCGCGCCAAAAACGCATCGACGACAACTTGGAACGAGCCGCCGAGATTAAGAAAGAGGCGGAAGCAGCCATCGAGGCCTATGAAAAGGCTTTGGCTGAAGCTCGTGCCGACGCGCAAGGCGCCATTGCCGAAGCCAACGCCAAATTGGCGGATGTTGCGGCAAAGCGTGAAGCGGAACTGGGCGAAAAGCTGCAGGCGAAAATCGCCGAAAGCGAAGCCAATATCGCCAAAGCGGTCGAAGCGGCGGTGGAAAACCTTCGCGATGTCGCCGTTGAGGTTGCTGTCAGCGCCACCGAACGCCTGGTTGGTGAGGCGCCGTCAGAAGGCGATGCCGCCACAGCCGTTGACGGCGTCATGAAAGCACAAGGCTAAGGGGACAACAGATGCTGCACGATCCGACATTCTGGGTAGCCGTCGCCTTTATTCTGTTCATCGGGGCTTTGGTTTATTTCAAGGTTCCGGGCATGATTGCCGGCGCACTCGATTCCCGCGCTGAAAAGATCAAAAGCGACCTGGACGAAGCCGAGACGTTGTTGAAGGAGGCCCAGGACCTGCTGGCCACCTACCAGAAAAAGCAGCGCGACGCCGCCGAGGAAGCCAAGCAGATCAAAGCCAGCGCCGAAGAAGAGGCCGGGCGCATCGCCCAACACGGCGAAGAACGCCTTGTGGCTGCGCTGGAGCGCCGCGAGAAGCTCGCCATGAACCGTATCGCGCAGGCCGAGACCAATGCCTTGGAAGAGCTAACGGCACGTACGGTGGATATCGCCCTGGACGCAACGCGTGAGATTTTGGCTAGCAAGGTTTCGGCCGACAAAGCCGATGCCATGCTCGATGACGCGATCAAAGAATTGCCGGGACGCCTAAACTAGCAAACTGATTACGGCTCACAGGGAGAGACGTGCTACGGGGCTGGGGAGGCCCCGTTTTTTTTGTGCCATAACCGATTGATGAGTAACATGCAATCAAAAGTCAATTCTCTCAGCAATTGATTCGCAGTATCGTAAAAAACTTTTTTGTAAGCTTCGCAATATTGTACTTCATTGATACTATGTAAGTGACCATGGAGAATTCAATTAGGGGGCCCCAGCCATGCGGATGCTGTTTTTCACATTTACGTTTGTTTGTTGCATTGTATTTCTCGGCACCAAAGAAGCTGGTGCAGAAAAGGTACCTTATCGTTCTCTCATTGGTGATTACGAGAACTGTCTCAAAACGGCCGCTTTGCCATCGATGGTTCGGAAGAGTTATTGCTTGTGTACGACGGTTGAAATGCGAAACACCCTGACCATGAAACAATACCTTGCTCTCGCAGCGCAAATTGTCACAAAGACAGAAGATAACGGTAAAATATCTCAAGAAAAGGCGCTGTCTATCAAGACCATTCGCACCCTTGCGGCAAGCTGCCTACAACAAGTCTCCGACCAGATGTGACCAATTGCGATACGGTTTATGACGCCATCGTCAACCTGATCAACGTAATCTCAGACGGCACGCCAAAGCGCTTCGGCGGCCCCCAATACCCCGTGCCCCGACTGGTATAGACCCATAGCTTGCCGAGACGGTGCAGCCCCGCCGTATAGGGTTGCTGCATGCGCACGAAGTGGTTCCAGGGCCAGAACTGCCCGCCGTGGGTATGACCGGAGAGCTGCAAATCAAACCCGGCCTCAAGCGCGCCGTCGGCAGACCGTGGCTGATGCGCGAGCAACACCTTCGGCGCATCGGCTGGACTTCCCGCGAGAGCGGCTTTCGGGTCACTGGTGCGGTTCGGATCATTGCGCGCCGCGCTGAAATCATTGATGCCGGCAACGACCAATTCGGCGCCGTTGTGTTCAATCACGGCATGCTGGTTCTCTAGGGTGCGCAATCCCAACCGGCGAAATTCCTCCATCCATTCGTCGGCACCGGAATAATACTCGTGGTTTCCGGTAACGACATAAGCGCCGTAGCGGGCACGAAGGCCTTCCAAAGGCGCTGTATCGCCGGCAAGCCGGGCAACCTTCCCGTCAACCACGTCGCCGGTAATCGCGATGATATCAGCCCCCAATCCATTGACCCGTTCGACAACCCCCCGCACATAATCACCCTTGATCGTGGAACCGACATGAATATCTGTGATTTGCGCTATCGTGAAGCCTTGCAGGGCCGACGGCAGATTTTCCAATGGAATATCGACGCGGACCACCGTTGCCAGCCGGCGCGCATTAAAAAACCCGATCCCCGTGACGACCACGGATACCAGCAGAACCAAAAGCGCGCTTTCAGGAACCCAAGCCTGAAAGGCCGGGACCCACAACGCAATATCGCGGGCCAAGGAGAGGACCAACAGCGATGAAAACCACCCCATGGTCAATGAGCCGACCCAATTAAGTCGTTCGACAACGACCGGGCTGGATACAAACTGCGAAGCCAACGTACCGATCGGTATCAGTACGGCAGAGATCGCCAACACCACTCCGCCCAGCAGCAGCAACGGCATTTCCAGCGGTAGTTCCGCTAACAGACTCCATCCGACATAGAGGTGGGCCAACGCAAAGATAAGCAGTGCCTTGTAGGCGAACTTGCGCATCCTAGCGCGGCGCGGTGAAATGGGCGGCCCGGGCTCTCTCTCGGGATCACAGCGAGGAGTGTCGGTCGTCGCTTGGTTCTCAGCTACAGCCACACAAGGGCCTTTCCTTCCCGGATCAAGTTATATTGAGTTGGGTCGATACTGGCCGATTTCAAGGTGCGAACAAACGAAGCAGCTCACGTATGCGACCAATCATTTTGATCGCTGCTGTTATTCGGAGACAGCCCCAGAATATCGCCCTCGGTGGAGCACCCCAGCCCGAGCACAGTACGGTTAGCGTAACAAAAATACGCCGTCACCTGATTGATCTCGAGAATTTCGCCGTCATCCCACCCCGATTTTCGTAGATCCGCAATATCGCTTTCGGCGATCTTGGCAGGAGCCAAGGTCAACGCCTTGGCGTAGGCTAAGGCGGCCTTGTGGTGTGGTTCAAATGGGCCGTTCTCAATGTTTCCGCTGGTCAATGCCAGCTGAATTTCCCGTGCTCGATTGTCATCGTCCAGCAGCCGAACGAGCCCTGTGAAATGATGGTCAACGCAATAGTCACAGTTATTCAGGCCACTGACCCATACGCCGATGGTTTCCAAAAACCACTTGGGCACCGTATTCGCCGCATGATGCAGGACGTACTTATAGATCGCCATGTGCCCTTCCATGGAATGCGGCCGTAGGCTGTGGGCCATCATGATGTTGTCGACATTGTCATCAGGCCCTTTGATACGGTCATAGAGCTTGCGCAATCGGCCGGCCGATTCGCTGTAACTGACCGTCTTTATCCAAGTCATGGTGATTTCCCGTCAATGTGGCGGCGTGATGGTCTTCCGATCAATGTATAACAAACGGCAAATTCGCTCAGATTGCAATTTGTTCTCATTTATCAGTCGCTTCGCCCCTTTTTCAACGCACTTGAATTGCCCGTGAATATACGAATCGGGACTCACTCTCGATTGCATCCTCATACATTGCATGTCCGATATTTGCGTGACTACGGCGCGACTTCGTACACTTAGCATTCCTCAGAGCCATCGGCGCAGCTCGTGTCGACGTCGACAACTGTAGAGCCGGGGGAGAGGCTGAAGGAGGTACGCAATGAAATGGGTGTTGGTGTTAATCGTGTTGCAAGGCGTGAAGCCGGCTGTTGAGCAAGGCGGTGTCTATGTCTCCATGGTGGATTGCTTTACCGCGCGTCAACTTTTCATGGAAGCCAATTTGAGCCAGCGGCCGGCACAGGCGGTATGTATCCGCACAACCGGAATCGAGACGCACTGACGATTTGGTATCGGAAACCAGCCGATCCGTGTTGTCATCGAAGCTGCTGTTGTCGACTGCCGAGAGCTATAGGGCCGGCAGTCCGGTCCATTGCCGCTATTTCCGGTGGCCTCCGTCCAGTCCCGCTTCGGCCATCGACTCCAATTCTCGAAAGCTGCGCCGGTTGTGGCTGAATGCAGCGACCTTATCGATGGATTTTCCGTCATCACTGAGTGGCAACCTGAGATATTGATAAGTGAAATCACGAGTCTCATCGACAACGACGTCAATGGAAAACCATATCGGCTTTCGGCGTTCTATTATCACCGCATACTGGCTGATCACAGTCTCCGCCAATTCCAGAGGAGCTAGGTTGCGAACACTTTTACCCGTCATGTCGTGGAGTTGCAGTGCGCCGCGGGCCGTTCCCCAGAACCGATAAATGTAGTCGGTCCCGCCATCGATTACATCGACCACGCTGCACCAAGGCACAACCTGCGGATCCAATTCGTCCAAGTGAAAATCTGCCCAAGTCGGCGCAAAGCGATCATGCCTGACCTCATGCCAATAGCTAACCACAGTACCCAGGACATCGGGCAACCCGTCCATTGACGTATCATCAACACGCGTCGAAATCTCCAGTCCCAAATCCGACCTTTTGAACCTCCTAAAATTAGGCACAGAATCGTAGCACGGAAGGTTTTCAGATACGAAGGCTAGCGAACTCACAATTTCCCAGCGACTTCCGCATTTCCGTCAATCTCATTCCCCCCGGTCCAACACATTGATCAATGCCGGAAAGTAGTTCTCGGCAAAACCCGCCTCGGCAGTCTCTTCGAGTAGGCTTTTGGCCAATTCAGCACCCGGCATGCGGACGCCTTGTTCCCCGCCCAATTCGAGCGCATAAGCGACATCCTTGAGCATATAGGTGGTGGGAAACGCGCGTTCGGGAAATTCGCCCGGCAGCAATGCCTTCATGCCGTGGTTGCGCAATGCAAAGCTGTCGGCGGAACATTTGGTCAGGGTTTCAAACAGCAACTTATCATCCAAACCCGCGCGGCGCCCGACGCTCAAAGCCTCAGCCAGCGCCACCACTGTCTCGGTCAGCACCATGTTGTTGAGCTGCTTCACCACTTGGCCGGCGCCGATATCGCCGCAAAGCGTCACTTCCTCGGCAAAACAATCCAGCAGCGGCTTTATATCGGCAAATGTCGCCTCGTCGCCGCCCACGAGGATGGAAAGCGTCCCGGCCTCAGCGGCGGCACGGGTCCGTGATACCGGCGCATCGGCAAAGGCGGCACCCCGGCCGGCGAAGTCCTGAGCCAACTGACGGGTTAATGGAACGGGCGTGGTCCCCAGGTCGACGATAGTTTGCCCCTTTCGCGTCAAAGACAGAATTCCCCCTTCCATATTGCAAAGTGCATCGACTTCCGCGCCGCTGGGCAAGGAGAACAGAACCACATCGGCGCGCTCCATAACCTGATCAAGGTTCTGCGCCGGTGCCACGCCATAGGCAGCGAGACGCTCCATGGGTTCGTGGCTAAGATCAAAACCGATCACACCGAGGCCACTTTTCTGCACCAAATTCCGGCACATGGGCTCACCCATGACCCCAAGCCCGACAAAACCCACTGTTTCGAAATTCGCCATAGATTATCTCCCCTTAGATATTTCTTGCTCCGCCATATAGACGGCAATAATTTCATCTTCGCCGGTATCGGCTTCGAAACCCAACGCCTTGGCGCGGTCGGCCTCGAAATCGCCGGGCCAAGACTGCACGATAGATGCAATGTCCGCATCGAAGTGCCACTCTACGCGCGCCACTGCCTCGGCCCCCGCCAACCGCCCGAGCGCCGCAATCCAATCGTCCGTACGAACGGAAATCCCCGGCAGGGATATAACCCGATCACTGCCAAGGCTTGCAGCCGGTATCCCGAGCGCGTGGACCATGGCATCGACCGCACGGGCCGGCGACATCAACCAAAGCGGAGTCTCCGCCGCAACCGGGCAAACTGCCGACTCACCATTCAAAGGCTCGCGAATCACCGACGAAACGAAAGATGATGCCGCACGGTTGGGTTTTCCCGGCCTGACCGCAATCGTCGGCAAACGCAACACGCGACCGTCGACGAAGCCCTTGCGGCTGTACTCGCTCACCAGCCGCTCGCAAATGGCTTTCTCCGCACCGTAAGACGATTGCGGCGCCGGCTGCCAGTTGTCGGGCACTTGTGGCGGTAGATCGCCGCCGAACACGGCGATGGAACTGGTCATCATGAATTTCGGGCTATTACCTTGCGTGCGACTGGCTTCCAGCAACCCCCGTGTACCGTCGACATTGATACGCATGCCGAGATCGAAATCGGCCTCCGCTTCTGAGCTAACGACGGCAGCCAAGTGGATGACGACATCAAGCTCGTCTGCAAACGCTTGGCGGCGCAGGTCCTCATCCAGCAAATCTCCTTGCAGGGAAACAACCTCCGTTTCAGTGTTGATAACCACAGGCCCCGGTTGGTGATCCCACATGATCAACTTGCTGATCGGTTGTTCCATTCGATCTACGAGCGCGCGGACCAGCCGTTGGCCGAGAAACCCGGCGGCACCCGTTATCAGAACTCTAGACAAATGAATTCCTCCCCAGCTCTTCGGCGCAATCCCTGAACAGGATTGATAGCACTGGGCGTCCGGGCGGGAAACATGTCACGTGAGTGGTCTACAAATCTGGCCAACAACATCAAATTTACGACTTAAAATTGTCTTATTTAGGCTTTATACAGATAATTATTGATTTTTTGATTGTGTTGAATAATATTTCAGCACTCATAACGTGTGAAAGGTCGATTTCATGAACGCTATTACTGACCATCTGCATCTGTCGCGCTATATCTCAGAGATTGATCGATTCGCATCCGATGCTGGATTGCATCTGGAGTTGTGTCGGGACTTCCGAGAATTCCGCGACATTCGTAAAACCATGAACGATCGCTCGCCCATGTCGCCGATTTTCGATCCGTCGACAACCGATGTCGGCCCCGGCAACGGTTTCTGGCTGAAAGGAACGGATACAGAGGGAAAATTGGTGCATTTGCAGGCAACGCGCTGCAGTGATCTCGTCGATATCAGCCTCGCCGATCATTTGTTCGAACTGAGAAGACTTTACCGCCTGCCTGGCTTAAATATGGAAACTGACGTGCAGCGCGATTCGATGAGCGCGCCAGCACTGCAGCGTATCTCTGGAAAAGTCTGTTACCACGGCGAGATATGGCTTGATGAATCGTTACGCGGCAAAGGACTGTCCGCCGTGCTGCCGCGCTTATTGCTGGCGTTGGTACTCGTCAAATGGGCGCCGGATTTCGTCTTTGGGTTCGTGCCCACCAAACTCGCCTATCGCGGCATCCAGGCGCAATACGGATACATGCACGTGGAACCGGGCGGCATCCTTGGTCAAAAACCGACTGAAGACGCACCGATCAACAAATGGCTGGTATGGCTCAGCCGGCAGGATCTCATGCACTTAATGCGGTTTGAACCGGGATTGGGATACTAACATCCGGCGTCGTCGCCGACAGGCAGACGAGCGTCGGGCGTCGACGCCGGGTCTGCACCGGCATCAGCAAACGCTGATAGGAAATCCACTCAATTTCTCCATCAGCGCGCGGGATACAGGCCCGAATATGATCGAACCGCGGTTGGAATTGTTCAAGCACCTTCCGATACACATTGCTCAAAACATCGCCTGCCGGGGTTTCAATCAGCGCCCGTCCACATGTCTTGCCAAGCACCGATTCAGCCCACCGGCGTCCTTTGACTCTGATCAGCGCGGCATCACGCCCGAGATGGCGATACACCAGCCCGTCCGAGACTTCGTCTTGTTCAAATACAAGCGTACGTTTCAAATGGCTGCGCCATGGCCTTTCCGGCGCCAGGCAAAACTCCGCCTCGCTCGCCAACCAGGCACGAAACCCACGCTGTACCATAGGCCTCGCACAATCGATATCCGCCAAACTCATCTGTTTGACGAACGGCTTGATGATCGGCGAAGTCGGGCGCAGTTGTTTGGCGGCGTCGAGAAGTGCAGCCGCTTCTCGGGGCGTCTCGACCGCACGCCGCTCCCAACCGCCGAAGTGATAATCAATCAGGATCTGGCGCGGATGTTTTTGCGACAAAAGGTATGTGATAACGGAGTCCAATGATTTCGGATCGAAATTGTTGACGCTCCAGCGGATGGTAATCCTGACGTCACTTATGCAAACATTCACCATACCCAAATAGAACATGGATACTTTGTCGAATTCCTGCCTGGCTTCGCGGTCAAAACCGGCAAAGCCGGGCATGATTTCGCTCGGGTTCAGCCAGCTGCCGGAATCGTCGACCGTCCAGACTCCGGTTTCACGGTCACCGGGTCCAGAGCGGTCAGAAATCAAAGAAAGCTGTGTGCGATCAGATATCGTCTTCAGTCCTTTACAACTCGTCAGGCGGATTTCGCGTAGGATCTTACCAGCCTGAGGAAATGGGTTTTAACATTGTCGTCGGCGATTTCATCGATCTCTTTCGCCAACTTGATCGCGCGTGAGGTCAAGGCCGGTTCGGGTTCTCCTGCTGTGCCACGAGCCAACCCATCAAAGAAATAGACGATCGGTTGATCCAAAACCTTACACATATCCCACAATCGGCTCGAACCGACGCGATTGGTCCCTTTCTCATATTTCTGGACTTGCTGAAAACTGACGCCAAGCGCATTTCCCAGATCAGTCTGTGTCATTCCTTTCGCCAAGCGAGCCTCGCGGATACGGCGGCCAACGTGAACGTCTGTCGGATGAGGCATTAATATTCTCCCGTTTTAGAGCATCGAAGGGTATCCCAAGCGCCCAAGCACCGAAATACGGATTTGTTTTTCAATTCCGGACAATTGTCCCCCGACCCCTGGATGGAAAATATTCCGACTCCAGTCAACATCAAATTCGTAAAAACACCTCGACATTTCCAAATTGTTCGCACCGCGAACCGATGCACACGCAATAGATTAACATGAATACTCTTTAGTCTTCAAATAATTGCAAAAACCAAATGACCTGCCCTAGTATCCGTCGATCAAGTCGAGCCATGCCTGCTCCGACATGACGTCAACGCCCAGTTCTTCCGCTTTCTTCAATTTGCTCCCGGCCCCTGGCCCAGCAACCACAATGTCCGTTTTTTTCGATACAGATCCTGAAACCTTGGCGCCCAAGCTCTCCGCCCGCGCCTTGGCTTCGCTGCGCCCCATGGTTTCCAGACTTCCCGTAAAAACGACAGTTTTCCCGGCAACCGGAGACTCCGTCGTATCCAGAAGATCAAACGCCTCCACATCAATCAGATCGGCCAGATCGAGAACTGCATCAATATTGTGTTGCTCAGCGAAAAACGCGAGCAAATCATCAGCCACGCCGGGCCCGATACCGTCTATATCGACTAAACTCCGGTACGCCTCCGTGTCAGAATCTTGTGCCATAGACATGGCATCCAACAGAGCTGGCAACGAACCGTAGTGGCGAGCCAAAAGCCGTGCTGTCGCCTGTCCGACCTGACGAATCCCAAGAGCAAAAACAAAGCGCGGCAACTCAATGCGACGACGGGCCCGCAACGCTTCGAACAGATTGACGACCGACTTTTCCCCCCAGCCTTCGCGTGTCGTCAGCACGTCTCGATGCGCTTCAAGTCTGAAAATATCCGCCGGTGTCTTGATCAAACCATCGGCCCAAAACGTCTCGATATTACGTCCACCGAACCCCTCGATATCGAATGCGTCGCGCGAAACGAAGTGCTTCAAGCGTTCGACCGCCTGTGCGGGACATATCAATCCGCCACTACACCGCCTGGCCACCTCGCCATCTTCCCGCACCGCATGTGAGCCGCACTCAGGGCACCTATCGGGGAAAACATACGCCTCGCTCCCGGCCTCACGGCGACCGGCGATAACCGAGACCACTTGCGGAATGACATCGCCGGCGCGTTGCACGACGACCCAATCACCTTCTCGTACATCCTTACGCGCAATCTCGTCTTCGTTGTGCAATGTGGCCCGTGAAACCATGACCCCGCCCACGTTGACGGGCTCTAGGTTTGCCACTGGCGTCAATGTGCCGGTTCGCCCGACCTGGATGGTTATTGAATTCAAGCGTGTCTCGGCCTGCTCTGCGGGGAACTTATGGGCGATCGCCCAGCGTGGTGCGCGGCTGACAGCTCCCAAACGCTCATGCCAATCAAGCCGGTTGACCTTGTACACAGTGCCATCCAAATCGAAGGGCAATTCCGCCCGCATGGCAATAATATCGTGATAGTAGGCCAGAATTTCTTCGGCGGAGTTGCAAACCCGAGAGGGCTCATTGAGCTGAACCCCCCAATCGGCAAAACATTGGCGCACATCTTCGACCGTGTCGCCCAAGGGCGCACTTAGATCACCCCAAGCATAACCGAAAAACCGCAGCGGTCTGTTGGCCGTGACGGCGCTATCCAACTGCCGCAAGCTGCCAGCTGCTGCATTTCTGGGATTGGCAAAAGTCTTCGCCCCGGCTTCCTCTTGGCGCCTGTTGAGATCGAGGAAATCGCCCTTCCCCATGTAAACCTCGCCGCGCACCTCAACAAGCGCCGGCGCCGAGCCCGGTAGGGAAACAGGTATGTCATCGATGGTACGGATATTTTGGGTCACATCTTCGCCGACCGCACCGTCGCCGCGGGTTGCTGCATGGACGAGGCGTTGGTCCTCATAGCGCAGCGAAACCGATAAGCCATCGATCTTGGGCTCAGCGAAAAGCTCGATAACTTCGTTGTCGGGCAGGTTCATAAACCGTCTGATCCGATCAAAGAAACCAACCACGTCTTCGTCTGAAAAAGCATTATTCAGAGAAAGCATGGGGCGTGCGTGGACGATTTTGGAAAACCCGTCACGAACGGCCGAGCCGACACGATTGGAGGGGCTATCGGCGCGCACCAGTTCCGGGAATGCCGCCTCTATGGCGTCGTTCCGCCGCCTGAGCGCATCGTATTCCGCGTCACTGATGCTTGGCGCATCATCTTGATGATAGGCTTTGTCGTGCTTGGCAATCTCAGCAGCCAGCCGTTCCAATTCCGCCGCCGCATCCAATGGCAGCAAGCCTTCCACAGAGATTTCGGAGCTCAAGAAGCGCCCCCACCCAGCAGCATATCGGCCGCGGCACGGGCTTCATCGGTCACCTGACGCCCAGCCAACATCCTGGCGATCTCCTCTTTGCGCGCGCCTGGCTCAAGCGGCTCGACCGTCGTCCAGACGCGGGCCTTATCATCATCGTTTGCCGTCGCGGATTTACTGACCCGCCAGTGGTTGCGCCCGCGCGCCGCTACTTGTGGTGAATGGGTGACCACCAACACTTGACCACCAGCACCTAAGTTCGCGAGCCGCTCGCCCACGGCTTCGGCAACCGCGCCACCGACCCCGGCATCAACTTCATCAAAAACCAATGTCGACACCGGATCGGCTTCCGCCAGCACCACTTTCAAGGCGAGCATAAAACGTGCCATTTCACCACCCGAGGCGATTTTGTTCAACGGACCGGCCGGCGTGCCCGGATTGGTCGATACCAGGAACTGTATGCGGTCCACACCCGACGCCCGCCAATCACTTTCCTGAAGCTCATCGACTTCGGTTACGAAGCGTGCCTTATCGAGATGCAGACCGGTCAATTCGCCAGCTACCTTTTCATCCAGTTCAAGGGCTGCGCGATTTCGCGATTCAGTCAAAGCTCCCGCCGCACCGACGTATGTGCGGCGCGCTGCGGTTTCCGCTGCAGCGAGAGCCGACAGCGAAGCCGAACCATCCTCAATGGAAGCCAATTGTTTATTCATGCGCTCACACAAGGCCGCAAGCTCATCAACCTGCACGTTATGCTTGCGAGCCAACGCACGAAGCGCGAACAGGCGCTCTTCGACCTCTTCCAGACGTGCGGGGTCGAGATCGAGGTCGTTACTCAACCGGTTGATCTCCACAACGCCGTCAGCCAAACCGTCCAACGCCAGATCAAGCGCACTTACAGCCCCATCAAGGCGCCCGTCAGCCTTTTCCGCCACCCGTTCAAGCGCACGCACGGCATTTTGCAACCGAGATTCGGCACCGTTATGCCCTGCCGCTTGCTCAACCGCTTCCGATAGCGCTTCAACCAGTTGTTCGCCATGCATCATCATGGTGCGCTGCGTGGCGAGGGTCGCCTCCTCGCCCGGCTGCGGCGTCAAGGCATTCAACTCTTCGACCGCATGACGAATGAACTCTTCGTCGCGGCGAGCTTCTTCGGCATCTGCCTCTGCCTGTTCGCGTTCTCGCACGGCCGCGCGCCAGGCTTCAAACGCCTGCTGTGTCAATCCGACTAGGTCGTCATGACCGGCGAAGGCATCAAGCAAACCACCGTGTGCATCGGGCTTGAGAAGGCGCTGGTTATCGAACTGACCGTGCACTTCAACCAGTGCCTCGCCGATGGTTTTGAGCAACCCGATGCTAACGGGCTGATCGTTGATAAACGCGCGAGACCGGCCATCGGTTCCGAGGGTTCGGCGAAGCAACAACAACTCGCCATCTAGCGGCATATCCTGCTCGGCGAGAACATTGAGCACGGCGTGGTCACCCGGCAGGTCAAACACGGCGGTCACAGAAGCCTGCGAACAACCATGTCGGACCAAGCGGGCATCCGCGCGTGCGCCGGTTGCCAACCCCAGCGAATCCAACATGATGGATTTACCGGCGCCAGTTTCACCGGTCAAAACGCTAAGTCCCGTTTTGAATTCCAGATCGAGGTGCTCGATCAAGACGACATCACGGATGATCAGATTCGCCAACATTACGCCATGCCAATCCTCTACTGGGGACTCAACGCGATAGCCGCGGGAACATCACCAGAGCTTCCACCAAGGAATATCAACTTCGGGCCGGATCTTCTTGTTTTCGAGAACCTCGTACGAATCAATATACCATTCACTACCTGGGAAGTTGTGCCCTAAAACAGACGCCGTCTTACGGGCTTCCTCAATCACGCCTAACGCAAGGTAAGCCTCCGTCAACCTGTGCAATGCTTCGGGCACATGGGTTGTCGTCTGGTAAGTTTCCACCACTTTCCGAAACCGATTGATGGCGGCGAGGTACTGCAGTTGACCGTGATAGTAGCGACCAATTTCCATTTCCTTACCAGCCAGATGATCGAATGCCAGATCGATTTTTACCTTGGCATCGCGGCTATACTTGGATTTTGGAAATCTGGTGATGAGTTCCTTGAACGACGTCAACGCCAGTTCCGTGATTTTTTGATCCCGCGCCACATCGGAAATCTGCTCGTAGTAGCTGAGTCCCTTTAAGTACATGGCGTACGCAACATCTCGATTGGCCGGATGCAACTGGATAAATCTGTCGAGCGCCAATATCGCATCGTCATAGCGATTGGCCAAATAATATGTATAAGCCGCCATCAGCTGCGCCTTGGTCGCCCAAACCGAATAAGGGTGCTGACGCTCAACTTCGTCAAAAGACTCCGTTGCTTCGACGTATTCTTTGTTGTCCAGGTGATCGAGCGCTTGGTTGTAAAGCTCCTCAACCGGGCGTTCGACATATTCTTTCTTTTTGTTGGCGCACGCCGTCAGCAGCACAGCAAGCACCGCCACACAGATGACGTTATAGATTGCCGGTCGCCGGTCAGCCGGTCGACGCCTATCCAATATCGCTGAAATCGCCATCATTGTCATTTGGCCGCGTTTAAATCGTCTCTAGAGTTGCTGGGCATTATACTACGATGCCTTGGCGTCGAGACAAGCGCCGGTTGGGCATGAATCCTATCACCGCCAGGTGTTCCGCCAAAAACAAAGGCACTCCGTGATGGGAGTGCCCTTCGTTGTTCGATCCGTTTCGCGCCAAGTCGCTTATGCGGCGTCGATCGCCATCTCCGATTCGGCATGCAATCCGCCATCAACAGCGCGCTGTATTTCCTCACCGCGCATGACATCGTAAGACCAAGCCTTATCGTCAGCAAACAAGGCCCGCAACAACGCATTGTTGGCCGCATGTCCCGAACGAGCGCCGGTAAAGCAGCCAATAATCGGCGCCCCGGCAAGATAGAGATCTCCAACGGCATCAAGCATTTTGTGGCGTACAAACTCGTCGTCAAACCGCAGACCGTCCTCGTTAAGAATTTCGTCTCCACTAACGACGATGGCATTCTCCAGAGAGCCACCCTTGGCCAAACCGGCGGCGCGGAGTTGCTCGACTTCGTGCAAGAAACCAAACGTCCGGGCGCTCGCAAGTTCCTTACGGAACGAGCCGTTCATCAGGCCCACCGACAATTCCTGCCGCGCAACAGCCTTGCTGTCGAAATCGATCTCGACACTAAGATCCAGGCATTCGCCGGGTTTCAAGGATGCTTCTGAATCTCCGACCGTAATCTGCACATCTTTGTGAATGCGAATGACCCGGCGAGGAGCGGCCATTTCGACAACACCGGCGCACTCGATCAAAAACACAAATGGCTCGGAGCTACCATCCATGATCGGCACTTCCGGCCCATCGACTTCGATCTCGGCATTGTCGATGCCGCATCCAGCCAAGGCGGCCATCAAATGCTCGACCGTACCGATGGTCACGCCGCTCTTATTACCAAGCACCGTGCACAAGCGCGTATCGACAACATGATCCCAGCGCGCCGGGACAATGGCGTCTTCGCCACTGACATCGGTGCGTCGAAAAACGATACCGGTATTGGCATCAGCGGGCTTTAAATTCATGGTGACGGGTTGACCGCCATGCAGACCGACACCGGTGCATGACATCGCATTCTTCAGCGTCCGCTGGCGCACGACATCAAAATCCGTGCGATCGTCGATATTTTCATGCGCTGCTGCGTGTTCTGCTTTGGACTCTGCTTTTAAAAGCACTGCGGTCCCCTTTAAATTTGTTACCCTGGTTATCCCAGGTTTGTCTTAACTATTCGTTTTCAGCCGCCCCAACCCCAAGTCAAAACTGAAATTATCTTAAGTTTTCAGGGTGGTTCCGAGATTGTGTTTAACAACAACCCCGGAACCCCACAAATCACTCTTTATTGCAATTTGTTACCCCGCATTTTCAGCTCCCGACAAGGCCCGGTCAATTGGCCTGACGGCGGAGAAAAGCCGGAATATCAAGGAGATCGTCTTCCTCGGATTCGGCTTGCTCGACAGGTGCCAAATCCGGCATCTGCGCCTGCTCCGGTTCCATCTGTACAGCTTCCGCAACGGCAGCGAGACCCGGCTTCATCGGTGCGGTCGTAGCCGCTCCCATCGACGCCGCTGAAGCTGCCGAGGCCACGTGAGCCGGCGTTTCTGCTTGTTTTTCAAACAGTTGAGAAGGAGCAACCGGTGCGCTTGCACCTGTATCCGGCGTTTTACGGCCGAGTGCCGCGCGACCCGTGCGGGTCACCCGCTCGAACAGGCTCGGGCGTGCTGTTTCTTCTTCAGCCGTTTCGTTCGACGCCTCTTGCGCGCCATTGGTCATGGCAGCAGCGGCAAACGGATCAGGTTTCGCCTCTTCCGGGGCAATCTCAGCAGCCCTCGGCATCGGCGGGATATAAGCGTCATCACCACCCAAGCGCGGCATGGCTGCCGGTGCTTCGAACGCAGCAGCGGCAATGTCATCCGGCTCTTCGGCGGATTTTTCAGTCGCTTCTTCCGCCGATTCGGCCGCGACTTCGGCCTCGGACTCATCTGCGATATCGTCGTTCGGCTCGATGGCTTCATTAGATTCGGCGGCTTCTGTAACTTCAGCGGCTTCATCCACAAGCGCCGGGGCCGGATCGGCGATCATTGCCTCGATTTCACGCAGCTTCTCTGCATCCTCCGATATCACTTCTTTCGTGATTTCAGGCGCTGCAGCCTCGGGTCCAATGTCGGCTTGCTGCGCCTGAATTGGCGCTGGCTCGGGCGTTTCCGCCACAACCGGACGAACCCGTGAAACGGCTTCGCTCACCCGCATCATTGTCGGTTGCGGCATGGTTGCGGCTTGTGAATCGATACCCGTCGCCACGACTGAAACCCGCATCTTCCCATCGAGTTCCCCATCAAACGCGGAACCGATGATGATGTAGGCATCTTGGTCGACTTCGGCGCGAATACGCGACGCGGCTTCATCGACCTCGAACAGCGTGATGTCGGAACCGCCGGTGATATTGATCAGAACACCTTTGGCGCCCTTCATGGACGTATCATCCAACAGCGGATTGGCGATGGCCGCTTCTGCGGCTTCGAGAGCACGACGCTCACCTTCGGCTTCGCCGGTTCCCATCATCGCTTTACCCATTTCACTCATGACCGAGCGGATATCAGCGAAATCCAAGTTGATCAGGCCAGGCATGACCATCAAATCGGTTACCCCACGAACGCCCGAATAAAGCACCTCATCTGCCATGGCGAAAGCATCGGCGAAGGTGGTGTTCTCGGTGGCGATGCGGAACAGGTTCTGGTTGGGAATGATGATCAAGGTGTCGACGTATTGCGCCAATTCCTCGATACCTGATTCCGCCAACCGCATACGGTGCGAGCCTTCGAACTGGAACGGCTTGGTCACCACGGCAACGGTGAGGATGCCTGATTCCTTGGCCGCACGGGCAATCACGGGTGCTGCGCCCGTGCCGGTGCCGCCGCCCATACCGGCGGCGATGAACGCCATATGCGCGCCGCTCAACTGGTGCAGCAATTCTTCGTGGGCCTCCTCCGCGGCGGCGGCGCCAACTTCGGGCTTCGACCCGGCGCCGAGGCCTTCGGTGAGCGTTGCACCCAACTGGATGCGACGATCTGCACGCGACTGCAGCAAGGCCTGGGCGTCTGTATTGGCAACGACGAAGTCGACGCCTTCCAGTTCGCGGTGGATCATGTTGTTGACGGCGTTTCCGCCGGCACCGCCCACACCAACGACGGTGATGCGCGGTTTGAGCTCCTTGTTATCGGAACCCTCAGGAACGCTAAGGTTGATACTCATGTTGACCTCCTAAGTCAGGGCTGAAAATGAACCATTGCCGACACCCGTTCTGAGCTCGCGGCAAAAGAATGTGAAACAACGGAAGAACAAGACTGGTTCATGTCAAAAATTCTCCCGCAACCATTGGCCGATCCGGCCAAACCTTCCCTGAGGTTCGACCGATTGGAGCATTTCCGCCCCGGTTTCCTCGGCTCGGTGACCGAGGCCGTATTGCAATAAGCCGGCACAAGCCGCGAACGTGGGGCCGGCAGAAGCTTCCGCCATGCCGTCCATGGCCAAGGGACGGCCAAACCGTGCTTGCTTGTCTAAAACTGCGTCCGCCAGTTCGCGCACACCGGGCAATTGGCTGGCGCCGCCTGTTAAAACCAATCCGCGGCCAGCCACCTGATCGAACCCGCCTTGTTTGAGGCGGTCGCGCACCAATTCAAAAATCTCTTCCATGCGCGGTTTGACGATTCCGACAAGGACCGAACGCGGCACGGTGTGGGCTTCCGGTGTCTCTTCCTCGCCCACCGACGGCACCTGAATTAGCTGCCGGTCATCGTTGGCGGATGCCATGGCGTTGCCATAGAGTGTCTTCAGGCGTTCAGCGTGGTTCAGCGGAGTCACCAAGCCGCGTGCGATATCCTTGGTCACGTGCGCGCCGCCAATCGGCAGTACGTCGGTGTGCACCAGTTCGCCGTCAAAGAACACAGCAACGGACGTGGTACCGCCGCCCATGTCGATACAGGTAACGCCGAGCGCTTTCTCTTCCTCGCTCAGGCATCCCAATGCTGCCGCATAGGGCGACACCACAACCCCTTCGATATCGAGATGACATCGCCGGATCACCGCTTCCAGGTTGCGCAACGGGCCGCGAAGCGCCGATACAACATGCATATTGACGCTCAGACGCTCGCCGAACATTCCGCGCGGGTCGGCAACACCGCGATTGCCGTCGACGCCATATCCCATGGGAATACGGTGCAACAGTTCGCGCTCGTCGGGTTTTTCCTGCGCCAGGTTGGCCGGGTCGAGAATGCGTTGAATGTCCCCATCGCCGATCTCATGCCCGCCAATGGCCACCTCATACGCCACCAAACGCGATTGCGGCCGCCCACCGCTTAAATTGATGATGACCTCATGTATATTTTCGCCGGCCATCTGTTCGGCCGCTTCGACGGTCGTGCGGATAGAGGCTTCCGCCTGGTCCAGATCGACGATGGTGCCATTGCGCACCCCCTTCGACACCTGATGGCCAATGCCGACGATGCGCGGGCCGTGTTCACCGCCGGGCTTGGCGATCAGGCAGCAGACCTTTGTCGTCCCCACGTCGAGGGCCGCCACTAAACCGTTGCGCGGTTTGGCTTTATGCGTTTTGCCGCCGTTTCTCATGACGCGGTCTGTTCCTTTATCACCTTATGTTTCCTGTCCCTTTTTGGATTTATCATTCGCTCTGGGCGTCTTTCGGACGATCAGGCGATCTGGTATCCGCAAGTCCAGAACCTGGACATCGCGCTCCAGAACTTGGTGGGCTCGCTCGTACTCCGCCAACCGTATCCATGCCGCTGCCGGATCGTTCTCGGGCAGACGTACATCGATGTTGCCCTTAAGCCGCAGGTTCCAGCGCCGATCACCCACCCAAACCGCCGCTTTCACCCAGGGCATAAGTTCCGGTGCTGCCGTCAACATTTCCAACAGGCCCGACGCATGGCGCGGCGCATCCTTACCGACGACTACGACCAGGTCTGAGAAACGCCGCAGATTTTTGTGGCGTATGGTTTCGCCGTCGCGGTCGATCAGCGCGAACTTTCCTTTGTGCTGCCAAATGGCAATGGGATGGCGCTCTTCGACATTGAGCAAGATCGTGTCGGGCAGCATGCGCTCCACCGTGGCGCGTTGTACCCATGGCAGCGCCTCGACCCGGCTTTTGGCGGCGTTCAAGTCGAACGCCAAGATCGGTGCACCGCGCGCCAGCCGCACGGCCTGCAGAAGATCTTCTTGCTTGGTTTCGCGGCGGCCAACCACCAGGATCTCATCGACCTTGAAGCCCAGTTGGGACGATGCGGCGATCATGTACCATCGCGCCTTTTCAGCCGCGCGAACAACATGGCCGTCAGTCCAAGCCCACCAGCCGCCGCCCGCCGCAAGCGCAACCAGCAACGCTGAAACGGCGATCACGGTGCGTGGACCGCTGAATATCGAACTCCAACGTCGTTGCCGGCGTCGTTTTTTATCCGTCGATTTCGCTTTCTCGCTCATTGATCGCACTCCGCGTTTTCAACCATCCATGACACCAGATCGGGAAAAGAAATCCCTGCGTAGGCTGCCTGCTCAGGCACTAAGGAGGTCGGTGTCATTCCGGGTTGGGTGTTCACTTCCAAAATCACCAGGCGCTCGCCGTCGTAACGGAAATCGGCACGCGACACACCCCGGCATCCGAGCGCCTCGTGTGCGAGGACAGCGAGCCGCAAGACCTCAGCCGACAGTTCGTCGTCGATGTCCGCCGGGATATCGTGCTGCGAGCCGCCATCCACGTACTTCGCGTCGTAATCGTAGAAACCGCGATGTGTCGTCACTTCAGTTACACCGAGTGGCTTGCCACCCATGACTGCGACTGTCAGCTCTCGGCCTTCGATGAATTCTTCGACCATCATGCGCGGACTTCCGACCATGCCGTCATCCATGATCGGCCCGTTATCGCCTTCACGCACGATTTGCACGCCTACGCTTGATCCTTCATTGGCCGGCTTGACCACGTAGGGCCGCGCCATGACATCGCCCGCGAGAATTTCATCTGGCGTAGCAACAACATGTTCGGCGACCGGAATTCCGGCTATCTCGAATAACCGTTTGGCCATGGGTTTATCCATGGCGATCGACGATGCCATCAAGCCCGAATGGGTATAGGGAATGGCCAGGATATCGAGTAACCCCTGGACGCACCCATCCTCGCCATAACGACCGTGCAAGGCGTTGAAAACCACGTCGGGTTTGGGATAAAGCCGTGTCATCAACGCGCCCATATCGCGTTGCACGTCGATAGGCGTAACATCGTAGCCGGCTTCCTGAAGCGCGTTAGAACACGCGGCACCGGTTACCAGCGACACTTCGCGTTCAGCGGACCAACCACCCATGAGGATAGCGACATGTTTAGTCATGACGACACCTCTTCCAACATCTGCGATGCAGGCCGTCCAATACGGCGGATTTCCCATTCCAGTACGATGCCCGAATGCGCTTCGACACGGCGCCGCACCTCTTCGCCCAGGCCTTCCAGGTCGGCGGCTGTTGCACCACCTTCATTGAGCAAGAAGTTGCAGTGCATTTCGGAAACCACCGCAGCCCCTCGGCGCAACCCCCGGCAACCGGCGGCATCGATCAGTTCCCAGGCCTTGTGGCCGTCTGGATTTTTGAAAGTGGAGCCACCAGTCATGGTGCGCACCGGCTGCGAGGCTTCGCGCTGGCGCTGGATTTCTTTCATGTTCTCGGCAATGGCAGCAGGATCGCCAGCGCGTCCCCGCAGACGGGCTGAAACCACGACGCTACCTTCCGCGAGACTTGATCGGCGATAGGAAAACCCGAGCTCCGCCGCGCTCAGCATTTTGCCGCTGCCGTCTCGGCTCACGATTTCCGCATCCACCAGAATGTCCGCCACTTCGCCGCCATAGGCGCCTGCGTTCATGCGCACCGCGCCACCGATGGCACCCGGCACACCGGCGAGGAACTCGAGGCCCGTGATACCGGCGTCGCGCGCCGCGCGAGCGACATTGAGGTCCGCCGCACCGGCACCGGTAATGACCTCCAATCCTTCAACGCGAATAGCGCTGAACTCGCGCCCCAACCGGATCACCACACCGCCGATACCGCCGTCTCTGATCAACAGGTTCGACGCATTGCCAAAGACTGTCATCGGCACATCCGTCGGCAAGCCTGCCAGAAAGCTTTTCAAATCTTCGAAATCTGCCGGTTGGAACAGGGCTTCCGCCGGGCCGCCCGTTTTGAACCAAGTATAGCGCGCCAGCGGTGCCTCAGCGCGCAAGCTACCGCGTACAGCCGGCAGCCGTTCAATCAATGAAGGTGTGTGCTCAGCCGGCATCATTCGCCACCTCCTTCTTTTGTGCGCGCAGCTTGCGTAGATCTTCGGGCAAGGCATTGGCCCAAGCGGTGATACTGCCGGCGCCCAGACAAACCACCATGTCGCCGGTTTCGGCCATATCGTCGATCAATGCCGGCAGGTGTTCCGGCGTACTCAGCGGTTGCGCTGCCCGGTGACCATGATGACGCAACCCCTCGACCAAGGCATCGGCATGAACACCCTCTATCGGCGCTTCGCCCGCTGCGTGCACCGGCGCGACAATCACCGCGTCGGCGTCGTTGAAACAGGTGCAGAACTCCTCGAACAAATCGCGCAACCGGGTGTAGCGATGCGGCTGCACAACGGCGACAACGCGCCCTCGCGTGGCCGAACGCGCCGCTTTCAAGACGGCCGAGATCTCCACCGGATGATGACCGTAATCATCAATGATCGTGATGCCGTCGACCTCGCCTGTGCGCGTAAAGCGGCGTTTGACCCCTTCGAATCCGGCCAAAGCCGAGCGCATGGAACTCTCGGTGATCTGCATTTCCCAGGCAATGGCTACGGCCGCCAAGGCGTTTTGCACGTTGTGCTCACCGATCATCGGCAGCAGGAAATCCTTGTAACGGCTCTCGTCACCGGATTTGCGGTCCGTTACCACAACATCGAACCGTGTCCCCCCCGGGCCCGTTTGCAAATCGACACCGCGCACGTCCGCTTGCGGCGAAAAACCGTAGGTGATGATACGGCGATCCGAGACCCTGGGGATCATTGCTTGTACTTCGGGATGATCGACACAAAGCGTGGCAAATCCGTAAAATGGTATGTTCTCGACAAAGGTATCGAACGCACGGCGCAGGTCATCAAACTTGCCGTAGTGTTCCATGTGCTCGGGGTCGATGTTGGTGACCACCGCCACGGTCGCCGGCAATTTCAGGAAGGTACCGTCGGACTCGTCAGCCTCCGCGACCAGCCAGTCGCCGTCGCCAAGCCGCGCGTTTGATCCCCATGCATTGATAATGCCGCCGTTGATTACCGTCGGGTCGAGCCCAGCGCCATCCAGCATGGCCGCGACCATTGATGTCGTGGTGGTTTTACCATGCGTACCGCCGACCGCGATTGACCATTTCAGCCGCATCAGTTCGCCCAGCATCTCGGCGCGACGCACCACCGGGATCAATCGATCACGCGCCGCCGCCACCTCCGGGTTGTCGTTGCCGACCGCCGAGGACACCACGACAACCTGTGCGCTGCCCAGATTGGCGGCATCATGACCCACTGCGACAGAAATGCCGAGCCCACGCAGGCGTTGAACATTGGCGCTCTCACCCAGATCCGATCCCTGTACGGCGTAGCCGAGCGTATGCAGCACTTCCGCGATGCCGCTCATGCCGATACCGCCGATACCGACGAAATGCAGCGTTCCTAAATCGAGAGGCAGGCTTCTCATGCCGCCCTCCATTCGTCATGGGCGCCATTGGCGCCGTTCGGAATTAATCCCATGACCAACTCTGCCAATGCCTTCGTGGCATCGGGCCGACCCAAGGCTTTCGCGTTGGCCGCCGTGCGTTCTAATACGACCGGCATGCCGAGCAATGATTCGATCCGGCCAGCAAGCGATCCCGCATCAAACGCAGGTTCCGGCAGCAGCCAGCCGGCGCCGGCCTCATCCACGGCATGCGCATTGCGGGCCTGGTGATTGTCTGTTGCGTAGGGATACGGGACCAGCAACGAAGGCCTGCCCACCGCCGTCACTTCCGCAACTGTTGACGCACCTGCTCGACCGATCACCAAATGCGCTGCAGCCATGCGCGCCGGCACGTCATCAAAGAAACTCGCCAATTCCGCATCGGTGCCGGTTTCGGCGTAAGCGTTTCGAACTCGGTCCAAATCTTCGGGCCGGCACTGCTGCACGATATGCAACCGGTTACGGATGCCGTCTGGCAAGGCGGCAATGGCTGCCGGGACGACATCGCTGAGCACGCGCGCACCCTGCGAGCCGCCAATCACCAGCAATCGCACTGGCCCATCATCGGAAATCTCCGGGTAAGGAGCATTTTGCTGTTCCAACACGGATGGTCGAACAGGCATACCGGTCATCTGCGCTTTCGGCTTCGCCGCTTCCGGCAAACCCTCGACCACCTCGAAACAGGTCGCAACCCTGTCCACACGCGGTGCCAGCAAACGGTTCGCCCGACCAAGAACTGCATTTTGCTCATGGATGGCGGTGGGGAAATCGCCCATACACGCCGCTAACATGGTCGGCACCGACGCGTATCCACCAAAGCCGACGACGACATCAGGGCGTAGTTTTTTCAACAAACCGCGCGCCTGGAACAGACCGATAGCCAATTCGGGGCCGCTTTGCAGCAATGCCAGAATACGTTTTCCGGCGACGCCGCCGGCGCGAATCCGATGCGTTTCCAACTCGCCCAGCACGCCGGAATAAGCGCCGCCGCGCCGGTCCGTGAATAGGGCCAGCCGGCACTCCTGGCGGACCAGTTCCGTCGCCAGCGCCTCGGCCGGGAAGACGTGCCCACCGGTGCCGCCGGCAGCCAGAACGATCAGGGGTTTGCGCGCGTTGGTCATCGCAAAATCTCCTGATCGGGTTTGAGACGCGTCAACGCCAAAACCATTCCGAGCCCCAACCCAAGCGCCAAGGTCGATGATCCTCCGTAGGATATAAATGGTAGAGTCATGCCCTTGGGCGGCATCAGGTTGACTGTAGATGCCATATTGATCAGCGCCTGCAATCCAAACTGCGTCAGCAGCCCCGTGACGGCCAGCAGCACAAATAGGTCTTGGTCTTTGAGCACGCGGCTAAAGCCGCGCAGCACCACGAAAACAAACAGCGCAAGCACGATAAGGCACGCAATCAGGCCAAATTCCTCGCCAGCGACAGCGAAAATGAAGTCGGCATGCGCATCGGGTAGCACTTCCTTCACCCGCCCTTCGCCGGGTCCCCGCCCGGCCCAGCCGCCATTGCGGAACGCATCGAGCGAGCGTGCGACCTGATAGCCGGTCCCGGCTTCCGGATCGAGAAAGCGGTCCACCCTGGATTGCACATGGTCGAACGCAAAATAGGCTCCGGCGCTGCCGCCCAGTATCAAGACCGCAATACACGCGACGAATATCAACGGCAATCCGGCAACGAAAAACTGCACCGCCCAGATCGCCGCCACCACCAAGGTCATACCGACATCCGGCTGCAACAACAGCAGACCGGCAACGACAATAAACAACCCGGTTGCCAGACTGTATCCGGGGAAATGATCGTCCAGTTTGCGCACCGCGAAGAACCACGCCGCCAGTACGGCGAATCCCGGCTTGATAAACTCGCTGGGCTGCAATGAGAACCCGCCAAACTGCAACCAACGCGTCGCGCCCTTGATTTCCATACCAATGATCAACGTCGCGCCCATCAAAATCATCGCGCCGCAGGTCGTCAGCATTGCCAACCGACGCACGCCGCGTGGCGACAGGAAGGACACCATCACCATGACAAGCAGCGCCATGCCAATGAACACCATCTGGCGACGAACGAAATGATAAGTGTCTAGGCCGATGCGCTCCGCCACGGGAGGTGACGCTGCCAAGGTCAAAATAGCGCCGGCTAGGCCCAAGCCAATCAAGGCCGCCAACAACCAGCGGTCGACGGTCCACCACCATCGCCCTACCAAACTCGTATCGGTGCGTGCCCAAGTGGTCATGCGGCACCTTCCTGGACGCTGTCCGGCACATCCGTACCCGGGAACAGGCCCGGCTGTTCAAATGGGTCGAGATGCGTGCCCGGCAAGGCCTCGACCAACCCCTTGAACGCGTCGCCGCGTGCCTCGAAACTGCGATACTGGTCGAACGACGCGCAAGCCGGCGACAGCAACACAACTGGGCGTAAACCTGTATCGTCTTTGGCGCCCTCAAAAGCCTGACCGACGGCTGTATCCAGGGTATGGGAAAGCGTGAACGGCACCTTGCCGTCAATGGCATGCGAGAACCGCAGCGCCGCCTCGCCGATCAAATAAGCGTGACGCACATGACCCAGATGCTGCATGGCAACGCCCAGGCCACCTTCCTTGGCAAGCCCGCCGGCGATCCAATGAATGGTCTCGTAGCTGGCCAACGCACGCGCGGCGGCATCGGCATTGGTGGCTTTGGAATCGTTGACGAATGCGACACCGTCCACCAGGGCGACGGGCTCTTGGCGATGCACCAAACCTGGATAGCTCTGGATACAGGTCATGATGACACTCGGCGCAATCCCCGCAGTTTTCGCGGCTGCGTAGGCAGCCGCAGCATTTTGGCCATTGTGAGTGCCTGTCAGGCTCGGGTTTTCGCGCAGATTGCCAACCGGTGTGGCGGCGTTTTCGGTATCATCGATCAAAACACCATCCAGCACGTAAACACCGCCCGGCACTTCGCGCTCGCCGGACACTTCAATGATTTCCTGCTCACCCGCTGCCTTCAACTCATCCGCAATGGCACGGCAATACGTGTCATCAACACCTATCACCGCCGTGCACGGTGACGTTTGGCGATGGAAGATGGTTTTCTTCGCCGCGATATAGCCGTCCATGCCGCCATGGCGGTCGAGATGATCGGCGCTCAAATTAAGCAGTATGGCGACATTGAAGGTAATGGAGACGGTCAACTCCAATTGGTAGGACGACATCTCCAGCACATACGTGCCTTCCGGCCCCAGAGCACCCAGGGGCTCCAGCGTCAGCGCCGGCACACCCAGATTGCCGCCCACTTCGGCCTCTCGTCCTGCGGCTTGCATAATATGACCCAGCAGCGCCGTGGTGGTGGATTTGCCGTTGGTGCCGGTAATGCCGATGTAGTTGCACCCGCGCTGGGCGCGGCCCAGAAGTTCGATATCGCCGATGATCTCGCAATTGGCCTGACGCGCCAACGTCACCACCGGATGCGGTTCGGGGTGGTGCAACGGCACGCCGGGGCTCAGCACCAGGGATGTCACCGCGCGCCAATCACAATTATACAGATCAACCAGCGGAACGCCTTCCTCGGCGGCACGTTGACGGGCGTCTTCATTATCATCCCAGGCCCAAACATCGGCCTTGCTCTCAACCAGCGCACGCGCGGTGGCGAGGCCCGATTGACCCAAGCCAAAGACGGCGACCGGATGACTTGCAAAGGGAAAGACTTGGGTCATCGCCACCCCCTCACCTGAGCTTCAGGGTCGAAAGACCCGCCAATGCCAAAATCATGGCAATAATCCAAAACCGGATTACAATGGTGCTCTCGGCCCATCCTTTTTTCTCGAAATGATGATGCAACGGCGCCATGGCGAAAACGCGTTTGCCGGTCAGCTTGAACGACACCACCTGGACGACGACGCTCACCGTTTCGAGCACAAACAAGCCACCAACGATGGCCAGCACCAGTTCGTGCTTGGTGATTACGCTAACGGCGCCCAACGCACCGCCTAAAGCCAGCGAGCCGGTGTCGCCCATGAACACCTTTGCCGGCGGCGCGTTGAACCAAAGGAAACCGAGCGCCGCGCCCACCAAAGCACCGCAGAATACCGCCAGTTCACCGGCGCCCGCGATGTGGTGTATTTGCAAATAATTGGCGAATACGCTGTGCCCACTCAGGTATGCGATAAAGGCAAAGACAGCTGCTGCAATCATCACCGGCACGATTGCCAAACCGTCTAAGCCGTCGGTCAGATTCACTGCATTGGATGCGCCGACCATGACGAACACCGCAAACACCACGAACATCCAGCCCAAATCCAAGATCAGATTTTTGAAGAATGGAATTGTCAGCGTGGTCACCATATCGACCGGTAGATGACGCATAATCCAAAAGGTCGCGATGGCAGCAATAACAACCTGCATCAGCAGCTTCAATTTGCCCGGCAGGCCCCGGCTGTCGCGCTTCGAGACCTTCATGTAGTCATCGAGGAAGCCAATGGTGCCAAACGCCAGCGTGACACCGAGTGCCGCCCAGACGAACCCATTGCCGAGATCGGCCCACAGCAACGTCGCCAATCCCAGCGCCAACAAGATCAACACACCGCCCATGGTCGGCGTGCCTTGTTTGGTCAACAGATGCGACTCCGGACCATCGGCGCGGATCGGCTGGCCGCCCTTTTGGCGCGACTTCAGCATCTCGATCAGCACCGGCCCGAACAGAAAGCTGATTACCAACGCGGTAATGACGGCGCCGCCAGTGCGGAATGTCAGGTATCGGAACACATTCAGGGCGCCGAATTGATCCGCCAACGGAACGAGGATATGGAACAACATGACCCGCTATCCTCCGTTGACCACCCGCGGCGGCGCATCGCCGTCGGCGGCATTATCTGAAATATTCTTGAGCGCTTCGACAATCTGCCCGGTACGGCTGCCGAGCGAGCTCTTGACCATCACCACGTCACCGGGTTGCACGAATGCCGTCACCATGGGCGTAAGCGCATCGGCGGTTGAGGCGTGGCCGCCGCGCATGTCATTGGGCAGCGCGCCCCACAGCGACGCCATGTATTGGCCGGCGGTAAACACCTTGTCGATGCCGCCTTCCGCCAACGGTGCCACCAGAGCGGCATGCAGCGTGTCCGCCTTGGCACCCAACTCCAGCATGTCGCCAAGCACCGCGATGCGACGCCCGCCCACCTTCGGCTCGCTACCGGTCAGCACGGAGATCGCAGCCGCCATTGAAGCGGGTGATGCGTTATAGCTTTCGTCAATGAGCTCGAAACTTGTCCACTCAATACCTTGCTGGCGCAGCGCAATCTGGTGGCGCTCGCCTCGCCCAGCCAGGCCGTGCATATCCTTCAACGCTGTCGCAGCCTGATCGACATCGGCGCCAAGCGCCTGCACGGCAGCCAGTACACCCAGTGAATTGAGAGCCAAGTGCCGGCCCGGCACACCCAACGTGTAAGAGATCGCGCGCCCGTTGATTTCTGCGCTGATATCGCTGTGCCGGGCGCGAAGTTCGACATCAAGCAAACGGCAATCCGCCTCTAGGTTGGCGCCGAAAGTGACAACCTTGTTGACGCCTGCGCGGCGCGCGGCAGCGGTCAGGTGCGCATACATGGCATTGTCGCGGTTGAGTATCGCGGTGCCGTCTTCGGTCAATCCATCGAAGATCTCGGCCTTGGCATCGGCGATCTGTTCGAGCCCTTCAAAAAACTCGCTGTGGGTATGGGCGACGGTGGTGATCAGCGCGACGTGCGGGCGCGCCATGCGCGAAAGCGGCGATATCTCGCCGGCGGCGCTCATGCCCATCTCGAAAATACCGAAGCGGGTAGCTTCGGGCATACGCGCCAGGCTCAGCGGCAATCCCCAGTGGTTGTTCAGGTTGCCCTCGGTGGCCGTGACCGAACCGTTGTTGCCAGCTTGCGCCAAAAGCGCCAGACGCAACGCTTCCTTGGTGCCGGTTTTACCGACGCTGCCAGTAATGGCCGCAATCCGTGCAGCGGAGCGGTCGCGCGCAGCGCGCGCCAGATCTTCAAGCGCGGTCATGGTATCAGCGACACGAAGAACGCGCCCCTCATCCAATCCGTCTGATTTGCCGTCCTGCACCACAACAGCCGCGGCCCCCTGAGCCAGCGCATCGGCGGCGAACGTGTGGCCGTCGTGGTTGGGGCCGCTGATGGCAATGAAAAGATCGCCCGGCTTGATCTGTCGGCTGTCGATCGTGACACCACTTGCCATCCAGTCACCCGCGCTCACACCTCGGGTCGCAGCGGCGGCATCAACGGCGGTCCAGAGCACGTCGCTCATACGCCACCTCCGATCAATCGACGGATCACGTCCGCATCATTGAACGGCAAAACTTCATCGCCGACGATCTGGCCGGTTTCATGTCCCTTGCCGGCAACCACCAAGACATCACCCTCACTCAGGTCGCCCATTGCGGCGGCGATCGCCTCTGCTCGGTCAGCGATTTCACGGGCTGCCGGAGACGCCGCCACGATGGCTTGGCGAATGGCAGCGGCATCTTCGCCGCGCGGGTTGTCATCGGTCACGATCACCATATCGGCCAACGCATCGGCAATACGTCCCATAACCGGGCGTTTATCCGCATCGCGGTCGCCGCCACAGCCAAACACAACACCAAGCCGGCCCGCCGTATGAGGCCGGAAGGCCTGCAAGGCCCGCTCTAAGGCATCGGGCTTATGGGCGTAATCCACATACACAGCACCGCCATTGGGAGCTCTACCGATCAACTGCATACGGCCGGGCGCGCCCTTGAGCTGCGTTAGCGCGTTTATGGCTGTTTCGGGTTCGCTGCCTGTCGCGAGAGCCAGCGCCAACGCACAGAGCGCGTTGGACGCCTGAAATTCACCGACCAACGGCAGATGGCAGCCATACTCAGCGCCATCCACGTCCAGCTTCAGTCGTTGCCCTTCGGGCTCAGCCGTTATCGACAGCAACCGCACACGATCACCTGAGACGCCATAGCGAATGACCGGCAACCCTCGCCCGCGACACACCGCTATAACCGCGTCCGCGTACGCTTGATCTCCATTGACCACGGCGGTGCCGCCATCAATCAGCAACTCACTGAACAGCCGGATTTTGGCGTTCAGGTAAGCGCTTTCGCTACCGTGGTAATCAAGGTGATCGTGGCTCAAGTTGGTGAAAGCCGCAGCCGAAATACGCACACCATCGAGGCGGCGCTGGTCGAGGCCGTGGCTCGATGCTTCCATGGCCAGATGCTCTACGCCGGTTTCGGTCAGTTCACGCATTTGGCGGTGCAGATCTGCGGCGTCCGGCGTGGTGAGGGCCTTGTCGTCGGCGGGCATGAGATTGACACCGTCCGCGTCTGTCGCGACCACACCCAGCGTACCCGTCGATCCCGCAAGCAAGCCCGACGCATTCCATATTTGGCGCAGAAAATGCGCCGTCGAGGTTTTGCCGCTGGTGCCGGTAATGGCCGCCACCGTACCCGGCTGGCGCTCAAAAAATCGCGCCGCCATCAACGCATAAAGGTGGCGCGGGTCATCGTCGGTAATCAGGGAAATTTCCGGATGCGCGTCGTCTCGCGGCGTGCCGGAAGCGGCAAGAACCGCTACCGCGCCCCGCTCAATGGCGTCGGGGATGAAACGCCGACCGTCTACTTGAGTACCTGGGATGGCGGCAAAAAGGTAGCCGGGTTCAACCCGGCGCGAATCACAAGTGATTCCGGTAATGTTCAGATTATTCGTGGCCGCCGCCGTTACCAAATATCCGTTTCCTTTCAATAACTCAGCGAGCCGCAACATCCTGCTCCACCAGCGATACCGCGGTTGAAAGCAATTGTTTGTGTTGCTCGCGCGCGGTGACCGCCCGGGTCAGCGCCTTGCGCGCCCGCAACACCAAATCCGCCTCGGCCTTTGTTTGGCGCGTCGGTTGAGAGCCCACTGCACGCGCCACTGCATTTGCCCATTGCTGCGGGTCCGGTCGATAGACGGCTTTCCGAGTCCTTGCCTTCGCGGTCGACGCAGGAGGTGACTTGGACACGAGCTGTTGCTTGGCTTTCGGTTCGGGAATCGCAGGCGTTTCGATCTCGACGCCGGGCTCCGGCGCGATACCGACCATAGGCGCCATACCGGCAATCACCTTGCCAACCACCGGCGCCGCAACCCACCCACCGGTTGCGTAATTGAATGTGCTCTTGTTGCCGATCGGCTCATCAACCACAGCCAGCACCACATAGCGCGGATTGCTCATCGGGAAGGCGCCGACAAACGAAGACAGCTTGGCAGATTTCGAATACCCCCGGCGCGAACTTTTCTCCGCGGTCCCGGTCTTGCCGCCAACCAGATAGCCACTGACATTGGCTTTGCGCCCCGTTCCATGGCTGACCACCAGACGCATCAGCCCCCGCATATGTTCCGACGTCTCTGCGCTGATCGCGCGGGTACCGGTAACGGTGGTGCTTTCGTCGGCCTTCAGCAGTGTCGGCGCGCGATAAATCCCGCCGTTCACCAAGGCACTCACGCCTGACACCAACTGTACCGGTGAGACCGAGATCCCGTGACCGTAGGAGATCGTCATGGTGTTGATCGGGCGCCAAGTGCCCGGCAGCAACGGTGAGCCAACTTCGGGGAGTTCCAGGGCGGCTGGCTTCATCAGGCCGAATTTCTCCAGGTACGTCTGCTGACCTTTGGTGCCGACATCCATGGCCATTTTCGCGGCGCCGATATTGGATGAATGCAGGACGATTTCCGGCACCGAGAGCCAGCGGTTCTTGGCGTGATAGTCGGAGATGGTAAACCGCGAAATACGGATCGGCTTCGAGGCGTCGTATCCATCGGTAACGTTCACGACGCCCGCATCCAAGGCCATGGCGGCTGTGAACAACTTGAACGTCGAGCCCATCTCGTAGACGCCCTTGGCGGCACGGTTAAAGGCCGCATCGGCGGACATACGATCAGCGGCGTTGGGGTCATAGTCGGGCAAGGACACCATGGCGATGGTCTCGCCGGTGGTGACGTCCATGACCACACCGGCAGCGCCGATGGCCTTAAATTCCCGCATGGAATTGATCAGTTCGTCGCGCAAAACGGATTGTACGCGTAAATCTATCGACAGCCTCAACGGCCCAGTGCCGGCACGCAATACACTGTCGAAACGGTTTTCCACGCCGGCCACACCGCGACCGTCGACGTCGGTCAAACCCAGAACATGGGAAACGAGATTACCGTGCGGATAAACCCGCCGTTCACCGTTGTGAAAGCTGATTCCGGGCAATCCCAGACGATGAATGCGATGGTGCTGTCTGGGCGTCAGGTTGCGCGCCAACCAGACAAACCGGCCTTTGCCAGACAGCTTTCTTTGCAGGTTTTGAACATTGAGCTCAGGCATCACGCCGACCAGTTTGACAGCCGCCTCAACCGGATCGAGGACCGAAAGCGGGTCGGCAAACAACGATACTGTCGGCAAACTTGTCGCCAAGATCATGCCGTTGCGATCAACGATATTGGAACGGCCCGCCGCGGATTGTCCGGCCCCAACAGCGTTGGCAATTCGTGGCTCGTAACCACCTTCGATGACGGCCAGGTCGACTAATCGCCCAGCGATACCGGCAAAGGCCATGGTCATTACCATGGCGGCGACCAGAAGCCGGTTTCGGCCGGTTTCCAAAGCCTGCTTGCGCATGCCTTCCATCTGACGCCGTTTGGCGACCAGGCGTTGTCCCATGATACTCATTGCGATAGCTCCTTTCTGGAGACGATCTCGCCGCCTTCAGCGGCCGTAATTTCCGGCGCTTCCGGCCGGACGGGAATTTGGTCATCAAAGCCGGACCGGCTGGCGACTTGTTCGACGGCTACCGGCGCCATACCGAGGTGACGATCCGCCAGAGCGCGAAGTCGCTGGGGCTCATTGAGATGGCTCCACTCGGCGCGCAGCACCTGGATGGCCTCACGGTCTCGCGCGATCTCGCGATTGATATTGACGAGCTGGTCTTCCAGGTCCTGCACCCGGTACTTGACCATGAACAGACCGACACCGATGGCGACCGCAACGAGAATGATGGCGAGGGTTGATGATCTCATGTCTGCCCCCCTACGCCGCAACCGGGACGGTCGCGTCCGTGCGCTCCGCCCAACGCAGCCGCGCCGAACGTGCGCGCGGATTGTCGGAAGTTTCTTGTGCGCCCGGCTTCACGGCACCGCGTTTGATCAAGCGGAAAGTCGGCACCATGGTTTGCCCGTGGTCGGGCATATGACGAGACGGCCGCGGGGCCTGCCCGGCGCGGTCTTGCAAAAATAGTTTCACTCGGCGGTCTTCGAGCGAGTGGAAAGACACAACGGCAATGCGCCCGCCGGGTGCCAACAGGGATTCAGCCGCAACCAACCCCTTTTCGAGCTCCAGCAGTTCTTCGTTCACATATATGCGCAACGCCTGGAATGTACGGGTCGCGGGATCGATACCATCTTTCGATTGCCGCACGACGCGCCGGATCAGGCCAGCCAACTCTTCCGTTCTCTGGATCGGTGCCTTTTCGCGCAGCTGCACGATGGCCTTGGCGATTTTCCGCGATGCGCGCTCTTCGCCGTACGTATAGATAACGTCGGCCAGTTCTTGCTCGGCCATGCGATTGACCACGTCTGCCGCCGTTTGGGCATCCGCGTCGGCGCTGTTCATGCGCATGTCCAACGGGCCGTCTGCGCGGAATGAAAACCCGCGTTGGGGGTCGTCGATCTGCATGGACGATACACCCAGGTCCAGGGCAACGCCATCGATTTGCCCGACGCCCACATCGGCCAGCAATGCCTGCATATCGCTGTAGCGACCACTGAGTACAGTCAAACGGCCTTGGTAGGATTTCGATAAGTCGCGCCCGAATGTCACAGCCAAGGGATCGCGATCAATCCCCCACACAGTGCAGTCAGCAGCTTCTAAGAGCGCACGGGAATAGCCGCCGGCACCAAACGTGGCATCAACGTAAACGGCGCCGTCACGGGGTGCCAGCGCCTCAACCACTTCGTTCACCATCACAGGGATATGCGGGCTATCCGTCATGACCCACCGCCTTCGGTTTCACCACCATCCGGGCGCAATTTCAACGTGGCGCCACGTGCCTTGGCGCGTTCGAACGCCGTGGCACGGTTGGCTTGATAGGCTTTAGGCTCCCAAATCTGGAACCGCGCACCGCGACCGACAAAGCTGACCTGGGCGCCGATACCGGCGTGCTCCGCTAGGTCCTTCGGCAGCGTGATACGGCCTTCGGGGTCGAAGCCGAGGGGGTGAGCGTTTTCCAGTACGATGGCAGCAAGATCATCTTGCTCGTCCGAAAACATGTCCAGATCGTCGAGGCTGGCGCTGAGACGCGCCATGAAGTCCTCGCCGCAAGCCTCAATGGCTGCGTGCTTGAACAACGGATAGGCATAGAGAATTTGGGAACCTTGTGCCTGCAGGGCGGCACGAAACGGCTTCGGAACGGATACCCGTCCCTTGCTGTCTATCTTATTGACGTGCCGGCCGACGAACAAAGTCATCTTGGCCCCCAGTTAACGCGCGTTGCACCGGCTTCTGCCGGTCATCCGGACGGATGGATATTTCCGTTCCGCCCGTATCGGAAACAGGTTTCGAATTGGCAACTTCGGGCCTTTTCGCGACCTGCCCTGTGACACCCATCATTAATGGCCATAATTTGGGCATTAATGGGATAGCATGGGATAAAATGGGCGTCAACGGGATAAAGGTGCCATATGATGGGTTAACAAAGCGTTTCGCAGATGCGAAAACAGCCGTTATTTCAGATGGATATGGCCACTTGATCATCCGTCGGGGTTATCCCTGAAACAGACCCAGAGATTGACCCGGCAATGGGGCGCGATTGCGGCGGCGCCGCGCTCATTCAAGGGCAGAGAACTTGCGATGAAAAAAAGAAAGCCAGACGGTCTGTAAGCCGGGTTCTGTCCACCCCGAGCCCTAAGGCACAGGGTTGGATGGCCATTCATCTGGGACGTTCGTTGCCGAACGCCTCGCGCAACCGACCCGAGCGACAGCGTGAAAACCCGCCTGCCGGACAAAGCCGGCCCGCCGCTCCTATTTGGTTTTGCTCCCGGTGGGGTTTACCAAGCCGTTGCCGTCTCCGGCCCCGCGGTGCGCTCTTACCGCACCCTTTCACCCTTACCCGGCCTGGGCCGGGCGGTTTGCTTTCTGTGGCACTTTCCCTGGGGTCGCCCCCGCCGGGCGTTACCCGGCACCGTGTCTCCATGGAGCCCGGACTTTCCTCCCCCGCACGATAAGTGCAAAGGCGACCATCCGACCGTCTGGCATCCGGAATATAGGTCTAGGCGGTCATCGCACGCAAGCCCGCCACCAACCTGGCCGTCTCGGGGTCGATGCGTCCGTTCATCCGCTCGGGGCGGAAATGTCGCTGGAAAGCGCGTACGGCGGCGGAGAAATCTTCAATGTCATATCCGATATCGCGTAGCATATCCGCCAAACGGCTCTGGTCGTCTTCGCGATGCTCTGCCGGTTGCGGCCACAGGCCAATGCCGGCCGTCGCCATGCGCCGCCAATCGAAGAACTCTCCCGGATCGGTCTTGCGGGTCGGCGCCACGTCGGAATGGCCAACGACGTTGCCGGCCGGGATCGGATGACGCGCCAATATCGCCGCCGCCAATTCCTCGAATGCCGCCAACTGTGGTTCGGGGAATGGCCGGTAGCCGAATTCATGCCCAGGGTTGACCAACTCGATCCCGATAGAGCGGTCATTGATGTTGGCCGCACCGCGCCATGAAGCCACGCCGGCATGCCAGGCCCGCTGATCCTCGGCCACCAAGTGATGCAACGTGCCATCCTCGTCTATCAGGTAGTGCGCGCTGACTTTGGCGTCGGGGTCGCATAAGCGCTGCAACGCTTCGTCGGCGGATCGCATGCCGGTGTAATGCACCACCAGCATATCGATGGCCACGCCGTCGGGGCGTGGCTCGAAATTCGGGGACGTGAAACTCTGGGATGGTGCCTTGATCACTTCATGCCGCGCTGTTTCTCGATGCGATCATAGGCGGCGTTGATGGTCGCCATCTTCTCGTTGGCAATGTCGATGAACTCCTGCGGCACGCCTTGCGCCATCAGGGTGTCGGGATGATTTTCCCGGATCAATTTTCGATAGGTGCGTTTCACCTCTTCATCCGAGATGGAACTATCGACGCCCAGCACTTCGTATGGATCATCTTCGCCGTCGGGGCCTAAGTGGATGTGCTTCAGGCGCTCGAAGGCATGCGCATCGAAACCGAAAATCATGGCGATCCGAGCCAGCATTTCCATTTCCGCCGGATGCATGACGCCATCGGCCTTGGCGATATGGAACAGCGCCCCGATGATCTCCTCCATTACGGCCGGTTCATGGCGGAACAGTTGTGATATCTGCTGGGCGTAAGGTTCGAAACCGCCGGGCTCGCGCTTGGCCTCATCCCAGATGCGGGCCACGTGAGACGATTCTGTCGGCGGAATATGGAAGATGGTTTTGAAAGCCGCGATTTCCTCGGCGCTGACCCGGCCGTCGGCCTTGGCCATTTTCGCCGACAGCACGATCACCCCGGTGGTGAAGGCCACTTGCCGGGCGTCTTGGTCAAAACCATCAAAAGCTGCGTCGCCACGACCACCGCCAGCCACGCCTTCCATGGCGGCTTCCTGTTCTTTCATCTTGTCAACCGCGTGCCCGGCAACAGCACCCAGGATGCCGCCCAGCGGCCCGCCCAAGGCGAACCCGGCAACGCCGCCGATTACTTTGCCCCAGACACTCATGAGGAACCACCAATCCTACCGGCCTCAAGCCGGCCTGCCAGGGGTAACTTGATCGCTAAATCCTTGGGATCGATACCGAACGTCAGGCCCAACACATTCAACTCCACGCCCTCTTCTTCACCAGCCATGACCCCCAGCAAACCGAACAGCGAAAACTGATATCCGGTGCCGCTCGGCGTTTTCGCCACCACGTCGCCGCCAGGCAAGAAATCCTTGCCGATGGCGGTCGGCGGCAGGTCCAGTTTCAATTCCGGCACGGCACGCGCCACGTGGGCAATGAAGGTGTTGGAATTGGGGCCCGGCCAGACCCGGTATTCGTTCATATAAGGATAATTGCGCGCCGCTTTGTCGACACGGGCAATCATTTCGTCGACGCCCTCGCCCCGCACCTCGGCGACGATGTCAGGCACGGAATCGAACCACCGGCCATCGGCCGGTCGGTTGGAAATGGCCACCGCCGGACTGCCGTACCGAACCCGCCAACCGGTCACCTCATACACCGTGAACTCCAGCGCGTCGGTGGGCTTGACGGCGATCCATGTGTGGACGCCAAAGACACCGCGCCAGCTGTAGGCGCGCGCCGCATATACCTGAACGATGGCTTCCGAATGCTCCGTCGGGTCCGGCGCAATGCCGGCAGATTCGCGGCTCGCGGTGCGCCAATCAGCCATGGAATGGCGCGCCACGCCGGCAAGCACGATGGTCAGCACAATTCCCAACGGAATGCACCAGCGCCAGAATTTCGGTTTTCTCATCCATGCCATGCTGATCCTCCAGCGTTTGAGATGGGCCGTTATGCGGGCCGCCGCAAGGACCGGGCAAACATCAATTTCATCACCATCGGCATAATATAAATCGGAAACTGCGCCAAAGCGAAATAGGTAATGATCTCCCGGTCCGCGGCACCTGCCAGCACCGCAATCAATATCGCCAGATTTCGGCATCCTGCTGCCAACCCCGCACTCAAGGCCGCATGGCGGTCACGCCACAACAAACCGAACACCAAGGCGGTGAGCAGCATTTGACCGATATAGACGGCGAAGCTCACACCGGTAAGAAACAGCATGTAGGCTGGCTCGGCAAATAACCTTGCCGTGATGCCATCCATCAGGGGAATGGCAAACAATACCAGCAGCACCACCGCAACGCCGTCCATCGTCGGTGCGGCGCGGTTGAGGCGCTTGGCGCCGATCATCGCCCGCATACCCAAGGCCGCCAGCCCCGAGCTGCCGACCAATGCGGCCAGCCTGATCGTCAGGTCCAAAACGCTGATTTCAAGGTGCAGGCCCAGCAAGGCCACCGCGACGACCGGCAGCGTAAACGGCAAGATCAACGTCGCCACCACCAGAACGGCCAGGATGAACGCCGCATCGAGCCCCAGGATCAAACCGATGGCCGGTGTCGACATCAACGACGACGACCCCGCCGTCAACACCAATGCCGCCGTAATGGGTTCACTGAACGGAAACAGCGTGACTGCGCCCCACATCACCACCGGCATGATGCCCAGCATCCATATCAGCGCCGAGCCCATGCGTACGGGCTTTCGAAACACGGCAACAAAAGCCGCGCGCTCAAGCCGCATCATGCTCAACGTCAGCAGCGCCCAAACCCCCGGCAACAGCAAAGGCTTCGAGGCGGCGGCCAACGGCTGCACGGCCAGTCCGATGAACACAGCCGACACCATGACGGTGGTCGCGTGGCGGCCGAGATAATTAAGAGCGGCGATCATGATCTCTTATAGACGTCTTGCTCAGGTGGGCCAATTCCGCGTTCCGCTTATGCTCTTTAATCGAGAACCGGCAGATGGCATGATGCTCGAACGCACAAGGGGAACAGCGTGACATCGAACTCTGAATATCCGCGATATCCGGACACTTATGATCCGGCACGCAAAAAGCCGTCACCCGATGAACAATACGCTGGCCGGGTCGTGACGCCGCCGGTTATAGAATTTACCGGTCGACGCGGCGCACTGTTCAAGCTCAGCCTGATCAACGCGATCTTGACCATCCTCACCGGTGGCCTCTACCGCTTTTGGGCGAAAACCTGGGTGCGGCGTTTTTTCTGGAACAACATCCGTATCAACGGCGAGCCGCTGGAATACACCGGTACGCCCGTTGAATTGTTCGTCGGCTTCTTGATCGTGCTGACCTTTCTGATCCCCATATTCGCGCTCTATGAAGGCGGCTCATACCTGATTTATGCAGCGCCCGCCTGGGCGGAATACACTCTGGAAGTCACCTACCTGCTGACGCTTCTGGCCTTCATCCACATGGCGGTTTACCGCATGTGGCGGTTCCGGCTGAGCCGCACGTCGTGGCGCGCCATCCGCTTCGGCCTCGACGGATCGACCTGGGACTATCTGAAGATTGCCATGGGCTGGTCGCTGCTGACCGTCCTGACGCTTGGGCTCAGCTATCCCGCCATGCGCGTCGCCACCTGGCGCTATCGGGTACGGCACATGCGCTTCGGTAATACGCGCTTCGATTTCAACGGCAGCGCCAAATCGATCATGGGCCTTTGGCTGGCGATATACGGATTGCCACTGGCCGCGATGCTGGCCGCCGTCGCCCTGCACTTCGACACCTTCGTCGCGGCCTGGGAATCGAGCGGAGACTACACTTCCGCCACCATCAAGTATTCGTTCGACGAGCCGCTGTTCGGCGGTGGCTTGGCTTTGTTCATGTTGTTTTTTATCTGGTACCGGGTGCGCGAGGCACGGCTCATGCTTTCCGGCATCTGCTGGAGTTCGGCACGGTTGAAGACGAAAATCCATCTCGGCACCATCAGTGCCGTGTTGGCAATTTACGCGGTCGTTTGGGTCGGCTTAGCAACAATTTTAATCGCTGCTGCTTTCGCAATCGTTTTTCTGCTCGGCGTCACCAATAAGGCAGAGGCCTTCCAGATCGGAACAATGGTCGGAGTAGGAATTACGATGCTCATGTTTTTCATCATGGGCCCGGTAATCACCCAGATGGTCATTCGTTTCGAATTCGTCCGCCATGTCTGCGCGGTGTCAAACCTCACCAATACCGAAACTTTCGAGACCGCCCTGCAGTCCACCCACCAAACACCCGAGTTCGGCGAAGGCATGGCCGATGCGCTTGATGTGGGGGCGCTTTGAGCCATGGCGGTTGGAATCTACTACGACGGTCGATCCGGGTCCGGGCAGCCTATTGGCATTATCCTGACGCCCTCGTTTCTCAAACTGACGGGTCCGGACGGAAACGACTTGACCCAATGGCCGACAGCCGAGGTGCGCTTAGTCGCCAAACCCGGAGATGGCCAGCCACCCAGATTGCGTAACGGTTTCAAGAGTGCCGAACGATTGACACTCGCCGACGGCTACGATCTGGCCGAGTTGGAGAAGCACTGCCCGAACCTCAAGCGCACCACGCCCGGCTGGAGCGGGCACGGCAAACGCGCCATGGGCTGGGGAGCGAGCGCCATCGCTGCCATCGCGTTCATGGTGTTCGTCGCCATTCCGCAGATCGCGCTCGAATTAGCGCACCGTCTGCCTGCGGAGAAACAGCGCGAAATGGGCAACGACATCGCCGAGCAGGTGATCAAGGTTATAGCGGCGGCGGAGGGTAAGGACGCGGCGGATGGCGCGCTCTTTTGCACGTCGCCAAGCGAAATCCGCCTTCTGAGACGCATCGCAAGTCAGTTGGCCGCTACACTCGACGAGAAACCGGAGATCACCGTCCAAGTCGTCGATCTCGACATCAAGAATGCCTTCGCGTTGCCCGGCGGCCAGATCGTGATCTTCCGCGGCTTGCTTGAGGATATGCAGCATGGCAACGAACTGGCCGGCGTCCTCGCCCATGAGATCGCACACGTATACTACCGCCACCCCACCGAACTGTTCCTGCGCGAAATCGGCTATGGGGTGCTGATCGGTATGGCGTTCGGCGACTTGAGCGGCGGCTGGCTGATTTCCGGCGCGGGCCGCATGGCTTCGGGTGCGGCTTATGGCCGTCAGGCGGAGACGGACGCCGATCAACTCGCCGTGCAGATGATGAACGGCGTCGGCTGGGACGCCGAACCCATGGCAGGCTTTTTCCAACGCATTCACGCCCAACAAGGCGACGCGGAAAAAGCCTTGGCGCTCCTCATGTCGCACCCACGCTCGGAAAAACGCGCCAAAGCCGTCGCCGTCGGCTCAACTGGCAACCGCGACGCGTTTTTGCCACGAGCTTGGACGCGCATGCAAAAAATCTGCTCACAGCCGACAGCCGCCAACGAAACTTCATATTCGCCGCAACCCGCTTTCAGTATCGACCGTATTACCGACAAAGGCATTTGTATGGGCGCAAAATCCGGTGATGCCTATTACACGGCGGAGGCGGATAAGCGCGGACTTGACCTCACCAGTTGTGAGCGCACAGGGGTAAAGCCCGACGACGCCGTTCCGAGCCATGTCAAAACCGCCTCCGACAAAGATATTTGTATCGGTGCCCAAATGGGAAATCCGAATTTCGAACGCGAAGCGGAAAAACGCGGTATCGAAGAGGCCACATGCGGCAGAAAATTGGTCATGCCTACTGTCACGAAGCATCTAGATCCTTCGAATATATTTATATGCGGTCAAGCCACCTACACCTATTCATCAGGTACTGTGTGGACCAACTGGAACAGAGCTGCAAAGTACGTGAAAGAAGCTAAGCGACGAGGATTGACACTCGATGATTGCCGAAAGGCTGATTTGTGGGAGACCGGCGAACTCGGTCATCCCCGAAGTCTTGGCGACGCGGAGATTTGCTGGGGCGCGAATTTCGGCATTCCCGGCCATCGAGAGGAGACCATAGATAGAAACATTTCAGTGGCCGACTGTGAACGTCTGCTCAAGAAGTCCGGCTAACTCAAAACGCCTCCGTCTGCCCCACCGTCGCCTTGAATTTCTCGATCTCGGAAAGCGCGCGTTTGCGCTCGGCCTCGTTGTCGAATTCCAGTGCGAAGCCGCCGGAAAATTCGCGCACCACGCGGCCGTGCAGACTGTCTGAGCCTTCCGTGTGCAGTTCCACGAACAGGTTGTTCTCGAACCCTGTCTGGTCCAGTTGGACGTAGGCGCCGCCTTCCGAGATATCCACCAGGGTCGCATCGAAATTGCCGCGCGGGCTTCGGATTTCCGCCGGCTGGTTAACGTCGAAGCGCTGGTAGCGGCGCTTGTCGTAACCTGTCGGCGGTGTGCCCGAAACCCTCATCACATAATCCTCAGGCCGCCGCCGGCTCGGCACCGAACATCGCCGCGAAGCGCGCGCGGTAGCTGTCCCAAACTTCGGGGTTCTTCAGGCGCGGCGGATACTTGCCGGCGAAGATATCGCCCCATTGCTCGGCGGCATAAGTGCCCATGTTGTAGCTGGCGTCCGACGTGATACCGGCGTTGTGTGGCGACACGATGACATTGTCGAAAGCCATCAACGGGTGGTCGTGCGCCGGGGGCTCCAGCTCGAACACATCGCAGCCGGCAGCCGCAATGCGGCCCTCGGATATGGCAGCGGCCAACGCCGGTTCATCGTGGATATAGCCGCGCGCCGTGGTGATGAAAATGCTGGTCGGCTTCATTCGGGCATAGAGATCGGCATTGATCATGCCCCGTGTCTCATGCGTCAGCGGGCAGTTGATAGAAATGAAATCGACACGTTCGAATAACTCTTCCAGGCTCGATACCCGCTCGGCGCCGCGCTCTTGAAAATCCGCATCGGAGATATAGGGGTCGTAGGCAAAGGCCGTCATATTGAACGCCTTGGAAATCGCCGCCACGCGCCGGCCGATATTACCCAGCCCGACGATACCGATGGAGCGGCCCGTCAACTCGTGGCCCATGTAATCCCAGCGCGTCCAGCCGCGCTGTTCCCGGCGCATAGCGCGGTCCGATTGGATCATCTGTTTGCACAATGCCAGCATCATGCCGAACACATGCTGCGCCACCGAGTCAGCGTTGGAGCCCGATTGGCTGACCACCAGAATGCCCGCCTCGGTGCAGGCATCCACATCGGCCATGTCGAAACCGGCACCGGCGCTCGAGACCGCCAACAGGTTGGGGCAGCGCTCCAGAAACGACTTATCGGGCCAAAACTGTTTCTGTGTTTCGGTACTGGCGCGCATCTGATAGCCGTGCGCACCGGCCAGTGCCTCCCAGATGGCATCCGGGTTGCCGTCCTGCTGCAGGCGCAGCAAATCGATGCCGGGAATCTTGGCCGCCATCTCAGGTCCCGCCGGGTCCATCCATTCTTCAAAATACGCAAGGCGTTTAGGCGTGGTCGTCATTTGGTTTGCATCCCCCATGTGGTTTGAATGTTGGTTCTATCCCCGACGGCGCAAGACCGCAAAGGGTTTGACCGCAAGCACCACATATAGTGCCTGAGGATTTCTCTCACCCGATATCTTGTTTACTTTTTATGCTTTTTAATGTAGGGTTACATTGGTTTTGGCATTGGAGTTTGACGCGAAGAGATGAAATTTTTACGGATCATGTTGGTCTCCTTATCCCGCGCGTTCGGCTTTCGACGCCGCTCGCGACCGGCTGAGATGATCCGTTTTCATCCCCACGCGTTGCGCTAGCCAACAACCAACACGATCACGTCGCTCAGATCTCGGGGCCCAAAGGAATTCATGATTTTCCAGTTGGGTCCCGTTTTTTTACCCACCAACGGCTGTGAACTCGGCTGCCATGTCGGCAACGGCCTCCACAATCCATCCAGCCGGAGATGGACTGTAGGTCGTGGTGAATTCCATGCGGTCCAGTTCCACCTCCACGTCGACGCGACGCAGCAGGCCTTGATTGATCCGGCTTTCAACCACCACCTCGGGCACAACCGCCAAGCCGAACCCTTGCTCGGCCAGATGGAAGATCGCCGTTAAGGAGCTGGCAGGATTGATACGTAGCGGCGGCAGTTCAGGACCATCGAGGCTTTTAATTAAACTGGTCGTCGGTCGTGTTCGGCGCGGAAAGGTAATGATCGGTTCCGCCGCAATATCGGCCTTGCTCAAGGGTCCTTCGGGTAAAGCGTATTTCGGGCTGGCCACCCAGATCATTGAGTAGCGGCAGATATCGCGATTGACCATGCTGGGCTCGGAGACGGGCCCCATGAGAAACGCGATGTCAAGCTCGCGCCGTACCAGTTCCTCGCGCAAATTCGGTGTGATATCGACATGCGCTTCCACGTCCAAATTCGGGTAGGATTCCGAAAGCGCCACCAGCAGATCGGGAAACCACGTGTGGACGAGAGTTTCCGACGCGCCGATCCGAACCAGTCCGGAAACCTTGTCCCGATCCCCCACGTTGGCCGTCAATTCCCCCGACAATGCCAAAATCTTTTCCGCGTAACGCAGCGTCTCATGCCCTTCGGCCGTCAAGGTGACGCTGCGTGGGTGGCGCTCGAAAAGGGAAACGCCGAGATCGCGCTCCAACCCTGCAATCCGTGCCGAGACGGCGGGTTGTGTCGTGTGCAGCCGCTCGGCGGTTTGGCGGAAGCTGCCGATCGTCGCAACCCAGTAGAATGTTTCGAGGTTTTTCAGGCGCATAAACAAATCCCTGTTGATTAAATCAACCGATAAAAAATATTTATCAAAAATGATAAAATCAAACAATTAGATTTTTCAAACTGACCATGGAAGAGTCGCCTCGCTTGAAACCTTTGACCGCGAAGCGATGTCCATGGCACCAAAAGACACCACCGAATTCGATGAACTTGCCGGCCTACCCGCCGTCGATATCAGGTCCGCCATTCGCGCCGGCCGCTACAGTGGGCAAACGGCCGGGCTGGCCATGGGGTGCCTGCAAGGCAACCTTGTCATCCTGCACCGCGACAACGCTTACGACTTCATCCGCTATTGCCAACGCAACCCAAAACCGTGCCCGTTGGTCGGAGTATCCGATACCGGGAATGCGTCAATGCCCTCGCTAGGCCTGGATATCGACATCCGCACGGACATACCGCTCTACAACATTTATCGCCACGGAGAATTGGATACCCAGGTCTCGGACATATCCGAGTATTGGTCTGACGATAGCGTCGCCTTCGTGCTGGGATGCTCATTCAGCTTTGAAGAGGCTTTGTTGGCGGAAGGAATCGGATTGCGTCATATCGACAACGGCGGCACGGTGCCGATGTACCGGACGAATATCGAGACCGCGCCTTCGGGCCCATTTTCCGGCCCCATGGTGGTCTCTATGCGACCGCTTTCCAGTCAAGATGCCGTCCGTGCCAGTGTCGTCACGGCACGTTATCCGCACGCGCACGGCTGTCCTATTCATATCGGCAGTCCCGAACACATCGGGATATCTGATCTCGGGGAACCGGATTGGGGGGACCCAACGGTTTTCGAGGACGGGGAGTTGCCGGTTTTCTGGGCCTGTGGCGTGACGCCGCAAGCCGCCATCCGGTCCGCAGACATAGAGCTCTGCATCACGCATGCACCGGGCCGGATGCTGATTGCCGACACCCCCAGCTGGCGTGCACCCAACACATGATCGCCAGCTCACTCACTTAAACCAAACCGAAGGAGACCACACCATGAAGATCATGCGAAACATCGGCGCGGCATTGGCCATTACGGCCACCGCCGCGCTTGTCAGCACCACCGTCAACGCTCAGGCCCCCGTCAGCATCAAAGGCGTCGGCACATGGGGCAGCCTGACCAACTATCAAAAACACGAAGGGCCTTTCTGGAATAGCAATATCGCCAAAGCCACCGGCGGCCAGATTGTCGGCGATATCAAACCGTTGACCGAGCTCGGCCTAAAAGGATTTGAAATCATGCGGCTTTTGAAGCTGGGCGTGTTTGATTTCGCTTACGGCCTGCCCGGCTATGTGGCTGCGGAAAATCCGATTTTCGAAGGCGCCGATCTCTCATCGCTGACCCAGGACATCGACACCCAGCGCAAAGTCGCAAAGGCCTACTTCCCGACCCTGGAGAAGGCATTCGCCGAAACCTACAACGCCAAGCTGCTGCAACTCTATCCGTTCCCGAGCCAAATGCTCTGGTGCAAAGGCAACGTCGGCGGCATTGGTGATCTGAAAGGCAAGAAAATCCGCGTCTACGCAACCACGCTCGGTGATTTCGTCGAGGGTGTCGGCGGCACCAGCGTCACCGTTCCTTTCGCCGAGGTGATCCCGGCACTGGAGAAAGGCGTCGTCGATTGCGGCATCACCGGCACCATGTCGGCCTACAAAGCCAAGTGGTACCAAGTCGCCGACCATGCCTACACGCTGCGCGTCGGCTGGGGTTTGGCATTCGGCGCCATGAACATGAACAAATGGAACGCCCTGGGCGCTGAGAAGCAAAAAGCCCTGATGGCCGAAATCAACAAGCAGACCGACGCCATGTGGCTCGAAACAGCGACCGAAGACGCGGTTGCCATAGCCTGCTTGACCGGCGGCAAATGCGACATCGGTGAAACCGCCAAGATGAAACTCGTCAAGCCAACAGCGGCAGACCTCAAGCAACGCAACAAAGTTGCAGCCGAAGTCATCCTGGCCCGCTGGGCTGAGCGCTGCGGTAAGGACTGCGCGGCCAACTGGAACAAGACGGTCGGTCCCGTGGTCGGCATGAAAGCCGAAGCCAAGTAACCGACATCATTCTGCGATGCCGTGCCTCCCTCCCTGGGCACGGCATCGCTTTTTTTTCGATTGAAAGGAAGACACCATGGAGCGCTTAATTGGAAAATTTGATGCCTTGGCAAAACGCTTCGTTTGGTTCGGCGGCTCGCTGCTGATCTTGGCCGCGATCCTGGTCACCGTGGACGTCTTCGCCCGTAAATTCTTTAACCTCTCCATGGCCGGATCGGACGAATTGTCGGGTTATGCCTTCGGCGTTTCGACCATGTTGGCATTGGCCTATGCCTTAATCCACCGGGCCAATATCCGCGTCGATGCATTTTACCACTATTTTCCCGCACCCGTGCGCGCACTCGCCGATATCCTGGGGCTGGTGATGTTGCTCGGATTTGTCGCGCTGATTACCTACCTCGGCTTCAACATGTTCATGGATTCAGTGCATCACGGCGCGCGATCTATCACGCCGTTGCGTACCCCCCTGGCGATCCCGCAGTCGGCTTGGCTGCTCGGTCTTGGCTTCTGTCTACTAACCGGATTGCTGTTGTTGGGCGCCTCGATTGCCGCCCTCGCGCGTGGCGATTGGCCCGCCGTACAGCGTCTCATAGGCATCAAGTCCGTCGATGAGCAAATCATCGAAGAAACCGACCAGTAATCTGCCCTCATCGAATAACGGAGACAGCTCATGTTGATCCAAGCACTCGTCATTTTGCTCGGCCTGATAGCCATCAGCGTTCCGGTTGCGGCAGCTCTAGGCTGGCTCGGTCTGGCACTGAATTATCTGCACATGCCAATGCCGCTGTATCGCGCACTTGGTGACATCGCTTGGCAAAACTCGACTGAGTTCCTGCTGGTTGCCATTCCCATGTTCGTACTTCTGGGCGAGATATTACTCCGTTCCGGCATCACTGAGCGTATGTACGACGGCATGGTCAAGTGGCTGGGCTGGTTACCGGGCGGCCTGATGCATTCCAACATCGGCTCATGCTCGCTGTTCGCAGCGACATCAGGTTCATCCGTCGCCACCGCCGCAACCATTGGCACGGTGGCGCTCCCCGAAGTCGAGAAGCGCGGTTATAACGAGCGGCTGTTCCTAGGCACCATTGCCGCCGGCGGCACGCTCGGCATTTTGATTCCGCCCTCCATCAACCTGATTATCTATGGCCTGCTCACCGACACCTCGGTGCCGGAACTCTACCTCGCAGGTTTTCTGCCGGGACTGGTGTTGGCTGGGCTATTCATGCTGACGGTCATCGTCGCGTGCATGGTCAAACCCGCCTGGGGCGGTGAAGCCGTGCGGCCAAGCTGGACGGAACGGATAAGCTCCCTGAGCGGCTTGGTTCCGCCGCTTGGCATCTTCGCGGTTGTTGTCGGCTCGATTTATGCCGGCTTGGCAACACCGACGGAGGCGGCATCTCTAGGTGTGGTAGCGGCGCTGGGGTTGGCCGCCGCCAACCGCACGTTGTCGATTGAGATGCTCAAGCATGCCCTCGAAGGTACCATGCGCACCACGGCGATGATCATGCTGATCATCTTGGCCGCCATCTTTCTGAATTTCATTCTGGCCACGATCGGCCTGACCCAGGCATTGACCGATTTTATCGTCGGCCTCGGCCTGACACCCATGCAAACCATGCTGATGATCATCGGGTTCTATATCGTGCTGGGGTGTTTCATGGAGACGCTGTCCATGCTGTTGACGACGGCGCCGCTGGTCACGCCGATTATCATCACGCTGGGTTTCGATCCTGTATGGTTCGGTATCCTGTTGATGGTCTTGCTGGAAACGGCGCTGATCACGCCGCCTATCGGGATCAATCTCTACGTTGTTCAGGGGATCCGCAAAACCGGCGGCTTGAATGATGTTATGATCGGCACGCTGCCGTTCGTTGCAACGATGTTTGTGATGATCGCAATGCTACTGATATTCCCCGAGATCGCGCTGTGGCTGCCGTCTCTAGTGTACTAAAGCGACGCAGCCGAACGTGCGGCTTGGTCGTAGAGACCCGAAAGGGCCCGCAATACGCCAGCCAGTTCGCCGACCGCCACTTTTTCACCCCCAAAGGCGCCGAACGCATCGACCAGACAACTATCGCGGACATCACGATATCGCTCACAGGCTTCGGCGCCATCGGGCGTGGTTGAATAGAAATTCTCCTTGCCCGATTTTTCCCCGGCGACCAGCTTCGTCTTCAGCAACTTTTTCAAGGCGTAATTGACCACGTGGGTATCTTCGATATTCAGCAACAAACAAATGTCGGCGAGTTTCTTAGGCCGCCCGCGGTGGTTGACGAGATGCAGCACATGAATATCCAATGGACCGAGATCCGGATAACCCGCCGCCGCCATGCAGCGCACGATCCAGCGCTGAAATGCATTATGGGCCAGTGTCAGGCCGAATTCGAACTCGCTCAATTCGGTCGCGCCCTCGGTTACCAGATGGGCCGAGGAAACCAAGGGGCCAACGGTCTTCGCCATGATGTACTCCCGTCAATGTCGCTATCAAGATACAATAAAGTGTATATAACGCAAAAATTATTTCAATAATTTATTGACAATTTATCGATATTTTATCATAACTGGTCCAACACACATCCATTCGGTTCGGGAGAACTATCATGACCGCGCAGCAGGTATCATCGAGTTGGCAAGTTTGGATCGACCGTGGCGGCACGTTTACGGACCTTGTCGCCAAGCGCCCGGATGGGCAGTTGGTGACGCATAAATTGCTGTCGGAAAATCCCGAGCGCTACAAGGACGCCGCTGTGCAAGGTATCCGCGATTTGTTGGGGCTGGCTTCCGACGCAGCAATACCGCCGGGTCAGGTCGAAGTCGTGAAGATGGGCACCACGGTCGCCACCAACGCGCTGTTGGAGCGCAAGGGTGAGCGCACGCTGTTCGTCACCACGCAGGGCTTTGCAGACGTGTTGCGCATCGGCTACCAGAACCGCCCGCGCCTGTTCGACCGCCACATCAAGCTGCCGGAAATGCTCTACGAGCAAACGCTCGAAGTGGAAGAGCGCATCGGCCCGCGCGGCGAAATGCTGGCCGCATTGGATGAAGACGCGGCACGTGAGGGTTTGCAGCGCGCCTATGACGACGGCATTCGCGGCTGCGCCATCGTGTTCATGCACGGCTACCGTCATCCGGGACACGAAAAACGCGTCGCGGCGATTGCGCGCGCCATCGGGTTCACACAAGTTTCCACCTCGCATGAAACCAGTCCGTTGATGAAGATCGTGTCGCGCGGCGACACCACGGTCGTGGACGCCTACTTGTCACCCATCCTGCGCCGTTACGTCGATCAGGTGGCCGGCGAATTGAATGGCGGCGACAGGTCCGACACACGGTTGATGTTCATGCAATCCAATGGGGGCCTGACCGACGCGCGGCTGTTCCAGGGCAAGGACGCCATTTTATCCGGTCCCGCCGGCGGTGTTGTCGGCATGGTGCAAACCGCGGCAGCCGCCGGCTTTGAAAAAGTTATCGGCTTCGACATGGGCGGCACGTCGACCGACGTATCGCATTTCGACGGTGAGTATGAGCGCGCATTTGAGACATTGGTTGCCGGTGTGCGCATGCGCGCGCCGATGATGCATATCCACACCGTCGCCGCCGGCGGCGGATCGATCCTGCATTTCGACGGCAGCCGCTACCGCGTTGGCCCCGACAGCGCCGGCGCCAACCCGGGCCCGGCGTGCTATCGGCGCGGCGGTCCGTTGGCCGTCACCGATTGCAACGTCATGCTGGGAAAAATTCAGCCCAAGCATTTCCCCAAAGTCTTCGGCCCCGAGGCCGACGAAACACTGGACGCCGACGTCGTGCGCGCCAAATTCGAAGCCATGGCCGAAGACATCGCCACTTCCACCGGCCAAGCCGCTCCGACGCCGGAATCCGTGGCCGACGGCTTTTTGCGCATCGCTGTGGAAAACATGGCCAACGCCATCAAGCAAATTTCCGTACAGCGCGGCTATGACGTCACCGAATATGCGCTGAATTGCTTCGGCGGTGCCGGTGGCCAGCACGCTTGTGCGGTCGCTGATGCGTTGGGGATGGAAACCATTTTGCTGCATCCGTTCGCCGGCGTACTGTCGGCCTATGGCATGGGCCTGGCCGATGTGCGCGCACTGCGCGAGCGCCAGATCGAAGGCGCCTTCAGCGACATAACGCTTGGACAGGCACGTCAGGCGTTGGACGAGTTGGAAACCGAAGCTCGGCGCGAGGTGGCTGACCAGGATATCGCCTCGGACCGCATCCATACCGTGCGCAAGGCGCATGTACGTTATGCCGGAACGGACGCAGCGCTGCTGGTGGATTTCACCGATCTCGCTGACATGCACGAAGCCTTCGAAGCCCAGCATCAGCAACGCTTCGGCTTTATTGCGCCGGATCGCGAGCTGTTGATCGGCGCGGTCTCGGTTGAGGCTGTCGGCGTGACGGAAGAGGCGGAGAAAGCCGCCCATAACACCCCCGATTCGACCATTGCGCCGGAGCCTATCGACGTGGCGGCCATGTTCGCGGAAAGCAATTGGCACGACACGCCGTTGTTCGACCGTGACGCCATGCAACCTGGCCAAAAGATCCCTGGCCCCGCCATCATCATTGAAGCGACCGGCACCAATGTCATTGAGCCGGGCTGGCAGGCGGAAATGCGTGCCGGTGGCCTGATGGTGTTGCGGCGTGTCGTCGCCCGACCGAAGCTTGAAGCCATCGGCACCAAGGCCGACCCGGTGATGTTGGAAGTGTTCAACAATCTGTTCATGTCCATCGCGGAACAGATGGGCGCGACGCTGGCCAACACGGCCTACTCCGTCAACATCAAGGAACGCCTCGATTTTTCCTGCGCTATTTTCGACCCCGTCGGCAATCTGGTCGCCAACGCGCCGCATATGCCGGTGCACCTAGGCTCCATGGGCGAAAGCATCAAGACCGTGATCCGCGAAAATGCGGGCCGCATCAAGCCAGGCGACGTCTATGCACTCAATGCGCCCTATAACGGCGGCACGCACCTGCCGGACGTCACCGTCATCACACCCATCTTCGACGATGCCGCGGAAAAGGTGCTGTTCTATGTGGGTTCGCGCGGTCACCACGCCGATATCGGCGGCACGACACCGGGCTCGTCCCCGCCCGACAGCCGTACGATCGAAGAAGAGGGTGTCGTCATCGATAACTTCCTGATGGTCGAAAACGGCCAATTGCGCGAGGCGGAAACCCGCGCACTGTTGGCATCCGGGGCCTACCCATGCCGCAACGTCGATCAGAACATGGCCGACCTGGCCGCCCAAGTGGCGGCCAACACCACCGGCGTCAAGGAACTGCGCAAGATGATCGACCACTTCGGCCTCGATGTGGTGTGGGCCTACATGGGTCATGTGCAGGACAATGCAGAGGAATCCGTACGGCGGGTCCTGGACGTTCTCAAAGACTGTCAGTTCACCTACCCCATGGACGGCGGGCGCAAAATCCAAGTGAAGATCAGCGTCGACAATGAGGCACGCCGCGCCACGGTGGATTTCACCGGCACGTCACCTCAAGACCCCGGCAACTTCAACGCCCCAACAGCGGTCTCCAAGGCGGCCGTGCTGTATGTGTTCCGCACCCTGGTGGACGATGAGATTCCGTTGAATGAGGGTTGCCTCAAGCCAATCGATATCATCGGCCAGGAAGGCACCATTCTGGAGCCCGTCTATCCCGCCGCGGTCATCGCCGGCAACACCGAGGTTTCGCAATGCGTCACCGACAGCTTGTACGGCGCGCTGGGCGTGTTGGCCTCAGCTCAGGGCACCACCAACAACTTCCTGTTTGGCAACGATGAGCATCAATACTACGAGACCATCTGCGGCGGCTCCGGTGCCGGGCCCGGTTTCGACGGCACCGACGCCGTGCACACCCACATGACCAACACACGCCTCACCGACCCCGAGGTCTTGGAATGGCGCTTCCCGGTAATGCTGGAAAGCTTCGCCGTGCGCCACGGCTCCGGCGGGGCTGGCAAGAACAAGGGCGGCAATGGCGCTGTGCGGCGCATCCGTTTCCTGGAAACCATGACCGCGACGCTGCTCACCAGCCACCGCGAAACCGATCCCTACGGATTGGAGGGCGGCGGGCCGGGTGCGCGCGGGCGCAATGCGGTCGAGCGTGCAAATGGCAGCGTCGATGAATTGAAGGGCGCCGACGGCACCGAGATGATGCCCGGTGACGTGATGATTATCGAGACGCCGGGCGGCGGCGGCTTCGGCAGTCCCGCCTAACCGAGAGGCTGCAGTACGAAGTCGAAATCGACCATGCGGAAGGGTGCCGCTACGTGTGAGAACCGCGCCTGCTCGTCGGGTGAAGGCTTGCGGTTAAACGGGATCGCCAACGTCGAACGGACGCCAAACGTCGCGTCTTCCTCGATATATTTATCGAGCGTGTTGAACACTTCGGTCACCAGGTCTTCATAGCCTTCTGCGTGCACCCGCACATGCAGGTGCGCCGGGCGCCAGCAGTGTCGACCGGTCGCGCGCATATAGTCGCCGCCGGGGCCATCGTCGGGCACCTCGTAGGCGATGGGCCGGATGGTCGATAGGCTGTAGCTGCCGTCGTCAGCCGACATCATGCGGCAACGCAGGTTGTTGTCGTCCTGGCTGGGATCGACGTTCGAATACAAGCCATTGGCGGCGTTCTGCCAAAATTCCAGCAAAGCGCCGGGAATCGCCTCGCCCGTGGTCGAACGCACCTGGCCCAGAGCAATCACCCGGTCCCCATCGTTGTCCTTGATAAGATCGCCGCCGGGCTCAAGCATGGGGGCATTGGGCACATAAAACGGCCCCAGCACACTACGCTCGGAAGCCTCAGGCGCGTTGGCTGAACCGAGCAAGTCGATCAGCGACGTCAGGCCGGTCAAATCGGACAACAAAATAAACTCATTGCGCTGCGCATCGCTGATGTCGCCGGTGGCCATCAGGAAATTCATCAAGCCTTCCCATTCCGCGTGGGTGATCTTGGCCTCAATCGCCGCCTCGTGCATCTTGCGGATGACGATGGTGAGAACGTCCTTCAGCCGCTGGTCTTGCGTGCCGGCGATGGAATTGATGACCGCATCGGTCATGTTGTCGAGGGTGAGGTCTTTCATGGGTGTTTTCCTTCGTTGAAAAAGGTCACAACAAAATCAGGCTAAGGGACGGATAAGCGATCAACAAAATCAGCACCAACAGCATGGTGACGGCAAAGGGGAATGATCCGACGAAAATGTCATAGAGCGTGATCAACGAATCATTGATGGTACTCTTGATCGCGAAACACGATAGCCCGAGCGGCGGCGTCAGCAGCCCGATCTCCGCACCGACCACAGTGACAATACCGAACCAAACCAAATGACCGCCGAAAGCTTCGACGGCCGGCAAGAACAACGGCACCACGATAAGAATGATCGACGCCGTGTCCAAGATGGTACCAAGCGCAATCAGCATCACGACATAGAGCACCATGATCATGGTGAAGCTCATGTCCAGGCTCTGCAGCCATTCTCCGAACGTGGTGGGCAGCGCCGCCACGCCGAGCATGCGGCTGTACATCGACGCCGAGATGATCAGGAACAAAATGACCGCTGCGATTTGCCCGGTATCCACCAGCACTTGCCAGATCGCACCGGGACTGGCCTTGCGTTTCAAGGCCGCGATAATCAAGGCCACCAAGGAGCCCGCCGCACCGGCCTCGACCGGTGTCACTACGCCGCCGTAGATGCCGCCCAGCACGACCAATATCAGAACCCCGATGGGCGCCAACTTGGCGATAACGGTTCCCAGGCTCATGGTATCTTCGCCGTCGCCATCAATGGCAACATTCTCGTGACGCATGACAAACGACGGATACCAGTAGGCAAAGGCCAAAATCATCAGACCATAGGCAATGGCCAACAAAACACCCGGCACGATGCCGGCGATGAACATATGCCCCACCGATTGCTCGGCGACGATGGCATAGATGATCAACATCGCCGACGGCGGGATCAGCATCCCCAGCACCGACGAACCGGCAACAACGCCGACCGAGAACTTCCGCGTATAGCCAAACCGCAGCATTTCCGGCACCGATATGCGCGTGAACACCGTGGCCGACGCGATCGACGATCCGGTAATCGAGGCGAACACGGCATTTGCCGCCACGGTGGCGATGCCCAACCCACCACGTACGCGGCGGAAAATATGGTTGGCCACATCATAGACGTCGCGGCCCAAACCCGCTTGGCCGACCAGCAAGCCCATCAGCGCAAACAGCGGGATGGTTGCAAACACTTGCTCGGACACCGTGTCGCCGATGGCCAGCGACAACAGGCTGATCGGCATATCCACGTCGCCACGTAAAATCCACACACCGACAAACGACACCAGCCCAAGCGCCACGGGCACGTATAGCCCGGCATAGATCAGGACAACGATGGTGATTATGGATGCGATGCCAACTTCAATGCCGGTCATACTTGATTCCCTTGGGCTTGATTTCTTCGGGCCGGGGTCGCCGGTCCCACCTCAATTAGGTGCCGTCATCTGTTTCAGGCCCTGCATAGGTACCGTTCAGATAGCGCATGCCAAATATCGCAAACTGCAATGCCGTCACCACGCATCCAATGACAATAATCAGATTAACCGGCCATACGGGTGCGGTGAAAATGCCTTCGGTACCGACGTAAAAGTCTTCGCGATACGACTCCACCAGTATGGGGATACTGCCCCACAATATGATCGCCATGAAAGCGACCCCCAAGCCATCGAACAACACCCCGAAGGCGCGTCCGATTTTCGGCTTGTTACGCAGCATGATTTGGAAAAACCCATCGGATCGAGTCAACCTGCCTGCCCGCGTTGCGTCACCCAATTGCAAAAACACAATGGCGACCAGCGTCAGTTCGATCATTTCCACGACACCGTCCATGGGAGCTGCGAACCAGGTCCGCCCACCGGCATCGATATTGATCAACACCATCAGCACAAAAACCCACAGCGACCCGATCGCATTCATGCCGCCCAACACCCGGCCCAACAGAAAATCCAGGGCGCCGCCATCCGGCGACGCCCCGTCAGTTCTTTTTGTCGATGGCAGTATAGCCACTGTTATAAGGACCTAACGCCAGCCATTAGCCGCCGACCTCTTGATCCCAATTGCGCAGGATCGGCTGTTTGGCCGCCCGCATTTCGTTCATGTACGCTTTCAAGATCGCGTTGCCGGGAATGCCTTTCTTCTCCAGGCCAGCAGCCCAGGACTTGGCGATATTGGGCATGGTCTGTGCCCACTTATCACGCTCGGTACCGGACATCTGAACGATTTTTCCACCGGCCGCCGTGTATTTGGCGTAGCTCGCCTTGGCGATACCCAGTGCGGTTTTTCCCATATGGTCACGATAGGCCGGTGCCGCACCCGAGATGGCTTTCTTGACCTCGTCGGGAAGCTTGGCCCAGCTTTTGGCGTTCATGGTGATGGCCTTGGAATTAACCGTGCCGATGTCACCTTTCAGCATGTGCGGTGCCACCTCAACCATTTTGAAGGTGTTCGCGGCTTCCGCCCAGATCATCGCGCCGTCAACCACGCCGGTCTTCAGTTTGTTGTAGTAGGTGACCAAGCTGCCGCCCACACCGGCTGCGCCAAAGCCTTTCAAATAGCCCAGGTTCATGCCGGCACCGGCAATCTTCATACCCTTGAAATCGGGCAGCGCCGCCATCGGTTTTTTGGAGACGATCTGGTAGCTGTCGAGCACCGCCAGATTGGTCAGATAAACCTGATTGTACTTGGCCCAGGCTGCTTTGTATTCGGGATAGCTCTCGACAAGTTTGTCGACGGTACGCGCCACCAGGGTCGGGTCGGTGGTAACGAACGGAGTCGCATAGGCAATCATTTGTAGCGGCACTTTGTCGGCATGGAACACCGTCGTGACAACGCCGATATCGCCAAGGCCGTTCTGCAAGGCTTTCAGTACGCCTTTCTTCTTGGCGATCTGGCCGCCCCAGGCTTGGTTCCATTTGATCTTGTAGTTGCCGGTCTTGGCCAGGCGTCGGTCGATCTCAGGCATGAAGAAGTTGATGAACTCCTTCACCCACAGTGATTTCGGCGGATAGCCGTCAATGGCCGTCAGGTTGATGGTCTCGGCCGCGGTTGCCGGCAGCGCTAAAGCTGTGGCAGTTGCTAAAGCCATGCCGCTTATGGCAAGGCGTCGTTTCGGATTTTGTATCTTGATCATCGTTTCAGCCCCCTGCTCGGGTGATTTGGTTTGTACCAACACTTCAAAAAAAATGATGGCTGCGAATGGATTTTGCTTTTATAAAAAATATCAATATTTTGGCTTTCGTCAATTAATTTTCGATTTTTTTGAAAAATTTCGAAATTTGTGGAATGATACTGAGAATGTTAATTTCGGAATATTCATAGGGGAAGCGATCAGGTGAGCATAAACCAGCGATCAGAGGCCAACGGCGCAACCCTCGCCAGCGATGTCTACAGCCGTTTGCGCGACGACATCCTGAGCGGTTTGTTGCCACCTGGCGAAAAGCTGCGGTCCGAATACCTGCGTGAACGCTACAGCGTCGGCAACAGCCCCATGCGTGAAGCCCTCAACCGTTTGTCCTCGGACGGGTTGGTGGTGCGCGAAGATCAAAAAGGCTTCCATGTCGCGAACGTCAGCCGTTCCGAATTGCAGGAGCTGGTTCGCACCCGGTGCTGGTTGGAAGAGATTGCGTTGCGCGAATCCATGGCCAATGGCGGCACCGCGTGGGAGGAAAATCTGGTTCTCGCCTTCCACCGGCTGTCTCGGGTGCCGCGCTCGTCGGATGAGCGCACCTACTCCGCCAATCCGGAATGGGAAGTCCGTCATCGCGATTTTCATCTGGCGCTGATCGGTGCGTCGGGCTCTCGCTGGCTGGAGGTATTCTGCCGGCAGCTGAACGACCAAGCCGACCGATACCGACAATTCGCCGTTGCCGCCAGCTATCCGAAGCGCCACGAGTTGGATGAACACCGCTCAATCTTCGACGCCGCCATTGAGGGTGACGCCGACGCTGCGGTTAACCGGTTGCATGCGCACTATCAGCGCACATCTGAAATCATCTTGAATTCAGACTCGGAATTCCTGGCCGACTGAAATCGCCCCCAGTCAGGGCCGATTTATGGTCCAAATATCGGTCACATTCGAGCCGGATTGACGCATGACCATGGAAACCGGGCAGAACATCGGCAACTCGGTTTTGATCTTATCCATTGTCGCGTCATCGGCGTCCGTAGTGACTTCGATCAACACCTGAACATCCTCGAACGGCACATCAACTTGTTCTTGCAACGTCACGCCGCGGCGGTCAAAGGTCGAGACCACATCAACGCTGACGTTCGTAAATTCGACGCCATGCTTGTGCGCGATTTTCTGGGAAATGACGCTGGTGCAGCCGGCCAAAGCCGCCAGCATGGTTTCCGTCGGTGACGGGCCCAAGTTGGTGCCGCCGCGCTCTTTCGGCTCATCGATGGTGAGTTCCGTATCGCGGGCCAGAATGTCGGTTCTGGAATGGTTCGGGCAGGTGCCCTCCACGCGGAGTTTCACCACGGTTTTGACTTTAGCTTCGGCCATTATAATTCCTTCCGGTAGGGCTTATAAAATTTCGCAAATCTCATCGAACGGCAATCGAGGTAAACGCTGGAACAGGGCTGTTTCATCACCATAGCCAATACTGCACAAAAAATTGGACCGAATTGTCGTTCCAGCAAAAAATTCTTCATCGACCTTGGCGTTGTTGAAGCCGGACATCGGGCCCGTGTCCAACCCCAAGGCGCGCGCCGCAACAATGAAAAACGCACCTTGGATGGAACTGTTGCGGAACGCGGCCTCGGCGGATTTTTCGGGGTCGGCAGCAAACTTGCCCTTGAATTCAGGCTTGTGCGGAAAGGTCCGATCAAGGTTTTCAAAAAACGCCGTATCAAAACCAATGATCGCGGTGACGGGCGCAGCCTCGATTTTCGGTACATTCCCCGGTGCCATGGCCGGGGCGAGGCGCGCCTTGGCCTCGGCGCTTCTGACAAACACAATGCGCGCCGGTTGGCCATTGTTGGCGGTCGGCGCAAACTGTACCAAGTCGAACAATTCTTGCAATTGAGCGTCCGATACGGGGCGGTCCTGCCAGCCGTTGTGGGAGCGCGCATTACGGATAATGAGATCCAGGGAATTGTCGTCCAATCTTTGCAAGCGGCTTCGAACATCGCGGATATCAGCGTGCGCCTGTTGGACCGCTTGGGCCATCTCGTCGTTCATTTAAGCCTCGTCCTTCACGGGGTTGGAAAGAATACCAATACCCTCGATTTCAACCTCCACCGTATCGCCGTCTTTCATCCAGACCGGTGGCGTGCGCGCATAACCGACACCAGCGGGTGTGCCAGTGGCCAGCAAATCGCCCGGCTCCAAGGTCATGGCTTCGGTCAAAATCGCAATCGCCTTGGCGACCGGAAATACCATGTCGTCGGTGTTGGCATCCTGCATGGTCTCGCCGTTCAGGCGCGTCTGCAACTGCAACCCGTCGCAGCCGGGCGGTAATTCGTCGGCGGTGACGAATTCGGGACCCAAGGGGCCGGTTCCGTCGAAATTCTTGCCGACCGTCCACTGGGTGCCGCGGCGCTGATAGTCGCGCAGCGTGGCGTCGTTGAAGATCGTGTAACCGGCAACGGCGCTAAGTGCATTGGCTTCGCTCAGTCGATGCCCGGTCTTGCCGATCACCGCCGTCAACTCTCCCTCGAAATCCAGTTTGTCGGATACGGGGGGGCGGATAATCGGCTGTCCGGCGCCGATCAACGACAGGCGCGAGCGCATGAAAATATCGGGATACTCCAATACGTCGGCGCCGCCCTCTTTGGCGTGTGCGGCATAGTTGCGCCCAATGCAGAGTATTTTCGGCGGGTCGGAAATCACCGGCAACAGAGACAAACCATCGTAGGCCAGCCGCGCATCGCCGCCCGCCTTCCCCGCTGCCCGCCCAGCTTCGGCCATGGCGTCATCCCCGGCAGCCAACAGACCGCGAAGATCTTGCGGCAGGTTCGGCGCGGCAATGGACAAATCAACCACCTCGTCTGCAATACGAACGCCCAACCGGCTGGCACCGTTGCTCTCGAAAGCCACAATACGCATGAAATTTCTCCCCGCTTTCTTTTGTCCCGTGAAATCTGGGGCATGGAAGCGCCCTGCACCACCAATGTCAATAATTTATCGAAATTATATTTTATTCTACATAATTTTCGATATATTCTTTTCATCATCATAATCGTCGAAGGAAAAGTCATGGCCGATCCGGAAATCAATTGGGCGGAAAAAGTCGCCGATGTGCGTTCCAAAGGCGTCTTGGGTATGCAGCTTTACGCCATTTTCACCGAGCCAGCGGACGGCCCCGGAAACGGCATGGCCGCCGTGCTCGAGAACATGGGCCCGCATTTGGCGTACCAAAAAGAACTTGAAGACAAAGGCATCATGTTTGCTGCGGGCCCGTTTGCCGACGACGAAGAGCGCCTTTGGAGTGGTGCGGGCATGGTGATCGTGCGTGCCGAAAACCTGGACGCCGCAAATGCCATTGCCGCCGCCGACCCCATGCATCAAGCGGGTGCACGCACGTTTCGCATCAGGCCGTGGCTGCTCAACGAAGGCTCGTTCAATGTTCGGCTGACCTATTCCGACGGCAAGCGCGAAATCACTTAAGTGCGCGCCGAAACAAAGTTAGACTGACCGCCAAAGCCGGCGCCGCCGATGCCCAAAACCCGATGGCATAAGACCCGGTCGCCTGCAAGATGATCCCGAACAGCGCCGGATAACTCATCATCCCCAGCATGGCGAACGACAGAATGCCGCCGGCCTTGGCGCTGACCTCGTCGTTGGGCAGCACGCGGACGATTTCGGCGATTGCAACACCATGAAATGAGACCGCGCTGGCCGAATATACCACCGCCACCAGCACTACAGAAACGATTGACCAATTTTTGGTGATCATGCCTGTCGCGATTGCCGATCCGACAATGATCAGGCCCAGGATCGCCAGCATAAGCTGCGGTGAGATCAACCGGCTGCACAGCCAGCCCCAGAACACCCGCGCCACGATCGACGCCACTTGCGCGCCGGCGAATACCTGCCCCGCCAAGGCCAGATCATGGTCGAATTCCTGCACCAGGTAGGTGACGAAAAAAGCGCCGAATATCGCCTGCACACCCACATAGGCCCACCACATGTACGCCAGCCGGCGATATTCGGGCGTAGAAAGAATGGACTTCAACAGCACCAGTATCGAACTGAAATCGAAACCTTTGGCCGGTGCGCGGTCGTTGTCATAACTTGATCGTAGCGGCTGTAAAAGAGTGGCATAGACGAGGCATATACCGCCACACCCGACGAATGCGCCCTGCCAGCCGTAGCGCAAAGCAAAAAACGGCACCAAGAGCCCCGCCAGCATGCCACCCACGGGGACGCCGGTTTGTTTTAGCGAAAAGATCAACGGTGCGTTTTGCGGCGTTGTGATTTTTGCCAAAATCGCCGTCGAGCACGGTGTCGAAATGGCCGCGCCGATCCCCAGCAACAGACAACTGGCGCCAATCAGCCACGCAGAACCCGTCGCCGAAATCAGCAATCCGAGCCCCATACAGACCAGCGCAACCTGGCTGACGCGCAGCGGCCCATACCGTTGAATGTAACCGCCACAGCCCAGTGACGCGAAAAACCCGAGGCCGTAGATGAACATCCAGTAGCCGCCAATCAGCGATGCCGGCATGCCGATATCGGCACTCATTTCCGGCGCCGCGACCGGCAACACAAGCGTCGACATGGAGGCCAACGCTTGTTGAAACAGCATCGCCACTACGGCAATGATCAGAGGTCTCAGGATGCTTCTCCCATGCCGGCGTCGAAATCAGGCCGCGCTGCCGGCCGCCTCCGGATCGGACACCGCATAAGATACTGTCGTGCGTTGCATGATGCGGCGGTGGTGCGCGGCATCATATGGCGTGGCGCGGTGCAAAGTGGCGCGGTTGTCCCACACCAATACGTCACCGGTGCGCCATTCATGGCGGTAAATGTCTTGCTGTTCCGTGGCCCGCGCGAGCAACTCGTCGAGCAGTGCGGCGCCCTTCTCAGCCGGCCAGCCGATGACCGCCTTGGCGTGTGCTCCGATCATCAAAGACTTACGATCGGTGTGCGGATTGACCTGCACTAAGGGATGGCACGCGGCGGGAGACTCCGCTATCTGCGCATCGGTCAGCTGAAACCCGGTCCGCAGGCGGGAATAGGCGAAATCGTGCTCGACCACCAAACCTTCCAGCGTGGCCTTCAGATCGTCGTCCAATGCATCGTATGCGGTGGCCGTCGAGACGAATTCGGTGGCGCCGCCGTCGGGCGGCACTTCACGCGCCGTCAGCACCGAACACAGAGACGGTATGGTCTTGAACGTGCTGTCCGCGTGCCAAAGGTAATTGCCCTTTTGGTATGCCATGCGCGGATCATCCAACGGTATTGTCTCGCCCGTCTCGATATCGACGTTGGATTGGCGGGCGAACGGAGAGCCGCCGGCCGGGTTGGTGGAGACCGTTCTCTCCAACGGCCCGAACCGCTCACTGAAGGCGACCTGTTGGTCGTCGTCCATGGGCTGGTCGGGAAAGTACAAGAGGCCGTGCATCTCGAAAACGGAGCGAATCGCAGCGAAATCTTCGCCGGCCAAAGGCGATACGATATCGACGCCTGTTATCTCGGCGCCGAACGTCGGCATTAAAGGCTTTATATTCAGTGACATCGCTTAACAATAAGCGGAACCGCTCAGGCGTCAACCAACCTTAATCATTTTCGGTGACGCCCCCTAAATGTGGGAAAGATTGAGTCATCAAACAGCCTATATAGATGATGACAGCCGCTATCACGAACTAAGTAATTGTTTTTGCAGTATTTTTTCGATTACCGCCCAATTGACGCCCGGTCATATTCCGAGTAAACTATTGAGAATCAATAAGTTATGGGCTTTTCACGGGACATGGCGCGGCATTTTCGTTCTTTATTTGGCGGCCTGGCTTCAGTTGTAGCTGCAACTGCGCTCAATGCTGCCCCTGGCGCGGCGGCGCAGTTGGAGCGCGAACTCGCCAACCTGCTCTACGACCATCCGCAAATACGCTCGGCATTGAAATCGTTGGAATCGGCGCGCCGGGAAATCACCAAAACGAAATCCGGTTATTACCCCGTAATCACCGCAACCACCGAATCGGGGCACGAACTCATCGACAGCCCCACCGAGCGCAATTCCACTGATGGACAGGAAGGCAAGCCATCGAGCCGCACCCCGTATACGACGAACCTCACGGTTACTCAAAACCTATTCAATGGGTTTCTCACGGATTCTCAGACCAGGACCGCGCGTCTCAATAAGGAGATTTCTCAATTCAATCTGGAAACCACGAAACAAAACACCTTATTCGCCGGAGCGAACACCTATATCGACGTGCTGCGCCAGCAACGTCTGGTCGAGTTATCGCGTGAGAACGAAGCCACCATCCAGCGCCAGCTCAACCTTGAGGACGAGCGCGTGCAGCGTGGCTCCGGCGTCGCCGTCGACGTTTTGCAGGCGAAATCGCGACTGCAGATCGCCAAGGAAAGGCGCGTCAATTTCGAAGGCGCGCTTGCCGACGCCGCCAGCAGGTACATCCAGACCTTCGGCCACGCCCCAGACATCGACGCCATGACCGATCCCGTACCGCCGGTGGAAATGATTCCGAGCACGCTGGAACGTGCCGTGGAGATTGCGGTGATTGAGAACCCTGCGGCCTCGAGCGCCATCACCTCCATCGAAGTGGCGCGCGAACGCCGCCGCACGGTACTGTCGGAACTGGCCCCCACAGTGGATTTGGAAGGCCAGATGAACTATGAAAAACATTCCGGCGCGACAATCGGCACGAGGCGCGACTATTCACTTATGCTGACGGCAAATTGGGATTTGTTTTCCGGTTTTTCAACACGCGAGTCCCTATCTCAGGCGACATTCGATTATCGCGCCAGCCAGGACAACCGCGATGACACGGCAAGACGGGTCATCGAGCAAACCCGTTTGGCTTGGCAAGCCCTGCTCACCGCCCGCGAGCGGCTGGGGCTTTTGGAAAATGCCGTGAATATTGCCTCGGAAGTGTTTGAATCCCGCAAACGCTTGCGTGAAGCCGGAAAAGAAACCGTAATCAATGTGCTGGATGCGGAGAACGAAGTCGCCAACGCGCAAATCAACTACACGTCTGCAGCTTACGACGAACGCCTTGCCGTGTATCAGTTGCTGCGTGCCATGGGCCGGCTCAATATCGCAAATCTGGGGCTTGAGCCGAGTTAAGTTACTCCGCTTGTTATCCCGCGCAGTCCCCGCTTGTTATCCCGCGCGGTCCCCGCTTGTTATCCCGCGCGGTCCCCGCGACGCTGGCCGCGCTTCATCAGCGCATGCACCGCCGTATCCGAAAGACCTGCGAGCAACCGGGCCAAATCGCCGGACAGCAAATCCCCATGGGAATCGCGCAGGTACGGCGCTTTTTCAACACTATAGTATCGTCTCAAGATCACCTGGGCTTGCCCGTTCGGGCTCAAGATCAGGTCTTCGTCACGGCGTTGAAACCGACAAGCGTTGAGCGCAAGCCCCTCCGGCAAGCAGATGCATTTCCCCGAAGAGGGCAGCATGTGGGCTATAGGTCCGATACTCGTTGAATTGGTATTCATCCGATACTTCCTTCACGCCGTAGCTAACGATAGAAGTAATTTTAGAGGGGTTCTATGACATGATCCTGACGAACCGGAAGAACTTTCGAACAAGGGTCTGGATAACTGGCGCAGGGCGTGTACATTTGCCGACATACAATGAGTATCGAATGAACTCGTAATGGCGCAACCACATCTCCTGGTCGTAGAGGACGACGAACTGGTTCAAAGTCTAATGGGCGCTTATTTGCGCCGAGACGGCTTTGACGTCAGCTTGGCGATGACCGGCAAGGAAATGCTGGCAGCCATCGATTCCGAACCCATCGACTTGGTACTCCTGGATCTCAATCTTCCTGACGAAGACGGCCTCTCGTTGGCGCGCCAGGTCCGAGCACGCTCCAGCTTGCCAATCATCGTGATCACCGCACGGCGCGAGAAGAGCTACCGCATCGCGGCACTCGAAATCGGCGCCGACGATTACCTGACGAAGCCCTTTGACCCGGACGAGTTGGTGCTGCGCGTTCGCAACCTAGTCGGGCGCACGAATGCCGGCGACGGCACCGCGCCATTGCAGGAAACCCATCGTTTCAGCGGTTGGGAAATTTGTATCGATAGCCGCACGGTGCGGAACCCCGACGGCGAAATCGTTGCTTTTACGCGGGCCGAATTCAATCTTCTCGCAGCGCTGGCCAAGGCGCCAAACCGCGTGTTGTCGCGCACGTATCTGCTTGATGCCGTCAGCCACGATTCCGATTCTCCAACCGAACGCCTGATTGATGTGCTCATCAGCCGTATCCGCAAGAAAATCGAACCTAACCCCCGCAGCCCGCAATACGTCGTCACCGTGGTCGGCTGTGGTTACAAGTTCAGCCCAACCATCGATTGAGACAAGCTCATTTGGGACCACGCCTTGTGAGAAATCGTCAAAACCAAAAAAAGGGTCTGACCGTTTCCGGTCAGACCCTTCGGCAGGAGACGCACATCAAGAAAGCCTATCGATGTGCGCGGGACAACTGTGAAATCAAAAAATCAAATACGTGGGTTCCTTTGCAAGCAACCGTTGTAGTCTTTGATAGCATATTTATAACCGTTAGCGGTATTCGTAACGTCTGGTCCATATTAACCCGTGTTAACAAACCTGTTCACACGCGAAACGAACAGCAGGGAGAAAACTGATGGTCCGTGTCCTTGGCAGGAACAATTCGATCAATGTACAAAAAGTCATGTGGTGTGCGGCGGAGCTTGGCGTTCCGGTGGAGCGCCACGATATCGGCCTCGAATTCGGCGGCAACGACACCCCTGAGTACCTGGCAAAAAACCCCAACGGCCTGATCCCCACCCTGGAGGACGGCGATTTGACGGTATGGGAGTCCAATACCATCGTGCGTTATCTCGCAGACACATACGGCACCGGCGATTGGGTCCTGAACACGCCGGCTGATCGCGCCCTCGCCAGCCAGTGGATGGATTGGTATCTGACCACCATGCACGCGCCGCTCTCCGTGGTATTCCGCACCTTGATCCGCACCCCCGAAGCGGAGCGTGACATGGCTGCCGTCGAAAAGGGAATTGCAGCCACCAACCGGCTCTGGTCGATGTTGGAGGCACACTTGGCCGGTCGCGACTACGTCACGGGCGACAAGCCATCCATCGGCGATATTCCCGCCGGCTGCGCCGTTTACCGCTGGTTTGAGATGGACGTCGAACGCCCACAGATGCCGAATGTCACGGCGTGGTATGGCCGTTTGCAAGAACGCACACCTTACCAAGAACATGTGATGATGCCGCTTACCTGACCGGAGAACCAGCGATGCTTGAGCTTCCCTCCCACCCGCCGCTCGGCAGCCCTGAAATGGATGCCCAGTACAACAATCGCGCCATGGTGCCGGAACATGTCGGTCTGTACGAGAAATGGGAGCCCATGTGCGCGGATGTTCTGGCTGATTTCCCTTGTCACCAGGGCGTCTCCTACGGATCGTCGCCGCGTGAAATCATGGACATCGTGCTGCCGAATGGTGACAACCCGTCTACCGCGCCGCATCCGGTACTGGTTTACATCCATGGCGGCTATTGGATGAGCCGATCAATAACCGATCAAACCTTCCTGGCCCGCGCCTATGCCGAAGCCGGCATCGCGTTTGCGCTGGTGGAGTACGACTTGATCCCGGGCGTGCGCATGGCTGACATCATCCGCCAGTGCCGCCAGGCCACCCATTGGATCCATGATCACGCCGCCGATTATCGCATGGACGCGAACCGTATCTTCGTCGCCGGACACTCCGCCGGCGGACACCTGACAGCGGTGTTGGCCGCCACTGATTGGCCGGCATTTTCTGGTGGTCCAGAACACTTGATGAAAGGCGGCATCGCGCTATCCGGCATCTACGATTTGACGCCGATCCAACAAAGCTACATGCAGGAAACGCTTTCCCTCACGGATGCGGAAATCGCGACCGACAGTCCGCAGTTCTATACCGCCGCCCCAACCATGCCACTGATCGTGGCACCCGGCGGCGCCGAAAGTGATGCCTTCAAGCATCAATCGCGCAACCTCGTGAACACATGGAATGCCAAAGGCGCTGACTGCCGGTACATGGAACCGGACGGCTGCAACCATTTCACCATTTTGTCAGATTTCGCGAATCCCAAAAGCGAATTGGCGCGCGCGACAATGGCGCTGGTGAAGGGTGACGGTGGTCGGTAAACGGCCTTTAGTACCCGGAAATCACCTGAATTTGCCGCAAATCACGGCCGTCCTTGATTCCTTCCGAGGATTCGGCGATGGCAGGGCCGTTCATCAGATCAAATCCGGCCTCAATCAATCCCTCAACTTCTGTACGCTCGCGAACGTTCCAAATCGCCGCGCGCAGGCCTTTGTCGTGGATTTCAGAAACGCATTCCTTGAAGTTCACGTCTTCGTTTTCTGTGGCCTGGGCATCAAAACACGCATATTCAGCGCCGCTGTCGACGATGCGGTCCAACTGCGGTCGGGCCAGTGATGTCCGAACGGCCAGCCCGCGCCCCTGCAGCTTCGCCCACTCAACAATCGGGCGAAGGTGCTCGGCCGTCGCTTTGTTCGGTACAGCCAAAACTTCGAAAATCAGATGCTGGTTACGCCATACCGGATGTACATCTTCGATGATTTTCGCCATTTGCGCCGCGTATTTGCTTTTCAACGTCGAGAAACGCAACGGCAAAAACAAGTCGACCTCGGTCTCGAAATGGGCAAGCGAACTCATATCCCGCACGGCAAGTTTAGACTTCTTGCCATCGATTAAGATACTCAGCGGATCTGCCGGCGATTGCGGATATACATCGCTACCATAGACCAAGCCCTTGGACGTTTTCTGGCGCACATAGCACGCGAAAGACTCGATCACTTCCTTGGCAGGCGTCCAGGTCGGGTAGAATGCGACCTGAACCGTCTTGACCCGGCCCGCAGGCGTCCTTTCGATATCTTCACCGCCCGTGCGCATGGCTTCATCGGTTTTCTCAAGGTTAATCGAGCCGTCCGCATTGGTGATGTTCTCGGTTTTCGCGGCAATAACCAATTCCGGAACGTCGATTTTTTGGAACCGATCCCCCAGAACGGTGACACCAATCTCGTTGGTGATGACGGCGGCGCGGTGAAAACCCTCTGAGTCTTCCAGTCCATAAAAGCGCATCAAGAAATTGTCGCCCTCGAATGACGATTGACCCATTCTGGGCTGAACGTACTTCTTGAATATCTCTTTGGCGGCTTCGCGCAGGTTATCAGCCGCGCGGCCTTCGTGAGACCCCAACATAACAAACAGCGGAGAGAGATTCATGATATAGACCATATCGCCCGGCTGGCCCCAGCCGGTCGCCAGCACGGCGTCAGCCTCTACCGCGCCTGTCTCCTCGGACATGATGGCGCGCACGGCTGCTTCCGTTTCCGCGTCGATTTCTTCCGCCGACGGCCCTTCATCAGGGTCTTTGAAAATGTTGCCGAAAATCTTTCCGAGAGCCATGTGAAACCTGTCTGTTGGTATGTTTCAACTCAGGAATCTTCAAAAGCCGTGATGCGCCAGCAAATGCCGACACGTGTTCCACACTTCCCATCCCCATGAGCGTGTCTTACCAATACCCGACGAGTCTGAAGGGTTCCTGACCGAGACCAGCAAGCGGGCATTTGATCGTAAATAGCGAATGGAACGCGATTGTCGCGAAGACACGATCTAATCAGGTCTACTGACTACGGCTGGATTTACATCTCTTTCTTTAGCCTCGAAATCGTGCTTCGGCTGACGTTGAGCATGCGGCTCACTTCGGCGGCGGATTTGCCGATCCTCAACAGCGAAATCGCCTCTTGCCGTTGATGCTCGGATAGCTTTTGCGGGCGGCCCGCCGATACACCAAAACTCCTAGGGCGGTTTTCTTCAACGCGGCTTTCGGCGTCCGCGATAGCGATCTCAAAATCGATAATCCCCCGAATGGTGTCGATAACGCGCTGTCCGCCCTCCGAGTTCGTATCGACCCAGGGTTCCGCCAATGATCGAAAATAGGCGCCTTTCTTGTGAATCCGCTCAAGCAGCCGCAAAAGATCGGCCGGCGACTGGGCTACGGACGTTAGGCGCGTGGCCACGACGGTGTCGCCTTTCGATACCTCATTGAGAAACCTACTCAACGTCTCGTCCGGGTGCTCGTTCTCGAGAATGGAGTCTTTCCATATTTTGTCACACCCCTGCTTCTCCAGTTCGCTGATCTGAACCTCGCTCTGGTACCATTTCGTTGATACTCGCGCGTAGCCGATTTTTTCAGGCTTCTTCATCAACAAAACCACTTGACATTATGCACGGAAATATGCACGTTTTTTTGCACGCAATTATGCACGATACTAATTAACGTCTCACGGACATGCAAGTAATGGAAAAGGGTATGGAGGGGGAAAGGCATGAGCGATGAACTGACAATCGTTGATCAAGACCCAAGTTTATACAATGAAGACCTGGCACCAATCCCGGAAGAGAAGAGAACCTGGGGATGGTTCGAGATTTTCAATGTTTGGGCAAATGATGTTCAAAGCCTGTTCGGCTATACGCTCGCGGCGTCGCTATTCTTGTCCTATGGACTGAACGGTTGGACGGTATTCGCAGCGATCCTGATCGCCGGGCTGTTTGTCATGTGGCTGGTCAATATGATGGGAGAGCCGAGTGTCAAATATGGCATTCCATTTCCCGTGATGGCACGCGCCAGTATGGGCGTAAGGGGCGCAAACTTCCCCGCGATCGTTCGGGCAATCGTCGCCATTTTCTGGTACGGCGCGCAAACCTACTTCGCCTCGACGGCGGTCTCGCTGTTGCTGAGCTCGCTTGCCGGCGGCAACGGCGATCCTGTGTTTCTTGGCATGAGCGGCATCGACTGGATTTCGTTCCTGATCGTTTGGGGTTTTCAAATATGGCTGTTCTGGAATGGTATCGACTGGATTGTGCGGTTCCTGAACTTCGCCGGGCCGTTCGTGTATATCGTCATGATCATTCTGGCTATCACCATTTGGATGAAAGCCGGATCCGGTCTGATGTCTGAAATGGGCACCATTTTCAAAGGCACCGGCGACTACAAAGGCGGATCGTTCTCCGCGTTTTTAGCCATTGTCGGGACCATGATCGCCTATTTCGCGGCGGTGGTGATCAACTATGGGGACTTCTCGAGATTCGTGAAATCCCAGGGTGAGATGAAAAAGGGTAACCTTATGGGGCTTCCGCTCAATATTGCCTTTTTCTCGCTGATTGCCCTTGTCGTCACGGCAGGCACGGTCGCCATCTGGGGAGAGGCGTTGACCAATCCGACCGACATTATCGGACGTGTCGATTCCCTGCCGCTCACGTTGCTCGCGGCCGTGATGTTTTTCGCGGCGACCGTTGGTATTAATCTCGTGGCGAATTTCATTCCACCAGCCTATGACCTGGCAAACCTGATGCCGAGCAAAATCAACTTCCGTATCGGCGGTCTGATCACTTCGGGGTTCGCCCTGGTGATCGGCGGGCTATGGGTTTCAACGATCAGCCAAATCGGAATTTTTAATTTCGTGAATACGCTGGGTGCGATTCTGGCGCCCGTCTACGGCTTGATGATCGTCGATTACTACATGGTCAAAAACGGAAGTTTGGACGTCCAGCAGTTGTTCTCCGCATCCGAAGACGGGATGTATTTCTATGACAACGGTTGGAACAGGAAAGCCTTAATCGCCTTCGCGCTTCCGGCTATTTTCTCGGTTGCGACCGTTTGGATGCCGGCGCTCGGATTTCTCTCGGGCTTTTCCTGGGTAATTGGTGCCGTCCTGGGTGGCGCGCTGTATTACCTGATCACGAAAAAATAACTCCTCTCATCGTGTCTAGATGGGAATGCCAAACTGGGCGCCGCAATCGTGGCGCCCTCTTTTTTTATATCGAGACCTGTTTTATCAGTGCTAGAGCGCTTTCGCCTAGCGGACGACAAGATGGGGAAAAACAAAAGCGGTGCAAAACGAATTACCAGCACCGTTACGTCAGCAAAGACAAGCATGCCGGATAACTGAATTAGGAAATTATTGACTTTTAAGAATTAATTGCTATATTCATATCACGGCGCGGCTGATCGCCGTCGCGGACATGCTATTGCACATTCAAATATGTACCAAGCCGAGACCGATGAAGACCGGTTGGACTCGGTCGAAAACAGAGGGCGGTCTCATTACTGAGAAAATTGGGTTCGGTCTCCAGATTTTTTTATGTTTATAATAAAATCAATGGGTTCCAACCCGGAAAAAACGGAAGCGTAACGATTTTTCCGGGGCCCGGCGACCTCTGTATATCTAGCGCCGCTGGTTAAAGCGCCGCCCAACCATGGCCGACGCAATATTCACCTTTTGGATATCGATGGTGCCACCGGCGATGCCCCACCCCCAGGAATCGCGCAATCGGCGCTCCATGGGGTATTCCTTCGAGTATCCGTAGCCACCCATCAGTTGCACAGCGTGGCCGGTGACCTCGCGCGCCATTTCGTTGGCGAAGCATTTCGCAACACTGCTCTCGAAAATCGACGGCAGGCCGTCTTGTGAATTGACGGCAGCGCGGTGGATCAGCAAACGCGATGCCTCCACGCGGGTGGCCATTTCGGCGAGTTTCATTTGCACGGCCTGGAATTCGACCAACGATTTGCCGAACTGCTTGCGCTCCTGCACGTAGTCCAGCACCTCGTCCAAGGCACCCGCCGCCTGACCCAACGCCATAGTGGCATTACCACAACGCTCCAGATCAAACGCCTCCATCAATTTGGGGAAGCCGCCTGCCGGGACGATCATGTTTTCAATCGGCACCTTGACGTTGTCGAGGAAAATATCAGCCGACGGCACACCGCGGAAACCCATCAGCCGCTCCTGTTCACCGAAAGAGACGCCGGGCATGTCCTTCTCGACGAACACGGCCCCGATACCCTTGGCGCCGGGATCGTCCGACAAGCGGCAATAAACCACATAACCCTGGCTGTGCCCGCCGCCCGAGCACCAGCGTTTGGCGCCGTTCAGGGTGATGGTATCGCCGTCGACCACGCCACGGGTTTTCAAGTCGGTCAGGGCCGTACCGGCCTCGGGTTCGGACATGGAGACGGCGACGATCGCCTCGCCGGCGCAGACCTTGGGGATAATGCGCTTCTTCAAGGCGTCGGTGGCGAAGTGCTCAATGGCGCGCACAGGGCCGACGGAACTTTCGAAAATCGGGAACGCCACGGCGGAAGAAATTTTCGCGAACTCCTCCATAACAATCAGCGCCTCCAAGTTACCGAGCCCCAACCCGCCCAGATCTTCGGCGACGTTGATACCCAGGAAGCCCATTTCGGCGTAGCGTTTCAGCCACTCTTCGGGCAGTGGCTTGGCTTCCGCCTCCAGTTCCTCGGCCACCGGTTTCATCTGCTCTTGGGCAAAGCGGCGCGCGGCTTCTTGCAGCTCGCGCTGTTCGTCGCTCAAATTGAAATCCATGTCGTATGTCCCCTTCCTTTCTATGTACGCCGACTGTCCGGCAATATGTACGTCATCACGGCCGCCATGAACATAGCCGCAGCCAAGGCATAAAACACGGCGCCCACGCCCCAAATATCTGCGATCATGCCGCCAGCCAAAGGCACGATCATGGAAAATGCCGATTGCGTGCCGAACAGCAAACTGACGGCGCTGCCGTGCATTTGGTCGGGTGTCAGGTCCATGGCCCAGCCGTGAATGACGGGCCGCACGGCAAACAGCGCGCACCCCAGTAGCGCCAGCACGGCGATGATCGCCAACGGCGCGCTGATAAACGTGATCCCGAGCACGATGGCGGTGGTTGCGGCCAGGCCACCCAGCACCACCGGGCGGCGCCCCATTTTATCGGAGAACGTGCCTGCCACCGGCCCTGCGATCATACCGCCCACCTGCATGGCCGTGAGGCCCGCGCCTAACAATACCGGACCGAAACCGAATACGTTTTTCAACAGCATCGGTACGTAAATCAACAACCCGTTTTGGCACATGGACCGAAATCCAGCCATGACGCAAAGCCCGACCACGGCGCGGTCTTTGAACAATCCGGCGACGCCCATCAGGTAGGCGCGAAACCCCAGTCCGGCAGTATCGGTGCTGGCATTGCGGTGTTCGGCCTTTTCATGCCGGCCCAGAACAACGACCAATGCAATCGCCACAGCGAACACCGGCAGCGCATTGGCCGACGCAGCACCCTGCCACGGCAGCCATAGCAACAACATACCGGTAATCAGCGGCGACACCGTATCGCCGATGCTGGCACCCAGCGTGTGGATGGAAAGCGCATAGCCACGTGAGCCGGGATAAGCCTTGGAGAGATACGCAATGGCGGCGGGATGCCAAAGATTGTTGGTCAGCCCGATGAACACCACCAACGCTGCCAACAGCCACACACCTTGCGCCAAGCCCACAAGCGCCAACGCCGCACCGCCGATAATCAGCGAGGCCACCTGGGTCAGGACGCGTCGGCCGGTCATGTCGACGACGGCGCCGCTGCCAACATTGGCGGCAAAGGCGGCGGCATGAAAAATGGTAATCAGGCTGCCGGCTTCGGTATAGCTGAGGCCTAAGTCTTCGCGAATGAAAGGAAGCAACACATATATAGTCGCCATGATCCAGTGCGTCGCCCCATGGCCGCCGGCCACCAAAAAGGCTGGCCCCTGGGCCTGCCATTTCACTCCGGTTACGCGCTCAATGGCGGCTATCATTTATACTGCCTGGAAAAATATTGTTGATGCGCCCGAGAATCGCGCCTTTGACGTTGCCTGGCAAGACCACTGGCGCAACAATGTGCGCCGTTTGCCGATATTGGGAGGGGAGCCGAAATGGCTGAGATTACCGAGCAGTTGATTGTTGAGAAGGAAAATGGCATCGGGCGGATCATGCTCGACAACCAGGCCCGGCGCAACGCCATGACCTTCGAGATGTGGCGCGACCTTCCCACCGTGTTGAACGACTTCATGGCCGACGACGCTGTCCGCGTCGTGGTGCTGTCGGGGCGCGGCGGTAAGGCGTTTTGCGCCGGCGCCGACATCTCGCAGTTCGAAAAGCAACGCTCCGACGCCGATGCATCGGCCATGTACAACGACGCCGTCGCAACCGCCTCAAACGCCTTGGCCGATCTGGCAAAACCGACGATCGCGAAAATTGAGGGGTTTTGCATCGGCGGCGGCGTCGGCATTGCGCTCTGTTGCGATTTGCGTATCGCCAACGACGTCTCAACCTACGCGGTGCCCGCAGCCAAGCTGGGGTTGGGCTATGCGCATGAGGGATTGGCGCGGCTGGTGAACTTGGTCGGACCGTCCCTGGCGAAGGAAATCTTCTTCACGGCCAGGCAGTTTACGCCCAATGAGGCGCAAGCCATGGGGTTAATCAATCGAGTGGTGCCGCGCGCGATGCTGGATGCTTATGTGGAGGATTACGCGGCGCGCATCGCCGAGAACGCGCCACTCACCATTCATGCCGCCAAGACCGTGATCCACGAATTGGTGAAACCGGATGGTCCGGATTACGCTCTTTGCGAAAAAGTCGTCGCGGAGTGTTTCGATAGTGAGGATTTCAAAGAAGGCCGCAAAGCCTTCATGGAAAAACGCAAGCCCCAGTTCAAACGGAAATAACATGACCTCCAACGGCCAAAACGCCCCGAAACTCGCAATCATCGGGTTCGGCGAAGCAGGTCCCGCCATTGCGTCGGGCCTCAACGACGACGGGCTTTCCGACATTACCGCTTACGACATTTTGCAGGCGGATGCGGAAGGTCGGGCGAAGATCGAAGAACGCGCGGCCAAAGCCGGTGTGACCTTGCTGGGCAGTCATGCCGACGCCGTGCACGGCCGGGACATCATTATCTCCACCGTGACCTGCGCCGATGCCGTCGAGGCCGCCCGCCAAGTCGCGCCGCACCTCACCAGCGGACAGACCTACCTCGACGTGAACTCCGTTTCGCCCGTCACCAAGGCCGAAGTGCGCGACGCAATCGAGGCTTCGGGTGCGACGTTCGTCGAGGCGTCGGTCATGTCGCCGATCTTTCCCAACCGGCACAAGTCACCCATGCTCGCCTGTGGGCCCGGTGCGTCGGCGTTGATCTCGGCCTTGGCGCCGTTCGGCATGGACATCGAAGACATGGGGCCTGAGTTCGGTCGCGCGGCGGCAACCAAGATGTTCCGCTCCATCGTGTTCAAAGGGCTGGAAGCGCTTCTGGGTGAATGCGTGGTCGCCGCAGATCAGTACGGGGTAGCCGAGAAAGTCCTCGATTCCATTGGCAAGAACTACCCGCAGCTGGATTGGAACGAACTTGCGTCATACTTCATGGGCCGCTCGGTGGTGCACGGCGTCAGGCGCGCGCATGAGATGGAGGAAGTCGCCGAAACCTTGAAGGCCATGGACATGCAGCCCTTCATGGCCGACGGTGCGGCCAAGCGGATCAGCTGGCTCGGCACATCAGGCCTGAAGGAACACTTCGCCGGGCGCGAACCCGAGAGCTACCACGAAATTGTCGCCGCTCTTAAAGAGCTACGAGGCGGTTAGAACCTCGATCGCGGCCTCGACACCGCCCGGCGTATAGGGCACGCCGGCGAGTTTCAAGCCGGCCTCGACAGAGGCCAAGGTACCGAACACCATAGGCTCGTTCAGATCACCCATGTGGCCGATGCGAAAGGTCTCTTTCGCCACTTTGCCGAGCCCGTTGCCGAGCGCCAGATTGAAATTCTCGCGGCAGATGTTACGCACATGCACAGGGTCGTAGGCCGGATCGACTAAGATCGCCGTCACCGCATTGGAGCGCTCATCGGCGTTGCGGGCGAACAGCTCAAGCGCACCGGCCCCGGCCCAGGTGTCGATGGCCGCCCGAACCGCACTCGACAGCCGGGCATGGCGGGCGAAGACGTGGTCAAAGCCCTCTTCCCACAGCATGTCGATGGCAGCACGAAGGCCGAACAGCAGTTGCTCAGGCGCCGTACCGCAGAACGCCATGTAGAAAACCTCCTCGTCCATGCGGTAGGTCCAGTCCCAATAGCCGCGCGGCATGGTCGACGTCTTATGCACCTCCAACGCCTTTTCGCTGACCGCACAAAAGGCCAGCCCCGGCGGCAGCATGATACCCTTCTGTCCCGCCGCAACGGTGACATCGACGCCCCACTCGTCCATGCGGAAGTCTGTGGTCATCAGCGACGCGATGGTATCGACCATCAACAACGCCGGATGGTTCGCCGCGTCCATGGCGGCACGCACGGCGGCAACGTCTGACGTGATACCGGTCGCGGTATCGGTATGGACCAACAGCACGGCCTTGATTTCGTGGTTCTTGTCGGCACTCAAGTGTGCTTCGACGTCGGCGGGGTTTATGGCGTCGCGCCAATCGTTGGGGATGACAACGGGTTCAATTTGCAAAGTGCGTCCCATATCGCCCCAGCTGAGCCCGAAGCGCCCGGTTTCCGGGATCAACACTTTGTCGCCCGGCGACAGCGTGTTGGTCAGCGCCGCTTCCCACGCGCCATGACCGTTGGCGGCGTAGATGAAGGGCCGCCCTTCTGTCTTAAACAAGGTTTTCAGATCGGCAAACAGGTCTGTGCAGAAAGCCTGAAACTCCGGCCCGGCGAACTCCACCGCCGGTGTGTGCATGGCATTGAGGATGCGGTTCGGAATATTGGTCGGTCCCGGCGTTTGCAGGAAATTCCAACCCCGTTGTACGGTCATAGCGTCTCTCTCACTCTTCCAGATTTTCGATAGCCGAGGCCACGGCCTCGCCAAAAGCTTGCGTGCCCAAGGGCCCACCGATGTCTTTGGTTTGGGTCGCGGGTTGACCGAGCGCATGGTCGACGGCGTTTTCCATGTGCGCGGCGGCGGCGGCCAGCTTATTGTTGCCGTGGCGCCCTGCGATCCACTTCAATAACATCGTCGCCGACAGCATCAAGGCTGTTGGGTTAGCGACATCTTGGCCGGCGATATCGGGTGCCGAGCCATGTGCGGCCTGTGCGATTGCGTGGTCGTCACCGGCATTGATGGACGGACCGAACCCAAGCCCGCCCGACAACTCCGCGCATTGGTCGGAAAGAATATCGCCATACATGTTGGTGGTCAGCACCACGTCGAAGGTCTCCGGCCTGCGGATCAACAGCGCCGCCATGGCATCGATGATGATCTCCTCGATTTCGACATCGGGGTAATCCTCACCCACCGACTTGGCCTCGCGCAGGAACAGGCCATCCGTGACCTTCAACACGTTGGCTTTGTGCACGATGGTAACCTTCTTTTTTCGTGTGCGGGCCAGATCAAAGGCCACCTTAGCAATGCGGCGCGAACCCGCGACCGTAATCTTGCGGACCGCCAACGCCACTTCCGGTGTCGGCATAAACTCGGCATTGCCCATGAACATGTTTCGATCAGCGTAAAAACCCTCGGTATTTTCGCGCGCCACGACCAGATCCATTTCCTGCGCCATGGCCGGCACGCCGAGCCGCGTGCGACTCGGGCGGATATTGCCATAAAGATCGAAGGTGGTGCGTACGGCTTTGGACGGCGTAATGCCTCCCTCCGATTCCGGTGGATACGCGTAAGTGTCGGTGGGGCCCAGAATGGTCGCTTCCGTCTCAGCGATTTCGGCCATGACGGCGTCGGGCATGGTGGAGCCCTCTTTGGCGTGCGCCACGAGACCGACATCACGGTGCACCATGTCGAACTCCAGCTCGAAACGCCTGTCGAGGGCGGCGAGCGCACGACATGTCGCATCGGTAATTTCAGGACCGATGCCGTCCCCCGGCAGTATCAGCAGTTTCAAAACGTAACTCCCATCCTGGTCATGCTTGACCGGTTATTCCTATAGCTGCCCGAGGCCATCAGGTCACGCCCCCTTATGCCGGTTGCGGCGATTTCGTCGCGCGCCGAACCCGCATCAACATCACCAACGGGATACAGGCGAACAACATGGCCGCCAGAAGTTGGAAATCCATCACGTATGCGATGATTTCCGCCTGGCGCGCGAGTTCCGCGTTGAGGCGTGCGAGCCCGCTTATGCTTTCGAATGACCAGAAATCCGGATTGGGCACATGGTTCAGCAGGTCATTGTAAGGTGTCGCGTGCTCCACCAATTGCGACTTGTTCATCTGGGCGCCGTAGACAAGATAGCTCGACAAAATCGCGATCCCGATGGAACGCCCGATATTGCCCATAAGCGCAAAGAACGACGCACCCTGATCAAGCTGATCACGTGAGAGTTCGGCGAATGCCAAAGAATTCAGCGGCACAAAAAAACACGAAGTTCCGATACCTTGAATCAAAATCAGAATCAGGATCGTGGAGCCAGGCGCATCTGGCGTCAGTAGCGCCATTTCCCAAGATGAATAGCCCGCCATCAAGGCACCCACGATGATGATCAAACGCGGGTCCACGTCCTTCACGAGCCGCCCCACGGCGATTGCCGAGACCATCGTCGCCAACCCACGAGGCGCCATCATCAAACCCGCTTCAACGACCGGATAACCGGCAATTTTCTGCAAGAACGGCGGGATCAGTATCAATGCGCCGAACAGCAGGATGCCAAACACAGCACGCAGCACCAAGCCAATGGCAAAATTGGGGTTGCGCAGGATGGTCGGGTCGATGAACGGGTGTTTGGATGTCAGGGAATTGACTGTGAACAGCCAAAACGCACCACCACCAATGCAGAGCAGTGTAATGATGGTTGTCGATTCGAGCCAGTCATAGCGCTGCCCTCGGTCAAGCACGAACTGTACGCAACCCAACCCGACAGCAAGTGCGATATAGCCCATATAATTGAACGGCCTTTGACGCCGGGCTACGGTTTGCGGCACGAACAGCCACACGGCAATGAACGATACAACGCCCAACGGCACATTGATAAAAAACGCCCAGCGCCATGAATACAGATCTGTTAGATAACCGCCCAATGTCGGCCCGAACACCGGACCGAACATCAGCCCCACACCCCACCAGCCCATGGCGATGCCGTAGTCCTTGGGATCATAGATATCCATCAAGGCGGCTTGCGAAAGTGGAATCAGGGCAGCGCCAAAAACCCCCTGTATAGCCCGAAAAATCAGCAATTCTGTCAGACTGTCGGCGGTGCCGCATAGCAGCGACGTCAGCGCGAAACAGACGATGGAAAAGTTGAACATGTTCTTGCGGCTGAAGCGCTGCACCAACACACCCCAAAGCGGTGTCGCCACGGCCAACGCCATCAAGTACGACGTCAACACCCAGGCCATCTGGTCTTGAGCGGCGGAGAGCGAGCCCTGCATGTGATTGAGCGCCACAGCAATAACGGAGCTGTCGAGCACCTGCATCACCGGCCCGGTACACAGCGTCGCGGTAATCAGGGCCTTGCGGGTCCCGGTGTACTCAGTTGTGGGTGCGGTGGCGGCCATCTGCGCCCTGCCCTTACAGGCGCTCGTTCATCCAGGCCATGGCTTGTGAGATGACGCCCGGGAGCTTGCGCTTGTGGCCGGTATCGATCTCAACAATAACGCTCATGCCGGCTCGCAACGGCGGACCATTGTAGGATTTAACCAGTTCCAGCCGCACCGGCAGCCTTTGCACCACCTTGACCCAGTTGCCCGATGCATTTTGTGGCGGCAGCAAAGCAAATTCCGCGCCTGTCGCCGGCGCAATCGAAGCAACCCGCGCCTGGAAGGAAACGTCGGGGTAGGTATCGACACTCAACGTCGCCATCTGCCCAACTCGCACGTATGTGAGATCGGTCTCCTTGTAATTGGCCCGCACCCAGACTTGGCCGGTACCGACGAGACTGAATATCGGCGCGCCGGCCTCTATATACTCACCCACTTCCAGGCCGAAATTCGTGATGACACCATCCGTCGGCGCACGCACTTCCGTCCGGCGCAGTTGCAGTGCAACCGCATCGCGCGCCGACCTGGCTTCGCGCACTGTTGGATGAGCTGCCGCGTCGATACCCACATCGCCGCCCAATCGCGCTCGCACGCGAGCCAAATCCTGGTTAATGGCAGGGATTCGGTCCCTGGCGGCGCGAAGCTCGTGCTCAGCATCATCAAGTTTGCTTTGCGACGCGAAGCCTTTGCCATGCAGTTTACGCTGGCGCTCCACGCGCCGCTTGTAGAATGCCACTTCTCCCTCGATCTCACGTCGTTCCGCTACCTTTTGGCGGTATTCCGCCTTTAGCGCGGCAATGGTTTGCCGTGCCGTGGCTATGCGCGCTTCAGCTTGAGAAAGCTCAATATCAAAGGGTTCCGGATCAATCCGAAATAACAGGTCGCCTGTTCGGATTTCTTGGTTTTCGGCCACTTTGACGGCAACGACGCGACCCGACACATCGGAGCTGATAGCGATCTTGTCAGCTTTTACGTAAGCGTTTTCGGTCGACGCGAAACGACCACCCGTGGCGTAATAATATACCGCGCTCAGCGCAATGGCGACGGGGCCTAACACCGAGAAAAACACCACGATCAGGAATCGGAAAACCCGCCGGCCACGCCGAGGCGTGAACTCCGCAGGAGCCTGATCCACCACTGTATCCACTTCACCCATGACGGCCTCCTGCCACGCGCTTAGGCGTGACTCCCACGGCTTCCACGGTTGCGGCCTCATCACGTTCGGCGGCAGTTAAATTTGCCTTGGCGCGCTTCAAGTCCGCAACAAATCGTTGGCGGTCCTCTCGGCTAAAGCCTGCCAACGCCGCTTCCTGATTCCAGTCGGAGATTTCCTGCATGTCATCGAGCATCGCCTGCACGCTGTCATCCAAATACAGCAGCCAGGCGCGACGATCATTGGGATCGGCGCGGCGCTCTACCCAGCCTTTTTCTTCCAGCCGATCGATGTGGCGCGCCAACGTGATGGGTTCGACCTCCAGCATGTCCGCAAGCGTCGTTTGATTGATCCCTTGGCGGTAGCGAAGCCGGGACAAAACCCGCCATTGCGCGCGGGTCCAGCCAAGTTCTCTTGCCCGGCGGTCAAACCGCTTGCGCATCACCCGCGAGAGATCGGTAAACAGAAAACCGAGGCTTTCGTTGTGAGTATCTTCCATGTTGCCGCTCAATTTACTATGCCGGATTAATGTAAGCTTGCTTATATTATTGTCACACACCACCTTCGGGTCAAGCGTGCCAGAGGTTGGATTAGTTTGCGGCGGCGAGAAAACTGCCGGGATAGCCGAAATACCGGATGCGACAGGGTGTCCCCATTTCAGCTTGTGAGAGTTCGTCGACACGCCCAACGAAATCCGACAGCACGGCCTCGCTCCGGTAGTCGTTGGCTCGTGCTTTGATCTCGATATAGACATCGCGCCCGATAGGCGGACGTGCCAGCGGCACCGCCATAATCTGCACCTTGTCGCGTTGGGCGCCCAAGCAATCTTCGATCAGTTGCACCAGGGCTTCGGCGAATTTTGGAAAACCGTCAGCGGCTTCGACGTTGGCAGGATCAAAATGGACGGCAACGGAAGGCATGGCGAAAACTCACGGTTGGTCATCGGAATAGAATTACCTATTGTAGCCGGTGCAGAGGGGGAAAAGGGAGTCTAATGACCCAATCAGACACATTCAGCCTTCGCGGTCTTGAGAGCTTTTTTGTCGGCGGTGAGAACGTCATGTTGGATTTGACGCCGACCGGTGATGTGGCTCTGGCCATGGGCAGTGCGGCTAGGCCACTCGCGCAGGCCGGTAATTACGAGATCGGGCAAATGTACGTTCAGGGGTTCCTGGGCGCGCCCGCCGAAGGCACGACGCCGATTCTCATGTGGCATGGTGGCGGCATGACCGGTGTCACCTGGGAATCCACACCGGATGGCCGTCCCGGCTGGCTTGAACTGGCACTCCGGGACGGCTTCGACGTCTATGTCTCTGATGCCGTCGAGCGTGGCCGTTCTTCCTCCCCACCCGATGCCATCACCGGCATGGATGCGGTGTTCCGGCCCAAGGAGCTTTCCTGGGAGGTGTTCCGCATGGGGCCGGACGAGGGCTTTTCCATGGATACAGGCGAACGCGTAGCCTACCCCGGACAACGCTTTCCGATGCAGGCGTTTGATACGTTCTGCAAACAGTTCGTGGCGCGCTGGCCTGAACTGGTACCGCGCGTCAAATCAGCTTACCGCGAGTATCTGGCGCGCTTCGAAGACTGTATCGTCATGGTGCACAGCCAGGGTGGCGGCATGTCCATCGACACCACGTTGGCCTGCCCGGGACGGGTCAAAGCGTTGGTACTGGTCGAGCCTTCCGGCGCACCGGAATCGGAAGATGTATCCGCTAACAAGGACATCCCGCATCTTGTCATTTGGGGGGATTATTTCGACCAGAGCCCGCGCTGGCAGGAATACCGCGGTGAGGTGGAACGCTACTTGAGCGCCATTACAGCGCTCGGTGGCCGCGTCGATGTCATCGACCTGCCGGCACAAGGCATACCCGGAAACTCACACTTCCCGATGATGGACGACAACAGCGCCGACGTGTGGGCCATGGTGTCGGACTGGATCCGGAGGCTTTAGAAAGATCATTTGACTCTCCTTAATTTCACTTATATGTTAATTAACATATTAGTTAATTCAAGGATGAGACATGAACCAACTGGCAACCACTTTTGCCGCTCTCGGTGACTCTACGCGTTTCGCCATCGTTGAACGCCTGTTGACCGAAGGCGAGTTGAGCGCAGGCTCCTTGCAAGAAGGCACCGGCATTTCAGCGCCGGCGGTCTCGCGCCACCTAAAAGTCCTGCGCAATGCCGGAGTCATCGAGCAACGTATCGACAAGCAGCGCCGGCTCTACACCGCCCGGCCACAAGCCGTGCAGGCCGTCGCCGCGTGGACCATCAGCCACCGTGAGTTCTGGGAAACCAGCCTGAGCCGCCTGGAAGCTGCCTTGAATGAGGAGATGAAAAAAAATGAGTGATCTAACCATCGAACGCGACTTCACGGCGGAACCCGAAACGGTATTTTCCTTTGTCACGCAATCCGAACACTTGGTCAAATGGTGGGGGCCGGAAAGCATGACCTTGCCGGAACATGCGCTCGACTTGACCCGGAAGGGTCCCTGGTCATCGGTGATGATGAGCGCCGAAGGCAACCGGTTCAAAGTCACCGGTGTGGTCACCGCGGTTTCGCCGCCCAAATCCGTTGAATTCACCTGGGCTTGGCACGATGAGAACGATGAGCGCGGACATGAAAGCCGAGTGCGCTTCACCCTAGAAGCCAATGGTTCAGGCGGCACGCGCTTTATCTTATATCACACGGGCTTACCCGACGACGAAAGCGCCAGTGGCCACAACGACGGCTGGACATCGTCGCTCCGCAAGTTGGAGCGGATGGCCGCAACTTAGATCACCCCGGCCTCGCGCAGGCGCGCCAATTTGTCGGCGTCATAGCCGAGTTCGCCCAAGAGATCATCGGTGTGTTGGCCGAGGGTCGGGGCCGGTTTGGCCGGGGTCGGCTCGCCCGAACGAATTGGTGTGTCAATCAGCCGCACATCGCCGACACCTTCGATAGGTACGCTCTGAATTAGGTTGCGTTCGGCGACGAACGGATTGTCGAGAGCGCCCTTGATGTCGTTCAATGGAGCAGCTGGCACGCTACCCGCGAAGATATCGAGCCATTCCGATGTCGTCTTGTGCTTCAACTCGCCATCCAACAGGTCCTGGATCAGGGCGCGGTTTTCCAGGCGCTCCTTGAAGGTGATGAAACGCGGGTCTTCAGCCCATTCATCGCGGCCGATGGCTTTGCACAGTGCGGGCCAGAATTTCTCCTTATTGCACATCAAGTAAATCCAGCCGTCTTTGGTCGTGTAAAGCGCACAAGGTACCAGCGAAGGATGGCCGGAGCGCGGTTCGCGGTCCTGGTTATGGCCCGAGTTCAGGTACCACGTGCCCGGATAGCAGAGATTGAACAGCGCCATATCAAAAAGACTGACATCCAAATCGCGCCCAACACCCGTCTCACGCGCACTCAACACACCGATAGAGACGCTATAGGCCAACCCCAACCCGGTCATCAGATCGACGATTGAAAGCCCCATGCGGGTCGGTGGTGAACCGGGCTCGCCGGTGACGGAAAAATAACCCGTTTCGGCCTGCATCAAATAGTCGAAACCCGGCCAGTTGGCGCGCGAACCCTCTCGCCCGTAAGCCGAGAGATGCGCGCAAACGATTTTCGGATTGAAGCCTTTGAGATCCTCATACAGCAAACCCAACCGAGCCGGCACGTCGCCGCGCGCATTCGACGCCACGGCATCGGCGGTCTTTGCCAGATCGTGGAAAACCGCCTTCCCTTCCGGCGTCGAGATATCCAGCGACAGGCTTTTCTTGTTGCGGTTAAAAGAATGAAAAAACTGCGAATGCTCTTCGCTGAAAAAATACGGCCCCACATTGCGGGCATAATCGCCGCCCATGGCAGGGCTCTCGATCTTGATGACTTCCGCGCCCTGGTCGGACAAAAACTGCGTGCCGAATGGCCCTGCCCCGTACTGTTCAACCGCCAACACGCGGACGCCTTCCAAAGGTAATGCCATGGTCTACACCGGGTTCCGTTCGATCAACTGCCGGGCGATGATGATCCGTTGCAGTTCGTTCGTGCCCTCGCCAATGGCCAGCAGCGGCGCGTCGCGGTAGTAGCGCTCGATATTGTATTCGGGCGAATAACCGTAGGCGCCATGAATGCGCATGGCCTCCATTGAATTTTCCACCGCCGCTTCGGTGGCGAACAGTTTCGCCATGCCGGCCTCCATGTCACAGCGTTCGCCGGTATCGTAAGCCGCGGCGGCTTGGTCGGTTAAAAGCCTAGCCGCCTCGACTCTTGTCGCCATATCGGCAAGCTTGATCTGGATCGCCTGGTGTTGGGCGATGGGCTTGCCAAAGGTCTTGCGGGTCTGTGCATAGGCAACGCTTTCTTCCAGGCACGCCCGCGCCACACCGATACCACGCGATGCTACGTTGATACGGCCCAACTCAAGCCCGGACAAAATCTGCTGCAATCCGCGCCCTTCCACCTCGCCGATCAGATTGCCCGCCGGCACGCGGACATCATCGAACTGCACTTCGCCGGTATCTACGCCCCGATAGCCGAGCTTCTTCAGCTTGCGCGCTGTGTACCCCATGGATTTCTCCACAAGCAACAGGCTCATGCCTTTATGCGCCGGCTCCGCGTCCGGGTCGGTCTTGGCCAGACATGCCAGCACGCCGCCCTGGACTGAGTTGGTGATCCACAACTTGTTGCCATTGATGACGTAGTCGTCACCATCACGCACAGCGCGGGTGCGCACGCCTTGTAAATCGGTGCCACAATCCGGTTCGGTCAACGCGATAGCGCCCCTGAGTTCACCTGATGCGAACTGGGGCAGGTAGTGGCGTTTCATGTCTTCGGTGCCGAAGCGTTCAACGGCCGCACACATGATCAGATGCGAATTGAAAATCCCGGAAACCGACATCCATACCGCCGACACGCGCTCAACAATCTTGGAGTACGTCGCAGCGCCTAAGCCCAAGCCACCGTACTCAGCGGAAATGGTGGCGCCGAACAGCCCCAATTCCTTCATGGCGTCGACGATATCTTGCGGATATTCGTCATCGGCCTCCAGTTGGCGCACATAGGGCCTGACATCGCGATCCAGAAACTGATCGACGGCATCGAGAATCAGGGTTTCTTCTTCGTTCAACTTGTGGCTCCCGACATCCGAACATCCATAACGTTGAGTAGGGAAATAAGAATACGGCAGTCAAAATTGAGTCGCAAACGAGGCAAACGACTTTCCCACTGGATATCAATGTTACTCAGCTTCACGACGAGAATACTCCTGGGCCAAAATTTCGAGATACGCTTGCTTGTTCAGAGGGTACGGACCGGTCTTTCGGCGGTCATCATGGATGCTTTGATAGAACCCGCAAGCTCGGCATACCTCGTTAAAATGGCCCCTATCATGGCCTTCGATAATTTTCATCCACTTCTCGTTAGTGTGCGAAAGAATATCGGCCAGCGGCATGGAATTCAGATCTCCAATTCGCAAACTGCCGCGCGGGTCTCGGCATGCGCATGCATTCACCTGTCCGGTAGCCAACACCTGAACGCTGTCAAACGGCAAGCCGCACGGCCCCTTCTTATATAGATAGCCTCCATCGGTCAGGTTCATTTCAATACCTTTCACATCCGCCGCCGTCACATCTCCACCCCAATTGTCGACCTGGGAACTCACCCCCAATCTGGCGCCAGCTTTGCAAAGTTTTTCAATCAGCTCGAGCAATGCATTCTTCGGATGCGCTTCAATGCGGAATGATCTGTAAGTACGAATGCCGATCACCATATCCATATCTGGCGGCTTGTCGGAAATCCGTTGATACAAGTATGAAAGATTGTCGATCAGTCGATTATATTGGACCTTTCCACGGCCGGTAATTTTGCAAAAGCTGTCCAAGTCGTGCCCATAGATACTGATTTCCAGGTACTTGAGTTTCTCCATTCTCAGCAATGCCCGGATTGCCTCATCGTTTGCACCAACGAAGTTGGTATAGAACAAAATCGATTTGACGGCGCTGCGCTCAACTAGGGCTAAGCGTGCCAGCAAATTCTTATCCATGAAAACGTCGCCAGTAATCGGCGTCAATGCAATGGTTTCAATCCCCAGTTCCGCTGCTTGGGCAATACTGCGTTCGAACAAGCGCTCATCCATAACGCTCCGCGATCGCAGTTCTTTCGGATAAGAACAAAACTTGCATTCGAGATTGCAGAAACTTACGGGCTCGATAAATAGTCGAGCACGTGGATGCGGTACATAAGTCCGACCCAACCATCTATTCTTATTCAGTATGTAAACCGAACCAACGAACCGGCGCGCCAATCCCAACCAGTGACCGAAGGTGTTCGTCATATGACATCATCACCATACTGATAGGCACAGTTAGTTCTCAAAACGCTAGACGTGACCTCAATACTCAGCAATATCGTCGACGGCGTGGCCACGTTTCGGCACCAACATGGTCCGCTCAAATTCCATGACAACGCTGCCATCCTGCTTCTTCCCTATTGTTCGGATAGTGACGATACCCTGTGTCGGACGCGATTTCGACTCGCGTTTATCCAACACTTCCGATTCCGACAACAACGTATCCCCCACAAACACCGGACCCGGCAGCTTGATATCAGTCCAGCCCAGGTTGGCGATGTTCTTTTGGCTGACATCCGAAACCGACATGCCTGCGACGATGGAAAGCGTCAGGCACGAATTCACCAACGGCTTGCCGAACTCACTCTTTGCCGCATATTCGGCATCGAAGTGAACCGGATGCTGGTTCATGGTGAGCAGCGTGAACCACGTGTTGTCCGACTCGGTGATGGTCCGCCCCGGGCGATGTTCGTAGACATCCCCAATGATGAAATCCTCGAAATAGCGGCCGTAGGATTCGCGGTACCGGTTGGGTCCGACTTCTTTGGCTTCTGCGACCATGTCACCTCACTCATGTGTGTCTGTGTGGAATGTTTTGGAAATAATCCGCCATTGGCCATCAATGCGAATCAGCGTCAGATAATCCGTAAAATAGCGCGGCGGGATGGCGCAGTTTACGGTCGCCAGCGCTGTGTCGGGGCCGGCCTTGTGGATCGATAAAATCTTGTCGTGGCGCGCGAGCCCCTGTTCGCGCGATGACTGCCGGCCGCCGATCACCTCGAAATACTCGGTCCGGGACCAATCTGTCAGCGCCTCGCCGTCGGTCGCATAGAGATGGGCATTGGGATGAAAGATGCGGTCGAACTTCTCCAGATCGCCGTCATACAGCCCGTCGAAATACTCCTGTAGCAACTCGGTGATCTCACCAATGCTGGCATCGCTAAAGCCATCGGTCATGATCAATTCCCTGGCTGGCTCAGCGCCATCACTGAGCGCAGACTGTTGGCGTCCTCCAAGTGCATCAGCGCGTCAGCCAACTTGCCACTTTGCTCAACACCTAAGTAGGGCTCGCATAAGCCGTCGAATTTGCCGCGGAACTCTTCCTCACTCATAAAATTCTCGGGCTCGCCCAGCGGTACCTTGACCAACGTCTCGTATTCGCCCGATTTGGTTTTGATGCGCACCGTGCCGCTCATGTAATCGGGGAACAGGTCTTGGGCGCGCGGGTCGACCTTGGTTTGCACTTTCTTGCACAGCGCCAACGTATCAGCATTTGAGATGTGTTTGGCGTAATCGTCCCACACCATGCTTCCCTCACTCAGCACCACAGCGGCGCAGAATGGCATGGAGAACTGGCCGTCGACGACACTTTGCGGATCATGTTTGGCCTCTTGAGGGTTGCCAACAATCTTCCAACCGGTCTCGGCAACGCCGACCTCGACCTCTTCGATATCACTGGCCTCAATGCCGTGTTCGCGCTTCAGCGCAATCAGGCCATCCATGGGCGCATGGGTATAGCGGCACGATGGATAGGGTTTGACGGCCAAGTTCAGCGTCTCCCACCGCTCGCCCAGTTCCGCAACGGCAACATCTGAATCGGCATCCGGCGCATAAGCATGCAGGAAGCCCCATTTACCCTCAAACGCTTCGTTCGGTCCTTTGAAACCCTCCGATGCCATCACCGCGCAGATCAAACCGTTCTGCGCCGCTTGGCCGACGTGCGAGCGCTTGGTCCACGAACCATCGGCCAAGAACTGCATGGAACCCGCTGCCTGGCTGAGCGCAATACCGAAAGCGCTTTGGAGGCCGTCGGCATCCATGCCCAAAAGCTTGCCCGCCGCTACCGCCGCACCAAACACCCCGCAGGTGGCGGTCGGGTGATAACCGCGGTCATAGTGATCGGATGGTCCGAGTGCCAGCGCCAGGCGCACCTGCACCTCATAGCCCGCCACACAGGCAGCGATCACATCCTTGCCCGAAGCCCCGGTCATTTCGGCCGCCGCCAGAGCCGCCGGCACGATGGGTGCGGAGGAATGCAGCGACGCCGCCGCATGAGTATCGTCGAAATCCAGCGAGTGCGCGAGCGTACCGTTGACCAGCGCCGCCGCCGTCGGCGCATAGGCCGCACCATCACCCATGACCGAGCAATCACCTCCCATGAGGCCCAAGCGCTCCACCGACTTCATCAGGCTCGGCGTCGATTCCGCATCATGGCGCGCGCGCACGATGATGCCGGCAATATCCAAAATCAAAAGCTTTGTCCGCGCTACGACGTCAGCTGGAAGCGCGTCGTAGCTTAGGTCAGCCGAGAACTCGGCAAGTTTTCGGGTGATATTGGTCATGGTGTCGTCCTCCCTGCGTACATGTTAAATGCGTAGACGTGCGGCATCAATCTGTCGCTTATGGCTCGATCAGAACCTCGTCGGATAGAGACTTTCGAGGCCATAATTCTGATAAATCTTTTTGACGCTGCCGTCTTTCACCAAGCCGTCAAACGCGGTCTGCCAGGTATTGATGACGTCGTCCGGCGTCTGCTTGTTGAATGCGATAGCCATGAACGTGTTGTCGACCTCCAGCACCAACTCAAACTCGCTGATTTCAACGCCGAGTTTCTTGCAATTCCCGGCCACCGTCGCATTGGAGGCAAACCACAGATCGTTCCGGCCCGCCAACAGCTTTCGGAGGTTGGCCGCGGGCGTGGTTGAGGGATCGAAGTTCTTGAAACCGCGCTCTGCCAAATATTCCATACCGACGCCACCGCGTTGCACGCCGATGGTCAGGGCCTTGGCATCATCCAATGTCTTGAGGGTAAGTCCGTGCCCGCGTTTGGCGAACATGCCGATTTTCTTTTCCGCTAACGGCCCGACCCATTTGAATAGTTTCTCACGGGGTTTCGAGCGCGTTGTCGAGAACAGCGCCGTGTTCTTTTTAGTTTCCAAGTATTTATATCCGCGCGCCCAAGGCAGCACATCAATCTCCGCATCCGCGCCGAGCTTGTTTTTAATGGCCCGGACAATTTCGACGGCCGGGCCTTTCAGCACTTCGTTCTCGATGTAGTTGAGTGGCGGATAATCCTCGGTAATGACCCTTACGTCTGCGCCATACGAACTGCTCGCCGCCAAAGCGAAACCAGCGATCAATATCCAAACAGGCAATTGTCGAGGGTTCGGCATCGACCTTCACTCCGCTGCGTATTTGGCCTCCGCATCATAATATGCCGGAAACCCAACAATGTCCTGCAGTTCGGGGAATGTGGCCTTGCCATCTTCGGCAGCCACCCCGCCGGCCAGGCGTGCCAATTCGGTACGCATGCCGCTGATGGCCGCAAGCATCAGAGCCGCCGGCCAGATGGCGATTTTGTAGCCGATCTCTTCAAGTTCCGCCGGAGAAAGAAACGGCGTTTTCCCTTGTTCCACCATGTTGGCCATCTTCGGCCCATCGACTTCGTCGCAATAGCGTTTCATTTCATCGACGTCGCGCGGCGCTTCCAAGAAGGTGATATCGACACCAATGCGCCGGAATTCCTGGCAACGGTGGATGGCTTCTTCTATCCCGTCGGTGGCATTGGCGTCTGTGCGCGCCATGACAAGAATGTCAGCACCTTCTTCCCGGGCATCAACGGCAGCCTGCAAACGTTGGAACGCTTCGGTGCGGCCGACCACCTGCTTGCCTTGCGTATGGCCGCAGCGTTTCGGCGCCAATTGATCCTCAATCATCACGCAGGCGAAGCCCGCCTGTGCGTAGCCGTTGACGGTTCGCTTCACGTTAATGGCATTGCCGAACCCCGTATCGCCGTCACCGAC
>JAERTE010000099.1 GCA_016845145.1 Rhodospirillaceae bacterium
CCTGGACTTCCGAACACAACTGACGTTCCGAGCGGATGGCGAAGACGTAACCGACAATCAGCATCCGGACCATCAACTCCGGATCAATCGAAGGCCGCCCTGTGTGGCTATAAAGGGCCGCAAGCTCACTGTGAAGCCAACTCAGATCAAGCGCCGCATCAATTCTCCGCACAAGATGTTCCGGCGGCACCAGGCCATCAAGACGCACGTCATAAAACAAACGATCCTGATCACCATTCGACCGACCCATCATCGCAACGCACCCCGTGATTAACCTCAAACAAAGGAATCACGTGTCAAAAAAATCGGCAATAGGGTTTTGCAACAGAATCCCCATGATACCTGTCATTAATCTCGGAAAAGCCGGTTGCTATGAGATTCACGGCGGCTTAGCCTCCAGCACCGGTCGGGAATCACCGCCACTGATTTAGACCAAGTATGACCAAGATGCATGCAGGTGACGTGCGGCTTTGTCCGGCGAATCTGAAAAAATTTCCGGCCAGCTCACAGAGATTCCGGTTAACCGATATTTCCTAAATACTTGAAATCTCGAAAAGCCCCCGCGCTATATCTGGCGCGGGGGCAGATAGTGTATCGTTTTCGCGCCCACGGTTCAGTTGACTACGGGGGTCAGTTCGTAGGAGCCGTCACCGTGGTGGGTGATCTCCGCGTTCAGGAAGTATGTGGTCAGATCCTCGCGCATCAACGCGGTGATGTCATAGGCTTCGCCGGCGATGCCGCCGCTGTTGCAGAAGAAAACGATCGCCTTGTCCTTCGGCAGCATGGCGACTTTTCCCTCGAGAGCATCAATGGGGATATTGATTGAGCCCTTGAAGGTTCCCGCCTTGAACTCCGGCCCGTCGCGTACATCGACGAGATACAGTTCTTTGGGCGATTCGGTGTACACCTTCTTGAACGAGGCAATGCTGATGGAGCCTTGTTCCGGCCCGGGTTTGATATCCAATGTCGCCATCTTTGCGCCCGGCATTACCATTTCAGAGGTTTTTTTCGGGCCCGCGCCGTACATCTTGACCCATTCCGGGTAACCGGCCGGATAGATCTTGACGTTGGTATAACCCATATCCATCGCCTTCATCGCCGATTTTGGGCTCAGCGTGCACTTGAAGCCGCCACAGTAGTAGACCAGCAGCGTCTTCTTGTCGGCGGGAAGCATGGCAACGTGTTTGTCGAACTCCCGCCACGGGATGCTGATAGCTGTCGGGATGTGGCCTTTGTCGTATTTGCGCGCCTTCGGGCGGGCATCGACGATCATCATCTTGGCATTGCTATCGATCAACTTCTTGATATAGGCGCCGCTGACTGCCCCCAGGTTTCCGGCTTTGAGCCAAGCCGGATAACCGGCGGCGAAGACCTTGACGTCGGTGTAGCCCAGCTTTTCCGCTTTGAATGCCGATTTATGGCTGAGTGGGCATTTCAATCCGCCGCAATAGAACACCAAGGTGGTGGCCTTGTCTTTGGGCAACATGGCGACATGCTTGTCGAATTCCCTGTCGGGAATACTGATTGCTGTCGGGATGTGTCCCTTGTCGTACTTCCGTGCCCGAGGCCGGGAATCGACGATCAAGATGTCGTTCCGTTTCGGAATGGTCGCGTGTTTTGCCATGAAACCCACATCGACAATGGTGGGGAAGGTCTTGAACGCGGCCTTGGCGCCGGTCTCGGCGCCTCCGGCACCGGTCCATGGCACGACTAAGATAATTGCAGCGAGAAGAAGAACGGGCCAACTCCAAATAGTTACGCGTTTCATGGTTCATCTCCTCAGTCGGGTTTTATGTTCTGGTGCAAAGCCGTCCGTCGGCTGACGCGACGGTTCCGCACCGGCGAAGTGTGGTGTCGTAATCTTGGTCAGGAACCATCACCTCCTTTGTGTCAGAACAGCGTAAAGCGGTCGGTCGATTCGTTGTATCGAACGGCCGCGTACCAAAGTGCCAGTACGACGAAGCCCAGCGCATAGGCCCATCCCCAACCGCCCGCGAGGTCCGGCAGGAACGCTTGGTTACCCAGCGCCGTGATTTCCGGCATGCCGTCCAGGAATTCGATGTCAAAATCAACTCGGTTCAGGCCCAGTCGCCTCAACACGCCAACGGCGATTGAGCCGGACCAGGCAAAGAACAAAGCCGCCACCCAGAGTTTCAGGTGACCTTCCGCCAACCGCCAGAGCGAGCCCGTGGCGCAGCCGCCGGCGAGGACCATGCCGATGCCGAACACGAGCCCGCCAACCAGCGAGCCGATCCAGAAGGCCGCGGGAATGGCGCTGTAGGGGTCGGCCAGCTTTAGCGAGATCAACAGCGCGCCGAAAGGAATGCCGAGACCGATGGCAAGGATCATTGCTTTGGTCATTTCCCCTTCACCGGTCATCAATGGCTCGCGGATGACGCGTGCGAAGCAGAAACGGGAACGCTGCAGGATAAACCCGAGCGCAAACCCGGTGACGACGATGATGGCGCGCGCGGCCAACTTCTTGTCGGGCGAAACAAACCAATCGCCAGCCCAATAGGCGACGATGCCGGCAACACCCAAGCCGAGCCAAGGTAGATAGGGTCGCACCGCGTCCATTGACAGCGGCGTTGGTGCTTGCGTGCCCCACTCGATGTTGTCGAGCGCCCAGAGCATGATCTTGACGCCGATGGCCGCGCCCGCGACCAAACCGATCCACATCACCCATCCGGCCGGCGACGAGATCAAAACCGGTGTGAAAAAACCGCCGACCGTGCATCCACCGGCAAGGGCGGCGCCGATCCCCATCAGGGTGCCGCCAACCGCTCCCCACAGATACTCAATCGGCGGCGGGCGATTGATGCGGAACTGGCCGGATATGGTGGCGGCTGAGAAAGCGCCCAAAATCAGCACGATGTTCATGATCGATATCCGATGCATGAAGGGGGCGTCTAGCTCCGACGATATGCCGAGCAGAGGCGCCAAGCCAAGCCAACTGTTGAGGTAATCACCCCATAATTTCAGACCGCCAAAAACACCCCAAAACAGTCCTGACACCATCAGCGCCATCACCGCAAGCACGATCAGCACCGCGCCCATGAAGGGCGACCATGTTTCGACCAGAACGGCGCGAAAATCCTCCAGCCATCCTCTTATCCACGCGGGCCGCGATGGGACGTGGTCGTCCTTCGCTACGGCATGTTCAGTTTCAAGTGGGACATCCATGGCACCCTCTTATTGGCAACGCGCCGGCGTATCGGAATCCTTGGCGCCGTGCACCACCCATGCCCGAAGGTCGCTCAACAGCTCATCTTCTGGAATGGCGATGAATTTGGCGGCGGCTTTATTGGTATCCTTGACGTCCGCGCGGTAGCTCTGGCTGACGTAATACTTTAACGACGGGTTGGCCTTGCCGGTCGGGTCGTGCTTGTCAGTTGCGACATAGGCCTTCCACTCTGCGATGGTGCGGCTCATCGGCGAGATGGTCTTGTTCGCCATGTCCTTGTGACAGGCGGTGCAAACCAGCCGATAGTATATCCGCCCTCGCCGCCAATTGCCGTCGTCCGCGGCGTAGGCGGGCGCGATAAAAGCAACCGATAACAGACCGGCGAACAGGGCGGCCACAGTCCGTTTCCAACGATTTGTATATCTCATGGCTCGCCTCCATTAGGTCGAAAAGATGAACGGGAGACGGTGGAAGAAAGCGGTTTTGAGATGTGCCTTCAGGCCTAATTTTGTTGGCGCTTATTATACCAAAAATTTATGTAAAATTCAATGAGACTGAGAAATATCAAGTGCCGTTAGGCGGTAGGAAATTCCCTTTCAAGTGCTTTCACAAACAGCCCTTTCCACCGCATGGAAACACATCGGTTGGTTCCGGGGGTGTTGGCTGGGGACAGCTCAAAAGGCTGCTATGGATCGACACAGTAAGCTCTCCGTTGACGGCAAGCTGTTGCATTTTGCATCATGCGGAGAGGTACCTAGGGAGGCCTGAATGACTGACGCAAATAACGGCACGCGAATGTACGCGCCGGAAATCGAAGCGATACCGCGAGATCAGTTGGCGGCGCTGCAATTAGAGAAACTTCGGAAGATCGTCCGCCACGCCCATGAAAACGTGGCGCACTATAAAAAAACATTCGCTGCAGCAGGCGTGACGCCGGACGATCTGCAGTCGTTGGACGATTTCGCCAAGTTCCCGTTCACACTCAAAAACGATCTTCGGGACAATTACCCGTTCGGCATGTTCGCCGTGCCGCGTGAGGACGTGATCCGGGTGCACGCGTCGTCAGGTACCACGGGCAAACCGACAGTTGTCGGCTACACGCAAGAAGATTTGGATGTCTGGTCCGATGTCATGGCGCGGGGCATTGTATGCATGGGCGGACGTCCCGGAGACATGATCCACAATGCCTATGGCTATGGCTTGTTCACTGGTGGGCTGGGTCTGCACTATGGTGCCGAGCGGTTGGGTTGCACAGTGACGCCGGCGTCGGGCGGCTTCACGGAACGCCAAATCGTGCTGATGCAGGATTTCGGCGCGCGGGTGCTCTGTGCAACACCGTCTTACGCCCTCAATATCGCCGAAGTGGCGGAGAAAGAGGGTGTCGACCTTAAAGGCGGCCCTCTTGAAATCGCCATATGTGGTGCGGAACCCTGGACCGACAGCATGCGCCAGGAATTGGATCGACGCCTCGGCGTGAAGGCTGTCGATACCTATGGGCTGTCGGAAATCATTGGCCCGGGCGTTGCCGCCGAATGCATCGAGCAACGCAACGGTCTGCACGCCTGGGAAGATATATTTCTGCTGGAGACCATCGATCCCGAAACCGGCGAGCGCACTCAGCCCGGTGAGCCTGGCGAGTTGGTGATCACCACCTTGGCGAAATGGGCGCAGCCGATGATCCGCTATCGCACCCGCGACATCACACGGCTTGATGCGACGCCGTGCGCTTGCGGACGCACCCATGTGCGCATCATGCGGGTCACGGGACGCGACGACGACATGCTGATCATCCGTGGCGTCAATCTGTATCCGTCACAAGTGGAGGACGTACTGGTTGGCCGGCCCAATATCGAACCGCACTACCAGCTCGTCGTGCAGCGCGAGGGAAGCATGGATACGTTGACCGCCGAGGTCGAGGCCAGCCCCGGCGTTGCCATCGCAAGTTTTGACGATATCGCCAAGGACGTGCAGCATCACATCAAGTCGCGTATCGGTGTGACCTGCCGCATCGTCGTGCTCAGCCCCGGCGAGGTGCCGCGCTCCGAAGGCAAGGCGGTGCGGGTAAGGGATATGCGCCCGAAAGATTAGGTTGCGGGTTCAATCTCGATCAACACATCACCGGCGGCGGTTTGGGTATCTGGCTTGCCGTTGACGGTAACGATGGTTCCGTCGATTTCGGCAAGGATGTCATGCTGCATCTTCATGGCCTCCAACACGGCGAGGCGCGTGCCGGTGGTGACTTCATCACCGGGTGCGACGAGGACCTCGAGCAACGTGCCGTGCATGGGTGCGAGGACGCGTCCACCGCCGGCGGATTCTTCCGCGTCGGCTACGAACGCAATGCGATTGCGGAAGCTGAACGCTTGTCCTTCCACAGCCAATTCAATCCGGCCCGGCGCAGGAATGAAAAATTGGACATCGCGTCTGCGTCCATCGGTTCGCAATCGCGCAGTGTCGCCTTGCAGGCGCAAAATCTCGACGCTGAACTCCTCATCGCTTTGGGCAACGCGGTAAATGCCTCTGCCTTTCGGGCAGACCTCGATGTCGAACTCTTGGTCGGCAGCATCGTAGACATATCTGCTCATCAGATCGCCACCGCTCGACCAATCCAAAAGCTCAGAGGAAACGACAATACTGCCGGCCAGGGCGGATGAACGTTCCGTCTGATACTGGATGACCGCGGCCAAGGCGGCATGTTCCGGTTTCGGTTGAGGTTCAGCCAAGTCATCTGCGGAGAACTCTTCACCGATAAAAGCCGTCGTGGCTTCGCCGGCGGCGAACGTTTCCTTGCTCAGCGCGTCAATCAGGAAACCCCGGTTGGTCGTCAGACCGAACAGCACGGTATCCTTGAGGCCTTCAATCAGGCGATGACGGGCGGTCTCGCGGGTTTCTCCCCAGGCGATAGCCTTGGCGATCATCGGATCATAAAACGGCGACACGGCTTGGCCCGATTCGATGCCACTGTCGAAACGCAGGCCCTCTCCATCGGCTGGTCGCCACAATTCGACATGACCCGTGCAGGGCAGAAAGTCCTGTGCGGTGTCTTCGGCATAAAGCCGCACTTCGATGGCGTGGCCGGTGAGCGAAATGTCGGCTTGCTCCAATCCAAGAGGATGCCCCTCGGCCACTCGAATCTGCAAGGCGACCAAATCCAATCCGGTGATCATTTCCGTCACCGGATGCTCAACCTGCAAACGCGTGTTCATCTCCAGGAAATAGAACGCGCCGTCGGCGCCGAGCAGGAATTCAACCGTGCCCGCACCCAGATAGCCGATGGAGCGTGCGGCCTCGACCGCGGCGTGGCCCATGCGCTGGCGTAGCTCTTCGGTCATGACGGGGCAGGGGGCCTCTTCGATGACTTTCTGGTGGCGGCGCTGCACGGAGCAATCGCGCTCGCCCAGATGTATGGCATTGCCTTGGGCGTCGGCAAACACCTGCACCTCGACGTGCCGGGGCCGCCGAATGGCTTTCTCCAAGATCAACTCGTCGGATCCGAACGCATTCAGTGCTTCGGAACGCGCTGATTTCAGAGCAGCAGGTAAGGCAGCGGCATCTTCCACCAGCCGCATGCCGCGCCCGCCACCGCCGGCTGCCGCCTTGACCATCAGCGGAAAACCGATGTCTCCGGCGGCGGTCAGCAGCGTCTCGTCTGATTGGTCGGCGCCTTCATAACCAGGGACGCAAGGCACACCGGCTTCGATCATACGCCTTTTGGCGGCAGCCTTGTTGCCCATCAGGTCGATGGCGTCGGCGCCGGGGCCAATGAATGTCAGCCCCGCATCGGCACAGGCGCGTGCGAATTCGGCATTCTCCGACAAAAATCCATAGCCCGGATGAATGGCCTCGGCGCCGGTATCGCAGGCGGCAGCCAGCACGCTGCTCATATCCAGATAGGATTCACCCACCGGTGCCGGTCCGATCAGTACTGCGTCGTCGGCCATGCGCACATGGGGCGCGTCGGCGTCGGCGTCCGAATATACACCAACGCATCGGTACCCTAGGGCTTGGGCCGTGCGCATGACGCGGCACGCGATTTCACCCCGATTGGCGATAAGAATGGTTTTGAAATTTCTCATTGTTCTTTGCCTTAACCTACATGCGCGCCACGCCGAAGGCGTTGGGCCGGGTGGTCCGGCGGCGCGCCTCCCAGCAGGTTTCAAGTGCAAAGCCCAACACCTTGCGGCTGTCACGTGGATCGATCACCCCTTGGTCCAACAATCTGCCTGACGTGTAAAAGGCGTCGGCCTGGCTGTCGAAATGTGCGATCAGGCGTTCTTGCTGGGCTTGCAGTTTCGCTTCGTCGACGTCTTCGCCCTTGCGCTCAGCCGATGCGCGCGCGACCTGATCCATGGTTTTCGCTGCCTGCTCGCCACCCATGACGCCGGTGGTGGCGTTGGGCCAGGCGAACAGGAAGTCCGGGTTATAACCGACACCCGCCATGCCGTAGTTGCCGGCGCCGAAGCTGGCGCCGATGTAGAGGGTTAATTTCGGTACGCGCACATTGGACACCGCCTGGATCATCTTCGAGCCGTGCTTGATCATGCCTGCCTGCTCGTAATCCTTACCGACCATGTAACCGGTGATGTTGTTGAGGAACACCAGCGGAATGTCGGCCTGATCGCAAAGCTGGAAGAACTGCGCACCTTTGGCCGCGCCGTCCGGGTCGATGGGGCCGTTATTCCCGACAATGCCGCAGGCATGGCCGAAGATGGATCCTTGCATGCATACCAGCGTGGAGCCGTAGCGGGGCTTGAAGTCTTCGAAGTCAGATCCATCCACCAGCCGCGCCACCACTTCGCGAACGTCGTAGGGCTTGCGGTAATCGGTGGGAACGACGCCGGCAATCTCATCGGTGTTGTAGAGTGGCTCGGCGAACGTTTTCGGTTCGGGCCGCGGGCAGTTTTTGTTCCAATCGAGCCGCGTCAGCAGTTCGCGCGCCATCAACAGCGCATGCGCGTCATCGTCGGCTAGATATTCCACCAGGCCGGAAATACTGGCGTGCATCTCGGCGCCGGCCAGTTCTTCTTCATCGGAAACCTCGCCCGTGGCTGCCTTCACCAGTGCAGCTCCACCCAGCGATGCGCGACCGCGACCCTTCACGCCGATGACATAATCACTCATGCCGGGATAGTAGGCGCCACCCGCCGTCGAAGGGCCATGCAACACCGCGATCACCGGAATGCCCGCCGCGCTCAGCCAAGCCAGATTGCGGAAACTCGAGCCACTGCGCGCCCAGCCTTCGACCTGATATTTCATCAGATTGGCGCCGGCGCTTTCGATCAACTGCACGAAGGGCAGTTTCTTATCCAAGGCGATTTCCTGGCAGCAGCGGTATTTTTCGCCGGTTTTTGCCGTACTCGCGCCGGCGTTGATGCCGCTGTCGGAGACGAACACCATGCAGCGCACGCCGGAAATGAAACCGATGCCTGCAAGCGCGCTGGCGCCGGGGATGCTTTCGTCACGTTTATTTGTATCGACCATATAGTTGGCGAGCCCGAACAGCTCCAAAAACGGCATGCCCGGATCGAGCAACCGCACAAGCCGTTCACGCGGGGTCAATTGACCGCGTTCGTCGAAGCGCGGGCGGCGGCGCTCGGAGAGTGCCCGAGCGCGGTCTTTCAAAGCGTGCAAGTCGTCGATCAAGCCGAGCATATCGCCTCGGTTGGCCGCGAAAGCCTCGGATGACGGATCGATCTTTGATTTGAAAACAGTCATGGCGGGCTCAATCTTGTTTCATAAGTTGCTGGGCCAAGGCCGTTGGCACACGAACCGGCATGGCCAACAGTTGCTGGGCATAGGTTTTGGCCTGGGTATCCAAGTGCAGCGATGAGGTGCCGCCGCCGCCCAACGTTTGCGTAAGCAGAAAATTGACCGCATGCATGCCCGGCGCATCGAAGCACGTGACGTCACCTTCGACGACATGCCCGAACCATTGCCGCACGCGTTCCGGTGTCACGCTGGCATTGATGTAGGGCATCCATTCCGCCCGGCGTGCCATGACGCCGATGTTGGCGCTGTTGCCCTTGTCGCCGCTGCGCGCGACAGCGAGATAAATCAGCGGGATTTCCTGCGTGTCAGCCATGTCTGCGTTTTCGTCCGCTTCGGCGGGAACTGAGCCATATGCACCGGTGGTCAAGGTCGTCGGGGCTGCGTTGACCGCAATGGCAGCATCGCCGACGCGGACGATCGCGTGCACATTATCCTTGGGAATCAAAAACGCGTATTGTGCGACAACGGGCGTGACTTTCGGTCGTCCGGCGGCGCCCGCCGAGCAACGGCCCGTTGTCATGGAAAGCGCGACACCGGTGGTTTCCTTTGAGAATAGCTCGACGGCCTCGCGTTGGTCGTGGCGCACATCAATGCGTGCGGTGATCTCGCGGGCCTGGGGCGCGGCAACGTCGGCGTTCTCGCCCCATAAAGTCTGTGCGCCGATCAGGTGGACGGCGGTGTCGCGGTAGTCACCCAGGTTGCGCTCCGTGAACAGCCGCCGCGTGCGTTTGATCAATTGCTCGGCAAAGGCGCGGCCCTTATCGACGGCATCGAAACCGGTGATTACGGTCGCCGCCGTTGCCCGGTAGCCGTCACGGTAAGTGGCTGAAACCTTGTAAGTCGGTGTTGGGGGCAGGCCTTTGACGCCTGAGACGTCGAGGCGGTCGTGTGCGGATTCGCTCAAGGTGACGTCGGTGAAATCGCAGATCACGTCGGGTACCACGTAGGCACCCGGATCGCCGATTTCATAGAGAATTTGTTCGCCCACGGTCAGGCGCGATACCAGGCCGCCGGTGTTTTCGGGTTTGGTGATGGTGAAGGTGCCGTCGGCGCGGCATTCGGCGATGGGGTAGCCCATGTTGTCCCAACCGTCGACCGTGTCGCGCCAATCGGTGAAATTGCCGCCCGTCGCCTGCGCGCCGCATTCGATGATATGACCGGCCAGCGTGCCGGCGGCCAACTGATCGAAGTCGTCGGCGCTCCAGCCGAATTCATGGATCAGGGGGCCGAGTGTCACCGCGCTGTCGACGCAGCGTCCCGTAATCACCACATCCGCACCAGCGTCCAACGCTGCCGCAATCGGAAAGGCACCGAGGTAGGCATTGGCGCTGATCAGTTTGTCGGGCAGGGGGCTGCCCGTGAACATTTCGTTGACGCCCGCAGCGCGCAACTCGTCGATGCGGCCCGAGAGATCGTCGCCTTCAACGGTGCCGATCTTGATGTCTACGCCGGCTTCCTCGGCTACTTTGGCCAACGCCGCAGCGCATGCGCCGACGTTAACGCCGCCGGCATTGGCAATAACCCGGATGCCGCGCGCCTTGATATCGCGCAGCAGTGATTTCATCACCAAATCGACGAAATCCCGCGCGTACCCGGCTTCAGCGGATTTTTCCTTGGCGCGGACCAGGATCGACATGGTGACTTCAGCCAGGTAGTCGAACACCAAGTAATCGATATCGCCCTGCATCACCAATTGCCGGGGTGCTTCTTGGCTATCACCCCAATAACCGGCGGCCCCGCCGATGCGGACAGAAGATTTTTGAGTTCGATCAGTCATCACCGGATACCTGCCACGCGGGTTTGCGTTTTTCGGCAAACGCGTTTTGCCCTTCCTTGCCTTCGTCGCCACGGTTGAGGACGGCGAATTTCTCAGCCGAAAAGCGGATCATCTCTTCCTCTGGCATGGACCCGACGCCGAGCATGATCGCTTTGGTCGCGGCATTGGCACGTGGCCCACACATGAGGACGCGTGAGACGACCTCTTCCAGCATGGCGTCAGCTTTGTCATCGTCGCACAGGTATTGGGCGATGCCGTAATTGTAGGCGGCCTCGCCGTCAAAGCGTTCGGCGGTCAGGGCCAGTTGCCGTGCCCGGGTCAGGCCGATGCGCTTGACCACATAGGGTGCGATCTGCGCCGGTGCGACGCCGAGCGTCGTTTCCGGCATACCCATCTTGGCGCCGCGCGCCACGATGGTGATATCGGCCAGACAAGCATAGCCCAGCCCGCCGCCGAAAGCGGAACCCTCGACCATGGCGATGGTGGTCTGCGGCAAACGTTCGAAACTTAAAAAGGCAAGCCCGGCACGCTCGTTGCGCGCGGCGATGGGGTCGTCACCGTCCTTGACCTCAACCTCGGCTTGATTGCGCCGCTCCTTGATGTCACCGCCGGCGCAGAAATGCCCGCCGGCGCCCCGTAAGACAACGACCCGGACTTCCGGGGTCTCGGCCAGCCACGCGACGACGGCGGCAAACTCGTCTCCCATCTGCATGTTGATGGCGTTGCGGCGTTCCGGGCGGTTGAAGGTCAGATTCAACCGGCCATCGGCGCTTTCCAGCAGCAAGAATTCGCACTCCGGCATAGTTGCCATGTTTGTCTCCCCAATCACCGGATCAGCCGGCCCCCAGTTGGTGTTTGAACATCTCTTTGAAGCGCTCGATCTCAGGATGGATGGCGTCATCCGGATGGGCGATCATCTTGGAAAGCGCCAAGCCGCGGGTCACCACCTGCAAGGCCGTGCGGCAACTGGTGATTTCATCACGGCTGAGCCCGGTATCCGAGAATATCTCCACCCACACCTCAGCACGGTCGGTTTCAATATCGTCCAGCGTTTCGCGCACGGCTTGGCCCAATTCGGGGTCCAAGCGGCCCTGTACCGCGATTTCCAAGAAGGCAACGTAGACGCCGCTGGTGTAGCTTTTCCAATAGGTATCGACGACATGGTCAATGCGGCTTGCCAAATCCATACGGCGTAATTCATCGGGCTTTAGCATGCCGCCCATGCGCGCGGCGATCTCCGCTACCGTCGCCTTCAATAAATCCTTGGGTGTTTCGAAATGGTATTGGATGGCACCGCGCGTCAATCCGGCTTTGTGCGCGATTTCCGCCATGGTCATATGCGCCGCTCCGCGGTCTTGCAGCATGATGATGGTCGCATCGATCAGCTTGCGCCGCGTTTCCGCGCGCCGTTCTTCCTGCGTGCGGCGCGTGCGATTCAGAGCTTGTGTTGAAACATGCATGCATGAATGTTAGTTTTTATTCCAACATTGATCAATCGAGAATTTGGACCGGGGAGAGAATCGAAATGCAATTGACCCACGAACACCAGGAATTGGCCGCCAATCTGGAGAAGCTGATCGAAACGGAAATCAATCCGTATGTGGATCAATGGGAAGACGACGAGATTTTCCCGGCGCACGAAGTATTCAAGAAGATGGGCGATCTCGGCTTCTTAGGGATAGACAAACCCGAAGAATATGGCGGCAGCGGCCTTGATTACTCATACGCCGCCGTCGCCTGCGAAACCTTGGGGGCCATCAGTTGCGGCGCCATCGCCATGGCTACGGGCGTACAGACCTCCATGGCGACACCTGCGTTGGCGCGGCATGGCTCGGACGAGTTGCGCCGCGACTATCTGGCGCCGGCGATTGCCGGCGACATGGTGGCCTGCATTGGGGTGACGGAATCAGGTGCCGGCTCCGACGTCGCCAGCCTGAAGACGACGGCGCGCAAGGATGGCGACGACTACATCATCAACGGCGCCAAGATGTTCATCACCAACGGCATGCAAGCCGATTGGGTGTGTCTGCTCTGCAACACAGGCGAGGGAGCCGTGCACAAGAACAAGTCGCTGATCATCGTGCCGCTCGACAGCCCCGGCATCACCAAACACAAAATGCGCAAGATCGGCATGATGGCATCCGACACGGCACAACTCTTCTTCGACGACGTGCGCGTGCCGCAACGAAATCTCATCGGCGAGGAAAACCGCGGTTTCATTTACCAGATGGAGCAGTTCCAGGAAGAGCGCATGTTCGCCGGATTGCGCGGTCTTCGGGTCATGGATGATGCTATCCGCGATACCATCGAATACACATCCAACCGCCAGGCCTTCGGCAAATCGATCCTGGACAATCAGGTGGTGCACTACCGCATCGCCGAACTACAGACCGAAGTGGAGGCATTGCGGGCGCTGGTCTACAAGACCGTCGGGCTTTATGTGGACGGGGAAGAGGTGACGAAGCTGGCTTCCATGGTGAAGCTCAAGGTCGGCCGATTGCAGCGCGAAGTGATGGATAGCTGCCTGCAATACTGGGGTGGGCACGGCTACGTCTGGGAAGCGCCGATCTCACGCAAATTCCGCGATTTCCGCGTGTCATCCATCGGCGGCGGGGCGGACGAGATTATGCTCAGGATCATCTCCAAACTGATGGGGATATCGCCGGATTGAGGCGGGGGCGTTTGGTGGGAGCGCGTGAGCGCAGTCTGCTACTTCATCAATTGCAGACGTCGGTCTCTGGTGGAGAGATAGACTGCTGATGACCCTAACCGGTCTTCGCGGCATGGGGTTTCCGACTTCTGCTTTGCGATCAGTTTCCGGACATTTCACCCAACGTGGCGGCACTGCCGCTTGGTGCCAAAAGCTGCATAACCCCGCGTTTTCAAGAGATGTCGGCTTTCCAATCAGAAAGCGGATGTGATTAACTTGCCGACGATAGGCTTGGCGGAAATCCCAAACAGACCAACCGGCCCGCGGAAGGGTCCGCCTCGCCCCCTCGCTCACAGGGCGCCGGTTGCTTTCAGAGCGGCGATGTCTTCGTCGCTGAAGCCCCATTCACCGAGAACCTCGCCATTGTGCTCGCCGGCCAACGGCGGGCGGCTCGGCCGGGCCGGCGGCGTGGCGCTGAAGCGCGGTGCCGGCGCTCCCTGGATGACGCCCTCCATTTCGAAGAACGTGCCGCGCGCCTTGTTGTGCGGATGTTCGGCGGCTTCCGTCAAGCCGAGCACCGGGGCGAAACAGATATCGGTGTTCTCCATCAGCGCACACCAATGGTCGCGGGTCTCGGTCTGTATCACGTTGGCGAGCTTGGCCCGCGCTGCCGGCCAGGTCTCGGGGTTGTGCTGGTCGTGGAATTCTGGCGCATCGGTCAGACCGAGGGTTTCGAGCAACAGGGCATGGAACTGCGGTTCGATGGAGCCGATGGATATCCATTTCCCGTCGGCACATTCATAGGTGCCGTAAAAGTAGGCGGCGCCGTCGAGCCTGTTGCTTTCGCGCTCGTCATGCCACTCCCCCATGGCGAGGCGCGAAAACACCCCGCCCAACAATAGCGGCACTCCGTCGGTCATGGCCGTATCGACCACCTGTCCCTTGCCGGTGCCGGCTGCGGATATGATCCCTGCCAACAGCCCGAAGGCGAGAAACATGCCACCGCCGCCGAAATCGGCTACCAGATTGAGGGGTGGCACCGGACCGCCTTGCTTGGTGCCGATTGTGTGCAACGCGCCGGTGATAGCCAGGTAGTTGATGTCGTGGCCGGCAGAGCCCGCCAACGGCCCCTCCTGACCCCAGCCGGTCATGCGGCCGTAAACCAGTTTCGGATTGCGCTCCAGGCAGATGTCCGGGCCGAGCCCCAGGCGCTCCATGACGCCGGGACGAAAACCCTCGATCAGGGCGTCGGCGCTCTCGATCAGCTTCAATGCCGCGCTGACCCCCTCGGGTTTCTTGAGATCGATCGCGACAGAGCGCCGGGAGCGGTTGTGGCTGTTCTTGCGCGGCTCTGGATTGGTGAAATAACCGCCGATGCGGTCGATGCGGACCACGTCGGCGCCCATATCGCCGAGCATCATGGCACAGAACGGTCCCGGGCCGAGGCCCGCGAACTCGATAATCTTAATTCCTTCTAATGGTCCCATATGGAACCTCCCCTCTCAATTCTGTTCCCTCAGAGTCACGACACAATCGAGCGCCATGCTCGTCTCGCCATCCGCCGTCAGGGCGAACGGATTGACTTCCAGCGACTGCAGCCAGTCCGCGTTGGCGGCGGCGACCAGCGAGAGCCGGTGGACAGCGTCCGCCAGGGCGTCGATATCACGTGGCGCTTCGCCTCGGAACCCGTCGAGAAGCGCACGGCCACGCAACTCGTCTATCATCTCGCCCGCCTCATCGATCGAAACCGGTGCCGGCCGCACGGCAACGTCTTTCAGGACCTCGATCAAAACCCCACCAAGGCCGACACTCACCACGGGGCCCAGTTGCGGGTCGAGCTTCGTGCCGATGAAGGTTTCCGCGAAACCGGCGGCCTGGCGCATGACCAGAATGCTCCCGACCGGTGCCGCCGAGGTCTTCTCGGCGACTGAGCGGCAGATGTCCTCGTAAGCGGAGTGCGCCTCGTCGGCACTCGATACATTTAGCCGCACACCGCCGATGTCGGTCTTGTGGATGATATCGGCGGAAAGGATTTTCATGACCACCGGACCGCCTAGGTCGGAAAATGCCGCGGCGGCCCCGTCGGCGGAGTTGACGATATGGGAGGGAGGAACGGCAATTCCGGCTCGCGACAGCATTTCATAGCCATCCCGCTCGTTTGGCCGGGCGTTCGGCCGGGGCAATGCATGGCTGCTCAAATCCAAGTCGTCTTCATGCGGCGGCTCTCGATAGGCGTTCGCGATTCCCGCCAGCCTAGCCGCCACGATCGCGGCGCGGGTCGGGTCGTCATAGACGATATAACCCTGTTTCATCAGTTCCCGCGTCGTTTCCGGTGCGAAGATCGCAACGGTGATAATGACGGTGTCCGGATACTGTGCCGAAATCGAACCGAGAACCGCCTTATAATGTTCGATAGCGTCATGTTGCCGACCCAGCAGGCCGATAAAGTTGATGATGATATCGGCCCCGGTGTCTTCTATGCCAATACGAAGCGCATCCTCGATCAACGAGAAATCCTGAACCGCCTGCCCGGTAACATCCAAAGGGTTCTGCGCTGAAATGAATGGTAGACGCTCTTTCAGTTTTATCTTTGCGGCTTCCGACAGATGAGGGAGCCGGGCGCCGCGCCGTTCGGCTTCTTCTGCCGTAATGATGCCGACGCCCCCCGAAATCGTGGTGATCAACAATTTGTCGCCGCGTGGAATCGCACCTATATGAAGCGCCGCTGCCATGTCGAGCATCTCTTGGATGGATGATGCGCGGCAAACGCCTTTTTGGCGGAACAGAGCGTCGAACACTTGATCGTCGCCGACGATGGCGTCGGTATGTGAGGACACGGCCTGTGCACCGAGTTCCGTGGTCCCCACCTTCAGGAGAACCACGGGCTTGCGTAGCCGGCGCGCCAAGTCGAAAGCCTCGATCAGCGCAGGTCCGTTCTTTGCGCCTTCGAAATAACCGGCAACGGCACGTATCTCCGGGTCTTGCACCGCGTGTGCTAGAACGTCGGCGAAGGTCACTTCGCATTCGTTGCCGGTGGCGATCCACCGTGCGATCGGCAGGCCGGTGTCCATGGCCCTGGTGAGCAGGTAATTGCCGACGGCGCCGCTTTGCGAGATCACCGCAATGCATCCGCCATCAAGAGGGGATTCATCCGGGACTTGGCTGAACGTCAGAAATTGGCGGGTCGGGAAATTCATAACACCCAGGCAATTGGGGCCGAGAAGCCGCATGCCGGAATCGCGGGCCAATTTGCAAATCCGCGCTTCAGTCTGCCGGCCGTCATCGCCGGTTTCTGCAAACCCGCCGGCGAAAACAACTGCCACCCGCACGCCGTGTGCCGCTGCCTCCCGGACGGCTTCCTCGGCCCGCGTCGCCGGCGTGGCGATGAGCGCCAGTTCGACGGGTTCCGGAATATCGGCCAAGCTGGAGTAGGATTTCTCGCCCTGGACCTCGGCGCGCGTCGGGTTAACGGCATAGACGCGGCCAGCGTATCCCAACGTCTTCAGATAACGAAAAGGCTGGCCGGAGATTTTCGTGCCGTCGTTGGAAGCGCCGATGATTGCGATGCTTTCAGCGTTGAAGAACAGACCGATCCCGCTCGTGTCCGGTTTGTCGCCCCGAACGCCGTTTTGCAACTCATCCTCTGTGTCGAAATCCATGGGCGCAAAATCCACCGTTTTCAAAAACCCGTTCAGTAGGGACAATAGCTTCTCCCCGAACATATGGAAACGCAGCTTCCCGCTCGAAGTCAACGGACTATCCGGCGGCGTTGCGGGACATGCCCGAGCTCGTTAATGTCGAGATCACGGTTTTTTTCAGAAGAGGTAGGGGCGCCATGATCCGCGACCAAGAATCGTTCGACGCTATGGTGGATCAGATACGGATTTTCGTCAGGGATGTCGCCATCCCCAATGAGAACCGCGTCGAGGCCGAGGACAGCATCCCCGACGAAGTGATTGAAAAACTCAAGCAGCTCGGCAGTTTCGGCTGGAGCATTCCGGAGGAGTACGGCGGCGCGGGCATGACGTCGGAGGAATTGGCCATCGCCTTCATGGAGTTCACACAATGCTCTGTCGCCTACCGCGTCTATGGCGGGCAGAACGCGGGCGTTGGCTCTGAGAGCATCATCCGCGACGGCTCGCCAGAACAGAAACAGAAATACCTGCCGAAGCTGGCCAGCGGTGAGATGATTGGTTGTCTAGCGTTGACAGAGGAATCTGCGGGCTCTGACGCTACCGCCATAAAGACCCGTGCCAAAAAGGTCGATAACGGTTATCGGATCAAGGGCTCGAAGTGTTATATCTCCTTGGCACCGGTGGCTGACCTGTTCACCGTATTTGCCCGCACCGAGGGTGAGCGCGGTGCGAAAGGTGTGACAGCATTTCTAATCGAGCGCGGCACTGAAGGTCTGAGCACCAGTCCTCCAACGCGAAAAATGGGGCAAGAGGGCGCGCCTATCGGTGAGGTTTACCTAGATGATGTTTTTGTGCCTGAGGACGCCGTCCTCGGTAGCGAAGGGGCAGGTTTCAAGACCGTGATGAAGGCGCTTAACAAACAGCGGATCAATTTGTCAGCGCTTTCCACAGGCCCCGCCATCCGTATGCTCAATGACGCCGTCGCCTATGCCAAGGAGCGCCGCCAATTCGACCGGGCGATCGGAGAGTTTCAATTGGTGCAGGCCATGTTGGCCGAAAGCAAGGTCGAGATCGAGGCGGCGCGCGCATTGATCCTCGAGACAGCGCGCAAGCGCGACCGCGGCGAGGACGTGACCATGGACGTCAGTCTCTGCAAGTATTTCTCGACCGAGATGTGCGGCCGCGTCGCCGACAGGGCGGTCCAGATCTTCGGTGGTGCTGGGTACGTGAAGGGGACTGGCATTGAGCGTTTCTATCGGGATGTGCGAACTTTCAGGATATACGAAGGAACTAGCCAGATTCACCTGTTGAGTATCGCCAAGAATTTGTTGAAGTAAGGTCTTCCTATTCCCGTGCCGTGATGGCTAAATCGCCAAGATTTCTGGAAACTGATCGCGAAGCGGAAGTGTGTCTCTACAAGTAGTTATGACCGCCTTGGGTCACAACCCGATGTCATTACCCAGGTAAATACGGGTCCGGTTTCGGGCGGACTGCGGACTCTTGGTGTTATCCGGGAGGAATCCAGCTTTGATCTCCAGGTTTTTCGCGTGAAGGATTGGTCTAACCCGTAAGGTCAGACAGCCGCTTCAGTGCGACCTGGGTTTCAGCCACCAATTCATTCACCACGTCCGCAACGCTTGAAACCTCGCGGCACCACGCAACGCTTTGCCCGGCGGGTTCGGTCAGCAGCGGCGTGATGTCGTTTTCCTCCACCGAGATAATCAAATCGCCGACCAGTGCGTGCTGGTAGGGCATCTTCAGCGGGGCAGGGGCATTCGGGGCCGACCATTCCTGGCTCCAATGAGATTTGATTTGGCGTTGCGGTTTGCCGCTGGATGCGCGGGTGACGACCGTGTCTGCGCTGCCCGATTCGAGCAGTTTATCGATCTTACCTTGCTCAAGCTGATGCTCGATTGTGGTCAGCCATTTGGTGCCCAGCCACACGCCCTCGGCACCCATGGCGAGCGAGGCGGCGATCTGGCTGCCGTGGCCGATACCGCCTGCCGCCAAAACGGGTCGCCCGCCACTCATCTCCACCGATTGCGGCACCAGGGTCAGCGTGCTGATTTCGCCCGTGTGGCCGCCGGCTTCGCCGCCTTGCGCGACGATCACCTCGACGCCGGCATCCATGGCCGCTTGCACGTGTTTGGGTTGGCCGATGAGAGCGGCGGTAATCATGTTTTTGGCGTTGGCGCGTTTGACCGCGTCCGCCGTAAAGCCGACGCCGAAGGCCAGCATGTTGACGTCCGCCTCCAACACCGCATCAAGCTGCCCCTGGAAGAATTCTGGTGAGCGCACCTGGGAATTGAAGAAACCCTGGTTTTCCGCCGGCGGCACCTTGTACTTGCGCTTCAGGCCATCAACGAAGGCGACATGATCTTCCGGCAGGTCGGCCTGCAATTCATCAAGAGATTTCGACGGCATGCCTTTGGGCAGCATGATGTCGACGCCGAAAGGTTTATCGCCGACCAGTTCGCGAACTTGCGCCAGACTCTCAGCCACCTCTTCAGGTGCCTCGCGCGCCGCGCCGAAAACACCGAAGCCGCCCGCGTTGGTGAGCGCCGCCGTCACCGCGACGCTGTGGGAGAAGCCGAAAATCGGCACCTCAATACCCAGGCGTTTGCAGATCGGCGTTTTCAGGGAAGTCATGGCTTTAGGCGAATTCGATGACGGCGTCGACCTCTACCGCGACACCCAAGGGTAGCGAGGGGGCGCTAACGGCGAAGCGCGCGTGTTGGCCCGTAGGCTCGCCGAAGACCTCAGCCATCAGATCCGACGCGCCGTTGATCACTTTCGGCTGGTCGGTAAAATCCGCCGTCGAGTTGACGAAACCGCCCAGTTTCACCACCCGCGTGATGCGGTTCAGGTCACCGCCGCATGCCGCACCGGCCTGGGCGATGATATTGAGCCCACAAAGGCGAGCCGCCGCATAGCCGTCGTCGGCGGTAAGATCGTCGCCGACACGGCCCTTGAACTTGATGTCACCATCGAGAACCGGAATTTGGCCGGAGACGAAAATCAAGTTGCCGGAAACCACGAACGGCACGTAGTTGGCGGCGGGCGCCGCAGGGGCGGGCAGTTCGATGCCGAGCTCGGCAAGGCGGTCTTCAATGGTAGCGCCCATGGTGGCGGTCCTTTCAATTCGAGCAGTGAATATGTTCGCGGCGATGGTAGCGTGTCGCAGCCCTTCGGCCAATATGTCGCTTAGACCTTGAAGCGTTCGCCTTCGCGCGGTGCGACCACTGAAGTGTCGGAATTCAGCTTCGCCAACATGGCCGTTGCGGTTTCCAGCTTTGCGTCGATGGCGTTGTCATCTTGGTCGGGGTCGTGGTGGAAAAGAAACAGTTTGTCGACGTTCGCGTTGTGCGCCAGTTCGACGACCTTGGAAATGCACGAATGACCCCAGCCGACCTTGGTTTCGTATTCCTCATCAGAATATGTGGTGTCGGTGATCAGAACATCAGCATCTTTGCAAAACTCGGCCAACTTCTGCTCGTACTGCGGCGCGTGGAACTCGCTGCCGTCGAAAAACAATTCGTTGTCGGTGATATAGCAAACCGACCGACCGTGATAGTTGACCCGGTAACCCAGGCATTTACCGGGATGCGACAACAGCTTGGTCTCGACTTGGATGCCGTCGACCTCGACGGTTTCTTCTTCCAGGTCGTCGAAATACACCCGTGCACCGAACTCAGACAGCGTGATGGGAAAATAGACGCCGTCCATCTGCGCGGAAATCAGCTCGCGCATGGAAACGTCGCCTTGGTTGGCGCCGAGAATTTGGAACTCGTTTCCGGGGATGTAGAGCGGTGCGAAGAACGGAATGGCGTTGATGTGATCCCAGTGAGGATGTGAAATGAAGATGCGCGCTTGAATGCGTTTGCGGCCCTCGGACATGAGCCAATCGCCGAGTTTCTTGATACCGCTGCCGCCGTCGAAGATGAAGAACTGCTGGCGCGGAAACTCCAGACTGACGCACGACGTATTGCCGCCGTACTTTAGCGTGTTCTCACCCGATGCAGGCAGCGTGCCGCGCACGCCCCAAAACGCCAGATCGACTTGATCTTCCATGATCCTGGAAACTTCATCGGCGAAGGTGTCTGGGTCCAGCGGTTTTCGAATATAGCCGTCGGCGCCGAACTCGTAGGCGCGCTTTTGATCAAACTCATAGGCCTTGGCCGTCACCATGATGAACTTGGCATCCTTTAGGTCCGGCGTCTCGCGGATGCGCTTTAAAAGATTAAGGCCATCGACTTCCGGCATCATCAGATCGCAGATGATGCAAGTGGGCTGAATTTCAACAATCTTTTCGTAGGCGCTGGCTGAGTCGGTCATCGTCGTGACTTGCGCGCCGAAGCCGTCGAGCAACCGGGTAATGACGTCCGCCGTTAGGGCGTCGTCATCGATAACCATGATTCTCGGCACGTCGGTATTCACTTGCCGGCTCCTACTCTCAGGGGTGCGCTACGGGGGTCGCGAACATGCAAGGCTAAGCCGCGTATGGCGGTAGTGTCCAGTGAATTCACGCTCTAAATATTTGTGAAATGACCGCGTTTAGCTGCAGTGCAACCGCGAGCAGAAAAAAGGTGGGGCGCTGCCGGGGAGAGCCCCCGACGCGCGCCCCGAGTTTCCCAGGGAGGATTCGTCAATCCCTTCCATCAAGAACACCCGCTCGTGGCGCCGCAGGTGTTGCATTTCAGGCAGGTTCCGTTGCGGACCAGCGTGAAGTTGCCGCATTCTCCGCAAGGATCGCCCTCATAGCCCTTCATCCGTGCCTCTCGAACCTGATCCATGTGTTGGTCGGTGCTATCCATGACTTCCGCCGATATGGACACCGGCGCAGCTTCGGCCAGGGCTTCCTGCGGGGTGACCTGTGCGCCGACTGCCTGGGCTACCGGCCCGCCATCGGTGCCTGTCGCCGACGCCACGGCGTGCGATACCACGTCCCGGCTCCGGTCTCCTTTGGCACCGTTGATGACCAAGAGGTTACGCGTGTAGCCCGAGCTGGTCAGCCGACGTACGGCTTCCAGGGCATGGCTCTCGTCGACGGGCAAGTCGCCTTCGTCGGAGCCGTCACCCAGCGCGTCGGGCACCAGATCCTGCGGTTCCACGTGAGCCAGGTCGGCGCGGCCCAGGTACGACACCGCCAACTCCCGGAAAATGTAATCCAGGATTGAGGTCGCCATCTTGATGGTATCATTTCCAGTGACCATGCCCGACGGATCGAACCGCGTGAAGGTAAAGGCTTCCACGTATTCGTCCAGCGGCACCCCATACTGCAGGCCGATGGAAATCGCTATGGCGAAGTTGTTCATCAACGAACGGAAGGCGGCACCCTCCTTGTGCATGTCGACGAAGATTTCCGCCAGGCGGCCGTCTTCGTATTCGCCGGTATGCAGATACACCTTGTGGCCGCCAACGGTGGCCTTCTGGATGTAGCTCTTGCGCCGGTGTGGCGGGCGGATGCGCTTCGCCACATAACGCTCGACGATGCGCTCCGCAACGATTTCGGCGCGCACTGTGTTGGGTGCATCGGCAAGATCGTCTTGCAGTTCCACATCATCGATGAGCGCCGACTGCAACGGTTGCGACAGTTTGGAGCCGTCGCGGTAAAGCGCGTTGGCCTTGAGTCCCAACTCCCACGACAGCATGTAGGCGTTCTTGCATTCCTCGACCGTGGCCTTGTTGGGCATGTTGATGGTTTTGGAAATGGCGCCGGAAATGAACGGTTGGCTCGCCGCCATCATGTGGATGTGACTGTTGACCGAGAGGTAGCGTTTGCCCTCGGAGCCACACGGATTGGCACAATCGAAGACCGGAAGATGTTCATCCTTCAGATGCGGCGCGCCTTCCAGAGTCATGGTGCCGCAGACGTAGTTCTTCGCGGCTTTGATCTCATCTTTGGAGAAGCCCATGGCGGCCAGCATGTCGAATTTCTCGTCGTTGAGCTGCGCCGTCGTGAACCCGAGCGTTTCCGTGCAGAAGGCCTCGCCCAGCGTCCATTTGTTGAAGACGAACTTGATATCAAAGGCTTCGCCCAAGTTCTTCTCGACAGTCTCCAGCGCTTGATCGGTGAAACCTTTCTCGCGCAGCGCTTCCAAGTCGATGCCCGGCGCGTCTTTGAGTGTGCCGCGACCGACTGCGTAATCGATCATTTCCTCAACCTGATCGTCGCCGTAGCCCAGTCCTCTGAGCGCCGCCGGTACCATGCGGTTGATGATCTTGAAATAGCCTCCGCCGGCCAGTTTCTTGAACTTGACCAAAGCGAAATCGGGCTCAATACCGGTGGTGTCACAATCCATCACCAATCCAATGGTGCCCGTCGGTGCAATGACCGAAACTTGCGCGTTCCGGTAACCGTGTGCTTCACCTTGTTCCAGCGCCTGATCCCAGGCGCGCTGCGCGGCATGGGCAAGGTTGGCGTCCGGGTTGGCTTCAGCCTTCAGCGGCACCGGCATGGTCGATAGACCTTCGTAGCCGCAATCGACGCCTTGCGCCGCACGCCGGTGGTTGCGGATCACCCGCAGCATGGCGTCGCGGTTGTCGTCATAACGAGGGAAGGCACCCAGTTCTTCCGCCATCTCCGCCGAGGTGGCGTAAGAGACACCGGTCATCAGTGCCGAAATCGCGCCGCAAATGGCGCGGCCTTCGTCGCTGTCGTAGCTATAGCCCGACGCCATCAGATAGCCGCCGATGTTGGCGAAGCCGAGGCCCAATGTGCGGAATTCGTAGGAAAGCTCCGCGATGCGTGCTGACGGGAACTGTGCCATCAACACCGAGATTTCCAGCGTAATGGTCCACAGCCGCACCGCGTGTTCGAAATCGGCGGTGTTGAAGCTGTTGTCGTCGCGCCGGAACTGGAACAGGTTCAGGGACGCCAAGTTGCAGGCGGTATCGTCCAGGAACATGTACTCGGAACACGGATTGGACGCGTTGATCCGGCCCGAGTTCGGACAGGTGTGCCAATCGTTGATGGTGGTGTCGTACTGCAATCCCGGATCGGCGCAGGCCCAGGCCGAATTGCCGATATCTTCCCACAAGTCCTTGGCTTTGACGGTCTTGGATACCTTGCCGTCCTTGCGGTTGACGAGATCCCAATCCCCATCGGAGAGAACTTTCTCCAGGAACTCATTGTTGACGCGCACGGAGTTGTTGGAATTCTGGCCGGCGACGGTGAGGTAAGCTTCTGAATCCCAATCGGTGTTGTAGACAGGGAATTCGATTTCGGTGTAGCCCTGTTTGGCAAACTCGATGACCCGGTAGATATAGTTCTCCGGGATCATGGCCCGCTTTGCGCCAATGATGGCTTTCTTCAGCTCGGCGTTCTTTTTCAGGTCGTAGCGGCTGTCGTCGTCTTCCGCTTCGTTGCCACCATCCCAAGAGAGGCACGCCTGGATCACTTCGTTCAGGTGCTGGTTGGCGAGCCGTGAGCCGGCGACAAGTGCCGCCACTTTTTGCTCTTCTTGGGTTTTCCAATTGATGAAGTCTTCGACATCCGGATGGTCGATGTCGACCACCACCATCTTCGCCGCGCGGCGAGTTGTACCGCCCGATTTGATGGCACCGGCGGCGCGGTCGCCGATCTTCAGGAAGCTCATCAGCCCCGATGACCTGCCGCCGCCCGAAAGTGGCTCGGCGTCGCCACGGATCGCCGAGAAGTTCGAGCCCGTGCCGGAGCCGTATTTGAATAGCCGCGCCTCACGCACCCACAAATCCATGATACCGCCTTCGTTGACGAGATCGTCGGCGACGCTCTGGATGAAACAAGCATGCGGTTGCGGGTGTTCGTAAGCCGATTCGGAGCGGATCAACCGCCCGGTCTTGAAATCCACATAATGGTGACCTTGCGCCGGCCCATCGATACCATATGCCCAATGCAGGCCGGTGTTGAACCATTGCGGCGAATTGGGAGCGGCCATCTGCGCACAAAGTGAGTAACGCATTTCGTCGAAATAGGCGCGGGCATCGGCTTCCCCGTCGAAGTAGCCGCCTTTCCAGCCCCAGTAACACCAGGTGCCGGCCAAACGGTCGAACACCTGCTTGGCGCTGTGCTCACCGCTGTAGCGTTGCTCTTGCGGCAGGTCGGCGAGAGCGTCTTCGTCGGCTACGGAGCGCCACAACCAGGACGGCACATCGTTTTCTTCGACCTTCTTCAGTCGAGCCGGAACACCGGCCTTCCTGAAATACTTCTGAGCCAGGACATCGCAGGCCACCTGCGACCAGTCACTGGGGATTTCCATTTCATCCAATTTAAAGACGGTTGAGCCGTCTGGGTTTTTTATTTCACTCGACGTGCTGCGGAACTCGAACGCGGCATAGGGTGAAAGGGTTTCCTCGGTGAATTGTCGCGTGATTCGCATTATGCCCCCACGTTATCTCGGGTTGTATCCTCGTCGCGGAGTCTTGATGACTCCATTATTCAGACCGCTCAATGGTCCCTGTTGCCATAGTGGACGGTCCGGTTCAGCAGCGCATTGTATGTTGTTTTTACGCTTCAAGATGTCGTACCTGCCCAGGGCCAACAGCAACAAAATGTAGAGCATCGGAATTTCGTCCGCAACAGGAAAATACTATATCTAGCGTTATAGTTTGCACGAAAACGCTTTATTTTGTGTTAATGTGCACATGCAGCGAATCGCCGGATTCCTTGGCGCGAATCGGAATTCGGCCATTTTTTGGGGTTTTCGGCGCAATAGGCGCGTTGGCGCGGATGCTCTGGCGCAAGCGCTATATCTGGTGTCCGGTACGGATGCGGTTTCCAGGTGATATTCGGGTGCGCAAGAGGCCCGAAGAGCACCTAACCGCTGGACGACAGGCGGCGGCGGTGCCATAGTTCCGCCAATATCGACCCGTAGCGTGGATCGCAGTTGTTGGCCGTGCGAGAGCAATGGCCGTATCGACGATTTCCACAGAAAGAAGTTGGAACGCTTATGGACATCGGCACCGTCATTTTCACATGGTTCAACGGCGAACTTGTCGGCACGGATGAGTTCGGCAACCGCTATTATCGCGCCAAGCGCAAAAAACGTTGGGGGCGGGAGCAACGTTGGTGCCTGTTCAAGGGGCAAAAGGATTCGTCGAAGGTCCCGGCCGAATGGCACGCGTGGCTTCATCACACAGTGGATGAACCGCTGACCCAGATGTCAGCGGAGCCGAAACCCTGGCAGCAACAGCACGAAGCCAACCTGACAGGAACCACGGGGGCATACCGTCCGGCAGGCCATGCGTACAAAGGCGGTGCGCGCGCGGCGGCGACGGGTGACTACGAGGCGTGGACGCCTAAATGATAGCGCGATGCCGGCAACGGCGCTGAAGGGGACACATGCTCCGCGGATCCCGGGAAATCGTAATTGGCGCCGTGACGGTACTTTCGTTGGTCGGCGTATTGGTGTTCATGAATGCGCGATCCGGACCCGTCGCGGCATCCGATTCTAATCTGTTGATAACGGCTAAGTTCAACAAGGTGGACGGCTTGACGGACGGTGCCGACGTGCGCATGGGGGGCATTGCCATTGGCAAGGTCTCGGGCATGACGCTGGATGCGCAGTATCGTGCGGTGATCTCCATGCATATCAATGGGCCGATCGAATTGCCGAAGGACTCGTCGGCCTCTATCCACACCGACGGCTTGTTCGGGTCAAAATTTGTGGTGCTGGAACCGGGTGCTGAAGAGGTTACGCTGAAATCCGGCGATGACATCAGTTTTACGCAGGATGCTGTTGTGGTTAGCGACCTGCTGGAGTTGATCATTTCCGAGGGCAAGAGCAACCGCGCCGGAACGAACACTTCGGCCACGGCGAACTGACGAACGGAAAGAGGGCCACATGGGACGCAATGCGGTTGAGACGGTTTTGGGGGCGGTCGTGCTGGTCGTGGCCGGGATGTTTTTGTTTTTCGCCTACGGTACGGCTCAGGTAAAAGCCGTCAGTGGTTACGAGGTGCGGGCCAATTTCTTCAAGGTCGGCGGCCTGACGGCGGGCAGCGATGTGCGCATCAACGGCATCAAGGTCGGCACCGTGTCGGCCAGCACGTTGGATACGGAAACCTTCGAGGCCGTGGTGGTGATGTCCATTGCGACGGAAGTCAAATTACCCACGGACACGGTCGCCGGCATCGGTTCGGAGGGGATCATCGGGGGTAAGTATTTGCGGCTTGAGCCCGGTAGCGCCAAGGACATGGTCCAGCCAGGCGGATTGTTGAAGAAAACCAAAGATTACCGCTCACTTGAAGACCAAGTGGGTGAAATTATCTTTCTCGCCACCGGCGGCCCGAAATAAAGATGGCGCCTCGAAAATCGCCAATAACGCCGCCAGGAAAACCGTCAGAAGAGCTATTAGGCGACCGGTTCAGAGCTCTGCAGCGGATTTCGTGCGGTTGATATGAGGCGGCTTTTTCTTAGATCGTTGATCATGGGGGCTGTCTCGGCGCTGTCGATGAGCGTTCCGGTTGAGCACGGGCGCGCCGCGCCTTATGGCAGCGCGGTGTTGCAGGGCCTGGATAAGGTGACTGCCAGGGTTTCCACTATTGAGGCGCCGATCGGTGCGGCAGTCCGATTTGGCACGCTCGAGGTTATTGTTCGTCATTGTGATAAGCGCCCGCCGGAAGAGACGCCGGAAAGTGCTGCATTCTTGGATATTTGGGAAGTGCGGCCAGGGGAAGCGGCGGTGACGCTGTTTCGGGGCTGGATGTTTGCGTCGAGCCCGGCCCTGAGCGCCTTGGAGCACCCGGTTTACGACATCTGGGTGCTGGAGTGTGGTGGTCAGGAGATCGGTGATGATGCGCCGGCAAGACCGCGTGGCGACGGGCGAAGCCCAAAATTACCCGATTTGGAGCAGCTATTTCGCCAAAAAAATAACTAAAAACAGTTAATTTAAAAATAACTATAAATAAGTTAATTTATTGATTTAATGTGTTTTCCAAAGCTTCTTCCCACGCCTCGCTATCGGTTTTAGCGGGGAACACCGCTTGATACTTGAGCGCCTCTTCCAACAAAATCAGGTATTCCCGGGCCGGTATCTCGATAACCCCGAAGCGCGCCAAGTGGTCTGTGACAAACTGCGTGTCGAGCAGCCGGAAACCGCCCAATTGCAGCTGTGCGACCAAATGTACCAGTGCCACCTTGGAGGCGTCCGTGGCGCGTGAGAACATGCTTTCGCCGAAAAACGCCGCGCCGAGCGAAATGCCGTAAAGCCCGCCGACCAACACATCATTTTGCCAGCATTCGACGCTGTGGGCGAACCCCATACGGTGCAATTCCAGCACGCAGCGCTTGATGTCGGGGTTGATCCAAGTGTCGCGCCGGGTGGCCGTTGGCCGTCCGCACTCGGCCAGGGTTTCGGCGAACGCAGAATTGCATCTCACGTCGAAGACACCTTTCCGGATGGCTTTCTTCAGGCTTTTGGGAACGTGAAAATCGTTCAACGGCAAGATGCCGCGCTCGCGCGGGTCGACCCAGAATACGGTTTCCGCATCGTGTGATTCCGCCATTGGGAAAATTCCGGCGGCATAGGCGCGGAGCATCAACTCCGGTGTGATTTCGGGGTTATGTTTCTCCCGCCGGCTCATCCGTCTCCGCCGGCGCCGCCGTTTGAGGTCGCGTCTGCGACAAAGGATTCAAGCCAGTGAATGTCATAGTCGCCGTTGATGAAATCAGACGATTCCATAAGCCTCTGATGGAGTGGAATGGTGGTATTGAGTCCGTCGATCACGTATTCCGCCAAGGCGCGACGCAGGCGCATCAAGCATTCGTTGCGGTTGGTGCCGTGGACGATAAGCTTGGCAATCATGGAGTCGTAGTGCGGCGGCACGCTATATCC
>JAERTE010000100.1 GCA_016845145.1 Rhodospirillaceae bacterium
ATCGACGGCCTCTTTCGCCATCATGGCGGTGGGTCGGGACATGCCCGCAATCTTTGTGGCGGTAGCGATCGCATCGTCCAGCAACTCATCAACGGGCACCACGCGGCTGGCGAGGCCAGAGCGCTCCGCCTCGTCCGCGTCCATCATGCGACCCGTGAGACACATCTCCATGGCTTTCGATTTACCCACCAGACGGGTCAGACGCTGAGTACCGCCCGCACCGGGAATAATGCCCAGGGTAATTTCCGGCTGGCCGAACTTGGCATTGTCGCCAGCGATAATGAAGTCGCACATCATGGCCATTTCGCAACCACCGCCCAAAGCAAACCCAGCAACAGCCGCAATCACCGGCTTGCGGCATCGGGTGACCTGTTCCCACTCGCTGATAAAATCTGACAGATAGGCATCCATATAGGAGAAGTCTTTCATCTCCTTGATATCCGCACCGGCGGCAAATGCCTTGGAACTACCGGTGATGACAATCGCACCAATGGCATCATCAGCATCAAACGCAATCAGCGCTTGGCCCAGTTCCCGGATCATCTGCCCATTCAGGGCATTCAGAGCGTCGGGCCTATTCAGGGTGATCAGGCCAACCGCGTCGCGGGTTTCTGTAAGTATGGTCTCATAGGCCATGCGAGTGTCTTCTCCTGTTACTGCCCCGCAACAAGCGGAGATATGGCAAACCGAATTGTCCGGGTTCCGTCAGCGGCTGCGGGCCCGACGATAATGATTTCAAGCGCCTCGCCTTCACGTTGATAGGTTGACGCACCAGTTTCTTGCCAGCCCAGTTGGGGTAGGCTGGCACCGTAGAATTGCTGAAGGTCGATATCCGCTAACTTGCCCACGGCGTAGGCCTCCAGAAAGCGGCCGGAAGGGGAATCAAAGATCAACGTGGCGTCGGGTAATTCTGACAGACCCGGCATCAGGGGAAAGTCCTCAATGCCGGTGAAAAAGGCTGATCCGACATCGTCGCTGTCCGCTCGGGCAGCAGCAGACCACAGGCCCGCGCCGAGCACGCTCACGAAAATTAATACAGCAGCAAACAATCTCATCATGGCGCTCGTTATATCGCCGCGCCCCGTCGTTTGCACGCCAAACATCGGAGATTCTAGCGCTGACATCGGGGGCAGAAAAATGTCGACCGGCCGGACTGCACGATCTGTTGTATCTGGGAAGAACATCCGGGGGTCGGACAGGGCTCGCCCGCCTTGCCGTAAACCGCGAACTGATGCTGAAAATAGCCCAGCTCGCCATTGGTCTGGCGGTGATTGCGTAAAGAAGACCCGCCCGCAGCAATGGCATCACTTAACACGTCCTTGATTGCAGGGATTAGTTTTGCCGCCCTGTTGCCCTGTACTGTGTGAGCAGAACGCCGGGGTGAGATTCCGGCGCGGAAAAGACTTTCGGAAACATAGATATTACCGAGCCCGGCAACCACGCCCTGATCCAGCAACGCGGCTTTTATCGGCGTGCGCTTTCCCTTTAGCCGTCCGGCCAGCGCCGCTGCGTCAAAACTGTCATCCAGCGGCTCCGGTCCCAGACGCTTTATCATGGGGTGATCATCCAGATGCTCAACGTCAACGAGGTCCATGAAGCCGAACCGGCGGGCATCATTGAACCGGACCGTCGCATTGCGATCGGTTTCAAAGATGATGTGATCGTGAGCCTGTTCCGGCGGGGGCGGCTCCCGGTCCGTGCCTTTATATATAAGGACGCGTCCGGACATACCCAGATGCCAGATCAGGGCCGTCCCGTCATCGGTGCACAACAGGATGTACTTCGCCCGCCGTGTAATGCTTTCAACATGCCGACCCGTCAGGCGCTGACCAAACCCATCCGGCAAGGGAAAGCGCAGATCGGGGCGGCGCGCTATAACACGTTGTAATTGCTGGCCCTCCAAAACGGGGGCAAGTCCACGGCACACGGTTTCGACTTCTGGTAACTCTGGCATGGCGATAATCTAGCTTGTCGGGCTCCCTTAGGCTATGGTGCGCGCCATGAGTAATGAAAATTCTTCATCTGCTGGTCAGAACGGCGAAACGCACTTCGGTTTCGAGACCGTGGCCGAGGCCGAAAAGGCGGGTTTGGTCCGTGGCGTCTTTGATTCCGTTGCGCCCAAGTATGACCTGATGAACGATCTGATGAGCCTCGGCATCCATCGTGTCTGGAAGGCGGCCTTCCTCGACTGGCTGCGCCCGCAACCGGATATGCGCCTGATCGACGTGGGCGGCGGCACCGGCGATATCGCCTTCGGTTTTCTGGATCGTGGTGGCCAGGATGCGACTGTCGTGGATATCAACGCGGAAATGCTCTCAGTCGGGCGGGATCGTGCGATCGACCGTGGAATTCTAGAAGGCGTCACCTGGCTGAACGGTGACGCGGAAAACCTGCCTCTGCCGGACGCCACGTTCGATGCCTATACGATTGCCTTCTGTATCCGGAACGTGACCCATATCGAGGCGGCACTTGCCGATGCCCGACGGGTCTTGAAGCCCGGCGGGCGGTTCATGTGCCTGGAGTTCTCCCATGTCGCCCTGCCCTGGCTGGAAAAGGTGTATGACACCTATTCATTCAAAGTGCTGCCGGAAATCGGTGCCAAGATTGCTGGCGACCGCGAAGCCTACCAATATCTGGCGGAAAGTATTCGCCGCTTCCCGCCCCAGGACACCTTCGCAGACATGATCCGCAACGCGGGCTTTGGCCAGGTCAGCTATGACAATTTGTCAGGCGGTATCGCAGCCATCCACTCTGCGTGGCGGATTTAAGGTCTCTTACCAATGGCCGGAAACATAACAAACGCCCTGCGATTATTGCGTGTTGCACGCATCCTCGCCCGTCACGACGCCCTGTTCCTGCTCGACGAGTTGGGCGTTGCTCCAGCCGTATGCTGGATGGCCCGGATGGGCAGCATCCGACGCGGCAAAGGCCGCCCCGGCGAGCGCCTCGCCCGGGCGCTACAGGAGGCTGGCCCGAGTTTCATCAAGCTGGGCCAGGCGCTGTCAACGCGCTCGGATTTATTTGGCGAGGAAATGTGCGAAGACCTGTCTCAATTGCAGGATCGCCTGACGCCGTTCTCCGGTACCGAAGCACGTGCCGCAATCGAAGCCGAGTTTGATGCCCCGGTGGAAGCCCTGTTTCAGGACTTCGACGATACAGCGGTGGCTGCGGCCTCCATTGCACAAGTGCACTTCGCCACAACAGCGGATGGCCGCGATGTGGCGGTTAAAGTCCTGCGACCGGATATCGAGGCCGCGTTCCGGCGCGATCTGGACCTGTTCAGGTGGGTGGCTGCCCTGGTTGAGAGGACCCGACCGGACGCCCGTCGCTTGAAGCCCGTTGAATCCGTGGAGATCATGGCGGAAACGGTCGAGATGGAGATGGATCTGCGGTTTGAAGCTGCCGCCGCTGACGAGATGGCAGAGAACTTCAGCGGCGACGCGACATTTCATGTCCCCACCGTGGAATGGTCGCTGACCGGCAAGCGCATCATGACCACGGAGCGGATCTCCGGCATTCCACTGGACGACCGAAAGGCCGTTCTCGACGCCGGACACGATCCCCTCTCGGTGCTGGAGCATGCTGCCAATGCTTTCTTCAATCAGGTATTCCGCGACGGCTTCTTCCATGCTGATTTGCACCCGGGCAACATGTTCGTTGCAGACGATGGCACGGTTATCGCGGTCGATTTCGGTATCATGGGT
>JAERTE010000101.1 GCA_016845145.1 Rhodospirillaceae bacterium
ATCAAGCTCCGGATAGCTGGGACGCCAGCCCAACTCGGCACGCATCTTTCCGGCGTCGGCCGTCAAAACGGCCACGTCTCCCGGGCGTCTGGCCTCAATAACGAAGGGCACCTCCAGCCCTGTGACCGCTTCCGCCGCACAAATGGTCTCCAGCACGGAAAAACCCCGGCCGTTTCCCAGGTTGTAGACACTGCTGTGCCCCCCGTTGGCCAAATGGGTCATGGCCGCCAGATGAGCGGCCGCCAGATCGAGCACATGGATATAATCGCGGATGCAGGTGCCGTCGGGCGTGTCGTAATCGTTGCCGAACACCTTCAGCGCCCCACGGTTCCCGTTGCCGTGAATCAGGGATTTCAATATCAGCGGAATTAGATGCGACTCCGGGCGGTGGTCCTCACCCGTGTCAGCCAGCGGATGGGCACCCGCGGCGTTGAAGTAGCGCAGGGCCACATAGTCGATGTCGCCGGCGTGGTGCATGTCGCCCAGCACCTGCTCCACCATGGCTTTGGATGCGCCGTAGGGACTGGCGGGTTTGATCGGATGGGATTCTGAAATGGGCGTCTTTTCAGGGGGGCCGTAAACGGCGGCCGTCGATGAGAAAATCACCTGCCGCACATTGGCGGATCGCATGGTTTCCAGCAGCCCGATACTCAGGGCCACGTTGTTGTGGTAGTATTTCAGGGGTTGCGCCATCGATTCTCCCACTTCGATCAGGCCCGCAAAGTGCATGACCGCATCGATACGTTCGGAAACCATCACGTGGCGCAACCTTGCGGTGTCGGCCAGGTCTGCTTCGACCAAACGGATGCCCGGCTGCACCGCTTTACGGTGGCCCCGCGACAAGTTGTCGACCACCACCACTTTAAACCCGTCTTCATGCAGCAGCCGGGCCGTGATACTGCCGATATAACCCGCACCGCCGATCACCAGAACATTCATCATACTTCCTTTCATAATACGCGAATCGGCGCCAATAGCGATCGATAGCCATACGCGACAACGCAGGCCGCCCCCAGCGCCAACAGCCGCATGGGAAACGCGACGGGACCTGCGCCGTACTCAACCCATCCCGCAAGGATCACTCCCCAAACCAGCATATGGGTCAGGTACAGTTCGTAGGAAATGCCGCCGATGAACAGCACCGCTTGTTTGACCGGCCAGGCAAAACGGTTCAGCAGCTTAAAAGACAGGGCCGCCAGGCAGGTAATCCCCATGGCGGAAGGGATGTCGTTGAAAATCTTACCGACAGGACCTCCGCGTAGAGCCAACACGGCCGTCAGCAGCAAGCCGACAACAGCTCCCGTTGCCAGGATTACCAGAGGTTGCCGCCAGAAGGCCCAACCTTTGTCGGTAAACCAGCGGGCAAGGAGCATACCGGTGCAAAACTCCCAAAGATACTGGAGAAAAAAGGCATTATACACCTTGAGGTCCGCCTTGCCGGTAATAACGAGCAGCCCCCCGTAAATCAAGGAGATCGCCAGGGCTGTCAAAAAGAAGAATACCGGTTGCAGGCGTTTTTGCATCACGGCTAAGAACGGATAGGCCAGATACAATTGAACAAGGGTCGATAAAAACCAGAAATGGCCGCCGAAGCTGTTGATGATACGTTCATCGAACATCTTAAAAAGCAATAGATGCCCCAGCCAGGCATACCACCCTCTGTTCGGATAGAGCGGCATTAGCTGGTTGACAAAAAAAATCAACGTGATTGCAATGAAGTAAGGAACCAGAATTTTCAAGACCCGGCGCTTGTAGAACGACAGCGAACTCGCCGGGGGCTCCTCGGAAAGGGTCAGCCCGAATCCGGAAAGCATCAAAAACAGGTGAACCCCGGCGCCGCCCGCCGTTACGGCATGATCGGCCCATCCTGTAAAATGGCCCCGGAAGAAATGAAACAGCACGATGCCCAGGATCGCGAAGCCTTTGGCGAAATCGGGAAAGTCCAGACGGCTCGGCGACAAAGACTTTGTTGGGTTCGAATCGGTCATGATCCGGTCACCGGGGTAGCGGTTGAAGGAGTGGACCCGTTGGCCATAATCGCCTGCGGGCCGCCCGTCATCGAGCCGCGTTTGGGTTTGATCACCGCCGGTATGCCTACGGCAATGGAGTTGTCCGGCACATCGGCGATCACTACCGCGTTGGCTCCGATATCCACATGGTCACCGATGGTGATGGGGCCCAGCAGTTTGGCGCCGGCGCCGATGTTGACGTGGCTGCCGATGCGCGGTGCGCATTTGTCGTCGAGGTTTTTCAACCCGATGGTAACGCCGTTGCGCACGATGCAGTTATCGCCGAAACGGGCGTAGCCGCTGATGATGATGCCGCCGAAATGATCGATGCGCAAATTCCCTCCCACCGGCACCTCGCAGGGAAGCTCGATGCCGCAGGCGATCTGCACCAGTTTGAAGAGGATCTTGTACAGCAGTGAAAAGGGCTTGCGGATCACCGTCGACCGAATCGTGTAGCGCCAGCGGCCGAAACGATAGACCAGCATGGCCCAGAACCCCTGGGCGCTCCAATCGCCGTCGTAGGTTTCAAGATCGGCGCGAATATTAAGAAAAAATCTCATCGTTTTCACCATGGCGTGGCCGGAGAACAGCGGCCGAATGCGGTTTCGTGCAGGGTTTGCCGGATCATCCGGATCACGTTCGCGGATGCCGTTCGCTTGGCTTGCGCCGCCGGACGTCCCGGCAGCCGGTTGAACCAAAGGCGCAGATGGTGCCAGCTCAGTTCCACGCCGGCATTGGCCAGGACCGAGAGCAGTCCGCCGTTTTTACGGTGGTAGAGCCATTCGCTGCGCATGCGGAAGCTGAGCACCTGGGCCCCCGCCGGGTCGTAAGCCTTGTCCTTGCGCGTCTGGCTGCAGGCGCCGCCGATATGCATGACTTCGGCGTCCGGGACAAAATACACATCCCAGCCGTTTTGCCGCGCGCGGCGGCACAGATCGGTCTCCTCGTAATAGATGAAAAAGCGCTCGTCGAAAAAGCCGATCTCGGCCAACATGCGCGCCCGCAGAACCACGAAGGTTCCGGGGACCCAGTCCACCTTCCGGGGCCGGTCAAGGGCCAAGCCGCCGAAATCGTGCCGGTTGAACACCGGAGAGGATGGGTAACGGCCGCTCATCCCGCTCAGGGTGAACAGTTTGGCCGGCCAGGTGGGAAACCGCCGGGCCGACGGATCCGGTTGCCCATTCGGGCCGACCAGGCGGCCGCCGCTGATCCCGCACCGTGGCGTGCGTTCCATGAAGGCCACGGCCGCCTCCACGGCGCCGGGCTTGACGAAGGCATCCGGGTTCAGCAGGATGACATAGCGTCCCTGGGCCAGTCGGAAGGCTTGGTTGTTGGCGGCGGCAAAACCGCGGTTTTCGCTGTTGGCAATCAAGCGCACCTGTGAAAACTCGCGACGCACCATCTGCGCCGATCCGTCCGCCGAATGGTTGTCCACCACGAACACCTCCATTTCGCGACCCGGTGGGTGCGTCAAGAGCGCCGTAAGACAGCCGCGCAGAATGTCACGGGTATTGTAACTGACGATAACGATGGATATCATGTTGCATCCTCCGGTCCGATGGTCTTGGTCATAGCGACGATATTGCCATCCGCTTCCCGGCGGACCGTTACGGTGTCCATGACCTGTTTCACCAGATAAAGGCCGTAGCCGCCCTTCGCGAAAGCGTCGACATCCGGCGGCGGTACGCTGTCCAAATCAAAGTGGAGGTTGCGCTCCTTGACGATGACCTCCAGGTCTCCGGCATTGATGCCGAAATGGATCATGACATGCCATGCAGGCGTTGCCGCGCGCCTGTGCTTGACCGCATTGGTAAAGACCTCGCTCACGGCCAGCTCAACGGCGTGGGTGAACACGTCCTGTCTTTGCATACCAATAGCTGAAGCGGCGTAGCGGGCCGCCTCGGCTCCCGCCATGGCAGCCAGGCGCAGGAAGTGGAGGTCCGGCGGCAGCTCCAAGGTGACGCGTTCTTTCATACCGATTTCTCCGGTGCAAAGCTGCTGATGGCCGCCTCCGGATCGTCGTAGATGTCGAACAGGCGATCGGCGCGGGTCAGTTCAAGCACCCGGCGCACCGTGTCGGCTATACAGGCGAGTTTGATGTCGCCGTGTTGCGCACGCAGCCGGCGCGCACCGGCCACCAAAGCCCCCAATCCGCTGCTGTCCATGAAGTCCACGGCCGAAAAGTCTAGGACCATGTTACCACCGTCCCCGGCGGCCAGCCTTTCCCGCAAAAGGGGGGCCGAGGCGGCATCCAGGCGCCCACGGGGCATGAACACAAAAATATTTTTCATTACTTGCTGATCGATTTGCATAGGGCTGTCTCCTCGTGCAGTTTGTTCAAAAGCACCTTGACCATCATGACAAAATCGTAAATTAGGGTTTGATGGGCCAGGTGAAAACGATCGACAATGTCCTGATCGTACTCCGGCACCGGCCAGTGTTCCGCCTCGGCATAGCTGAAAAGACCCGGGCGATAGCCGGCATCCGCCTCGATAACCGCTCGGTTGGCGGCGGTTGCCGGTAACCGCCGGGTTCCGATCAGGGCCAGGTCGCCGCGCATCACCCTGCCGAGCAGCGGGTAGCGGTCCAGGGCCAGACTGGCCGCGATACGCCCGCAAAAGCCGGACGG
>JAERTE010000102.1 GCA_016845145.1 Rhodospirillaceae bacterium
GCAACTATAGACAAGTTATGGCCTGAAGGATGGACCGATCAGATTGACAAGAAATGATCCAAGCAAGGCCTTGGGATGTCTACCATCGGCGCCTATGGGCCACACTGAGGTGTTTCCGAAAGTGAGGATTTCTAGCTCGGGTTTCCGAGTGTCCTTTCGTTGGCATTAGCCGGATCCGTGGGTCCCCAAATGGGGATATCTGGCACTAGAGAGCATGTGATCCATTACTTTGGACGAATGCAAGATGGAGGGTGTCCAGGATCAATGGTACGTAAGAACACATTCCCGCCGCCAGAGAACTCCGGGGACGCTCCAACATCCGTCCGGGTTGTCGCGGCAACCGAGACCCGCCGATAAGATTTCCGTTAACATTCCTCATTCGGCGGCATGTTGTGGCTAAAATGCCGCAGGGAGTGGGATGAATATGCGCCAGATCAGATATGGCGAGTTTACCCGTGAGCTGTCGCACGAGCAGTTGTCGGTCAGCTATGGCGACCTGACCCCCCACGCCGAATACGACGCCGACGGCAAACTGATCCCCTACAAACCCGCCGATTTGAACCTGACACCCACCAACGTCATGCGATTGCTGACGCCCTACGTCAGCGTGCGGCTGATGGACCAGATTCGCGCGGTAGTACCGCTGGCGCTTTATTTGATTCTGTTCCAGTTGCTGATCCTGCGCCAGATGGTCGATGATTCGGCGCTCATCACCGCTGGGCTGTTCGCCGTCATCATCGGCCTCATGTTGTTCATGGAGGGTCTGAAGCTCGGCCTGATGCCATTCGGCGAGGAGATCGGCAACAAGCTGCCCAAGAAGGTCACCCTTCCGGTGGTGCTCTCCGTCACCTTCCTGCTGGGCATTGGCGTTACCTTCGCGGAGCCCGCCATCGGCGCCTTGCAAGCGGTCGGCGCCATCGTCGACGTGAACCGCGCGCCTTATCTCTGGGCGCTACTCAATCAATGGTCCGGCGTGCTGGTGCTTGTCGTCGGCATGGGTGTCGGACTGGCCGCCGTGCTCGGGACCGTTCGGTTCCTCAACGGCTGGAGCCTCAAACCCTATATCTACCTGACCCTGGCGCCGGTGCTGGCACTGACGGTCTGGGCCATGAACGATCCGGAGCTGGCCAAGACGCTCGGCCTTGCCTGGGATTGCGGCGCCGTCACCACTGGCCCCGTGACCGTGCCCTTGGTGCTCAGCCTCGGCATCGGCATCGCGTCGGCGGGTGGCAGCGGCAAGTCGTCGCTTTCCGGCTTCGGTATCGTCACGCTGGCCTCGCTGTTCCCGGTGTTGGGCGTCATGGGGCTGTCGTTCTTCATCGCCGCGACAGTCACGCCTGACGAAATCATCACGGCTGCCGCTGCCATGACAACCACCGCCGAGCCCGCCTGGTACGAGAAAACACCCATGGCCGAGGTCATCGGCGGGGTGCGGGCCATTGTGCCGTTGGTGCTGTTCCTGCTGCTGATCCTCAAGGTGGTGCTGCGCGAAAAAGTGCACGAGGCCGGCATCGTCGCCTACGGCCTGGTACTTTGCGTATTGGGCATGATGGTTTTCAACATCGGTCTCAGCTACGGCCTCTCGAAGCTCGGCGGGCAATCGGGCGGCATCATCCCGGCCGCCTTTACCGAACTCCAGCACATCGAGGAATCGCCGCTCTATCTCTATGAGGTGGGCATTGGCATCGCGCTGTTCTTCGCCTGGGCGCTCGGCTTCGGCGCGACGCTGGCGGAACCGGCACTGAACGCGCTCGGCATCACGGTGGAGAACCTGACCAATGGCGTGTTCAAGAAGCGCTTGCTGCTCTATGCCGTCTCCATCGGCGTCGGCTTCGGTATCGCCACCGGCGTGTTGAAGATCATTTACGACATCCCCATCGGATGGCTGCTGCTGCCGGGCTACGCCATGGCCCTGGTGCTGACCTTCCTCGCCTCGGAAGAGTTCGTCAACGTCGCCTGGGACAGCGCCGGCGTGACCACCGGTCCGGTCACCGTGCCGCTGGTGTTGGCCATGGGGTTAGGCTTCGGCAATGCGGTCAACGCCGTTGAGGGCTTCGGCATCCTGTCCATGGCCTCCATCGGGCCGATCCTGACGGTACTGGCGACCGGTGTCTGGGTGCAGGCCCGGGCGCGCCGCTCCATCGCCGCCAAAGCAACCTCCGAAGCTGAATTGGAAACCGCATGAGCAAACGTGAGATCGTCGTTCTGACAGATGTGTCGTTGATTACCTGTGTGGTGCAGCGAGGCTTGGCCGACAAGATTATCGAGGCGGCGCGTGCCGCCGGCTCGCAAGGGGCCACGGTCAATTTCGCCAAGGGCATGGGCATCCGCGAGCGCTTGGGCATTCTGGGCGTCGCTGTCGATGTCGAGAAAGAGGTGATCCACGTCGTCGTCTCGACCGAACAGCAAGAACGCGTGTTCGAACAGATGTACTTGGCGGGTGAACTCGACACACCGGGCATGGGAATCATGTACGTGACGCCTCTTGAGAAGGCCGCCACCTACATCCCCGACGAAGTGCTCCGTAAGTTAGACGCCAAGACGAACGGCAATTAGATGAAGACCGAAACCAACACCAAGCTGATCGTTTGCATGCTGCCGCAAGGCAAAGGGGTCGGCCTGATTGAGCGTCTGTCGAAAGAGAAAGGCATTCAATCGGCCAACGTGTCGACTGGCCGTGGGCGCGGTGCCGGCGCCGTCGGTTCCATTGGCGCCTGGGACGAGGTCGATACGCTGGCGGTCACCGTGACGCCGGAGCGCGCCGACGAGATCTTCGATTTCATCTATGAGGCTGGTGAGTTGGGCCAGCCGCGCGGCGGGCTGATGTACCAGCACGCGCTCGGGCCGGCGACCGCCTTTACACTGCCCGAAATCGAAGAAGCTGAGGCCGACTAGTTCGTTACGATCCGTTTGCCGTCATGGAAGGCGTGGTAGACGAAAGTGAAATCACGTCCCAGACGCTCGGCATTATTCACGTCTTCATAACCACCAACACGCTCAAACACCGACCGACGAATCTGCCCCATCTTACCGGGCCGTCAGTTCTTACCGGTACGGTTGCCTTGGAAATCAGCCCCGGGGTATCTCTGCCAGGCCAAGGGCGTCATCAAGTTCCCGATAGGCGAGGAAACCGCGGTCGGAGGTAATCTTGGAACCGTGGAATTCCAACTTCAGTCGATGGTCAAAATCGACCCGCAAAGGGGGCTTTTTGCTTTCACCTGCCAGGTGACGTGAGGTGCGTCTGCTTTGTCAACGAATAAGGCGGGGGTGAGAGCGATGGCCAGTTTTCGGACAGTTCAAAGATGCAAAATTATTCATGTTTCCATCGCCTTTTGAAACCTTTTGTCACCATTTGGGGATATCGGACCCACAGCAAGTCGTGACTATTGTGGCGTAGTTAAATAAACCTACTTCACTGGTGAAGGAAGCGCCAATCTCCCAGTACTTTCTCGGTCTAGCAATCGACACACTGGTCATGGCTAAAATTCTAATTGTTTACGACGATGACACCCTCACCTACGCCGGCGTTGGGGCCAGCCAAACATTTTCCGTATTCTGTTCCGGCATGTCCGCAACTTAAGGCAGTGACACTGATTACATTGCTTGCTTAACGCGAATATCTTGAGCATGTACTACACGGAGGACTTGGACGGATCATCCGGCACCACCACGTCGCTGGCCACCTTCGACAGTATCAACACGGTGCCCCAGGTCGAGATCTTGGTCGCCGCCGATTTCGCCGTCCAAGCCTGAGCCCTGATGAACATCCGCATTTCGAAACTGTTCAATGCGGACTAGATCAAGTCGTTCCGGGACATGATGGCTCTATCAAGCATCGACCTTGGAAACGCCGTCAAGCGTTCAGCCTAAGGAAGGATAAAATGAGCGTAAAAGTTCTTTTAGTCGACGATGATCCAGCCTTGTTGAAGGGTTTGAGCCGACAATTCAGAAAGCGATTCGATCTTCTCGTCGCGTCCGACGGAGTTGGGGCGTTGAGGCTTCTCAGTAACCGTGAAGAGATTGCTGTGGCTGTAGTCGATATGAGAATGCCCGGAATAGACGGCCTAGAGTTACTTCGTCTTATGCAAAAGGTGGCACCAAACACCATCCGCATTATGCTCACTGGCAATGCAGATCAACAAACCGCGGTCGATGCGATAAACCAGGGCAACGTATTTAGGTTTTATTCTAAGCCTTGTCAGTATCAACAATTGGGCGATGGGGTCGATGCCGCATTACGGCAGTATGAACTGGAAAGAAGCGAACATGAGCTGGTGGAGAAAATCGTGGCAGGGAACACCTCAGTCACTTCTACTAGTTTACTTGACCCCACCGAGCTTGCCAGCGAAATTGTTTCACAGCTAGCGCAAGAGACCCACTCGACAAATGATGATGGATCCCCCCTCCCTTCGTCAGAAGTTATGTCGGAGGATGAGAAGCTAATACTATATCCAGTCAACCAAGCAACTATAGACAAGTTATGGCCTGAAGGATGGACCGATCAGATTGACAAGAAATGATCCAAGCAAGGCCTTGGGATG